>JBDRLW010000046.1:0-85290 GCA_043812655.1 bacterium | reverse complement strand
TGTTTCCGGTTGATGATAAAGAAGAGCGGTGATATCGGTAAAATTGTGTTTTCGGAGAAGATAAATGACATATTCCATCATTGGCTGGTTGGCTACCGGGATCATCGGTTTAGGAATATTGACCGTCAGTGGATGGAGCCTAGTCCCCAGGCCGCCGGCTAGAACGATGGCTTTCATAATGTTCCTGGTAATTCCCTAGGTATGTTCTTCTGTTTTGCTAGATAATTGTCCTTAACCGGAATTCTTTTTTTTGTTTCTTTTTCCAACTTTTCTCTGGCGTCGCCGGCGATCTTACCGCCTCTTTGCGCCGCGTCTTTGTTTTCATGAAATCCCTTGGCGTCCTTTTCTCTGGTTATTTCTGTTGTGGCTGCTTCTCCCAGCATGGAAAAGATCAATTCCAGGTCATTCATGTGATCCCGCAAGTTTTCACGTTTAAGCCCTTTGAATTTTTTATATTGAGAAGGAGTCATGCCGAAAGCGGCTTTGGATATCTCCGCGGTCAGGATAGCATATTCTCTTTCTTCTTTTACACCTCGATCATTCCATTCGTCGGTCAGTTCCTCCCGTATAGCTATACCCCGCATTCTCTTTTCAATCCAACTATCAGGGTAGCCCTGAGCTTTATATAAGGCTTTTGTTCTTTTGGTTGCTAATTCCGGATCCTCGATTTCCTGTATTCGTTCGTACCCTACTTTTGCTAGCCAACGCTTAAAAGGTTCCGCTTTAGGCGATGGGATTGATTGAATAATCCGAAAAACCCCTTCGGTGTTAGCACAATTTGTTTCTCTCTTTTTTCCATCTGGAGCCATTAATTCAAGGGGGGTACAAATTGTACCCCAGTACGAATCCAATTCTTTGTCCCGTTGTCTCATCTTTTTAATGTACTGCTTGGGGTCGGTACTATCTGTCAAAACCTCAATTATATCTGCAACCGAAAACCACCATTCTTTGTTGTAAATGGTTTTCCTGATTTCTTTTCCCCTAAAAATTGCGATGTGTGATTCAGCCATAAATATGCTTGAATATTAGCATATTGATGGGATAATTTCTAATTAACGGATTTCATCCCTTTAATGAGATAAACTTCCCCATCAGGTAAAACGACGATTTTTTCTAATCTAAAAACGGAACGGAAAATTTGACGTTTGTGTAGCATTATATTTTTATCTTTCTCAAGCCAGATAAGATATGCTTTATTTCCAGTTTCCCCTTCCATTTGAAGATTCCGTAGAACATTGTCGTCACTACATGGATGAATAAAATTGAAGTTCGTCGTTGTTCTCCCAACAAGAAAATACAGGCCATGTGGAGATACATTGGTGTATATAATGCTATCTAATAGGTGTGGATTCTTTTTTACCCATGAGATCAAAGGAGATTTACTGTAATAAGTGCTGGTAAAACCATTAATTCCATTACGCATAGTTACGGGCACATGGCTGATAGTCAGAACAAGTCGATATGTTAGCCATAAAGAGAAGAAAATAAAAATCGTAATGTTTAAAATCCTTGATATTTTTGGAGATCGCCCAAATAAATTTAAAATCCCTTCGAATACATATAAAATGAAAAAGATAATAAAAACATATATTGGTGATAATAACCGAGAATCTATTTGATTAAAATGAGTAGTCGTAGCGGAAGTTATTAAATGTGTAGTATAAATAATAATAAACAAACCAGCCGGTAATACTTGAATATATCCATTATTATTTCTTCGGTCACGTTTATAAAAGCTGATAATTGCAATTATTGCTAAGATACCCCCCCCCATTTTTTAAGCAACAAAAATATTGCGTTTGGCATAAACCATGGAATCAAAGTCAAAATCGTAAAGCGTATATTTTCCGAAAAGTTGGATGATGAAGGAGCTCTTTGGCCAAAAAACGCGTGAACTAATAAATGATTCCTCGTGATCCAAACAAGCAAAGGGGCAAGAGAAAGACCGCAAAAAACAACCGCGTATTTAAGTTTTTGTAAAAAAGAAGTCCCAGGCATAAAAAACAGAATTATCACCAAGCCTGTAAAGATTAGAGTAACACCCATATACCTTTGGAGGCAGGCAAGAGCCGCAATGAGCGAGAGCGAAAATAAATAAGACCACTGTTTTTCAAGAATAAATTTCTGCAAACAAATAATAAACAATATGGTCAACAAAATAAAAAGCGGCTCGGACAATACACTAACGGAAACCTCTAAAAGCGGAACAGACAATAGAACAGAAACCGTCCCTAATATTATCAGTTTTCTTGACCGAATCACCGAGCAAAATAATTGGCCAGAAGTAAAAATTATCAAACCAAAAACAATCGCGTTTAAAAATCCTGCTCCATTTAAGAAATCCAGGTCTGTTAAACTAAGAATAGCTAAAATCGTAGGGAAAAGAGGCGGCCAGTCTGTGAACGGCTGACCATTCCAGAGTAGATACCCTTGGCCAGCCAGCAAACTACTTGCAGTGGACATATAAGAAATTGAATCGGGGTCAATTCCCGGTCCATATCTAGCCGTACAAATAAGAACAAGTATTGTGCCTATGAAGCTTAATATTGCCAAGCTCACAAGCAACATGTTTTGCCTGATTTTGGCTATGAAATCATTTTTTTGTTTGAAAATAAACAATGACCTAACTCCCCACTGTAAGTGGCGGATATTAATTTTATTTAGCTATACACCCTATAATCGATATCCGGAAAAGCGTTGTCCATGTGCTCTACTCCTGCCAGCCACGCAGTATCAACGGAATTTGACTTAACTGAATCATAGATCTTAGAGAAGCGTTCAATGTGGTCGCGGGTCCGTTTATATGCGTAAGGAGTGCACGTCCCGGTCTTAAAAATAAAAGCCCAATCAGACGCTTGAGCCAATAAAAGTTCTCGAGCCGCCTGGTTAAGCGCTCTTTTGACTTCACCCTCCGCCGTTGGATGTTCGCCGGCCAATTCAACCATTCGATCGGCTGCTTTGTGGAGGTAACGGTAGATCCAGTCGTTCGAGCCTTCGAGCCAGACTTCGTTATATCCCTTATGTCCCCAGGACGACATTGATGGAGTTACGACTTGATTATGGGGATGCAGGTCCAAATACTCTGATGGAGTAATTAGTTTAACGGTCTTTTGGTCATGATGCATTTTCCTAAAAAGAAAATCGAGCCACTGCGGTCCCTCATACCACCAATGGCCAAAAAGTTCGGCGTCGTAGGGTGAAACAATTATCGGCTTCTTTTTTAAGGCCTCATATAAATGCTCAACCTGTTTTTCGCGGTTGAACATAAAGTTTCCCGCTTGGTCAGCCGCTTTATCCTTCGCCCACTGCTCAACATATGGTTTTTTGAAGGCTAGATCAACTTTGCCGGTGATCCTATAATATTTTATCCCGGTATTGATCCTTGTCCCATCGGCATTAATGAACGGCCGGATATATTCGTAATCAAGATCAAAGCCGATGTCGCGATAAAATTCCCGGTGATTATGATCGCCGGGATAGCCTTCTTCCGCGCTCCAGACCGCTTTCGATGACTCAAGGTCCCGGCCAAAAGCGGCGACGCCGGAACGGCAATAGACCGGAGCAAAAACCCCATATTTTGGCCGGGGTGAGCCATGCAAGATGCCATGGTTATCAACCAGGAAAAAATTGATCCCCGCTTCTTTCAAATATTTATCGTGGTCAGGATGATATCCGCACTCTGGCAGCCAGATCCCTCGAGCCGGACGGCCAAAAAGTTTTTCATATTGAGCGGTGGCAACCATTATCTGGGCCCGGACCGCTTTTTGGTTGATGTCCATCAGCGGCAAAAAACCGTGGGTCGCGCCGCAGGTAATGATCTCAAGCTTCCCCAGATCTTGGAATTTTTTGAACGCGCCGATCAGGTTTTTATGGTATTGGTGAGTAAAGATCTGCCGGGTTTCGTTGAAAATCCGGTTATACATCTTGGCCAGTTGGTTAAATTCTGCCTGCCGTTTGGTTCGCTCGATCTCCAAATTGGTCAGTTCGATCAGCTTATCCAAATGCGCCAGATAGCGATCTTGCAGCAGCGGATCGATGAACATCGAGGCTAAAGTCGGCGTGATCGACATGGTAAGGCGGAAATCTACATGGTCGTTAACCAGGCCCTCAAGAACGCGCAAGAGAGGAATATATGTTTCGGTGATCGCTTCATAAAGCCAATCTTCTTCCAAGAATTCTTTAAATTCCGGATGCCGGACAAAAGGCAGATGAGCATGCAAAACAAGTGCAAGATAACCTTTTTCCATAATTAATGCCTTTGGAGGGAAAAGCTAGAAAGCCAGCTAAAGGAGCCTGTCCTAGCCGAGTGACCGCCGGATAAAGAATAAATATTATCCCAGTCGCCTGGCACCCAATTCTCATCAATAAGATCGGAAGCTTTATCACGCGGCATAGTTACGCAATTAGACCTGGCGGCCGCAATAAAACGACCATCTGGTGTTACAAAGCCGATCTCCACGCAATAAGAATGATCGGTCTCTGGCATTTTTAGATACCAGTTGATCGCTTCGCTATTGATATCAACATCAAAATAGCGCCAATTTTCGGTATCGTAAACACGTAAGATCTTTTGCGAACGGTTAAAGATTGTTTTGCCCAGCTCCCCGGCGATCTCCTGCAGCCGCTGGCTGCTTATTTCCCAATAAGTATAAGCCCAGTTAGGATCCCTAACCATTAAAACGATCCGATTATCACCATAACCGGCGGGAAAAATAAAGTCGCTTTGGATCGATAAGTTTGGTTGATCAGGCTCGGCTAAAAAGTATTTTGAAGCTTCAGCCGTTAGCGTAGTATTCGGAGCTAACTTTTTTTGTTTAGGAATCTTACTGCTAACATCGTTAATAAGTGAAGATCTTTTCCTGGCGGGCTTTTTTTCAACAACTTTCTTGACGGCCGCGACCTTCTTTTTCGGTGCGACTTTTTCCTTAGGCGTCTTGGTCGTCTTTTTAATTAGAGGCATTATTTACCCCCTTGTTATATTTTTGCTTCCCGTAAATATTTAGCCGCTTCTTCCGGCGCGGTCGGATTGATGTAGAGCCCAGAACCCCACTCAAACCCGGCTTGTTTTGTCAGCCGGGGAATGATCTCTATGTGCCAATGGAAATCGTATTGGATCGTCCCCCAATAATCAGGTTTGCCAGGGCGGGCGACCGGATTTGGGGCGGTGTGCAGGACATAATTATACGGCGGATCGTTCAAGGTCTTTCTCAGCCTGGTTAAAATATCTTTTAAACAGCGAGCCAGCTGGGTCCTTTCTTCATCCGGCAATTCCTGGAAGCCATACTCATGCCGCCGGGGCAAGATCCAAACCTCAAACGGGAACCTGGAAGCAAATGGCGTAAAAACGACAAAATATTCGTTCTCGTAAACCAGCCGTTCCCCTACTCCCAGTTCTTGCCTGATCATGTCGCAAAAGATACAGCGTTCTTTTTCCTGGAAATATTGCCTGGCGGTGGTCAGCTCAAGTTTTACGTAACGGGGGGTGATCGGGGTTGCGATCAACTGGGAATGAGGATGCTCAAGCGAAGCTCCGGCCGCCGTCCCATAATTTTTAAATACCAAAACATAGCGAAACCGCTTATCTTTTTCCAGGTCAAGTATCCGCTGCTTATACGCCCACAAGATCTTTTCCACGTGGCTGTCTTCCAGGTCGGGAATGCTTTGGTTGTGTTTTGGCGATTCCACGATCACTTCATGCGCGCCAATCCCGCTCATCATGTCATAAATACCAGTACCGGTCCGGTTGACATCGCCTTCAATGATCAAGGCGGGAAATTTATTAGGAATAACCCGGACATCCCAGCCGGGCGTATTAGGAGCGGTCCCCGCTTTGCGGTAAGCGGTTATTTCCGGCGGAGTTTTAGCTTCGTTCCCTTCACAAAAGGCGCAAAACTTCCCTGGTTTAGCTTCAGCGGCCACTGTTGTGCCGCCAAAATCGGACGGTCTCCTTCCCCTTTCGGTTGAAATCACCACCCAGCGATCAGAGATTGGATCTTTACGTAATTCCGGCATGGTCCCTCCTTTTATTCTTCAACGCGTAAAACTATTTTGGTCTTCCATTTTTCGCCAGGTTCAAGAGAAAAATTCCAGTTCGGAAAAAGCACCGATCCCTGGTAGGTCTTCTCAAAACCTGACTCCGATTGCGATACGGTCATGATCGGGAAACGCCAAAAATTGGCGCATTCTTCAAGCTCCAATAATACAACAAAGCCTTTCCATTCGTCAACGAGTTTAACTGATTTAACCTCGGCGTCAACGCCCTGGCTTTCAAGCTCCGGATCGGCTGGTTTTACGCCATTTATCAGATAGTACCGATCAGGCGCGTTGCCGGCTAAAAGCGAAAAGTTAAATTCCGGCCCAAAATGGAGTTCTACGGCGCTATTTCCCTGGTTGGTGATCTCATAATTGATGTTAATGATCGATTGTTTGGAACAGAGTGAAATGGTCTTTTCCAGTTTGATCGGAATTCCCCCGACCTTGCCCAAGCGCCGCAGGACCATGGACGCTTCGTTGCCGCGACGATGCGGCAAGAATTCATACGGTTGGTTGATAAAATCACCCGCTTCAAAATATTTTACTTGGCTGAAATTTTCAATATCTGTCCCATCAGCCAAGAAATGGTCAAGCAGGCAAACTCGCCGGTGCCAATCATAAACCAGTGCTTTATCAAGCCCTGGTTCTTTAACATTAACGATCTCATGGATCGAAGCTGCTCCAGCTTGGTCTTGGCTTGGCTGATCTAAAGCAGCCCTGATCTTGTCATGATAAACTTCTTCCCGTCTGGCTAAAGTGTTAGTTAAGTTAAAACATTTTGGCTTATAATCGATCTCAAACAGCGAGCCGCCGGAATTAGGGGAGAAATAAAGGTTAAGCAGGTTATTAGAGAGGATCACCTCATCGTGGCCGTCTTTATCAAAGTCGGTAACGGCAATATCGGCATAATTATCTTTTCCCCGGGCATATTTATCTAGCAAGATCTCGGCCCGGATCAGATGTTCATAAATGCCGTTGCGCAGATAATTGAGGTATAAACCGCCAAACACCCCGTGCCAATACGCGCAATTGCACTGGCCCATGTAAAGTTCTTTTTCGGCCTCACGCAGTCGGCTCTCCCTTTCCCGTTCGCCGATCAATGATTTCCCTTTTTTTAGCGTCTGCAGTTTCTGGCTGACCTGAAGCATCTTCTTGTGCATGTTATTTGATTCCGGATATTTAACAAAAAAGTTGCGGAAAAAACCGCCTTTAAAGAATTGGCTGTATTTATCGAACTTTTCTTCGCGCTTTAGGTCGTTGGTGATCTGCTTAAGCTTTTTCCCCGCTTTGGTCGGTAATGACCACTCCATCATTTCATAATAGGAACCGGTCGGCAAGTAGATCCGGCCAAGGGGGGGGAATTCTTCAATGTATTCGGAAAAGGTCGTAAAATCTATCCAACTGGCATTGTCTTCAAGGAGGGACAAAAGTTTTTCGAGATAACCTTCTTCGAATACCCATTTGTGGGTTCCCGGCCAAACGCCAAATTTTTCCCCGTCATCGGCCAGGATAGCGGCGACATTACCATCTTCGGTCGCGATGCTCTGCAGATATTTGATCGTCTCTTCCGGCAGTTTAAAAGGGACCAAATAACGAAGTTTTTTATTGATCGGGAATATTTTTAAGCTGTCCCCTTCCTCTTCGGTCATATAATAGCCGTTGAGCTTATTCGGGTCGGTCCCGGCGGAAATAAAATGGTAGTCATCGACCATCACATATTCAATGCCGGCTTTGGAAAGGATTTTGGGCAAATGCGGTTCCCAGATCCGCTCGGTCAGCCAAAGGCCGCGCGGCGCGACGCCAAAGGTTTCTTTGATAAAATTATTTGACCGGGTGATCTGGCCGATCTTATCGGCGTCGGGAATGATCGGGATGATCGGTTCATAATAGCCGGCGGTCATTGCTTCCGCCTGGCCGCGGCCAATTAATTTATTTAAATGTTCCAAAAATTCCGGATGTTTTTTAGCGAACCAATCGTAAAGTATACCGCTGTAATGGACAGAAAACTTAATTCGGGGATGGGCATCCATGGCCTGGATAAAAGGGAGGTATGATCTCTCATATGCTTCGTCGAAAATATGTCCGAAATTTCCGACCGGCTGGTGGCAATGGATGCCAAATAAGAATTTTACTTTTTTCATACGTACCATTGTTCGTCCGAGTAGCTCTCGCTCGGCACGGTGACTCCAATTCCCCCGCCCCGAGGCCACCGTTCCAGTTCTTGGCCATCTTTGTAAATTACGACAGTGAATTCCAGCTTTTCGTTTGGTTTAAGATCAAGGTCGGCGAACAAAAACCCGAATTCAATTATACGCCGCAGGCTAAAAGTTTCAAGGTTTTTTATCTTCACCCATTCGCCCTTTGCTCCTTTTTTTGATAAGGTAAAAACTCCGGCTAAAAGTTCCGCTTTAAAATCATCATGGGCATGGATCAAGATGGCATAAGAGAGGGTTTTGGCTTCTTCCGCCAGTGGATAAAGGTTGAGATCAAGACGGATAAAGAAGCTTTCCAGGCTAAAACCGTAATAAAGGTCGCTGACCAGCGTTTCGATCTGGTGCATGGCGCCGCTGGCTTTGCCAATATCAAAGTGGCCGGCAGAAAGCCATTCGTAATAATTAGTAACTTCACCATCTAAGATCGGATGAACAAGATGGACTGGCTCTTTAATTGGCCTGACAACCCTAACATGCTTGATCGCTTGGGAAAGTTCCTTGGGCGCCGGGCGGCCGATCAGACTATAGACATTTTTTAAATGCTTCCTGAAAAGCGCGTCAAAAACCGCGTCGTTTTCCGAAGAGTGGTCATCTCCATACCACCAATACCAATCCGACCCTTCGGCGATATAGATCTCCTGCCAAGCGGTTTTTTTATCTTCTTCCGCCAGGCCGGTCGCGTTTTCCAAGGCTAAACGGGCGGAATTTAAAAGGTCCCAAGCTTTGTTATCTTCTTCATGGCCGATCCAGATCTTAAAATTATTATTGATCCAAGAACCGGCAAATAAACGCGACAGTTTGCGCCGCGGCGGAAATTGCTCTAGATGTTCCGATACCGTAACGGTTTTTATCATTTGTTCAGAGGACAAACGCTGGTAAAAGGCTTCGAGAAATTCTTTCCCGCCGCCAGGATAAAACTCCCAGGCATTTTCTCCGTCAAGGATGACCGAGAGCAGATATTTGTTGCCGTCTTCCGGCAGGCTTAAGCGGATATTGTTACAATGGCCGGAAAAATCGGCCAGGGCATCATTAATTTTCCAGCGGTAATAGACAAACCCAACCTGGTCAGAAATAAAATGGTTGCGGAAGATCATGGCGACCTCTGACCCTTCATGCTCAGCCGTATAAGGTTGATAAAGGTCTTCGGCCAGCAAACCGCGCCTAAGTGAGCGCTCCAAGATCGCCTCATCCGTTGCGATCCATTTGATCCCACTCTTGGCAATAAGCGGTATTATGGCTGGCGCGACCGAGCCTTCCGACGGCCACATTCCGGCCGGATCGCTGCCAAACCTTTCCCGGTGGAAAGCGACCGCCATTTTGATCTGTTCCAGCGCGTCTTCTGGATGATGGAAATTGGTTTTAGGAAGCCTAACCCCCGGCATCGCTTCTTTAGCTAAGGAAGAATCGCATAAAAGCGGCAAGATCGGATGATAATACGGTGTAGTCGTTAATTCGATCTGGCCCCTAGCGGAAAGCTCCTTATATTTGGGAATAACCTTCCCCATAACTTCTAATTGCTTGCTGATGACTAAAGCTTTATCTTCGGCAGAAAAATATTTCCCTTTAGCGATCAACCCTTTGATCACCGGATCTTCCGTTTTGGATATAAAGCCAAACCAAGTTAAATTGAACCAGACTTGGAGGTCAAGCAATTCTTGGTTGGAGAAGCGGCGGGCAATTTTGGGGAGTTCAGCCGGCGAAATAAAGCGTCCCCTTTTAAGCAATAGGTCTTGGTACCTGGGATAAGGGTGGATCATGATATCCCAATTAGCCAAAAAGAAATTTTGCAGGATAAAGACCTTGTTATCAAGTGACAGGTCGTTAGGCGCTTTTAAGGTTAGGTCCAAAAATTTGTCGGAAACTTTGTTGTTCACATAATCTTCAACCTGGTTTAAAAGCGAAGGGACTAGGTTGAAGGTCATTTTGACTTCTGGAAAACGGTCGAGGATGGCGACCATATCATAGTAATCTTTGACGGCGTGGAGGCGGGCCCAGGGCAGAATGTACTCGCCAGTCACCAGGTCCTTATAAAAAGGCTGGTGCATATGCCAGAGGATCGCAAGATTAAGAGGCTGGTTGCTCATTTATTTCTTTTCTTGCATTGAGATCCCCTTAGAAATCACCCACATGGCAAATAAAAAGCTTGCCAGGGCAATTAATAAGACAGTCCCGCAAATGATCAAAGTCATTACGATCGCGGTATTCATTTCTTTCCTCCTTTTATTCTTGGGGCGGCAATATTTTTGGCGGTCGACCAAAAACACCTTGATAGATCTCTTGGTATTTATCTTTTCCGCCAATTAGTTGCATTGTTAGCGGCATCACGGCTTTTGCCGCCTTAGCCAGCGCGGCCGAAACATTTTGGATGTCCCATTGGGCATGTTTATCTTCACGTAAACGAGAAATGTGATAAAGTTCCCTGGCGTTAACCGTCATTAAACTTCTTTTCCGATGTGCTCCGGTTAAAACGTATTCCGCGGCGTGTTGGTCGGTTTTCGCTAATTCATTATAAACAGCGTCAGTTTCGGCAATTATTTCGTTGAATCGTCGCTCGTGTTTCGTCGCTCGTATTTTCGGCGGAATTGTTACGCCTAACGCCGGATTATAAGCTTGCGAAGTAATGGTCGACATCCGATGCCGCTTCATCTGGGCAAAACAACCGGAAGACATCACTAGGTCATAAGTTAAAGATATATGCTCAAACTCTCTTAGCGTTGGATCATAAAACTCAAGATATTCTCCGGCTTTTTTAACCAAAGCTTCGCGCTCTTTAACTTTCATTTGTTTAGCCGTCCGCCTGGCTTTGAGATAAGAAATGCCAGACACCGTATGGATAAGCGAGCTAACTAATTTAATGTCGGCTTGGGGGGTGTAATCGACTAACACACAAGGCGCCGAAATTTTATTCTTCCTATCGGTTTTAACCATTTTTGCCATTTCGCCATAAGTCTTCTGGTCAAGATCGCTCGGCGCGGTAAAAAGAATGATCGATGGCGCGATCTTAGCCGCTAAAGCATAAAGTTTCTGGCCAATTTCCCTGACTTCGGCTAATTTACTGGCGGCAAATCGCCTGATCAATAGCTCCAAATTCCTGGCGTTGATCGTGAGTCCGACTTGTCCATACGTCGCCAGTGACGTAATGTAGCGCGCGTCTTCCGGCTCGATCCCCTCCCCAACCATCTCCTGATAAAATGCATTTTGTTTTTCTATGATCTTTTTGTATTTCTCCTCATCCCTACCCCCTACAACCTCTCCCGCTACTAACACTCCACCCTCAAGTTTCTGGTACCGCTGTGACTTTTCCGTATATGAACAGAGGCGGAATTTTTCGATCTCTTCCATTGCCAAGCGGGAAACATCGATCAGGTCAAAATTAAAAACGGCGTGTTCGGCGACCGAATGGTGCCCCATCTTAAAGATTATATTGGAGTTTGACTTCCTGGCTTTTTCCACTTCGCTCCGCGCGATCTTCCGGAGTTCATCAATACTGCGGGGATCACGGGAAATCCGGGCATAAGAAGCAGAGAGGGTTTCTGGGGTAACATCTTGGCGGTTTGTCCCTTGGGTTAACTCCGCCAAAACATCGGCATCAACATTGTAGCCAGCAAGTAAAATTTTCACGCTGTTATTATAGCGTGAGTGTTGTTTATTGTCTAGAAAACAAAAAGTAAAACCCGAGGAGGATCAAGAGCCAACCGCTAAGCTGGTGGACAAATTGGGAAACATTTTGCAGGCGTTTTAGGGCGCCCGTTGAAAATCCAATTAGGAAGACCGGCAAGCAAAAACCGATCGCGTAGACGAATAATAAGGAAATACCGTAAACTAAATGACGCGCGGCGGCAACATAGGCCAAAACCACCGCTAAGATCGGCGTCGCACAGGGAGAAGCCGCTAAACCGAATAAAAGACCCATCAAGAAGGCGCCAAAAATCCCTTTTTGCGCGACGCGCCCGGTTGAAAAAGACATCGGTAGTTTAATAACGCCCAGGACTTGCAACCCCATTACAAATGCGGCAACAGCTAAAACATAGCGCCAAAAACCGCCAACATTTCCAAGGAGTGTCCCGGTCAACGCGGCTAGCGCCCCTAAAACAGTAAAAGTGACCGCGATGCCGGCGGAAAAAGACAAGGAAACAATAAAAGAATTATTTGTCCTGCCGTCAGCAACCCCGCCGACATAACCGATGACCAGGGGGAAAAGCGACAGCGTGCAGGGAGTAAATGACGATAGCACACCCGCGGCAAAAACGGCCAAATAAGCGTAAAAGGGGTTAGCCAGGTCCATTTTTATTTGGTCATCCCGAGTTCTTTCAACTTTTCGATGATCTGGTCCTTGTTAATAAAACCGGTTTTAACAAAGATCGGTTCACCCTTTTTATCATAAAAAATAGTGGTTGGGATCAAGGTGATTTTAAATTCTCTTGCCAACTCTTCGTTTTTGCCAATATCTAAGTCAAGGACAATTACTTTTTTCTTTAATTCCTCAGCTAGCTCATTTAAGATCGGTTTCATTTCCTTACAAGGCGGACACCAATCAGCTCCTAATTTAACAATGACCGGCAACCTGGATTTAAGCGCGCTTTCAAGCGAGAGCTCCTTTAAATTTGGATAAACTTCCTGTTTCTCCCCCATGCCAAAGGCCGGGCAATGGACAATAGAACATAAGGCCACGACCAGTAAAATAATTATTAAAATATTTTTCTTAAGCATGTTTTTTAACGTCCTTTTCAAACTCCGGTTCTGACCTAAAACCAACCAAACGATCGACTTCTTTTCCATTCTTAAAAACAATAATGCAGGGAATGCCGGAAACTCCCAGCTCGCTGGCTTTCTTAATATGCTCGGTCGTATTAACCTTGCAAAACTTGACCGTCGGATATTTTGTCGCCATTTTTTCAAAGACCGGAGCCATCATCCGGCACGGGCCGCACCATGGCGCCCAAAAATCAACAAAGACCACGCCTTGGTTGTCTTCAACCTCTTTCTTGAATTCCGCGTCAGAAATTTCTTTTGCCATAATTATTTACCTCCTGGCATATATTATAACAGAATGAAAAGTTGTATAATGGTATGAATTACAAAAATGAACAAAGAGCAGTTTAAATATTTAATTTTCAATAAGCCTTTTGAAGTCCTCTGCCAGTTTACTGATTCGAGCGGTCGCCAAACCCTTAAAGATTATATTGATGTTCAGGGCATCTATCCCGTTGGCCGGCTTGATTATGACAGCGAGGGGCTCCTCTTTTTAACCGATGACGGCAAATTGAACCAGCAGATGAGCAATCCTAGGTATAAAGTTGAAAAGACTTATTGGGCGCAAGTCGAAGGGCTGCCTGCAAAAGAAGCGATCTCAAACTTGGGAAAAGGCGTTGTCATTGAAGGGAAAAAAACTTTGCCGGCCAGGGTTAAACAACTGCCTGATAACCTACTGATCTGGCCAAGAACAAAACCGATCCGTTTTAGGAGGTCAGTCCCAACTTCGTGGCTGGAAATCACCATTCATGAAGGCCGCAACCGGCAAGTCAGGAAAATGACAGCCGCGGTTGGCCTCCCCTGCTTGCGTTTGATCAGAGTAAAAATAGGTCCGATCAAATTAGGGAACTTAAAACCCGGGGAATTCGCGCTGATCAAAAAACCGCATATTTCTTTATATAGTTAAAAGACGAGATTAAAAAAGTAGCCGATCAAGATAATTCCGGTCGCTACCATCCCGATAAAAGTAAAGAGGAGCTGCGGCTTCATCACCTTGCGCAAAATAATGAATTCCGGGAATGACAAGGCGGTAACAGACATCATGAACGCCAGGCTAGTCCCAAGCGGCAAGCCTTTTTCCAGGATCGCTTGGACAACAGGCAAAGCGCCGGCGCAATTAGCGTAAAGCGGCACGCCTAAGATGACAGCGATGATCACCGCCAGCGGATTATTTGTCCCCGCGTATTTTATGACCAAGCCTACCGGGACGTAACCGTGGATCAATGAACCTAACCCGACGCCAAACAGAACATAGAACCAGACCGATCTAAAAACAGCAATTGTATATTCGTAAGCGGAAGTAAATCTCTCTTGCCAATTCGGTTGTTTTTCAATTGTCTCCCCTACTGTCTTTGTTTTAAAAACTATCTCCTCAAGATATTTTTCCATTTTTAAGCGGCCGATGATAAAGCCGCAAACGACCGCGATCGTTAATCCGCTGGCCACATAGGTTAGCGCTATTTTCCAGCCAAACAGGCCCCATAACAAGACTAAAGCGATCTCATTGACCGTTGGCGACGAGATCAGGAAAGACATCGTTACTCCCAGCGGCACGCCAGATTCGAGCATCCCGATAAAGAGTGGAATGGCGGAACAGGTGCAAAATGGGGTTAAGACGCCAAAACCAGCGGCTAGAATATTACCAATAAATGCGTGGCGATGGCTTAAAATCTGGCGGATCTTTCGCGGCGGGATAAAACTGCGTAAAACGGCGATAACGAACATGATCGTCAGCAGCATCACGTAGATCTTAGGCAGGTCGTAAAAGAAGAAGTTAACGCTTTCGCCCACTCGCGAGCCTGGGGTCAAACGTAAAAGATCATATGTTATTTTGTCAGCCAGCCATTTGAACATTATATCTTCAGTATATCTTGTAGCCTAATTGGGCGAGTAATTTACCAGTACCAGCCGCGTCGACGCCCAGCTCCAAAAAGAGCGGATTAATATCCAGGAAACGGTTGAAAATAAAAGAGAGAGAAACTCCGGCCTCGGTCTTATTATTGCCAAAATATCCAACGGCCCCCAAGCCTAGCGCGAGAGGCATCCGGCCGATGCTAGTTAAAGGAAATTTTAAACCGAGAAAACCGATGAAAGGCTGTTTGCCAGAGTCAAATTCGATCCCGCCGCGGATGGTTAAGTTTTTCGCTACGCTGCTTTCAAGCTGTATGCCTAAGGCAGCTCCATCCCTCACCCCGCCCACGATCTCCGTTACCGCCGCGAACGCATTTCCCACTAACACACTAACCAACAAACCAACCAATATACCTCTTTTCATTTTATCCTCCTAAAATAAACTAACCTGGTCTCTATTATTATAAACAGCTCTTTTACTGGCTTTTAAATTAACGGCCTTGTTCTTCTCTTCTTTCCCCAAATCATTTTCAACCATCTCCAAAGTATTATAAACTTCCTTTGCTCTTTTTACTACTTCATTTGGCAAACCCGCTAACTTGGCGACTTGGATGCCATAAGAGCGGTCAGCTGGGCCGGGAACAACTTGATGTAAAAAAGTTATTTTATCCCCAGCTTCTTTGACCAGGACATTAACATTGGCCATCCCCTTATGTTTATCAGCTAGCTGGGTGATCTCGTGATAATGAGTGGCAAAAAGCGTTTTGGCACGGATCTTGGTGTGGATATATTCGGCGACCGCTGCCGCGATCGACATCCCGTCAAAAGTCGACGTCCCCCGCCCGATCTCATCCAATATGATCAGACTCTTTTCGGTGGCATTATTAATAATGTTAGCCGTCTCCGTCATCTCTACCATAAAGGTCGATTGCCCGGAATAAATATCATCCATTGCTCCGATCCTGGTAAAGATCCTATCTATTAATGAAAGTTCCGCTTTGTTGGCCGGGACAAATGAACCGATCTGCGCCATGAGGCAGATAAGCGCGACTTGTCTCATATAAGTTGATTTTCCACCCATATTGGGTCCAGTTATTAAAAGGAATCGTTGCTCATCATTTAATTCGACATCATTAGGGACAAACTGGAATTCATTAAGAGTTTTTTCTACCACCGGGTGACGGCCTTGAATAGTTCGGAGTTGGGAGTTCGGAGCCTGGAGTATAGGGCGGCAATACTTATTCTCAACCGCGACCTCGGCCAGGGATAAAAGTACATCCGTTTGAGCTAAGGCGAAAGCAACGGCCTGCAATTGCTTGGTAAAACCCGCAACTTGCGTCCGAACATCACAAAGAATTTGATATTCCAGCTCTTTCATCCGTTCATCGGCGTTCAAGATCAGGGCTTCCTTCTCCTTTAACTCGGGGGTGATGAATCGCTCGGCGTTAACCAGCGTCTGTTTGCGGATATAATCTGGCGGCACTTCATTAAGGTTGGAATTCGTCACCTCGATGTAATAACCAAAAACTTTCGTAAAGCCGATCTTAAGCGATTTGATCCCTGACCGTTTTCTTTCCGAGACTTCTAACTCGGCGATCCATTGCTTCCCGCCGCTGGTCGCTTTCTTGAGCTCATCAAGTTCGGCATTAAAACCTTGCTTGATCAGCCCTCCTTCTTTGATCACAAATGGCGGTTCGTCGATGATGGATTTGGATATGAGGTTTATGATTTGATTTTCGAAACCAGCGAATGAATTCGCGGTTATTGTGTCTTGATCCTGCGGAATTAATTCTGCAGGATCTCTTGATGGAACCGAGAATTTATTCTCTGGTTCCATTTGTTTTAATAATCCAGCCTTACATTCTTTTATAACATTCCTGATCCTCGGCAACTGCTCTAACGATTCTTTTAATGCCACCAAATCCCTGGCATTTGCCGCTTGAGTCGCAACTTTACCGGTTAACCGTTCGATATCAAAGACTTTCTTTAAGCCCTCGCTTAATTCCGACCGCAGCATTGCATCACCAAATAATTCTTCAACCGCGTCTAAGCGCTTATTAATTATGGTTACATCTAATAATGGTTGTAGCAACCATTGTCGCAATAATCGACTCCCCATCGATGTCTTTGTCCGATCAAGAACCCAAAGGAGGCTGCCTCTAAATGATTTGTCCCGGGCGGTGGCGGTCAGTTCTAAATTCCGTCTCGTTGTCGCATCAATAAACATAAATTCTTCCGTCTGATAATGCTTTAAGTTATTAATGTGACCGAGGGTGGTCTTTTGCGTCTCTTTGAGATAATCAAGGATCGCGGCCGCGGCACCCAGGGCGACTTCATTCCCATCTAAACCAAACGATTCGAGCGACTGAACAGCAAAATGTTCTTTTAGCTTCTCAATTGCCGTCTCGTTGTCATAGATGTCCTTGAATAATGAAACTGGTCTGGAACCTGCGACTAAACGTCGCGGTTCCTCGGGAAGCAGATCAGAAACGATAATTTCTGAGGGATTAATTCTTGTTACTTCATCATGCATCTTTTCTACCGAATCAAAATCAGACAGCTTAAATTCACCAGTGGTTGCCTCAACAAAGGCTAATCCGTACTTACCCTTTTCTTGATTAATCGCCATTAAATAGTTATTAGTCCTATCAAACAGCATGGATGATTCAATTACGGTTCCGGGGGTGATGATTCTGATCACTTCTCTTCTAACTAAACCTTTGGCCAGTTTCGGGTCTTCCACCTGCTCGCAAATCGCCACCTTGTACCCTTTTTCGATCAACTTGGCAATATAGCTTTCGGCAGCATGGTATGGGACGCCGCACATCGGCATCCGGTTTTCGTCTTTCCCACGGCCGGTAAGGGTTAGATCGAGTTCGCGAGAGGCGAGTTCAGCATCCTCATAAAACATTTCGTAGAAATCACCCAAGCGGAAAAAGAGGATCGCGTCCTTTTGGGAGGCTTTGATCTCCTGGTATTGCCGGGCCATCGGGGTTAAGTCGGGCATGATTTACTTAACAGCTAATAAACCCTCAACTGACAGATCCTCATCTAAATCAATCCAATGGATACCGATGCCATTGCCAATTAGGCGATAATTGTTCCTTTGTGCGGGAGTTGCCCGTAAAAGCTTTGGGAACCAAACCAAAGGGACTTTCACTTCCCTCCCATCGATCAGATCAACAGATAAATCTTCATTGGTAATTTTCAGGCCAGAAGCTTTGGCGTCAACCGATACTGAAATATTCATTCCATTTCACCTCAATTTCTTTCTTTTTATTTTCGACTAATTCTTCGATTAATTTCAATTCGGGGCTATTAAAACCGTAATTTACGGCTAAAATAATTGGATCAAGCCAGAACTTTGCGTATTTTCCCGCTTTTTCAATATGAACATGTTTAGGTTCATTTCCCTCGTTACTAAAGAAGAAAAACCTATAGCCATTAATTACAAATAAAGTCGGCATGATTAATAGTTATTATAGCATTCAACTAATAACTATTCACATCTAGTTTTAGTAACTTCACTTGATATTTCTTCGTACGAAATCCTTACCATCTTTTTATCAGCTTTTTTCAAAAATACTTCAAACCGTTTTTGCCAACTCTTTTGTTTTTTATCCATACAGCAATCTTACCTCCAACAGTATATAATTAAATCCCCACACTTAAGTGTGGGGATTTGTTGTTTATTATCCTCAACTAATCCGAAACCGGTTGAATGAATACTATTGTTCCAAAAGGGAAAAAAGCTTCTTTACCGTTTGGCCAACCTGTTATATCCTTAACAACTATACCCGATATTTCAACTTTTTGTAATTCTCCCTTAAACTCATACCATGCATAAGCTCTAGCTATCGAAACAAATTTAACCTTACTTCCAATATATTGTGCCAACCAGGGTTGACCACCGGGTCCCGGTCTTTGAGGTTGAGCCATTTCTTGGCCAGGTTTTGGCTGATCAATCGGCGCTTCTTGAGCAAAAGAGACCTTAGCAAAAATCAATGCAGTAAAAGCAATTAAAGCAACAATTAAACATTTTTTCATATCAAAACCTCCTTAATTAACCGCGACGCTTGCCCCGATTCCTACATCGGGGTTTAGTCGCTGGTTACGAAACCATTCAGCAACTCGGAAACCGGCGAATAAACTTCGCGGTTTCCTCGTTATTTTGTTTTACCTTATTTTAACCATCAACTTAGAAACTAAAGCCTGAACCACCTCCTGATGTTTAGCATTCACTTCATCTTCAGTCAGAGTCCGATCGAGGTGACGATAAATGACTCGATAGGCAATGCTATCTTTATATTTATCAAAAGGAAAAACATCTTCAACTAGCTCTCCCCCGACCCTCTTGATAAGCTGAATGATCGTCTGGTTTTCAAGTTCGGCGGGGATAAACATGGAAATATCTCTGGCTGAAGGAGGAAATTTGGGCAATTGATTATATTTTGGTTCTTGGCCAGATAATTTAAATAAGGCTTCTAGGTTAAACTCAAAAACAAAAACTGGTTTGGTAAATTCATAATTATGGAGCAGATTAGGATGAAGCGCGCCAAATACACCAATTCCCTCAATTTCCGCACCCTTCCCTGGCTGCAAAAGTTGATTATTGGTCTCCATCACTCGTGGCAGTTTAATATTGAGCGCCTTAAATAAATTCTCGAGGATACCTTTTAGATAAGCATAATCGATCTCCCCTTTATCCAGCGCGCTTAAAAACGGCGAACCAGATAAGACTCCGCCTAAATGCCAAACTTCTTCCGGCTTGAATATTTTTCCAATCTCAAAAACAAAGACATTCTCCACCTGCCGGTTTTGATTGTGCGTTAGAACATTAAGGAGCCCCGGCAAAATGGCTGGGCGCATTAAACTCGATTCGATCGCCAGTGGATTGGCAATTCCGACCGCGGCCACCAGCGGAAACCCGCTCTTTTCAAAGTCTTTTGGCCCGACCATGCTGTATGTTTGGGCTTCATTTAGGCCGCTACCGACTAAAACTTCCCTGATCTTCTGGTGAAAGAGATCTTGTTTATCGATTTCTTTGCCTGCAAACGCGGTATTGGGCATTGTCCCCACGATCCGGTTATAACCCCAGATCCTGGCAATTTCTTCGATCAGATCAATTTCCCGCTCAATATCCATTAAACGGAAGAGCGGGACTGTAACTTTTAACCTAGTACTATCTATTTTTTTAAATTCAAACCCCAGCCGACCCAAAATACTGGTCATATCACCGACGGAAATATCGGTCCCGAGCAGTTTATTGACCCGATCGGTCCGCAATTCGATCATAATTGGCTTAATTTCTTTACCGATAACATCGATCTTACCTTTATAGATCTCACCCCGACCGAGCTCGGCGATCATCGCCGCACCACGATCAAGAGCCTCTTCCACCACATTCCAGTCAACTCCATGCTCAAAGCGGATAGAAGATTCTGTTCTGGTTTTAATTAATTTAGAAGTTTTATGGATCGAGATCGGATTAAAATAAGCTGACTCCAAGATTATCGTTTTCGTTTCTTGGTTTACTTCGGTATTGGCCGCGCCCATAACGCCAGCCACCGCGATTATCTTCTCTTGATCGGCTATAACCAAAGTATCTGGGTCTAAATTATGTTCTTTGCCGTCTAAAGTAACCACTTTTTCACCAGGATTAGCCCGGCGGACAATAATAAATTGCTCTTTGATCAAATTCGCGTCAAACGCGTGCATCGGCTGGCCAAGTTCGTGGAGAAGATAATTGGTAACATCAACAACATTGTTTATTGAGCGAAGCCCCGACCTTTCCAACCGTTTTTTCAGCCATTCCGGCGATTCAACGATCTTAACATTCTTGATCACCCTGGCCATATAACGGGGACAAAGATC
Source organism: bacterium (assembly GCA_043812655.1). Lineage (GTDB taxonomy): Bacteria > Margulisbacteria > WOR-1 > O2-12-FULL-45-9 > XYB2-FULL-48-7 > JBDRLW01. The sequence goes on along the minus strand of JBDRLW010000046.1, from coordinate 64,567 downwards.
TTTATCCCGGACTTCAACCTTAACGAAATCGGCGGCCTTTTTACCGGATTCTTTGATCTTAAGCGCTGTCTCTTTAGTTTTAAATTTTGTTAGCGCTGACACTTCCCTGGCGATACCCCGGACACTCCAAGCGTCGGCCCGGTTTGGCAAAACATCGATCTCTAAAATATCATCCGGCAATAGAACTGTTTCCAGCCCGCCGCTGGTCAGCATCTGCGCCAACTGGTCAGGCCCAGAACGAAATGTAATTAACTCTTTTAGCCAATCAATTGGTACACGCATTAAAATTGCTCCAAAAATCTAACATCATCTTCATACATCAAGTGGATATTATCAATTCCGTATTTGAGCATCGCGATCCGGTCGATCCCCATGCCAAACGCGAACCCGCTGACCTTTTCCGCATCGTAGCCGACCGCTTTAAAAACATTAGGATCGATCATCCCCGAGCCCAAAATTTCTAACCAGCCTGTCTCTTTGCAGAGCCGGCAACCTTTACCATTGCACATAACACATTCAACATCGACTTCGGCCGATGGTTCGGTGAACGGGAAAAAACTCGGGCGGAAGCGAACTTTTTTGTCTTTGCCAAACATTTGGCGCAAGAATTCGGTCAAAGTCCCTTTGAGATCGCCAAAGGTCACATTTTCATTAACCAGGAATCCTTCCAGCTGTTGAAAAACCGGTGAATGAGTCGCATCGTAATCACGGCGAAAAACCCGGCCAGGGGCAATGATCGCCAGCGGCGGCTTCCTCTTTTCCATCACCCTGATCTGGACAGGCGATGTATGAGTCCGCAAAAGTAAATTATCTTTAATGAACAAAGTCGACCACATATCGCGCGATGGATGATGCGGCGGGATATTTAAGCCATCAAAATTATAATATTCGGTTTCGATCTCGGGCCCTTGCGCTACTTCAAAGCCAAGCCGCAAAAATATTCCTTTAGCTTCTTCCATCACCTGGGTTAGCGGATGATAATGGCCGCGCCTGATCCCTTTTCCCGGCAGAGTAACATCGATCTTTTCAGCCGCGATCTTTTGTTTTTGTTCCGTTTGTAAAAGGACGATCTTCTTTTCTCTTAGCGCCTGCTCGATCAATCCTTTGGTCTCATTAACCAAAGCCCCGACAATTGGCCGCTCTTCAGCCGATAAAGTTCCCAGCGACTTTAATAATTCGAGTAGCTCGCTCTTTTTACCGGTAAATTTAACCCTAGCATCGTCAAGCGCAGCTAAACTTCCTGCCGCCTGGATAACTCTTAAAGCCTCTTCCTTAATTTGTTTAATTTTTTCCTGCATTATCCCCCTGCCTCAAAACTTCGTATAACAAAACGGACGCCGACATCCCAACATTTAATGATTCAGCTTGCCCAACCATCGGAATTCTAACTGACTCCGCAACCATTTCGGTAATTTCAGTAGAGAGCCCTTCCCCTTCATTCCCTAAAATTATCGCAACCGGCCCACTTAGATCTACGGCCGAACAGATCTTACTGGCTTTCGCGTCAGTTGCAATAATTTTAACACCTTTTTCCTTTAAATACATAATGGTTTCTTTTTCGTCCTCGGTCGTAACGATCGGGAGATGAAAAAGCGAACCCATCGATGAGCGGATAACTTTAGGATTATACAGGTCGACTGTTCCTTTAGAGAGGATGATTCCAGTTGCCCCAAACGCATCGGCTGAACGGATAATTGTACCCAGATTGCCAGGATCCTGTACCCCAAGGCAAAAAACGATTAAGCTTTTGTCCTCTTTCAATACATCTCTAAACGAATAGCCAAACTCTCTGACTACAGCCAAAACACCTTGCGGAGTCTCCACTCGAGAGATTTCGGCATATTGTTCTTTTGATATTTTATAAGCTGGCGTCCCATTTTCTTCCAGCGTTTTAACGATTGGCAACTTCTCACTGTAAACAATAAATTTTACCCGCTCCCCCGCTTCTTCCACCAAATGCGGCCCTTCAATGACAAAGGCCTTCTCTTTCCGCCTGGCGCTCCGCTTTTCTAGTAAGTTTTTAATCAGTTTTAGTTTTTCTTTCATCCCTCACCCAGTCTCACATACCGTTCCCCCTCTCCCAGAGGGAGAGGGTAATTCCCCAAAACAACTTTGCATTTTACCTTCTCCCCCTGGGAGAAGGGGGCAAGCCTTATCGCTAGCGGATGAGGGCATTAAATTCCTCCTCAGAGAGAATCTCAACCCCCAACTTCTTTGCCTTATCATATTTCGATCCCGGATCGGTTCCGGCCACAACATAACTTGTTTCCTTAGAAACCGAAGAACTCGCTCGGCCGCCTAATTTGCGGACCAATTCTTCCGCTTCCGGGCGGGAATATGAAGAAAGTCCGCCGGTAAAAACAAAAGTTTTGCCTTTTAGTGGACCCTGGCCCCTGGCACCTGGACCCTTCATTTTAACTCCCGCTTCCTTTAATTTCTCGATCAAATGCCGATTTTCCTTTTGTTTAAAGAATGTCGCGATCGATTCGGCTACCTTTGGCCCGATCTCGTGTATTTCTGACAATTCTTCTTCAGTCGCTTTAGCCAACGCATCAATATTGTCATAATTATCAGCCAAGAGTTGTGCCGTCCGCCGACCAACCATCCTTATGCCTAATGCATAGATCAACCGATCAAAAGATCTGTCTAAACTCGCTTTGATCGAATCGATCACATTTTGCGCTGATTTATCGGCCAACCGCTCCAGCGTCATAACATCTTCTTTTTTAAGTGAGTAAAGATCCGCCGGGTCTTCTACCAACTTCTTCTCTACCAACTTTTCAACTAATGCCGGCCCAACATGCTCCATATCCATTGCCGTTCGAGTCGTAAAATGAATGATCCTTCCCATTACTTGGGCTGGGCAAGAAATATTTATACAGCGGGCGATCGCTTCACCTTCGGGCTTAACGATCTTAGCGCCGCAAACCGGACACTCTTTGGGCATATGGAACGTTTTGGAAGCAGAAGTATGCTTGGAAACCTTAACTACTTCAGGAATAACTTCCCCAGCTCGCTGGACAATAACATGATCTTTTATTTGAATATCTTTTCGTTTAATCTCATCTTCGTTATGCAGAGTTGCCCGTTTTACCATCACACCGGCTAAATGGATCGGTTTTAAGTGGGCGACCGGAGTAATCGCGCCGGTCCTCCCCACTTGGACGGTAATATCTTCAATAATAGTTTCCGCTTGAATTGGCGGATATTTGAAAGCCGCGGCCCAACGTGGCGCTCTGGCGGTAAAACCAAGTTTCTTTTGGTCAGCTAAAGAATTGACCTTGACGACTATGCCATCTATTTCATACGGCAATTTTTCCCGGGCTGATTCCCAATGTTTGATATATTTTTTTATTTCTTCGATTCCCTGGCAAAGCTTAATATTCGGATTAACTTTAAAACCGAGCTCTTTAATATATTCCAGCGTTTCATAATGTGTTTTTAATTCCGGGTGTGTTGCCGCAAAATAAAGGAAAATGCTTAACGGTCGGCTGGCTGCTATCTTTGAATCAAGCTGGCGAAGTGATCCCGCCGCCGCATTCCGGGGATTAGCAAATTTAGCTTCGCCTGCCTCTTCTCTTTCTTGGTTTAATTTAAACAAGTCTTCGATAGGCAAATAAACTTCGCCCCGCACTTCTAAATCAATTTCTTCGGATAGAATTAAAGGGATAGCTTTGATAGTTTTTAGGTTTTGAGTGATATCTTCGCCATGAACACCATCGCCTCTGGTTGAACCAACAACAAGTCGTCCTTTTTTATAGGTTAATGTTACCGCTAACCCATCGATCTTCAGCTCGCAGACATATTCGACTTTTTCCTCGCCCAACCCTTCCCTAACGCGCCGATCAAAATCCTCAAGCTCCTCTATATTCATCATATTATCAAGCGAAAGAAGAGGCGTTTTATGAGTCACGGTTTTGAATGCTTTCAGCGGCTCGCCGCCAACTCTTTGCGTTGGGGAGTCGGGAGTTCGGAGTTCGGGGTATTGATTCTCTAAATCCACCAGTTCGCGATAGAGTTTATCGTATGCTTGATCAGAAATTTCCGGTTTATCTAAAACATAGTAAAGATAGTCGTGGTGGCGGATCTTGGCGCGAAGTTTTTCTATTTCCATAACGTTACTACTTATTTTAACCTGTATTAAAACAAATATCTACAATGGAATCCCAATGTCTACAACAACCACTTCCCCAGTATGCGCCGGTCCCTCTTCTTTATAAAACCCCGTTTTAGCCGCCGCGAAAGTGACAGTTTTGGTCGCTTTGATCGCCGCGCCTAAGACTTTGCCAGTTGTCGCGTCTAGGCCGGAAGGAACATCGACCGCAATGATCGGTTTGCCGGTCGAATTTAATTGATTAATGATGTCAATGTAAGGCGGTTTTAATTCAGTTTTTAGGCCGATACCGAATAAGGAATCCACAATAATATCTTTGGCTTGCAACCCCAGACTAAAGTCTGGGGTATATTCCCCACACTTCAGTGTGGGGTTGTTGGCCTCTAACTTTTTTAGCTGCTCAATATTTACCTTCGGATCATGCTTTACTTCATCCCGATTACCGATTAGAACAACTTCAACCTCATAACCTCTTTCGGCCAAATATCTGGCCGCAACAAAACCATCTCCACCATTGTTACCTTTTCCACAAACGACAAGGATCTTATGGATTTCCGGAATTTTGCATACTTCGTCCGCCACAGCTCTCCCCGCGTTTTCCATGAGTGTTAAAGAAGGGATTTTGAGGTCTTTTATAGCATGGCGGTCTAGTTCCGCCATTTCGTCAGCTGTTACTAGTTTCATATGGTAAAACAATTGTCTCTAATTTCCCGATCTTAGCCAGGTTAACGATCGTTTCCATATCGATCGCTTGCGAGAGATGGAATGGATGCGCATAAGTCCTGACCAGCTTTGATAAATGTGCGCCACACCCCAGATCGTCACCAATATCCATTACCAATTGGCGGATGTAAGTGCCTTTGGAGCAGAGGACGGAAAACGTCAGGCGTGGATGGGTAGCGTCGGGCGAATCGTAATGCGTAATGCGTAATGCGTAAATGGTTATTTTTCTTGCTTTCCGTTCAACTTCGATCCCTTTTCTCGCTAGTTCGTAAAGCCTCTGGCCGTTGATCTTCACCGCCGAAAACATCGGCGGCACCTGTTCAATTTCACCAACATATTTCTTAAATATTTCTTCTATTTTGGATTTTGATATTGAGATTTCGGTATTGTTTAGGATTTCGGATTTAGGATTTAGAATTTGACCATCGGCATCTCCAGAATCAGTCCTGACGCCGATGGCCATCTCCCCATCGTACCCCTTATCACCATTCAAGTATTGGTTTATCGATTTTGTCGCTTTGCCAAGGAAAACAGGGAGAACTCCCGTCGCCATTGGGTCAAGCGTCCCGGAATGGCCAACTTTTTTGACCCTGGTTAAATTGCGGATCTTGGCGACAACATCAAATGATGTCCAGCCTTGGGGTTTATTAACAATAATGATTCCGTCCATGAGGTTAAAGATGTTTTTGGATCGCGGTAATAACGCGCTCTACCACGTCGTGACAATCGCCTTCGATCGTCGCCCCTGCTGCTTTAACATGCCCACCACCGCCCAAGCTTTTCGCAATAAGCGAAACATTGGCTTTGTCTTTGGAGCGGAAATTGACCTTGCACTTATTTTCTTTCCGCCGGAACAATACAGCTACTTCGATCCCATCGATCGCCCTTAAATGATCGATAATTCCCACTAGATCTTCGCCCATGGCCCCGGTCTCTTTAAGCATCTGGTCATTGACGCCGGTCCAAACTATTTTTTTGTCCGGCGAAAACCTTAAATTCGAAAGTGCTAATCCTAAGATCTTGATCGAAGCGATGGTTTTGCGGTCATAAATTTGCCCGGTTAACGTATGTGTATCCACTCCCGCCTTTAAAAGTTCAGCCGCTATTTCAAAAGTTTTGACGCTTGTGTTTTCATAGCGGAAGTTACCGGTATCAGTAATGATCGCCGTGTAAAGCGCTTCGGCGATCGGCTTATCGATCTTTACTTGCAAAGCTTTTGCCAGTTCATAGACCAATTCACCAGTTGAAGAAGCGTTGGAAACAATATTAACTTCTCCAAATTTAGTATTATCTGGATGATGGTCAATATTAACGATCACTTTAGTGATTTCGGTGAGATCGACCTTGTCACCAACTCGACCGAGGTTGGAAGAATCAAGGACGAACGCCATGTTAAAATGCTGTTGATTGAGGATCTCTCTTTTGATCGTGTCCGCGCCAGGCAGGAATCGATAAACTTTCGGGAAGTTATCGGCCGAATAACAAATAACCGATTTCCCCAGTTTTTCTAAAATGCCGGCCAGTGCAAGCATTGAGCCGATCGCGTCGCCATCGGGGTCAACATGCGCCGCGATTATAACTGTCTTAGCTTTTTTTAGGAGCTCTTTTACTTGGTCGAACTGTTTTTTCATCTTTATGTAGCTTGTTTATGATCCCTAGGACATTACTCCCCTTCTCCAGCGAATCATCCCGCACAAAACGGATCTGGGGAACTTGGCGGAATTCTATCCGGCGGCCAAGTTCGCCGCGGATAAACCTTGTCGCGGAATCAAGGCCGGCCATCGCGGCCACTTTATCTTTTTCCCCGCCAAAGATACTAACATAGATCGCGGCGTTTTCAAGGTCTGGGGAAACATCTACTGAAGTAATACTGACAAAACCAACCCGGGGGTCCGACACTTTAGCCCTTAATATCTTGCTGACTTCGGCCCTAATTAATTCGGCGGCTTTTTCTGGCCTGCTCATCCTTGGCGTTTTTTCTCTCTGACTTCAAAGTTCTCGATAATATCCCCTTTCTGGAAATCAGAATAACCGGGGATAGCGATACCGCATTCATAATTTTGCTCCACGCTTTTTACGTCTTCTTTAAATCGTTTGAGCGATTCAAGTTTGCCCTCGTAGATCTTCTTCTTATCCCTTAAGATCCTTAGTCCGGTCCCTCTTGTCATTTTACCATCGGTGACAAAACAACCGGCGATCGAGCCAACCTTGGAGAAAGAGAACATCTGGCGGACTTCGGCATGGCCGGTGATAACTTCTTCAAATTCCGGCTCAAGCAAACCTTCCATTGCCAGTTTAACGTCATCGATTAATTTGTAGATAACATTATATAACCTGACCTCAACTCCTTCGTCAGAACCTTTTGACTCTGCCCCGCCTTCATAGCCAACATTAAACCCAACTAAAATGGCGCCAGAAGCTTTGGCCAGCATAATGTCAGATTCATTGATCAAACCGACAGCACTGTGGATAATATGAACGCCAATGTTCCCCATTTTTAGGTCGGTCAATGATTGGACGATCGCGCTCAACGAACCTTGGACATCAGCTTTGAGGACAAGATTTAGGTCTTTCCCTTCGCCTTCTTTAACGTGTTTTGAGAAATCTTCAAGCGAAACGACCTTCCCGCGCTGGGTATGCCCATCGGCAATTTTATTGTTTTCAGCAAGTGTTCTGGCTTCTTTTTCAGTTGGTACTACGGTTAAAACATCTCCAGGGTTTGGCACAGACATAAAACCTAAAACTTCGACCGGCATTGATGGCGGCGCTTTTTCCAGCCGGGCATTTTTATCGCTAAGTAAGGCTCTGACTTTGCCAAAAGTCGCGCCGCAAGTAAAGACATCCCCAATTTTTAAAGTTCCATTTTGCACGAGTACGCTAGCTACCGGCCCGCGCCCTTTATCAAGCCGCGATTCGATCACTATCCCTTGCGGGTTAGCATTAGCATCGGCCTTTAATTCACCAAGGTCGGCGACTAGAAGGACCATTTCGAGGAGCTCTTCAATTCCCGTCTTGGCTTTAGCCGAAACAGGGACCATCACGGTCTTTCCGCCCCAGTCTTCGGCTTGCAGGCCAAGCTCAGCTAACTGGGTTTTGACCCGATCAGGATTGGCTTCTGGCTTATCGATCTTATTGATCGCGACAATAATTGGTACACCGGCCGCTTTAGCGTGGTTGACCGCTTCGATCGTTTGCGGTTTCACTCCGTCATCAGCGGCGACGACCAAAATAACAATATCGGTAACCTTTGCACCCCTGGCTCGCAAAGCAGTAAAAGCTTCGTGGCCTGGCGTATCTAAAAATGTGACCTTTCGATCTTGCACCATAACTTGGTAAGCACCGATATGCTGGGTAATGCCCCCCGCTTCGCTTTCGGCCACTTTAGTCGATCTGATCGCGTCAAGTAATTTTGTTTTTCCATGGTCAACGTGGCCCATGACGGTCACGATCGGCGGACGAAGCGACCCGGTCATCGGCTTCATTAAGCCTTTTGAGGCTTGGGCAACTTTTTCTTTAATAACTAATTCTTTGCCAAGCGCGCTGGCAACTTCTTTGGCCACTTCTGCCGCCACCCGCTGGTTCATCGTCACCATGATCCCCTTTTTCATTAGCTCTTTGATCACTTCCGAAGCTTTAGCTTTAAGTTTTTCGGATAGTTCTTTGACCGAAATATCTTCTGTTTCGATCGTTAATTCTTTACCGGTTGAAACGGGAATAGGCGTAGGCACAGGAACAGGTATAGGTTCAGGAATAGGCGCAGGTTTAGGTGTTTCAATTTTAGCTTTTGGCTTTAGGAGCTCGGTTACAACTTTAGCGGATTCTTCATCGATCGAGGAAGCCGAAGTTTTAGCGGCGACGCCGAGATCTTTTAAGGCGGCCAATAGATCTTTGTTGGCAACGCCTAGCTCTTTTGCTAAATCACCGACTTTTATTTTACCCATTTTACCCCCGCAGTTGTTTGACTGCTTCTTCCGGTACGGTCGAATTGGCCGCCTTAACCTGGAAACCCATCTCCCGAAGCTTAGCGATCAGCTCGCTGCTGGTCAGATCGAGTTCCTTGGCTAATTCGTGGACTTTAAGATTTGATTTTTTTTCTTCACTTTCGGCTGGTTTCGCTTCGGAGCCAAGATCGATCTTCCACCCTGTAAGTTTTACCGCCAAGCGGACATTCTGGCCCTCTTTTCCGATGGCTAGAGAAAGGTCTTTATCGGAAACCGAGACCTTAGCGATTTTTTCCTCTTCATTTAATTCAATTTTTTGGACTTTGGCCGGGCTTAAGGCATTGCTAATAAAGGTTTTAGGGTTGTCGCTCCATTCCACAATGTCGATCCGCTCCGGCCCCATTTCGCGGATAATATTCTGGATCCTCTGCCCCATATGGCCGACACACGTCCCAACCGCCCCAACGTTAGGATCATTGGAAGAGATCGCTACTTTGCTTCTTTTCCCCGCTTCCCTGACGATCCCTTTAATTTCAATAATGCCTTCTTTAATTTCCGGGATTTCCATTTCAAAAAGTTTTTTAATTAAGTTGGGATGCGATCTGGAAATGAGCGCCATTGGTCCCTTTGGCGTCCTTTTCGTCTCGACCAGATAAAATTTAACCCGGTCCCTTTCCCGCAGGATTTCCCCCGGGATCTGCTCCGATATCGGTAAGATCGTCTCTAAGCGGCCTAAATTAACCAGGTAACCGCCAAACTCGCGGCGTTGGACGATCCCGGTTACAACTTCTCCCGCTTTTTTTGAATATTCTTCGAATGATTCCTCTTTTTCCGCTTCACGCAACCGTTGGATAATTACCTGCTTTGCTGTTTGGGCGGCAAAACGTCCAAAATCATCTGGAGTAACATCTTTTTCGCCTTCTTCAGCCAAAAGATAAATTTTCACTTCCCCATCATCGGAAATCCGGCATTCCAGCTGGTCTTCTTCTTTAAACCGCTTCTTCGCCGCCGATAAAAGAGAGGCTTTGATCGCGGAAACCAGGCCATCTTTTGATATCCCCCGTTCCCGCTGGATTTCCTCAAGCATTTCATTAAAATGTTCAATTTTCATAATAATCCTCCACGCTAAACCCCATATAAGCGCAAAAGTGGGAGAAACCCCACTTTTGCGACTTGAACTTATTTTACAGCTGGTCGCTGTATTTGTCAACCCGCCTGCGCGGCGGGTAAACCCAATTACATCATGTCCCCATACCCGCCACCTGGAGGCATTGGCGGCATTTTGGCCTTTTCTTCTTCAGGCTTTTCTGCTACCAAGACTTCAGTTGTTAATAGCATAGAGGCAATGGAGGCCGCATTCTGCAAGGCAGAACGGGTCACCTTAAGCGGATCAACGATCCCGGCTTTGAACATGTCAACGAAATCAAATTTCTGCGCATCAAAACCGATGCCAGATTTTTCTTTCTTAACCCGTTCAACAACTACAGACCCTTCCCAGCCGGCATTGTTCGCGATCTGTCTTAGAGGTTCCTCTAGTGACTTGGTCACGATCGCCGCGCCAACTTTTTCATCGCCAGAGAGACCGGCAAAAAGTTTGGCCAACGCTGGTAGGATATGGATAAAAGCGGAACCGCCGCCGGAGATGATCCCTTCTTCAACTGCCGCACGGGTAGCTGATAAAGCATCTTCGATCCGGTGTTTCTTTTCTTTGAGCTCAGTTTCGGTCGCCGCGCCAGCTTTAATGACCGCGACACCGCCAGAAAGTTTGGCCAATCTCTCTTGTAATTTCTCCTTATCATAAGAAGAATCAGAAAGGTCGATCTCTTTCTTGATCTGGCCGATCCGGTCTTTAACCGCCTTAGCAGTCCCGGCTCCTTCAATGATCGTGGTGTTTTCCTTGCGGACGATCACTTTCTTTGCTTTACCGAACCAGGCTTCTTCAACATTCTCCAAGGTTAAACCCTTTTCTTCGGAAATAACCTCGCCGCCGGTCAAGATCGCGATGTCATCAAGCATTGCTTTGCGCCGATCGCCAAAACCAGGAGCTTTAACGGCAACAGCATTGATCGTGCCGCGCAGCTTATTGACCACTAAAGTGGCTAAAGCTTCGCCTTCGATCTCATCGGCTAAAATCAATAGCGGCTTGCCCGCTTGGACGACTTTTTCAAGCGCGGGAAGCAGGTCCTTGACCGCGCTGATCTTTTTATCGGTGATCAGCATGAAGCAGTCTTCTAAGACGCATTCCATCCGATCACGATCTGTTACCATGTAAGGAGAAGCATACCCTTTATCAAACTGCATCCCTTCCACGACTTCCAAGGTAGTCTCGATCCCTTTCGACTCTTCAACGGTGATAACCCCGTCTTTACCGACTTTTTCCATCGCGTCAGCGATCAGGTTGCCGATCTCCATGTCATTGTTAGCGGAGATAGAAGCTACCTGGGCGATCGCTTCCTTGGTCTCAACTGGCCGGCTTTGCTTTTTCAGCTCGGCGATGGCCGTTTCGACCGCGGATTGGATGCCGCGCTTTAGCGCCATCGGATTGACGCCGGACACAACGTTCTTTAACCCTTCCTTAAATATAATGTGACCTAAAACGGTCGCGGTAGTAGTCCCGTCACCCGCGATGTCGTTGGTCTTGCTCGCAACTTCTTTTAACAGCTGCGCGCCCATATTTTCATATGGATCTTCTAGGTCTATTTCCTTGGCGATCGTCACGCCGTCATTCGTTATTGTCGGTGAACCCCATTTCTTTTCGAGGACCACGTTGCGACCGCGTGGGCCTAAGGTCACCATCACTGCTTTGGCCACTTTGGAAACGCCCTTTTCGAGCTTCCTCCAGGCCTCATCGCCAAACATCATTTCTTTTGCTGCCATTTTAGTTCACCTCCTTATCCTCTAATTGCTAAAATATCCCGTTCCGCTAAGATAATGTATTCTTCACCATCGATCTTAACTTCTGTCCCACCGTATTTACTATAGATGACCTTGTCACCGATCTTAACTTCGAGTGAAACTTTTTGTCCATTATCCAGGACGCGTCCAGATCCGACCGCGACCACTGTCCCTTCGGACGGTTTTTCTTTGGCTGAATCCGGCAGCACGATCCCAGACTTTGTTTTGATTTCCTCCGGCTCCGGCTTCACCACTGCCCGGTCACCAATTGGAGTCAACTTTTTGCTTACCATACCCTTCTTCACCCCCTTCTTTTATAATGAAAAATTAAAAATGACTTAATGAAAAATGTAGGTATTTTTTATCTAATAATTCTAACCTTCATTTTTCATTTTACATTAGGTCATTTTTCATTATTAGCACTCCTCTGTAACGAGTGCTAACATAATAGCATATTGCCTTTTTGGGTGTCAAGCCTTATAATCCCTCTCATGGCGTTCGATCCTAACAACATAAAGGGTTTAAGTGAGAATGAAGCTAGGCTCCGCCTGAAAAAAGAAGGGTTTAACGACCTTCCCTCGCAAAAAAGCCAGAACTTTTTACAATTATTAATAAGCGTGGTCCGCGAACCGATGCTCCTGCTCCTCCTCGTCTGCGGTTTACTTTACGTTTTTCTTGGTGATATTACAGACGCGTTAATGCTGCTCACTTTTGTCTTTGTCATTATCGGCATCACCTTTTATCAAGAGAGAAAAACTGAGCGGGCTCTGGAAGCCCTTCGTAATTTATCCAGCCCTAGGGCGTTAGTCATTAGGGATGGGAACCAGCGTCGCCTCCCAGGCCGTGAAGTCGTCCGGGACGACATTATTGTCCTGCGCGAAGGCGATCGGGTTCCGGCTGACGCAACACTACTTTTTTCTTCCAACTTATCCGTTGACGAATCGCTTTTGACCGGCGAATCTTTTCCGGTCAGGAAACTTGACGACCTAAAGATATTTTCCGGGACTTTAATTGTCTCCGGCCACGGTACGGCTAAGGTTACCTCGACCGGAGCCAAATCGGAAATGGGAAAGATCGGTAAAGCCCTGGAAACGATCAAAGACGAAGATACATTGCTAAAGAAAGAAACAGGGAAGATCGTTCGGACCTTTGCGGTTGTCGGCTTGGTCTTTTGCTGTCTGGTCATTATTATTTACGGATCAACCCGGGGAGACTGGATCAATGGTTTTTTGGCCGGCCTAACCTTAAGTATGGCCCTTTTACCAGAAGAGTTCCCAGTGATCTTAATTATCTTTTTAACTTTGGGAGCTTGGCGGATCTCAAAAAGCCAGGTATTAACCAGGAAGGCCCAAGCCATTGAAACGCTTGGGGCCGCTACGGTTTTATGCGTTGATAAGACTGGGACCTTAACTTTAAACGCTTTGAAACTCGATGGCCTCACGGCTTCCGAAGAAAACCATGATCTATTGGAATATGGTATTTTAGCTAGCCAAAATGACCCATTTGACCCGATCGAAAAGGAAATCAAACGTTTAGGCGAATTATATCTTTCCGGCACAGAACATATCCATAAGAACTGGCAATTGGTCAGGGAGTACCAGTTATCAAAAGAGCTCCTGGCTATCTCCCACGTTTGGGAGTCGCCTGACAGCTTACATTATATAATAGCGGCAAAAGGCGCGCCCGAAGCGATCGCCGGTCTCTGCCATTTTTCAGAAGCCAAGAAAGAGGAATTAACCCAGAAGATCGAAAAGATGGCAGCCCAAGGGCTACGAGTTCTGGGTGTGGCTAAAGCCTCATTCGATAAAAGCCCACTCCCAAATGAACAACACGATTTTGTTTTTGAGTTTGTCGGGCTCCTTGGCTTTGTTGATCCAGTTAGGCCGACTGTCCCTGGAGCGATAAAAGAAGCTTACGGCGCCGGGATAAGAGTGATCATGATAACCGGCGATTATCCTTCGACCGCGCAATTTATCGCCCGGCAGATCGGCTTGAATGATCCGGAAAATTATATCACCGGTCCGGAACTGGAAAAGCTTAGCGCCGAAGAATTAAGAAATAAAATTAGAACTACCAATATTTTTGCCCGAGTTGTCCCGGAACAAAAGCTAGCGATCATCAGCGCCCTTAAAGCGAATGGGGAAATAGTCGCCATGACCGGTGACGGCGTTAATGATGCTCCTGCCCTTAAAGCAGCTCATATTGGCGTGGCCATGGGCGAGCGCGGGACCGATGTTGCCCGGGAATCGTCAGATCTTGTCTTGCTTAACGATGATTTTTCTTCGATCGTCGCGGCTGTCAGGCTTGGCCGCAGGATCTTCGAAAACTTAAAAAAAGCCATTTCCTATGTTTTTGCCGTCCATATCCCGATCGCCGGCATGTCGCTTCTGCCGATCTTATTTAATCTGCCGATCGTTCTATTGCCAGCCCACATCGCGTTCCTGGAATTGATAATTGATCCCGCTTGTTCCACTGTTTTTGAAGCCGAGCCGGAAGATAAAGACACCATGAACAAACCGCCTCGCGACCTAAAAGACCCATTGTTTAACCGATCTGCCCTATTTCTTAGCTTATTGCAAGGCTTTAGCGTTTTAATTATTGTTTTTCTTATCTATATTTGGTCATTATGGACAGGAATGAGCGCTGACCAAGCTAGGACCACTTCTTTCGCGGCAATGGTATTTTCTAATATAATTTTAATCCTGACTAATTTATCCCGGTCGCAAAATGCCTTGTCGGTCATTAATGAACAAAATAAGGCTTTGTGGTGGGTCGTTAGCGGAGCGATTATAGCTCTATTAACTGTACTTTATATCCCATTTTTGCGCTCTCTCTTCCATTTTGCCCCGATCCCCGCTTATGGCCTTGTTATTTCGATTTTTGGCGCGCTTCTCTGCCTCGCTTGGTTTGAGGGATTAAAATCTTTAAATAAAAAAGTATAAAGTTTAGGCTTTCACGATACATTTAGTGGGGCATTTTTCAATTGCAGCGGAACAATCGATCCCTTTTTTATCATGATCAATAACGGCTAAATTATCTGTTACTTTAAAAACTTCGGGGACCGCTTTTTCGCAGATCTTGCAGGCGATGCAGCCGACCGGGCAATTTTTGCGGGTTTCCGCTCCCCGGTCACGCGAAGAACACGCCACCACGGCCTTGAAATCATAGGGTTTTAAAGCAATTATTTTCTTGGGGCAATTTTTGATGCACTTGCCGCAAGCCGTACACTTTTCCGGATCGATAACGGGAAGGCCATCAACCATCTTGATCGCATTGAACGGACAAATACAAGCACAATCACCGTAACCCATGCAGCCATAAGAACAAAGCAAGCCGCCATTGTCAATTAAACTTGCTCCTATACAGGTTTTAACGCCAATATAGTTGGCTTTTTTCTTTTTTTGATCTTTTTTAGCACCGCAATGGACCACCGCTACTTTTTTATGGACCTCAAACCCCTCCTCCCCCATTATCGCCGCGATCTTTTTAGCTACATCCATCCCGCCAACCAAACAACCGCTTACCGCGATCTCCCCTTTGCTCACTTTATCCGCGAAGGTATGGCAGCCAGCCACTCCGCAAGCGCCGCAATTCGCGCCTGGCAAAATAGCCATGATGCTGGCGACCCGCGGATCTTCTTCTACTCTATAATATCTTGCCGCAAACCCAAGCAGTCCGGCAAAGATCAAACCCATCATCCCTAAAACTATGATCGAAGTTATAATTAGCATTTTATAAACCAAACATCCCGGTAAAGCCCAAAAAAGCAAGCGACATCAAAGCCGCGGTAATAAAAGCGATCGGATATCCCTGGAACCATTTCGGGATGGGTGCCAGCACCATCCGCTCCCGGATAAAAGCAAATAAAATGATCGCCAATGAATAACCGATCGAAGCTCCCAGAGAATAGATCATTGATTGGATAAAATTAAATTTGTAGTCGATCGCCAGGAAGGCTACGGCTAAAATGGCGCAGTTGGTCGTAATTAAAGGGAGAAATATCCCCATGGCCTGATATAAACTGGGTACCATTTTTTTAAGATAAAGCTCTACCAGC
This sequence comes from bacterium, assembly GCA_043812655.1. Classification (GTDB taxonomy): domain Bacteria; phylum Margulisbacteria; class WOR-1; order O2-12-FULL-45-9; family XYB2-FULL-48-7; genus JBDRLW01. The sequence continues at coordinate 48,837 of JBDRLW010000046.1, read as the reverse complement.
TGGACCAAAGCCGCGATTGTCAAAATAAAAGCGGCGGTCCGCAGGAATTCCAGGTTTAAAGGGGCTAAAATATAATGGAAGACCAGCCAAGAAACGGCGGAGGCAATGGTCATCACAAAAATAACGGCCGAACTCATGCCGACCGTAGTTTCTATTTTGGTCGATACCCCAAAAAAAGAACACAACGCCAAGAACCTGATCAACAAAATATTGTTAATGATAAAAGCCGAGAAAAATATGCCGAATAATTCCATTACTGCACCTTGTTCTCCAGTTTATTTAAAAAAGCCATTAGTATCCCGATAGTAACGAAAGCCCCCGGCGGCAATACCATGATCGTCGCCGCGATCGTTGGCTTAAAAAGAGCCAGGCCAAAGATCGAACCCGCGCCCAAAACTTCCCTTATTATCCCGATGCTTACCAGCGCGACCCCAAAGCCTAAACTCATGCCAAAGCCGTCTAGGACCGAGCTGAAGATCGAATTACGATAAGCAAATGCCTCCGCCCGGCCTAAAATAATACAATTAACAACGATCAGCGGCACAAAAACCCCAAGCGCCGCGTATAGTACCGGAGAATAAGCCTGCATAATATAGTCGATAACTGTCACAAATGTGGAAATTATTATAATGAAGATCGGGATACGGATCTCATCCGGAACGATCTTGCGGATCATGGCGACCACCACATTGGAACAGATCAAGACGAACATTACCGCGGCGCTCATCCCTAAAGCGTTGATCGCGCTGTTGGAAACAGCCAAAGCCGGACATAAGCCGATCATTAAACGCAAAACCGGATTTTCTTTTATTATTCCCTGATTAATGTCTTTCCAAAGGTTCATCTTTTCCCTTTCGCTTTGGTCAGCGCTTCCTTCACTCCGCGGCAGACCGCCCGGCTGGTGATGGTGGCGCCGGTGATCGCCTCAATGTCTTGCTTGGCTTCGATCTTATCCTTTAAGCTTTTACCGATGAATTGTTTTAAGAACTCTGGTTTAGCGGCGTTTGAACCAAGCCCTGGGGTTTCTTTTTGTGATAATATTTTTAATCCGGAAACCTTACCATTTTTTCCGATCCCAACTAGAATTTCTACTGGCCCGGCATAACCTTTGGGGGCAACCTGGATGACGCGCCCTTTTGTCCCAGGCGGTAAAACTTCCCGCTTCGACCTTTCAAATGAGACTTTGCTGTTCATTAATATTTGCGGGGAAGTAAAAAGGTAAACATAAGCTAACAAGCCTGCCGAGATTATACAAAAGACCCCCAAGACTAAAGCTAATCTTAATATTTTAGCCACGCTTCTTCCCCCCGAACAAACGCGGACGCGCGTAAGTATCAATGAGCGGCGTAAAAATATTCATAAAAAGGATTGAATAATTAACACCTTCAGGAAAACCGCCAAAAAACCTAATTAAAACTGTCATGATCCCGCAACCAAGGCCAAAGATAAATCGGCCCTGGGTGGTCACCGGCGCGGTAACATAATCGGTCGCCATAAAAAAGGCGCCGATCATTAATCCGCCGCTAAGCACGTAAAAGAGCGGGTCGTGGCCCAGCAAGAAAGTCAGGATCGCTACGGTCCCGATATAAGCGGTGGGAGCCGGCCAATCAATGATCTTTTTCCAAAAGAGTATCCCCGCCCCGATCAAAATAGCCAAAACCGAAGTCTCTCCCAATGAACCGGCCCGATTGCCGATAAAAAGCTGCCAGTAACTCGGGACAACTTCATTGATCTTGGCTAGATAAAGCGGCGTCGCGGTCGTAATACTGTCCAATGGTTTTATCCAAGTGGTCATCGCCACCGGCCAAGAAGCTAATAAGATCGCCCGCGCTGCCAGTGCCGGGTTAAAAATATTGAAGCCAAGCCCGCCAAATAATCCTTTTACTAAAACTACTGCTGCCACGGAGCCGACCGCCGCCATCCATAAAGGTAAGCTGGGCGGGACGATCAGCGCTAGCAATAGCCCGGTTACAACCGCACTGCCGTCTTGCACCGTTATCGGTTTTTTTGCCGCTAATTGAAAAAACGCTTCGGAAACAACCGCAATAAAAGTAGTAAAAATAATTAAGATCAGGGCCGGTAACCCAAAAAAGTAAACCGCCGCGGCCGAAGGAAAAAGTAAGGCGAACGCCACCCACCACATTATGTTTTGGGAATCATCCCGAGCGCGAATGTGAGGCGCAATTGAAAGGTCAAGATTTATTTGCATGCTGTCTTCCTTAATTGCAGTTCTCGCTTGCCGACTTTAAAATATTGGACTAAATATATCCGGCTGGGACAAACGTAAGCGCAAGAACCGCACTCTATGCAATCGGCAACGTTGTAATCTTCAACTTTATCCCAGTTTTTTGCTTTAGCGTAATCCGCCAGATAATTCGGCATTAAACCGACTGGGCAAGCTTTGATACAGCGCCCACAACGGATACAATTCTTTTCTTCATAGATCTTGGCCTCGTTCTTATTTAAGACCAGGAGGCAATTATTGGCTTTGATCAATGGGGACTCAAGCGAAGAAACCGTGATCCCGGTCATCGGTCCTCCCATAATAACCTTAGCGACATCAGGTGTCAGCCCGCCGCAAAGCTCAATGATCTCATTAAAGGGTGTCCCGATCCTGACCAGCAGATTTTGCGGCTCCCGAACACCGGAGCCAGTAACGGTTACCACCCTTTGGATGAGCGGCTTATTAAATTTGATGGCTTCCGCCACCGCTACCGCTGTACTTACATTAGACACTACGACTCCGACATCCATTGGTAACCCGCCCGAAGGGACCTCACGGTCCAATAGGGCTTTGATCAGCATCTTCTCCCCGCCTTGCGGATATTTTGTTTTTACCGCTTCAACTTCTATCCCCACCCCAAATATCTTCATCTTTTCGATCGCGTTGGCTTTATTGCTTTCGATCCCAAAAATGATGCGCTCCGCGCCAACCGCTTTAGCGATCGCTCTAGCGCCTAAAATAACTTCCTCTGGCCGTTCCAGCATCAAACGGTGGTCAGTAGTAATGTACGGCTCGCACTCACAGCCATTTATAATGATAGTGTTGATCTTTTTTTCTTTCGGCGGCGAAAGCTTTACGTGCGTCGGAAAAGCGGCCCCGCCTAAGCCAACGATCCCTGCTTCCCGAACGATCTTGCGAATTTCCTCCGCGCTCAATTCTTCAAGTTTTTTTTCGGGGCCATGGTCCGGGGCTGGGGCGGAATTTTCTTGCCGCTCGATAATAACTATTGGTACAGCCGAACCATAAAGGTTGGAGATCTTATCAAGGCTTATAACTTTGCCGGAGATCGAAGCATGGATCGGGGCGGAAATGAATTTTGGCGAATCGCCTATCTTTTGCCCTTCAATAACTTCATCCCCAACTTTAACTAAAGGTTCGCAAGCACAGCCAAGGTTTTGTTGCAAAGGCAATATAACTCTTTTGGGTAAAGGGGCTTCTTTGATCGGTTTTTCTTCGGTTAATCCCTTGTTTTCAGGCGGATGGATGCCGCGGGCAAAAGTTTTCATGTCTTACTTTATGTCATTTTACAATAATTTTGGCCGGCTGTAAACATCTCCAAGTTTGTGTTAAAATAGTTGCCGTTATGTTAAAAGAAACTTTTAATGAGCTCCTGGCCATTGAAAAAAAAGCGCGGGAGGTCGTAAGCGCGGCGGAAAAAGAAAAACTTCAATTGATCGAAGCCGCGCGCAAATCCGCGGAAGCCGCCAACCAAGAAGCCCTGCGCTCCGCCCGCGTTGAAGCTCGGTCAATGATTGAAAAAAGCCGAAAAGAAGCCGAGGCGGAAAAAGTTGAAATTGAAAGATTGAATTCCGGAGAATTATCCGTTCTTCGTAAAAATATAACTCCCCTTTTGGCAAAGGCAAAGCAAATATGCCTGTAGTCTCGATGAAAAAAGTGGCGCTCTTTGGCCACCAAAAGATCCAGGAAAGCCTGCTTTCTGAACTCCAGAAGCAAGGTTTGATCGAACTTACTAAGATGGATCAATTGGAGTCCGCGCCACAAAGCGAGCCGGAGTTTGAATTAAGCCTGGCGGAACTGGAAAACGCCATCAACCTGTTGGAAAAAATTTGCGGCAAAAAGAAAGGCTTTATCGAAAGTTTTGCCCCCTACAAAGAACCTTTGGCCGAAAGCTCTTTACAGCGAACTGCCCAAGAATTTGACTGGCAAAAGATAGTCGCGCAACTAAAAGAGCTGGAGTCGCGGCTGGCCAACCTTAAAAACCTTACCCACTCCCTCCAGGCAGAGATGGCCGCCCTTTCCCCTTGGCAAAGCATAAATATCATTTTGGACCCGATAAACTGTTCGGAAAAAATTTGTTTGACGGCTGGCAGTTGCAAATTAAAAGACTTTGAAGCGCTTAAGCAAGGCTTGGAAGAAAATTTTCCCGCTCATAAGATAGAAACGATTGAAACCAACAATAACCAAATTTACTTTTTACTTTTTTCTCCCGCTTCAATTTCGGCTAAATGCCTTAATTTCCTTTCGAAAACTTCTTTTGAGAAGAGCTTGCTTCCTCTGGCCAACAGGACTCCGGCGGAAGAGCTGGCCAATCTTACCCGCTTACTAAAAGAAAATCATGATGACCAAACAAAGATCACTAAAGAGATCATGGCTTTTTATCGTTACAGCCCATCACTTAAACTTACTTACGATTATCTGTCACAGCAAGCGCTTAAAGAAAAGGCTAAAGAAAAGATAGCCCTTACCAGTAAGACCTTTTTATTGGCCGGCTGGATCGCGGCGGAAAAGGTCGGCCATTTAAAAAAACGTCTTGGCGAAGTTAGTCCCCTGTTAGAGCTTCGCGAGATCGAACCTAGTGAAGGAGAAGTAGCGCCGACGATAATTAAGAATGTGAGCGTTTTTTATCCTTTCGAGCTGGTTACCCGCATTTTTGGCCTTCCTTCACAGAATGAGATCGATCCGACCGGACCACTTGCGTTCTTTTATCTGTTATTTTTTGCCATGTGCCTTTCCGACGTCGGCTACGGGATACTTCTGGCCATCGTCTCATTTTACTTTTTAAAAAAATTGACCTTGACCGAAGGGGGGACAAAACTGCTCCTCCTTCTCTTCTGGGGCGGGATCGCGACGATCTTTGTCGGCATCATGACCGGCAGTTATTTTAGTATGGATCTTAACCAACTACCGCCGTTATTAAAAAAATTGCAAGTGATCGACCCGATCAAGAACCCTTTAAATGTCTTGCTCTTTTCTATCGGTTTGGGGGTGATCCAAAATATCACCGGGGTAGCACTGGCAATGTATTGGAAACTAAAAGATCGCGATTATTTGGCCGCCTTTCTTGACTCTGGCCTTTGGATCTATTTTCTCCTTAGCTTGGTCGCTTACGGGGCAACAGCCAGCCTTGGTTCTCCTCTGGCCGTTTTATTTGGCAGGTTTGCGATGGTCGGCGCCGCTCTGCTGGTTTTAACCCAGGGAAGAAACGAAAAAGGCATATTTAAAAAATTTATTTTCGGGCTTTTAAGCCTTTACAGAACGACCGGATATCTGGGAGACACCCTCTCCTACTCCCGCTTGCTGGCGTTAATGATGACCACTTCCATCATCGGAATGGTCATCAATATTATTGCCAGCATGACCACCGGGATCCCGATCATCGGTTATTTTGTTATGGCGCTAGTTTTAGTCATTGGCCACATATTCAACTTGGTCGTCTCTGTCTTGGGCGCGTTCATTCATTCCGCCAGGCTCCAGTTGGTCGAGTTTTTTGGTAAATTTTTTGAAGGGAACGGGAAAGAGTTCAAACCCTTCAGTTACCAAACCAAATATGTTATCATAAAATAAATAAGGAGGAATAATCATGGATATCGGATTAGCTTTAGCCATTGGTGGGGCGGCTTTTGCCGCGTTCTTAGGCGCGGCGGGATCGGCTTGGGGGATCGCGATAGCGGCGGAAGCGGCGGGAGGGGTTTTGACCGAAGATCCTGAAAAATTCGGGAAACTGTTGGTCATGGTTGCCCTGCCGGGAACCCAAGGGTTTTACGGGTTTTTGGGCGCATTTTACATTATGATGAAGATCAACTTGCTGGGCGGAGGGATGGCCGTGCCGCTCAACGCTGGCCTGCAACTCTTTTTTGCCGGCCTGCCGATCGGCATAGCAGGCTTGGTCTCCGGTTACTACCAAGGCAGAGCCTCGGCAGCCGGAATTTTCCTGATCGCCAAACGCCCGGAAGAGACCGGCAAGGCGATCATTCTCCCCGCCATGGTCGAAACTTACGCGGTGCTGGGCCTATTAGCCACCATCCTTTTGGTTTCTGGCATTAAGATCTAATCTAATGGGGATCGCGGAAATAGAAAAAAAGATCATCGAAGAAGCGGAAGCGGAAGCGGCAAAAATAAAACAGCAGGCCGAGCAGGAAGCTGGCCGGATAATCGCTGAAGCCAAAACAAAGTCGGAACATTCGCGCCAACAGATCTTAGCGGAAGCCCGGTTGACCGCGGCTGAAGAACAACAGTCTATTTTGGTTCCAGCCCGATTGGAAGCCAGAAAAAAAATATTGGAAGAAAAGCATAAATTTTTAGACCAGGTTTTCACCGGGTTAGCGCCAGAGGTCAGGGAAAAGAAAGAAACCGAAGTAATTAAGGTGCTTTATGGTTGAATTTACTTACGCGGTCGGCAGGATCAGAGCGCTAGAAGCGCAGCTTTTGGATGAAAGCCAGATCATTCGGCTAGTAGACGCGAAAGATTTTGAAACAGCTTTCTTGGTTTTACGCGAAAACGCTAATTACGCCGAAAAGATCGACCGCTTGCCGGACTCTTTTGATCTTGAAGCCTTATTAGAAAATGAACTCTTATGGACAAAGAGTTTATTAGCTGACCTGGCGCCGGGAAATAAATTCTTAACTGTTTTGTGGAAAAAATACGATCCGTCCCTTACCCTTAATGAGTATCTTGCCATTCTAAAAAAATCGCTGGGACAAGAATGTCCTCCTCTTTTCACGAAATATGTTCGGGGATATATTATTTTGCACCAGTTAAGGACTGATATTTTGAACGGTCAAGCGGACCTTAACACCGCGCAAAACAAATATAAATATACTGATTACGACCGGGTTATTTCGGTCGGCTTGGAGCAATATAAAAAAACCGGGAGCCTCTTTGCGCTGGAGCGGGAAATTGACGATCATTTGACCGACGCGGTTAAAAAAGCCAGATATTGCTCTTTTGGCATCGAACCGCTGATCGGCTTTCTTATCGCCAAAGAAATGGAGATAAAGATACTCCGCTTGATCTTGGTAGCAAAAAAAATGCAGGTCAAAACCGACAAGATCAAAGAACGGTTAAGGCATAGCTATGTCTAATATCGCGCTGATCGGCCCAAAATATCTAATTGCCCCGCTCTCCTCTTCGGGCATCGATACTTTTTACTGTGATTCCAGTCCCCAAGGAGAAGACATTTTTAACAATATTATCGTTAAGGGAAATCATACCATTGTTTTTATCACTGAACAAACCGCCATGGAAATAACCCCTTCCATCAAAGCAGCTGAAGACCAGGGGATAAACGTGGTCCTCCTCCCCGACCATCGCGGCGGTATCGGCCTTTTTAACGAAGATCTGGATCGTTTGATCTCAAAAGCAACAGGAGCGTCAACCTAAAATGATAATCAAAGTAGCTGGCCCGCTGGTGATCGCTGAAATAGAAAATGCCCGCAAAGGCGACCTGGTACGAATCGGTGAAAAAAGGTTGATCGGTGAGATCCTGGAACTGCGGGGCAATCTTGCCTCTATCCAGGTGTACGAAGAAACCGCCGGTTTAAAAGTTAATGATCCGGTTGAAACGACCGGCGCCCCTCTTTCGGTAGAATTAGGTCCGGGGCTGATCAGTTCGATCTTTGACGGTATCCAGCGCCCGCTGGAAGAGATCATGAAAAAAACGGGCCCATTCATTACTCGGGGAATAGAAGTCCCAGCTCTCTCCCGTTCAAAAAAATGGGAGTTTGTTCCCGTATTAATGAAAGGCGACCAAGTTTCTGAAGGGGACCTGCTGGGAACTGTCCAAGAAACAGCCCTGGTTAACCACAAGATCATGGTCCCGTCCGGGATCACCGGCAAAATTGAAGAGATCAAAAGCGGGAAATTTACTATTGAGGAAACGATCGCGACCATTTCAGGGCAAAAAATTCGCATGCTCCAAAAATGGCCGGTCAGGAAACGAAGAATTTTAAAAGAAAAGTCACCGGTCAAGGTCCCTTTAGTTACGGGGCAAAGGATCATTGACGCTTTTTTCCCTCTTGGAAAAGGGGGAGCCGCTTGCATCCCAGGGCCTTTTGGCGCGGGGAAAACCGTGATCCAGCATCAGCTTGCCAAATGGGCTGACGCGGATATCATTATTTTTATCGGTTGTGGTGAGCGCGGCAATGAGATGACCGACGTGCTGATCGAATTCCCGGAATTAAAGGATCCCAAAAGCGGCCGGCCGCTTTTGGAAAGGACTATTTTGATCGCCAATACCGCGAATATGCCGATCGCCGCCAGAGAAGCTTCTGTTTACACTGGCGCGGCTATTGCCGAATATTTCCGTGATATGGGTTATCATGTCGCGCTTTTAGCTGATTCCACCTCCCGTTGGGCAGAAGCATTGAGGGAAATGTCAGGACGCCTTGAAGAAATGCCGGGCGAAGAAGGTTATCCCGCTTATCTCGGTTCGCGCCTGGCCGATTTTTATGAGCGTGCCGGCTTCGGCCAATGCGTGGGAAAGCCGGCCAGAGAAGGCTCGCTCACTATCATCGGTTCGGTTTCACCTCCCGGCGGCGACCTGTCGGAACCGGTCGTACAAAACACTTTGCGCGTAGCTAAAGTTTTTTGGGGCTTAGATGAAAATCTTGCCCACAAACGGCATTTTCCCGCCATAAACTGGCTGCTTTCCTACTCACTCTACCTGGAAGGCTTAAAAGATTACTTTTCACGGGAAGTAGCTGAAGATTTCTACGAAGTTAGGGCCAAAGCGCTAAAGATCTTAGCCCATGAAGCTCAATTGGAAGAGATCGTCAGGCTAGTCGGCATGGAATCACTTTCTTTTAAAGAACAGCTTCTTTTATTTACTGCTAAATTGATCAGGGAAGATTTTCTTTATCAAGGCGCTTTTGACCCGATCGACCAGTACACCACCTTAAAGAAACAATATTTGATCTTAAAGGCTATTTTGCTTTTAAATGACCAGGCGGAGCTCGCGCTGGATGCCGGGGTCTGTTTGGATGAGATCAGGAAACTAGAGGTTGTGGATAAGATCGTCCGCTGCCGTTTTATGGGAGAAGAGGAAATAACCGGGATACTGGAGAATATCGCGCAGTCGACGCGTAATTTGGAAGGAAAAATAAAATAATATGATCAAAATCGCAGAAATTTCTGGGCCGCTAATTTTATTGGAAGGCGTTTCAGGCGCCTCTTACGATGAATTAGTAGAAATTAAGCTTCGTTCGGGAGAGATCCGTTTAGGTAAAATTCTGGAGATAAACAGGGATAAGGCGCTGATCCAAGTTTTTGAAGGGACCGATGGGTTGGATATCTCCAGCCTTAACCTGAAATTCCGCGGGCATGGCTTGGAGCTGCCCGTCTCTCCCGATATTCTAGGCCGGATATTTTCCGGTATTGGCCGTCCCATCGACGGCGCACCCGCCATTATCCCGGAAAAAAAGCTGGATATTAACGGGGACCCGATCAATCCTTACGCCCGTGATTATCCTAATGACTTTATCCAAACCGGGATTTCAACGATCGATGGCTTGAATACTTTGACCCGCGGACAAAAATTGCCGATCTTTTCTGGTTCGGGCCTCCCCCATTCCAGGATCGCGGCGCAAATCGCCCGCCAAGCAAGCGTAAAAAACGAGGATTTCGCGGTCGTATTTGCCGCTATGGGGATCACTTATGAAGAATCAGAATTTTTTATTTCCAATTTCAGGAAAACCGGCGCCATTGAGAACGCGGTCCTTTTTATAAACTTAGCTTCTGACCCGGCTATTGAACGGATCGCCACTCCCCGCTTGGCTTTAACCGCCGCGGAATACCTGGCGTTTGAAAAAGACCTGCATATCCTGGTCATCTTGACCGACATGACCAATTATTGTGAAAGCTTAAGGGAAGTTTCAGCCGCCAGGAAAGAGGTCCCGGGTCGGCGCGGTTATCCCGGCTATTTATACACCGACCTGGCCACTCTTTATGAAAGGGCGGGCAGGATAAAAGGGAAGAATGGATCGATCACCCTGATCCCCATATTAACCATGCCTGATGACGATAAAACCCATCCTATTCCCGACCTGACCGGCTATATCACTGAAGGCCAAATAATTTTAAGCCGCGAGCTGGAAAGAAAAGGGATCTATCCGCCGGTTGACCCGCTCCCTTCACTTTCCAGGCTAAGGGACAAAGCGATCGGCGCCGGGAAAACACGGGAAGACCACGCCGGCGTTGCCAACCAGCTTTTTGCCGCTTACGCCAGAGGCCGCGAGGTGCGCGAACTGGTAGTCATCTTAGGCGAAGCGGCGCTTTCCGAACTAGACCGTAAATATTTAAAGTTCGCGGATGAATTTGAAAGCCTTTTCATTCGGCAAAAAGAGACAGAAAACCGGACCATCAACGAGACTCTCTCTATTTCCTGGCGGTTATTGAACCTTTTACCCCGGGCGGAATTAAAACGCGTTAAAGACGAGATCATCGAAAAATATGCGCATCAGAGTTAATCCCACCCGCATGCAGCTGCTCAAGCTGCGAAGCCGACTTGAGCTGGCGCGGCGCGGGCATAAGCTGCTGAAGGACAAATTAGACGGCTTGGTCCAACGGTTTTTTACTATTAAAAAAGACTATCTCTCCCTGCACGAGGATCTAGAGGTAAAGATGGTCTCCCTTTTTTCAAGTTCTCTTTTTGCCTACGCCCTTTCGTCTCCCAACGCTTTTGAAGTTGAGGAAAAATTAAAACCTACCATTACCCTGCAAACGACCATCCGCAACATAATGGGGGTGAAGATCCCTGATTATTCTTTTTCCGTGGAAGGAAAACCACTATTTAAGGGGCTATCCGCTTCAGTTGAAGCAAAAGAAGCCTCCGACCTTTTTATCTCTTTGCTCCCGGAACTGGTAAGAATGGCCGCCTTAAGCAAATCGCTGCGCCTTTTGGCCGAACAGATCATTGAAACCCGCCGCCGGGTGAACGCGCTAGAATATATTTTGATCCCAGAATTACAGCGGAACGTGAATTTGATCAAAATGAAACTCTCCGAGCTGGAACGAAGCAGTAAAGTAGTCCTACTAAAGATGGAAAGGGTTAAACCCGCCTCCTCTTAAGCCTGGATCAACCCCAACAACAAATTACTATCTTCAAAGATAGCTCAAAGGGCAAAGTGAATTGCCGCTAAGACCGGCCCCAAGACTAAAGAAACAATAGCCATTAACTTAAGAAGAATATTCATCGCCGGCCCGCTGGTATCTTTAAAAGGATCGCCAACAGTATCTCCTACTACAGCGGCCGCATGGATGGGAGTCCCCTTGCCGCCTAAATAACCATCTTCGATCAATTTCTTGCCGTTATCCCAAACAGCGCCAGAGTTCGCGAGCATGATCGCCATTGGCACGCCAACACATAAGGCGCCAGCCAGCAACCCGCCCAACGCTTCCGGCCCAAGAACAATACCAACCACTATAGGAATGATAACAGCTGAGATTCCTGGGATCATCATTTCTTTTAGCGCCGCGTCAGTGCTAATATCGACGCATTTTTTTATGTCTGGTTTGGCTTTTCCCTCAAGCAGTCCTTTAATGTCTCTAAATTGGCGGCGCACTTCTTCAACCATTTTAAAGGCCGCCCGCCCTACCGCCTGCAAGGTCATCGATACATAAGCAAAAGGGACCAATCCTCCCAAAAATAAGCCGATCACGACTTCAGGTTTGAGGACATTGATCGATCTTAAATTCACTACCTGGGTATAAGCGGCAAACAAGGCTAACGCGGTCAACGCGGCAGAACCGATCGCGAAACCTTTTCCGATCGCGGCGGTAGTATTGCCGAGCGAATCTAGGGTATCGGTGATCTTCCTGGCTTCGGGTGCCGCTCCCGACATAGTAACAATGCCGCCGGCATTATCGGCGATCGGCCCATAAGCATCAACCGCCATAATGATCCCGGTCGTCCCAAGCATCCCCACCGCCGAAATGGCAATGCCGTAAAGGCCGGCAAATTTATAAGCGATAAAAATCGCGGCGCAGATAGACAGGATCGGGAAAACAGTGCTCTTCATCCCGATCGATAAACCGGCGATAATATTTGTGGCGGGCCCCGTTTTACAGGCTTCAGCAATTTCTTTTAATATTTTACCCGAAGTGTACATTTCCGAGATCAATCCGATCGCCATGCCAACCAAGATACCGGCCAAGATCGCCCAAAAAACATCGAGACTGCCGACCACGATCTTTGACAGGAAAAAAGCGGCAATAATAAATAAACCTTGTGCCACATAAGTCGAATAACGCAAAGCCGCCTGCGGATTCATGTTTTGGATGAACTCAATAAATAAAACGCCGATTATAGAAGCGATCGTGCCCGCCGCGATCAACATTAGCGGCAGCATCATCCAGGAAAGAGGATTGGTCGCCATAAGCGCTCCAATGGCAACTGTCGCGACGACCGAACCGACATAAGATTCAAAAAGATCGGCACCCATGCCCGCCACATCGCCCACATTATCAGCGATCACCGCCGGATTCCTGGGATCATCTTCCGGGATCCCCGCTTCAACTTTACCGACCAGGTCAGCCCCAACATCGGCCGATTTTGTGTATATTCCGCCGCCAACTCGGGCAAACAGGGCGATCGAGGATGCCCCCATCGAAAACCCGCCGATCATCGCCGCTTTTAAAGCGAGGCCCTTTACAAAAAGGAACAATAATCCTAAGCCTAATACACCGATCGAAGCGACCGCCATTCCCATAACCGCCCCACCGGAAAAAGCTATCCCTAACGATTTACCTTGGTTCTTTTCAGCTGCGGCGCTGGCAGTTCGAACATTTGCCCTGGTCGCAGCATTCATCCCGATATAACCGGCTAGCATAGAACAAATCCCGCCAAAAAGATACGCGATCGAAACATAAATATTAATTAAAAAAGTTAAAACAAAAAAGATAACAATAATAAAGATCAAGACCACCCGGTATTGCCGGTTCAAATAAGCCATTGCCCCTTCTTGGATCAATCCGGCGATCTCTTTCATCTTATCCGTCCCCATTGATTGCTTAATGACCTTAAAATATAAGAATAAGGCGAAAATCGCCCCCAATACCCCCGAGATCAATGGCAAATAGATCATTTTCATTTCTTTTCCCCTTTCATTCCTGCCAATTTTATATTTAAAAAGCTTTTAACTTGGCAGTTTTTATAAATAAAACCTTACTATTATATTACATGTTATAATTATAATCAATTATGTTTAGGATCACCCAGCGGCAATACGATATCATCATGAAGCAGGCCCAAGCTTGCTACCCTCAAGAAACTGGTGGTTTTTTAGGCGGACGGGAAAATACGATCTTAGGCGTTTTGCCGATCCCCAACAAACATTTATACAACCGGACAGAGACGTTTGCCCTCTCGTCCGATGATATCGATACTGCCTATCGTTTTTTAGTTAAGCATCAGCTGGAATATCTTGGCATTTATCACACCCATCCTAAGGGGATCCCTGTCCCTTCGGCCCAGGACTTATCACACAATCAGAAATATTTATTTATTATTGGCTTGCAAGACCGTTATAACCCGGAATTTTACGCCTGGCGGGTGGAAAACGGCAAAGTTTATTCTGAAAACATTAAGATCATCAGCGACACCGGCATTACGGTGATCGATATTGCGACCGGACAACCAAAACTTTCCGAAAATGCCCCTAACCAAGAACTTGATCGGTTGGCAACGATGATCGATGGGATGATCGCCGGTAAACGACCAGAATATCCAACACTAAGCCCAACACTTTGGGACGCGTCGAATTTTAGTACGTTCGCGTAATATGAATAAAATATTTATTAACGGCAATTTTGTTCCGGCTAATAAAGCAAAGATCACGGTTTTTGACCGGGGATTTCTTTATGGTGACGGAGTCTTTGAGTCTTTCAGGACCTACAATAAAAAACCATTTTTGCTGGATGAGCATTTAAAAAGACTGCTAGCCGGAGCTAAAGCACTCGGGATCCGTTCACCTTACAATATAAATAAACTTAAAAGTTTTATCCTTACCGCCATAAGGCTTAATAATTTTAAGGAAACTTACCTTAAAGTAATAATTACCAGGGGCGACGCGCTTGGGCACGGGCTCTCTTTTTCTAATACTACTGGAAAACCAAACGTTATTATTATTGCCGAAGAATTGAAAGAACCAAGGAAAGAACTTTTTACTAATGGGCTGAAAGCCATCATTTCTTCTTTTAAACGAACCGATTCACCGACTAACCAACTTAAAACTCTTTGCTATATTGATAACGCGCTCGCCCTGGCCGAAGCCAAAAAAGCCGGCGCTAAAGAAGCTTTTTTTCTTGATGAGAAAGGCCATTTGCTAGAAGGGACAGTCAGTAATCTTTTTATTGTTAAACTTGGCTCGCTCTACACTCCGCCCGCCACCGCCCCGATCTTGCGCGGCATTACCCGTGATTTTGTGATGGCCTTGGCCAAACAATCGGCGATCAGGGTGCTGGAAAGGTCTTTTACACCCAGGGAGCTCTATAATGCCGACGAATGTTTTGTTACCATGTCGGGGACCGGGATCATTCCGATCACCCGGATCGGGAACCGGAAAATCGGTAAAGGGAAATGCTGCCCGGTCACGGAGAAGCTAATAAAACTCTATCAAGAGAAGGCTAAAAGATGAGACGCGTTTCTTGGTTGTTGATATGCTTTTTATTTATTTTTTCTTCGTTTGCTGCCGCGCTTGATGAGATCAATTTTTCTTTCACTAAACCAGCCGGCACCCCATATATCGTAGGCGCGCCGGAAATGAATGTTGATGCTGAAGAATTTACTACTTTAATTATAAAGATCAAATCAGTTAAAAGCGGCACTGCCCGTCTTTTTTGGGCTTCATCGCTTGACCAGCAAATGAATGAACCTAAAAGCCTTTGGTTTTTCCTGAACAAATCTGATTCTCCCAAAGAATATGTTTTCAACGTTAAGTCGCAAAATCCATACTGGATCGGCTTTATCCCCCAGATCTTGATCTTTCCCGATGGCGGTTCTCAAGGAGTTGAGATCGAGTCGGCTAAAGCCATCCCAGGCGATCTTTTTACGAATATTCGGTCGGGGTGGCGGGAGTTTTGGGGACCAAAAGGGAGAGTCGTTATAGGAAGCACGATCAATTTGATCCCAAGCAGCTCGTTTTTCGGCCGATCGATCAATCTTTACGTTTATTGGCTGATTGGGCTTGGTTTCCTCTTTTTATTTACATTAAATTATTATAAGTCACAAAAAGCGAATAAGAAAACAAAAAAGAAAGATCAAGCCATCTTTTACTCGATTTTCCAAGAATCCGGCAAACAAACCCTATTCCTTGCATTCTTTTTCTGGATCCTTCTTACATTTAGTTCATATTTTAATTACTTCAATATATTTAAAGACAACTTTTCGAAGTATTTTGGCAAGTCAATCGAAGCTAAAAGGGAAATCACTTATGGAAAGGATTTTTATAAATATTTGGCTTTTGCTAAAGAGAAACTACCAAAAAAACCAGTAAAGTTCGCTTTTTTATCATCAAGATACGCGGCGGAACTACAAGCTAGGATTTATTTAATTCCCCATGTCCTTACAAGGGATATAAGTCAAGAAGCTGAATACCTGCTGTTTTTCCAATCTGACCCAAACCAACATGTAAATAAAACTTTTTCTTTTTATGCTAAATTTGCTGATGGCCAATATATTATGAAAAAGGTGCAATAAATGATCTTAACTAGATTGTTATTAACTATATTATTGCCGTTAATCCTAGGTTTTTGTGTGGTTTCTTTGATAACCAGGGAGAAATTGAAAATCAATTTTCTTGAAAGAACTGCTCTGGCTTGGGGGATCGGCCTTGGATTACTGGGAATGGAGATGTTTGTTCTTTCATTGTTTGACATCCCTTTAAATCTACTAACCAGCTCATTACCGGCGCTAATAATTATTGGAATATTTTTACTTTTTCTAAAGCCTAAGATAAAACTAAACATTTTACTCCCTAACATATCAATCACTGAATCAATCTTGTTTATTTTAATTGCTGTAATTGTCATTTATGTCTTTTTCGACGCTTTAGTGAAGCCAATCGTAAATTTCGATGACCTCTGGCGCCAAGGAGCAATTGCTAAGCTTATTTTTACGACTGGCAAAGTCTTAACTCCCCAAGCTATAGAATTGGCTGGCCCCCATCCCTATTTAAACCCATTATCCCAAGCTTGGATATATATGGGGATCGGGACTTGGAATGACGCAATTGGCAAGATAGTTTTTCCTCTTTGTTTTGTTGCGCTGATTTTGATCTTCTATTTTAATTTACGACAGGAAATGGATCGGCTTAAAGCGTTGTTTTTTACCTTGCTTCTCACCTCTTTCCCGCTAATTATCTATCATGTAGGAACAGCTTACTCCGATTTCATGCAAACCTTTTATTATTCAGTTGGCGTTATTTATTTATTTCGTTGGATGCGCATAAATAAGCATTCTTTTTTATGTTTTTCGGCGATATATTTTGGTTTAGGCTGTTTCGTAAAACAGCTCGGTATTCCGCTCTGGATAATCGCTTACTTTATTTTACTTTTATATATTTTCTTGGAAAATCGCCAAGAGAATAAATCAGGGCTGACTTTTTTAGTGACAACGATCATCGTCGCTTTTCCCTGGTTAATAAATCCGAAAAGCTCATTGATCTCTCAATTTCAATTATTAATCAATAAAATGATCCCTGTCGCCAGTAATAATCAGCCGGCTATTTTGCCATCAATTTCCACCGCATTGCCTTACGGTACACCTTCGTTAGTTAATATAATAAATCAAATCAGTAAACGGATGTTTACATATGCCGATTGGCAAATCTTGTGGTTCGTACTAATTATTGTTCTAATATTCAACTGGCGGCAAATCTGGGGATCTAAACTAAAACTAGTTTTTCTGATCATCCTATTGAATCTTTTATTGATCATTTATGCTTTTACAGAACAAAATGCTTACAATTTTCTAATTGACGGCACTCTTGTAGAGCGAATTATGATGTATCAAATCCCAGTAGTGCTTTTCTTGATTGCGCTTTGTTCAAATGAAAAATATTTATGCCCCAAATAACTAAATATTATATTGATCAGCATTAGCCCTGTTTGGGCTATCGGTGGTGAAAGTTTAAACAACTCTACAACGAACGGCAATATTATCATATTCAAGATCATCGCCGCTCCATATACCACATAGAAACGTAGATATTCTTTTAAATAATTTCCCTTAGTCCGAAAGACAAAGATCTTGTAGCCGATATAAGCATTGGTAATAGCCAAGATATTGCTAAATACCAGCAAAAACAGATAATGGATCTTAGCGGCAAACAAAAAATATAACAAAAGAAAAACACAATAACCAAATAAAGTGTTCCAAGCGCCAACTAAAAGATAATTGATCTTATCCTTATGCTGCCGATAGAGCGCCTTCATTTAAAAGTTTATCCGCTCTTTCTCGATCACCAGCGGCCGCTTCAATACCTGGGTATGAATTGAGCCAATATACTCGCCAAGTATCCCGATAAAGAAAAGCTGAACAGAAGCAAAGAAAAAGAAACCGATCACTAACGGGGCAATCCCAACGTTAAAATTGTTCCAGAAAACCAACTTGTAGATCAAGTATCCAAAGGCGGTCAAAATAGAAAGAATTGAGATCAAAAACCCAAGCATGGTTGCCAGGCGTAAAGGAATTTTTGAATGGTTGGTAATGCCCAGCATCGCCAAGTCGTAGAGGGTATAAAAATTATTCTTTGTTCTCCCGTGCCAGCGCTTCGGTTGAAAATATTCTACTTTTGCTATTTCAAAGCCAAGATCCGTGATCAAGCCCCTAAAATACGGATAAGGATCATCAATTTGTTTGAGTATCTCGACCACCCTTTTATCATATAATCCAAAACCAGTAAACCCTCTCACTTGTTCAACTTCTGATAAAGTCCCAATTAACCGGTAAAAAAGGTTGCGAACCACAAACATCAACCGAGACTCCTGACTCTTTTTTTTTACTCCAACCACAATCTTGTATCCCTCTTTCCACTTCCTGATAAAATCGATTATCATTGTTGGAGGATCTTGTAAATCAGCGACCAAGGTGATAACCGCATCACCTGTTGTTTTCAAAAAACCATAATATCCCGAGCGAATATGGCCAAAGTTACGGGTATTAACAATAATTTTAATATTATTATCGTTAGCCGCTATTTCTTTTAAAATCTCAACCGTCTGGTCTTTTGAAGCATTGTCAATAAATAAATGTTCATACTTGTATTCCGGCAATTTGCTAAATATTTCCTTTACCTGCCTGTATATTTCCCTTACATTCCCTGCCTCATTATATGTCGGTGTAACTATGCTTATCTTTTTCATTTCTTCCCCCTATTAAATGCGATACAAACGTCGATCTTTCGGTTCAATTATATCTTCTTTAAAAAATACTTCATCATAGGGTACCGGCAATGGTTTGCCGTAAATCCTGCCAGAGACGTATTTCTTGATAAATTCCCTATCTTCAGCGATCCAACAAGTATCACAATACTGACCAAAATGCTTAATATTCAAGCCTTTTTCTACAATATCCTTCAACGGTTCTTGAAAGAAGTTGCCCAGTGAAACATGGATATAGGGACAAGGCAAAACATCACCATACTGGGTAATGGAAATCATCCTCTTTACACCGATACAACCAAGATCAAGACCGTAAGAAGGCGTTAGATGGGTAAACACATTATATTTTTTCTCCAGTTCCCGCATATAATCCATATCACTTCGATCTACCAGTGCGTCATAATTGCCTTCCCAAGCGCCAACAGGTTTTGCATAAGTAACAAAGACTCCCACTCCTTTATCATTAAGGAACTTCAAGAAATCAATAAATTCTTGAGAACGGATCCTTTGCTTGGTCACGACTGTTTGAACGATGATGTTTAGCTCCGCTGTTTGTGCCGCTTCGATCGCTTTGAGCGCCCGCTCATGTGATCCTTTCTGGCGCCGAAACTCATCATGCACTGCCGGATCCAAACTATCCAAGCTAAGCTGGATCTTATCAACGCCTAAGCTTTTAATATGTTTTGCCTTGGCCTCATCCAACAACCACCCATTGGTATCAGAAGTGATGTAGAATTTTTGCGGATCGATCGCCTTGACTAGCTCATCAAAATCGGAGAACACCAACGGTTCTCCCCCAGTAATAACTATATGGGCCAACCCCATTTCATCCGCCTGCCGGGAGAGCTCTTTAACATCGTCGATCGTAAAACATCGTTTATCGTTTTTACCCTGAAATCGCTTGACCGAGCAGTGCTCACAGCGAAAATTACAGGTATAGTCATATTGGAACTGGATAATCGCAATGCTTTCTCCCCGTTTTATTTTTTCGTCGTATTTCATGATCTTGGCAAAAACATGCGGTTTGTCTTTTTTCAATGAATTTCTTTTTTCAATCTCGTTCGTTTTTAATTGCCCTGTTTGATCAGACATACTCTTCTCCTTTTATTAAATTGGAAGGTTAAACATCTCGGCATATTTTCGCCAAAAAGCGCTATTCTTGACAATTTCTTTTGCCTTAGACATATATTGACCAGCTTTTCCCCTTTCCCCAAGTTTATCATAACATCTGGCGGCACAAAAATAAGCCAGCGCATGGTCATCTTTGGCTTTGATCGCGCTCTCAAACCCCTTCAAGGCTATCGCATAATTACCCAACCGGAAATCGCTATTCTCCACAAAATTAAGTTCCAAGTTCATTATATAAGCCATGTCCTGGATGTATTCAGCGGAAAAATCTTCTGTCTCAACAACCGCTTTCTTATAATCGCAATCAATATGATCACCCTTAAGATGTTTTTTCTCACGGCAAATATCAAACATCTCACTCCCGACTAAGGGATTGGCGCAAAATATCAGGAACCAGTTGGCATTGATCGTCTTTAAAAAATCCCTAGCATCCTGTATATCTTGTTTGGTTTCTCCTGGCAGACCGATCAAAATATTCACATTCGTGTAAATCCCTAATTGGCGGCAATCATTAGCTACCCGCTGGACAATGGTCAGGTCAAGCGGCTTGTGCATAATTTCCTTAAGTACTCTGGCACTGCCTGATTCGACGGACAAAAGAAGTTGATCGACCCCCGCGCTCCTCAAAGCTTCAAGTATTGGCCGATCAAGCGCGTATAACGCTAGTCCATTTTGAAAAACCGCTCTTAAATTAAGTTCTTTAACGATCCCGATTATTTCTAAAGCCCTCTTTCGGTCAGCCACAAAGTGATCATCTTGGAAAACCAGGATCTTTGCCCCATATTGATCTCTTAATCGTTGAAAATCCTCTTTTACACGAGCCACGCTGTAATAACGCATCTGCCGACCATGAACGGTATGGGAAGAGCAGAAACAACAGCGGTGCGGACAGCCGCGCGATGTCATCACGTGAAAATTCTGGTTCTGATCAACAAGCGAAGCGTACGCAGTAATGGCTGGATTACGGCCATATTCGGTCATTTTACAGATGCTGTAGTCGGTAAAAGGTATCTGATCAAGATCTTCAATAAAATCGTGCTGATAAGATCGATTCGCTTGAACCTTTTCTTGAGTGATCCAAGAATCATGTTCGCAGAGCAGGCGTTTTTTGTCGGTGGCCTTAACCAACGCCAAGAACGGCTTTTCCCCTTCACCAAAACAAAGACCGTCAAAACTGTTACTTTCGGCAAAGATTTCCTTATAAAGGTTGGTCGGCACACTACCGCCAGCGACGATAACGGTTGGCGGGAATATTTCCCGACAACAGAGGCTGATATCCAACATATTCCGGTAAGCCGGAGTGAAGAGCGCGGAAATCCCTATTATGTCCGGTTCATAGCCAGCCATTTTATGGACTTTTAGCTGATCACGAAAAAAATCCTGAAAAGAACTAAAGTTAAATTCGTCTAGTTTGTTCAAAACAATGTTAAAATCTATCAGCCTTACCTCTGCTTCGGCATGTTTCTTGATATAGCTGCTTATGGCCAAAACCCCTAACGGCATATCAGTTAAGACGCTACCAAAATCACCGTTTTTTTTATGGAGGACTCTTTCATTAAAAGCTGGATGAATATATTGCCTGAAGCTTATATGAGGTGGGATAATAAATAATATTTTTGTTTTAGCCTTAGTCCGCACGTTAGCGATCATACTGTCTTAATCGTTCCTTCTTTAATAACAAATATTTCAACTTTATTGCCATATTTTTGTTTTATGATCCCTACTACTTCAGCTGAATAACTAGCGGCCACAACAATAATCGCTTTAGCCGGATCACTGTCCAGTTTGTCAGGTCCCACGATCGGGAGATGCGTGGCAGGAGTATATTTCCCTTGTTTAAAGGTAGCCGAATCAACCACATATTTGATCTTTTTAGCAATCCCCATTAAGGCAATAAGAGCTAACGCTTGGTGCCCTGCCCCCCAAACCGCCACCTGTTTCTCTTGATATCTGTCTAGCAACGCTTGTATTTCAAATTTTAAGCACGTTTGCTGGTGCTTTAAACCATTCAGCTCAAGCTTCCGGCGCTTTTTTACCACTGCCGAAATAATATAATTATGCCAAACTTCTTGACATTCAATAACATCAAAACCATTAAGCTCTAAGGTCCGCGCTAAAGTCTCTTTAGTAAAGTAAAACAAATGGTCGCCAATGAATTCCGCAAAAAGGTTTTGCTGTAAGATGAGATCAAAATTGGGGACCTCGACCAAGCCGAACCCCCCATCATCTAAATTATTCCTGATTCCAACTAGCGTTGTATTAGGCTCAGGCAAATGTTCTAAAAAGCTCATCATAAAAAAAGCCACAAAAGGCGCTCCAAGAATTTTAGTAGACGCCTTGTCAATAAAACCCTGTCTCGTTTTTAGACCTTTCTTCTTGCATTGGGCGACCGCCTTAGCCAAATGTTCCAGACCAAAAGCCTCAACCCCTTGCTCCCGCATGATCTCCAAATATTCGCCGTGCCCACAACCTATTTCAATAACTTTTTCCCCTTTTAGCGAATAGCGTGACACAAAAGCGGCAAATTGTTTAGCCCGAAAAATTCGCATCTCCGGAGAAAAGGCCGCCGCGCGGATTACTTCCCGATAATATGGCACCGGTTTATTATTTAATTGGACTAGACCGCAACCAGAACATTGACAGACCTCAAGCCTGATCCCGTTATCATTAACAAGTGTTTTTGCATCAGGCAAATATTGGGCTGCCTTCGGCATGTTTTCCAGCTTCAATAAAGGAGCTTTAAAAAGATCATGGCCACAAACCCGACATTTATTTGTTTTCATAAATACTCCTAAACATATTTTCGATACATCTCATGGACTTTGACTAGGTTTTCTGGGCAAGCTTCGTGCCATTTTAAGAAGCCCGGGTCTTTGTTCGTTAACCCGGCATTTTTGGGGATAAATTGGCCTGGCAAAGAACATTTATATAAAATTGAAATAAAATGGCCCCTTATCTCATGCTCACAAATGACTTGATTCATTGCCAAAGGCACCGGTTCAAATGACACCGCCTGCCCGATCTCAGTTAAAGCTACCTGATCGATCCGCTTTTCTAATTTTTCCTTGAAACGCACTATCCCGCCAGGCAAATGCCAGCCAATGCCGGCATATTGATCATCCCGCCAGGCTAAAAGGATCCGCCCCTTTTCGTCTTTAATAAGCAAGTCAACATTAACCATTGGTACAAGCCGGCTAATTAAAAAAAACAGTTCTTCGGGTAAGCCCTGCGAAGCATCGGCAACCTGTTCATCAATATCCTTGATCGCCTTAAATATATTCATCGGTTCATATTTTATGGTATCGTTGATCAAGAAAAAAGAAATTCGTTTCCTTAGTTGAGTCATCCATCTTGGCAAAAAGCCTCAATCTGTCGCCGCACAAACGGAAGCATTGGTATCCATAATTATTCAATAATTCAATTATTTGGTTAGGGTGATAATTAAATTTCTCCGCCCACTTGCGAAGCATTTCAGCGAAAACGATCGGATGATGATCGGCCAGGATCCGTTTCGCCCCTTTAAACACAAATAATTCCGCCCCCTCGACATCGACTTTAAGTAGGTCCGGTCTAATTCCATTTTGGCCGCAATACTTGTCTAACGTCACCAATTTCACGTTCTTTTCTTCTAAATGCTTTCTGGCGCTATGCTTAACCAAGGAAGCATTGGCGGTAATTTCCTGATCACAATAAAAAGTTGCCACCCCTTGATGGTCTGAAACCCCAACATTGACAGCTTTTATATTCTTTAAGCCATTTAATTTTATATTAAACAAAATATTGGCATAATTATTAGCAATCGGCTCAAATGAATATATTTGAGATCCAGGCAAGGCTTTTGCATAATATAGACTAAACCACCCGATATTAGCCCCAACATCTAATATCGTGATATTCTTTTTCCTGTTTTTCTTAATAAGTTTTTTTAATATTATCATTTCGTCTTTCTCCGCATCCCCAAAATTTAGCATTTCTATTGGCGCAGTTCTTTTGTCAATTTGGCTTGCCATCATCTTGATCCCTTCATTGCGTGTTGTAAGGCAAATGCCATGATCCTTGATCTCAATTGATGAAATATTTGTTCCCATCATAAATCCAGGATAATCAAATAATTGAAGATGTCGCGCCTGACATTGATCGATATAATCCGCTTTATTTATCAAACCCGACTTATAGTTAGTCCTAATATCTAGCAAGCCCTGATATTGTTTTTTTCTTTTTGTCATGGTGCTAGGCACTTCTTTTGAAAATAATCTTTGATCATTACTTTGTTGTCAGCATACCAATCATAAAGTTTTTTAATCGATCCCTCTAACGGGCTAAGCTCCAGGTTTTTCAACTCCCTCATTAATAATGAGTTGTCCCCACTATATTCTCGCCCCAACCCTTCTGTTTTAATAATAATATCCAATCTTTTTCCTGATATTTGTCTAACCATTTCAGCAAGCGTCTTTAAATCATTCGCCTGGCCAGTACAAATGTTATACACCTTCTTGGCCGGCTTATTATGGATAAACCATTTAACTATTTTCACCAGATCATCAATATATAAATAATCAAAAAAGACATTTTGCTTGATCTCGATCGGCAGGTTTAAGACCGCTCGACAGCACGCATTAGAAATAAACCGGGCTCTCCACTCTTCATATTTACCAAAGACAGCGAATAACCTAAGATTAATAATATCTTTATGCAATAACGCGTATTTAGTCATTAGATATTTTGAGTAGCCATATTGATCGGTCGGGACATTTTGGTCATAATAATCTTCTCTCATTTTGGCTTGCCATTTTTCCCTGCCATATTCCGCTCCTGACCCAAAATAGAGCAATCGGCCATAATAATCTTGACCTCTAATAAGATTGAAATACATCCGGAGATTGTTTTCTAAGACCTTGGCTGGATCTTTGGTCGATCGTCTCGTGATAACATCATATGTCGCAGTATGGATGACCACATCAAATTTGTTTTTCTTTAAATAGCTCAATACTTTCTGATCATCTAATAAATCCAGCTTCTCAACATCACAATCAAAAATCTCATCATCATTTTGCAATTGTTCTGTTAGATTTTTGGCTATAAAGCCAGCTCCGCCTGTAATAAAAACTTTCATTTTTTAATTTATTCCTGACAGATCATGATTATTCATCGTTACAATAACTTTGAATTGTTCTTTTGATGCCATCGTTAATATTTATTTGGGGTTTCCACCCGAGCTTTTTTATTTTTGTTATAGCCAAACAGCTTCTCTTAAAAACATGTTGCTGGTGATAAAGTGATCGGTGGCCATGTTTTCTTATTATTTTGATCCCATTTTTCGGTGACTGAGCGACTATTATCTTAGCTAGCTCATAAATACTGGTCTCTTTCTCAACTCCAACATTATATGCGCCCCCATTTGCCCCATTCAAAAGCAGGGTAAAAAAGGCTTTTGTCGCATCGGCTATATAGCAAAATGACCTTGTCGCTCGACCATCGCTTTTGATGATAATATCACGTTTATTTAAGATGTCTGAAACAAAGGAAGAAACAACCCTTTCATCATTCAAATCCATCCCTGGGCCATAAACCCAGGAGATCCTGGCGATCTTTGTTGGGATCCCGTATTGATGGGACCAGCAGACACAAATATTCTCTCCCATTCTCTTGCTTTCGTTATAACATGACATGACATCTGTTGGATCGATATATCCATAATTATTTTCTTTAGTTGGCAACTGATTTGCTTTAACTTCCCCATACACTCCCCCAGTACTTAAAAACAAAAAACCTTTTAAGTCATTTTTGTTTGTTATTTTTAATAGATTTATCGTACCAATTGTATTGGCGCATAAGGTGCCAACCGGATCATGTTCATAATACTTTGGGCTGGATTGACTTGCGGCATGAACAATAAAATTTATCGGTTCCTTGATTTTAATCGGCTGACAAACATCCTGGAAAATAAATTCCAGGTCTTTCCTCCCTTGATGATGGCTATATTTCTTTAACGCTTTTTCTTTGTCTCTAGCTAAGGCCACGACCTTGATCTTCTTATCATATTTATCGTTCAGATAAAGCAACGTTTCCAGAATGTAGGCCGCGATATAACTATTCGCGCCTGTTATCAAAACCAGTGAATCATCAAATTTACTCCAATCTAATTTATGGCTAATTATTATCTCTAAGTCGTCCTTAATAATATGGTTTATCATTTCATTAATCTAAAAGCTTAACGATCATATTCGCCTTAAACTCTCCCCGCTCCAAGAACGGCCAGAGGTCTTCCAGCGGTTTGGAAACCATCGAGCCATCGGCCTTGAGCTCGGAAGTAAGTTTCGGCATGGTTGGTTCTGCCGGATCGATAACAACATCGCACAAAACTGGCCCAGGCTCAAAGAGCGCTGCTTTAACTTTAACTTCCAGTTCGCTATTATTTGCGATCTTGAAATATTTAAGGCCAAAAGCCGTAGCGATCTTCTCTAAGTCAGGAATTGTCACACCGCTCGTGTGATCTGAACCGACATAAAATCCTTTAAAGAAATTCCTCTGCGTATTCCTGATCGAACCATACCCATCATTATTCAGGATAAAATATTTGATCGGCAGTTTCAGTCTAGCAACTGTTTCCAGGTCCTGGATATTCATCATAAAACCGCCGTCACCATTAACCGAGATCGTCCGCTTCTTGCCGCTGGCAATACAAGCCCCAATGCTCGCCGGCAAACCAGAACCCATCGAACCCAAAGTGTTCGTACTTATAACCCTTTGCCCACTTTTTAAACGTAAAGCCTGCATCACTATTTCGCTTGCTGCCCCAGAATTTTCCGGCGCAAATACATCATCTTGGCCTGAATGTTTCGTTAATGTATCAACCAAAGCGTAAGTACTGACCAGATCTTTTTTTTGCCAATGCTCCGGCAAAATAACAGGATATTTATCTTTCCAATCCTGGCAACGCTTTAGCCAAACGGCTCGATCAACATTTTTCAGCTTGCCCAGTTGGTTCTCTAGCTCATTAATAAACACACTGGCATCTGCATTGATCTTAATATCGACTTTAAACTTAAACTTATTTAATTCTGCCCCATCAACATCAATTATTATCTTTTTAGCTTGCCGCGCAAAGCTTTCATGGTCAAAACCGATCTGGCCATAATCAAGCCGCGCTCCCAAAGCGATCACCAGGTCAGAATTCTGCTGGATAAAGTTTGCTCCTCTTTGCCCAATACAACCCGGCCGCCCATAATAAAGGGGTGAATCTTCCGGTAATAAATCCATTGCTTTCCAGGTCGTTAACACTGGAATATTTAATTTTTTAGCCAATTCGATAAAGTTCTCTTCACTTTTTGATATTTTAATCCCGTACCCGGCAATCATCACCGGCCGCTTTGAATTATTTATCAGATCAATAATTTGAGAAATTTTATCTCTAATATCAGTTTCTTGCTTTTCTTCCGGCTCAGCAGTAAAACCTGCTAATTCAGCCTCATCAACCATGGTCGCCTGGACATCAAGCGGAATATCAAGCCAAACTGGACCTGGTCGACCAGACTTAGCTAGATACAAAGCTTTTTCCAAATGATATTTGATCTCTTTGGGCTCTAGAACTGTGACTGCGTATTTTGTGATCGGTTTAACGATCGAAACAACAGCTAATTCCTGAAACCCAAGCGTCCTCACCCCAACATTCTTGGCTAGATCAGCTCTTTTTACCTGACCTGATAGGACTAATAGAGGAATTGAATCGGTCCAAGCACCGGCCACACCAGTAATAGCGTTGGTTCCGCCAGGACCAGTTGTGACTAGAGCTACTCCTAAATTATTGGTATATTGAGCGTAAGCTGTCGCCGCAAAAGCTACCACCTGTTCGTGTAAACAAGAAATATACTTTAGATCAGGATTTCTACCCAGGGAGTCAACCAAATGCATACAGCCACCGCCCGAGAGCATAAAGACATCTTTTACTCCGGCAGCCGCGATAAACTTCATTACGTAATCAGATAGTTTTATCATCTTAATATTTCATCAAGCGTCTGGCTGATCGTCAACTTTGACTTATTCCAGGGTCGGGGAAAGACTAAAGTTTTAACGCCATATTTTTCGGCTGCTTCAATATTTTCTATTGTATCATCAATTAAAAGATCGGCTTTTCCAAAATAATGTAAATATGTTCCTTTGTTTTCGTCATAAACTGGCGGATTTTCACCTGCCCGATATGACGGAATAAAATGAAACGACCTGATCCAGGCGCCAAAATTCTTCGTCACCCAAGCCGCAGAGACATGGGCAACCGCAACCGGCACCCTAGTCAACGCCACATGCCTGTATTTTTCCCCATTCGCCAAGAACCATTCCTTCACTTCTTTGATAGGTTTCAGCTTTTCATAGCATCCGCTCAAACGGAAATCATCAAGTGAGGCCAGGTATTCTTCCTTGGTCGCTTCAAAAAGTTGATGTGGAGGATTGAAGTTAATGGTTTCATATTTCATTTTATTGTCGGGATGCTTTGGCCGCCAAAACTCTTCAAACCAGACCCTCATCAGATCATTTAAAACATCATCAACGTCCCAAACTATTGTTTTCACTTCACCCTCCAGGTTAGGCGACCGGTTTGGTCAGCCAATCAGACCAAAAAGTCATGTTTGTTTTTCGGTCTTTATTTTTTCCGACTGCTTCATCTTCATAAAATGAGTCATTTTTAAAGTGGGTGGTAGATACTTCCTCAAAAACACAACCTTGTTTGGAAGAAAAAGAATGATCAACCTTTCGCTCTACTGTCAGCATATCCCCCGCTTTTAACCCCTGCTCCTCTCCTTCAACCTTAACGTCCATGTCGCCGTAAAGGACCTGGAATGTTTCTTCCTTCTTAACATGATGGTGCAAAGGATGTTTTTGTCCAGGCAATAAAATTATTAGCTTCTTGCAGTATTCCCGATTAATGCAATTTAGTATCGCCGCCCCCCACTCTTCATATCTTTCGATCCCATAATGATGGGACAATTCCAGTTCGATCCGGTTCGGCAAGGCAATATGGCTTTTAAGAATGATCTCCCGCAACTCCTTAATGATCTTTAAGACCTTTTCCCTTAAATTCTTTGTTTTTAGATCATTATTGTTCACAGCTTCATTAGGTTTAACTTCTCTTTCTAATACATATTCAACATATTTAGATAAGTCGTTTGCCACTAACTGTGCTTCCGTGCACGGTATAGCAAAAAAGACATTATCTTTAGACAGTTTTTCACCTTTTTTAAGGTTATCTTTCGCAAATACACCCCTCTTTAGTCCCCTAAGATCGCTCCGCTCTTTTTCCGTGATCGGATAACGTCCCTTTACTACGCCACACATATTAAAAGCTTCTTGCGCGGCCTCAAG
Organism: bacterium; assembly: GCA_043812655.1. Classification (GTDB taxonomy): domain Bacteria; phylum Margulisbacteria; class WOR-1; order O2-12-FULL-45-9; family XYB2-FULL-48-7; genus JBDRLW01. Next base: position 19,732 of record JBDRLW010000046.1, on the reverse strand, counting down.
CCATTTATCAATTTGGTCTGGGGTTGAAGAATAACCATTAATTGGATATTTATCAGCTTTAACGGCAACATGCCTTTCAAATACTTTTGCTCCTTTGGCCACCGCAACCTTTATCGAACTGGTATTATCTGGTTCTTCATGGGTGGAAAAGCCGATCACTATTTCCGGATAACGCTTTTTAAGCAAGTCGATCTGGTTTAACTGAAGGTTCGCGCCTTTAGTCGGATACTCGCCAACACAATGCATGATACAGAGTTTTTTGTTCCGATGTTCAAAAAATGAGACCACTTGATCGATCTCTTCCAGCGAGGCACTGGCAGTCGAGGCAATGATCGGCAAGTCCGTGCCAGCAATTTTTTCAATGAGCGGCCAGTCGGTAAAAGAACAACTGGCAATTTTTAATGCATTATATTTATGTTTAACCACCATATCGACCGAAACCTCATCAAACGGGGTACAAATTGTCATGGCCCCCATGTTTTCGACTTCTTGCTTTAGCTTAAGAAAATCGCCTTCTTTAAGCGCTGTAGCCTGAAATCTTTTAACATATTTAATGTCAGTCCGTCCCTGATAATCGGGATGGATAAAAGTCTCAAGATCGCGGTACTGAAATTTAAAGGCATAATTAAAATCATATTTTTTCGCCACTGCCGCGATCTCTCTGATCGTTTTGATCCCATGCTCGACATCGCCAGAATGGTTATTCGCTAATTCAAAAATAAATAATCGGTCAAACATGCAACACTCCTTTGATCTGGTTGATCATGTAATCGGTCATTTCTGCCGTTAATCCGGGATAAACTCCGATCCAAAAGGACTGGTTCATTATTATTTCTGTATTTTTCAGATTCCCTATTTGCCTATAACCTACTCCCTTCTTCCTCATCTCATCAAAACAAGGATGTTTGATCATATTGCCAGCAAACAACATCCTGGTTTGAATGCCTTTAGATTCTAAATATTTAACAATATCTTCACGTTTGTATCCAGAATTCTCAATCACGGTCAAAAGAAAGCCGAACCAGCTTGGGTCTGAATTATCTGCCGCTTCTGGTAATATAAAAATATCTGACAGCTCATTTAACCCATCGCGTAATTTCTGCCAGTTCTTTTTTCTAGCTTTAATAAAATCCGGTAGTTTTTCCAGCTGCGCACAGCCGATAGCCGCCTGGAGATCTGTCGCCTTTAAATTATAACCAAAATGAGAATAAACATATTTATGGTCATAACCATATGGGAGCGCGCCAAACTGTTGGGTAAAGCGTTTCCCACAGGTATTATCTTTGCCCGATGGACAGGAACAATCTCTCCCCCAATCACGCAGCGAATTAATTATTTTATTTAATGACCGATCATTAGTGTAAACCGCCCCGCCCTCGCCCATCGTAATATGGTGCGGCGGATAAAAACTAGACGTCCCAATATCGCCAAACGTCCCGGTATATTGACCATTATATTTCGAGCCTAAAGAATCACAATTATCCTCGATCAGCCAAAGCCCATGCTTCTCACAAAACGCTTTTACCGCTTTGATATTAAAAGGATTGCCTAAAGTATGGGCGATTATCACAGCCTTGGTCTTTTTTGATAAGGCCTTTGATAATTGAGAAACATCAAGATTATAACTAGGCAAAGCCACATCGACAAAAACAGGTATTGCGCCATACTGGATGATCGGCGCGACAGTGGTCGGAAAACCGGCCGCAACCGTTATCACTTCATCCCCCCGCTTGATCCTCCGCTTTCCTAACAAGGGCGAGGTTAAAGCCATAAAAGCCAATAGGTTGGCGGAAGAACCTGAATTCACCAAAGAACAGTATTTGATGTTCAGGAACTTGGCTAAACCATTTTCAAACTTATCGGCATATCTTCCGGCCGTCAGCCAAAATTCTTTAGCCGCGTCGATCAGGTTATCAACTTCTCTTTCATCATAAACCCGGCCGGCATAAGGTATCCGCTGTTTTGCATTACGCATTTTTTAATACCTTTCGAATCATATATCTCCTTGGCCAAATATATTCATAAAATCTGTATGAAAAGGCCGGCATAATAGAATACATTAATAAAAGAATATTAAAAGCCAACCTGAACATATTCGATGCCGCAAAAAAACGTCGCCGGCAAGAACGGCAATATAACATCACTGAAAAATACTGTTTTGATTTTAGCAGATAATTACTATAATTAATCGTCTTTTTGCAATGGGGGCATTCGACCGAAACAACATAAGTGCCATCAGTCGCTTGATCAAGCTCTATTTTTTTTGCGTAAACACGATCTTTAATTACAGCCTTGTTAATATCACGCCACAAGCTGATGAATTCGCGGTCGGTCATATTGTCAGTCATGTTCCGTATGCCGAAGATCTGGTTATCAATAAAGGCTAATTTATCCTTTATCAACCCTTTTCCCAGGCACTTTTGGTAGATCGGCGTCCCTGGATAGGGATTAATAAAGGTCAACATTATCCCCGCTCCCACATTGGCCCGCCAATAATCCAATGTTTCCTTAGCGGTTTTAACTGTTTCGGCCGGATCGCCAAAAATAAAATTTGCCTGAAGACTTAGGTTGTTTTTCATTGTTAGTTTTACGGCCCGATCGATCTGCTCTGGCGTTATATGCTTTTCCATGCTTTTTAAAACAACTGGACTATAGCTTTCAAAGCCATAACTCAAGGAAAAACATCCCGCGTCCTTCATCATCTTTAACATCTCATCATCTAATTTATCTACTCTGATCTGACAACCCCATTTGCATTCCCAGGGAAGCTCGAGAAGAAAAACTTTTATCTGCGCGCAAAACTCATTTAACCATTTCCGGTCATTAGAAAAAAGCTCATCGTAGATGCCAATGATATTTATCCGATAACGTTTAACCATGACCTTAAGCTCGGCCATTATTGATGCGACCGATCGCTGTCGATATCTTTTTCCTATTGGATGATAACAAAAAGTGCAGGAAAATGGACAAGAACGACTGCAAATGATCGGGTAAACCCTTGGCTTGTCATATAATTCATAGCCAACCTGATCAGACGGACGCATGTGATCCAAATATTTATCAAATTCGAAAGCTTCAAAATCAGGCCAGGGAATCGAATCAATATCAGCGATCGGCAAACGTGCTTTAGTCATAATAATTTGATCACCAGGCCCGGAATAACCGATTCCTGCGACCTTTTCAATCTCACCCTGCTTATCAAGACAAGATAAAAGCTCAACGATAGTTTCTTCCCCTTCTTCTAGGATAACGTAATCCGGCTTTAAGGCGGTCAACATCAGTTCCGGCTCGCTCGAGATCAGCCCGCCGCCCAGGATCAATTTAACCTCTGGATGAGTTAGACGCAGCGCTTCGACAATTAGTTTTACTTGCCGATAAATGGTGGAGATGCCGCCCGTACAAGCAAGATCAAACGGACCTTCCCGCTCGATCCGTTCATTTATTAACTGTGGAACACTCCCCGAAAAATGATTAAGATTTAAAACGGTGGTTTTATGTCCAGCTTTTTTTAAAACCGATGTAATATAAGCCAGCCCTAAAGGAAATAGATAGTTATAATTTACCGTTTCTTCCAACTGCACTCTTGGAACAATAATGAGGACTCTCATTTTATATATTCTTTAATTTGCTCAAGGCATACGCTTTTTAAGTATTTTTCTGACTGTGAAGCTTTTGTCCATTCAATTACCTTGTCCATCGCTGTCTCCAAATCCCATTTCGGTCGCCAGCCCAAGCTTTTTTTGGCTTTAGAATTATCTAGACACAAATAATCCGCCTCATGCGGATGTTGGCTGCCATCAACCTCATAACTGGCTCCCTGCCCCCAACCTTTGCATAAGCTATTAATAACCCATTCCACTGTTTTTATATCCTTTTTTTTCGGCCCAAAATTCCACGCGGTATCATACTTGCTTGGGTAACAATACAATTTTTCTGCTAATAGTAAATAACCATGAAGCGGTTCGAGAACGTGCTGCCAGGGCCTAACCGCATTCGGATTACGTATCATCATCTTTTTCCCAGCTAATACTGCCCGGAAAAAATCAGGGACTAAACGATCAGCCGCCCAATCTCCCCCACCGATCACGTTTCCTGCCCGCGCGGTCGCGATATTCATCCCATATGAACGCTGATAGGCCTGCGATACTAATTCGGAACACGCTTTACTGCTTGAGTAAGGATCGTGTCCTCCCAGTGGATCTTCTTCACTGTACGCATTACGCGTTACTCTATTCACATTACTGACTTCATATACTTTGTCTGTCGTCACATTAACAACAGCTTTGATCCCCTCGCAGCTTCTGACAGCCTCAAGCATATTAACGGTCCCCATAACATTTATGGAAAATGTCTCAACTGGAACTTTATAAGATTCTCTAACGATCGGCTGGGCCGCCATATGAATAACAATTTCGGGTTTTGCTTTTGATATTTCTCTCTTTAATTTATCCAAATCCCTAATATCCGCAATGATTGATTCCATTTTCTTTTCAAGCTCACAAAACTCAAATAAATTAGGGGTTGTCGGTGGTTTTAAAGCGTAACCGGTCACTTTCGCTCCCAGTAAATTCAACCATAAAGATAACCAGGCACCTTTAAATCCAGTGTGACCGGTAATAAAAACTCTTTTATCTTGCCAAAAATTCATTCCCAGACTTTCCAAGGAGCCTTGCCACTACTCCAAAGAGATTCTAGAATTTTGCGCTCACGTAGCGTGTCCATCGGCTGCCAAAAGCCGCTATGCTTATAAGTCATTAATTGGCGTTGTTTTGCCAATTTTTCTAATGGCTCACCTTCTAGCGACATCTCATCACCTTTTATATAATCAAGAACTTTAGGCTGAAAAACAAAATACCCCCCACTGATCCAAGCCTTATCCCCCTCTGGCTTTTCCTGGAACCTCTTTACTTCATTGTTTTTCCCAACACTTAACGCACCAAATCGACCCATTGGCTTTACCGCTGTCACAGTAGCAAGCTTGCCATGTTTTTGGTGATAACTTAATAAGTCCTTGATATTCACGTCAGAAACGCCATCACCATAGGTCATCATAAAAGGTTCATTCTGTAAGTATTTTTTTATTCTTTTTATCCTGCCTCCAGTAGCTGTTCCCATCCCTGTATTGACCAATGTCACTCGCCAAGCTTCCGCCGCATGTCTATGTATCACTTCTTTTCGCCCATCACAGAAATCAAAGGTAACATCCGATTCGTGCAAGAAATAATTAGCAAAATATTCCTTTATCTGGAAGCCTTTATAACCAAGACAAATAATAAAATCGTTAAACCCATAATGAGAATAAGTTTTCATAATATGCCAAAGCACTGGTTTCTCTCCGATCTCCAACAATGGCTTTGGCCTTAGAACCGATTCTTCCCCGATCCTGGAGCCTAATCCGCCAGCTAATATAACGACTTTCATTGTCCTACCTCCACAATAATAATTATAGCTTATTTATTTTCGCCATTATACCTTAGCTCACCATTAGTTCCTTCATTCCTAATGGTTCACCTTTAACTTGTTTTCGATATAACCCCCTCATAAACCTAAGCAAATAATTTGGTATAAAAACTAAAGGAACTAATTTAAACCAAAACAGAAGATGATTACTATAAATATTAAACAAAAAAGGCAGAAGTTTAAATAAATAACGTTTGGGATTATTTATCTTTAGCCTAACGGCCCAAGAAAACCCATCATTTCTAATAACTAAGTCGTCAATCAGGTGAACGTATTTTTTATCGGTAAACACTTCATTAGCGATCATATGGAACATTGATACATCTTGTCTTAGCCTTTTACCAGGATCGATCGGCCCATCATTCCCCCATCGCCGTTTCACCATTGGCCACGGTAAATATTTCATTACTCCCGGTTTTTCCCCCCATAATATTGATTGAAAAACATAAACATGGACATATTCAGTCCCAATAAATTTATCTTTATCTCTGACTTGGAGCCATCTTGCTCGGTTAAAAACTACATTTGAGATGAAATTACAATATGCAATCAATCTCTTATTAACCTTAAAGTATTCATCTAAAGTGTTTTTTTTCTTAAAATCAAAAATCGTTTCCTGGGGATAGCGCATAATTGGACGGTAACGCATTGGCTGGTCTGGTGACAAATAAAAATCCTCCTTTTCCCCATAATAAATGTCAATGCCATCCGATTTTTTGATCTCCCGCACTAGCCGTAAAAGTACGCCATCCGCCAGCAAATCATCACTGCCTAATAGGCAAGCGTACTGGCCTGAAGCCCGCTCTACTGCCAGCAAGAAATTGCTTTCGGCTCCAACATTCTTTTTATTTAAATAATATTTAATTATCGCCTTTGACTGATCCTTGATTTGCTGAACAATTGAATAAGTCTCATCAGTAGAAGCATTGTCAGATATTATTACTTCTATTTCATCAATAATTGATTCGTCTATTTGCCGCAAAACGCTTTCAACCGCCTGTTTTAATAGCTGCGCCCTGTTATAAGTTGGAATACAGATCGAAAGTAGTGGTTTGGTCATTTTCGCAGTATCTCCTTAATAAAGCCAAAAAGAAACTCCCGTTCTAACCAAAAGATCAACCAGCTAGTCATTGTTAAATAGCCTAAACTACTAAATATTAGTTGCGGTATTGGTTGTTGGCCAGGAGTAAACCAATATATTATTGTAAATACTAGAAAAGAAAGAGTCAAAACTACAATTGGCTTAAATAAATAGTCAAAAATATTCAGCTTGATTATTTTTTGGGCATAATAATAAGCGGTTATCCCAGCAGATATTTGCGCTAAAATTGTCGCGATCGCCGCGCCAATATAACTGAATTGCGGAATAAGAATGAAATTTAAAGCAATATTTGTCATCGCACCAACTCCAACAGAAATCAAAAACTGTTTAAATCTACCAGCTGGGATCAAGATCAGGCTGCCATAAGTATTACTGATAGCTAGAGGAACTAAAGCCCAGATCAAAACACTTAATGCCAGGCCAGCTTGGACGTATCCACTGCCAAAGAATAAACTAATAATGATAGGAGAAGCCAGACAAACCAATAAAGAAACTGGGATTAACAAGAGCATTGTCAGCCTAATGAATTTTTCGATAAATATTTTAGCCCTGTCTTGATCTTGGGATAAACGCTTGCACATCACAGGCAGTGCCGTTGCCAACCACATTGAAAATATCCCCGCAAATATATAAAATATCCGATAAGCGGCATTGTAAATGCCAACGGTCGCCGACGTGGTCATTATCCCGAGCATAATGGTGTCAAGGTTATCGTAGATCAGCATCAAAACACCAGAAACCCCTAAAGGTAAAGAAATTAAAGCAATTCTCGGCCAGTTGTTGGTCACTATTTCTTTAATGTCAAATTTTATGTATTTGCGATAGAGGATCAGAAAGAATAAACCCCCGACCAATAATCCCCATAATAATTGGATTAAAGGTATCTTAATTAAATCGCTTGGGCCTTTGACAAACATCACGATAAAAACAAGGATCGCGACAGAAAAGATCAATTTGGAAACAGCCAAATATTCCATTTTTTCCAGGCCTTGGAAAACCCAGTCAGAGTTTAACGCGCGATAAATAACCAGTAAAAATGTCACGGAAAAAAGAGTCCGGATCATCGGCGCGATCGGGATAATGAAAAGTATAGACAAACTGATCAACAGGACCGTTAGAGCGATAAGCAGACGAAGGGCGAAAACATTACTTACGATCTTGTTTATACTTGCCCGATCCTTGGCAATTTCCCTTGTGCCGTAAACCGACAGGCCAGAATCAACGATTAATACCAAATATAATAGAAAGGCCTGGGAAAATTGGAAAAGGCCAAAAGCTGAAGAGCCAAGCAACCTGGCGATATAAATGATCATGAAGAAATTTATAAGCCCGCCAGCAATATTGGCGATCATTAACCAAGAAAAGTTTTTGGCTATTCTTTGTGTAGTACTTTGTGCCATTTATTTTCTTATTTTTCGCGCAACAAGTTCAATATTAGTGGACAATTTATTGATCATTGGCAAGGCTGAAAGGAGTTGATCGATCTTTTGCCACCATGGATCAAGCCAGTGATAGCCCATCCTGATAAAACCAGGAAAACCTTTTAAATTATAAGGCAAAAAGCCTTGATAATTAAGGCTGACAATTTCATAGCCGTTCTCTTTAAGTAATTTAACGATTTCTGGTTTTGTGTATTTCACCTGATGGTCGCCACGACCTATAATGTCGGAAATAAATTCTATATACGAATATTTATTGGGCAGCCGAAAAACAAAGAAATATCCGTCCTTTTTAGTTATTCTAGCCACTTCTTTAAGTGAAGCCGCGGGATCTGGAACATGCTCCAAGACACCAGAAGAAAGGACGGCGTCAAAAGAACTGTCAGCAAAGGGAAGCTTAATTGGATCAGTAGCCAAGATAAGAGTTTGGCCAATCCCGGCCAGAAAATCTCTGCCCCCCTGATCTACATCATAGCTAACCACATCGAAACCACGATTTTTCAAGAAATAAGTCATTTGCCCAAGTCCGCAGCCCCAATCAAATATTTTGCCAGAAGGCAAACAACTTTTTATTGTATTCGCATTATCGATGTATCGGGAGGCTCCCATATCAGAATCAAGGTGCGGATTGCGGCCATCGCTTGTCCCTTCCAGCAATCTACTCAACCCAACCAATTCCTGTTCCCTGTTATTATCTGACCTTTTCATACGGCTGTAGTTCAACTCCCCAATAAGATTCACCCAGTCGATCCGCTATATTGATCGAACGAAAACCGTTGGCCTTAGCAGAGCTTTTACTTACTAAGACCAAAGGATCTTTATCTTTTAAATCTTTGAGATCATTAACCCGCTCGTAATCAAAGCCTTTTAAGGCTAATTCAATAATATCAGCTAGATCATCATCTCCCAAAACAACAAATTTCTTCTGACCATTATTATATTCCTCCAAAACGATCTTAGCGATCTCTTCACGAACCATTTTCACTAGATCGATAGTCTTAAGGATATAATTGTATGATTTTTTGGCTTTTTCAGAAAAACCCTGTGGTGTGACCAGGTATTCAACTTTCTTGGCATTTAAATTGGTTGTCTTGACCGCGCCACGCTTAACCAATCGTTTAAGGATAATATTAACCGCTCCGAGTGAAAGCTTGGTCCGGGCTGAAAGCTCCCGCTGGGTCAAATTTTTATCAAGAGAGATCGCATCAATTATTTTTAACTCGTTCTCATTAACCATTGTTGTTCACTATATGTTCACCTGGTGAACATTATAATAAAACAGATCAGATAGGTCAAGTACTATTAATGTGAAACTTTTAAGAACTTGCGTTTCCCAACTTTTAGCAGCTTCTCTGAAGACAGATCAATTTCCAGCTTCTCATCTTTAACAACTTCATTATCAACCGATACCCCACCCTGGCTGATCAGCCGCTTGGCTTCGGTTTTTGACGGCGCCAGCTTTGTCTCCGCCAATAATTCAACAATATTTATCGTTTTCTTGGCTAGTTTGCAAAGTTCGATCTTATCAGGCAACCCGCCTTGCTTAAAAACCGCCTCAAACTCTTCTTCTGCCTTCCTTGCCTCTTTCTCCCCATAATACTTACCAACTAACAAACTAGCCAACTTCATCTTCGCTTCTTTCGGATGCATGGCTTTAACTTCATCTAAGCTTACATCAGTTAAAAGCTCATAATAACGGAGCATTAATACATCCGAAATAGACATTGTTTTGCCAAATATTTCTTTGGGCGCCTCCGTTATACCAATATAATTATTTAAGGACTTACTCATCTTTTGAACGCCATCAGTCCCTTCCAGGATCGGCATAGTCAAAATAACCTGAGGATTTAAGCCTTCTTCCCTTTGCAGTTCCCGGCCGACTAACATATTGAATTTTTGATCAGTCCCGCCAACTTCAACATCGGCTTTGACAAGGATCGAATCATAACCTTGGATCAAAGGATAAAGGAATTCATGGATCGAGATCGGTTTTTGGCTGTTAAAACGTTTACTGAAATCGTCACGCTCAAGCATCCTCGCCACGGTATATTTTCCGGCCAGTTTTATCATGTCATCCATTTTGAGACCAGAAAGCCATTTACTGTTATATACAACTTCCGTCTTATTCTTATCTAAGATTTTGAAGACCTGGGCTTGATATGTCCGGGCATTGTTTTCAACCTCTTTTTTTGAGAAAGCTTTCCTGGTTTCTGATTTTCCTGTCGGATCGCCGATCATAGCGGTATAATCGCCAATAATAAACACAACCTTATGTCCTAAGTCTTGAAATTGCCGTAATTTATTTAAAACAACAGTATGCCCCAGGTGGAGATCAGGCGCTGATGGGTCTGCCCCCCATTTGATCCGAAGCGACTTTCCTTCTTTTAATTTATTGGCAAAATCATTGGCAGGGATTAATTCGGCACTGCCACGACTAATAATGTCCAATTGTTCTTCAATACTTTTCATTTCGCACCTAAGCCTGTTAAAACTTGCTTTATAATGTCAGGCGAAACATCGTCGCGGATCACCACTTTACCGATCTTTTCCGGCAAAACAAAATTTATTTTATCCGAACTGACCTTTTTATCAAGTCCCATGGCCGCGATGATGTTTTTAGCCGATAGACCTTTGATCTCGACCGGTAAAGCCAGTTTTTGCGGCAGTGTCCTGATCCTCTCAACTAAAACCTGGTCTAAAAGCCCTAGTTTCTCCGCTACCATTGCCGCCCCCACCATCCCAACCGCCACTGCCTCGCCATGATTATAAGATTGATAACGGGTCAGCGATTCGATCGCGTGGCCCAAAGTATGCCCATAATTTAAGATCATCCTGTAACCCGATTCCCGCTCGTCTTTTCCAACTACGTCAGCTTTTATCTGGGCCGATTCGGTCACGATCGACTGCCACAGTTTTAGCGCCGCCCGCTTAGTGTCCTCTTCTTCAAACGCTTTAGTATTTAAATGGTGGGCATTGGCTTCAAGAAACCTAAAGAATTCCGCGTCTTTAATGACGCCGTATTTCACTACTTCCGCCAGGCCTGTCCGCAGTTCCCTGGCCGGCAAAGTGCTTAGCGTTTTTACGTCAATATAGACCAGCTTTGGCTGGTAGAAACAACCGATCAGATTTTTACATTTTGGATGGTTCACTCCAGTCTTGCCGCCGATCGACGCGTCAACTTGGGCAAGCAGCGTGGTCGGGACATTAACATAATCGATCCCGCGCATATAGGTTGCCGCCACAAATCCGGCCAGGTCGCCGATCACTCCGCCGCCCAGGGCAATTATTAAAGAATCGCGGTGGGCGTCAAGCTTGACCAGTTCATCATATAATTTGGCGGCAGCACGCAGGTCTTTATAGCGTTCGCCGCGGGGAAGCTCAATGGTTGAGACCCGACCCGTCAAGGTTTTCCTGACTTCCGCCCCATACAAGTCATTAACCAAGGGGTCGGTAATAATAATGACTTTCCGGTTGGTTTTATGGCTCGGGATCATTTTTCCCAGATCAGCTAATATACCGGTCCCGATCACGATCTCATAACTGCGATCTTTTAGATCTACTTTGATCTTTGCCATTTGATCAACTCCCTTACGATCACATCGACTTCTTTGCCCGACGTATCGATAATAATATCAGCCGCTTTTTTGTATTTTTCTTCCCTTTTTGCTAAAAGGTCACCGATCTCTTTTTTGGGGTCACTCACCCTAAGGAGCGGCCGATGCGTCTCATCTTTTATCCGGTCGTAAATAACTTCGTGGCTGGCCGATAAATATACAACTTTACCTAGTCCCTTTAAAAGTGGCAAATTTTCTTCTTTGAGGATTATCCCGCCTCCGGTAGACACGATCGTTTGATCGATCCCCGTGAGGCTTTTTAGGGCATTAGTCTCAAGTCCCCGAAAATACTCTTCCCCTTCGGTCATAAAAATATTACCGATCGTCCGCTTTTCACCGGTTTCAATGATCTCATCGGTATCAATAAAGGCATAACCCAGCTCCTTGGCCAAAGCTTGGCCAACAGCTGTTTTTCCCGACCCCATAAATCCGATCAATATGATATTAGACATGTAAATGTTCCTGAAATCCTTTCTGCCAGCCTTTTATTTTTTCAAAAAGATCTTTATCAGAGATCCTGATCGCACAAGTTCCATTATACAATTTATTTTTCCGATGTTTTGTTATACTTGGTTTAATATACGGACGAATGAATTGAGCGGCTGGAATACCGGTAATTTCAACCCATTTCTCTTGCCATTTTTCATTTACCATCAAAGAATGAATAAAAATTAAAACCCTAAATTTATTTTCTGGAACCTTACAAATCTTCCTAAACCACCTCATTATTAACTTTATCATTTCTGGATCAGAATTGGTAAAAGCAACTGTATTTCCGTTTTTCGTCCCTTCAGCCCAATAAAGCATTAAACCAGCGACAAATAATGGTTCTTTAATATGGCAGCCAACTTCATTTTTTGCTAGAGTAAATATTTTATGTTTTCGTTCGTCAGCTTTTTTCTGGTTTGCCTTTGAGCCTTCATGTCTCGATCTCATTCTTCCCTGTAAATGACCTTTTTGCTCATTTGTAAGAGGAATTTCCTTTAACCAAGCGCTTAAAGTCCCTTTTGACACTTTAACAACGCTCAAAATATCCCTATAACTTTGTCCTTTATTCCTTAATTCAATCGCTTTTAATTTGTCTTCATGTTTCATAATATAAAATGTCCCTGGCGAGATTTGAACTCGCGGCCTGCGGATTAGGAATCCACCGCTCTATCCATCTGAGCTACAGGGACTTATCCTATAGATCTATAAATAAAAATTTTTATTGCTTTAAAAGAAATCTGTCGCAAGTTTGCTTCTGGTTTAACAAATTTCGGCTGCCAATCATTAAGCCCCAAGAGATCATTCGTTACCAAAACCTGTCCGTCTGTTTTATTACCAGCACCGATCCCAAACGTCGGGATCTTGACGGATTTAGTTATTTTAGACGCTAATTTTTCCGGGATCAACTCAAGAACCAGGGCAAAACATCCGGCTTTTTCCAGTTCTTTAGCTTCTTTCAACAATCGTTTTTCTTCTCTACTACCTACCCCCTGCACCCTACACCCTATCAAGTTTACCGACTGCGGCGTAAAGCCAAGGTGCCCCATTACTGGAATGCCGGCTTTAATGATCTTTTTAATGGCCGGCAGATAACCACTTCCCTCAACTTTTACCGCGTTAACGCCTGCTTTGATCAATTTAATCGCATTACCCACCGCTTCTTCGTCATTTTTTTGGTAAGAACCAAACGGCATATCAGCCACGACCAAGGCCCGTCTCGTTCCTCTCGCCACGGCTTTGGCATGAATGACCATCTCTTCCATCGTCACCGGTAAAGTATTTTTATAGCCTAAAGCAACATTGCCAAGAGAATCGCCGATTAAAATAATATCGACGCCAGCCTCATCAAGGATTTTAGCGAACGGATGGTCATAGGCTGTCAACATCGTCATTTTTTGACGTTTGGATTTTGCCGCTTGAATTTGTTTTAAGGTTATTTTTTCCATCGGTTCCAGTGGAAAAAATTATTTTTGGCTTTATCGGATTTATAGAGGGAAAAAAGTTTTTTTTCTAAAACATCACGGGTTAAGTGTTGGGTCAAGTAGCCGTTTTCAGCGATCGAGATCGTCCCGGTCTTTTCTGACACGACGATCGCCAAGGCATCTGATAATTCGGACACCCCAACGGCCGCCCGATGCCTTGTACCCAAACGCTTATCTAACAGCCGGTTCTCGGAGATCGGCAAAAGAGTGCTGGCCGCCAAGATCCTCTCACCCTGGAGCACCACCGCGCCATCATGGAGCGGCGATTCCGGATTAAAAATAGAAAGGAGCAATTCCGACGAAATAACCGCGTCAAGTTTAACGCCTGATTCCAAATACTCGGTTAAACCGGTCAACCGCTCAACTACGATCAAAGCCCCGATCTTTTGTTCCGCCATCTGCTCAACCGCCCTAACGATGTGCCGGATAAAATAACTGCTGTGCGGCGCCATGGCAACATTTATCAATTGGCCGCGGCCAAAGCGCTCAAGCATCCGCCGCAGTTCCGGTTGAAAAAGAATAATTAGCATGACCGCGATGATCGCTGCAAAGCGGTCAAACAGCCAATTGATGGTCGACAGCCCAAAAACCCGCCCAATAACGTAAACCGCCAGGATCAGAACAAAGCCGCGGATCAGGGAGATCGCCCTGGTCCCTTGCAGCCAAAGCAAAATATAATAGAGGATAAAGGTAACAATGGCGATATCGATCAAATCAACTAGATGGAGTTCAAACGGCATCGTTAATTACCAAATCCTTATAGCTTTCTCTTTTGATCAAAAGAGTTGATCTGCCTTTACTGACGGAAACCATTGCTGGCCTTGGAACTCGGTTATAATTCGACGCCATTGAGTAAGTATAAGCTCCGGTACAAGTCATCACCAGCAAGTCGGAAGCCGCGATCTTTGGTAATTTAACATCTTTGATCAAGATGTCGCCCGATTCGCAGAACCGTCCAGCGACCGTAACAGTCTCTTCACCCTCGTCCCCTGCCTTATTAGCCAGCAGCGCTTCATATTTAGCATCATAAAGGATTGGCCGCGGATTGTCGGACATCCCGCCATCAACGATCACATATTTGCGGATCCCGGGAATATCTTTCACTACGCCGACAGTATAAACAGTCACCCCAGTCGCGCCAATAATTGACCGTCCCGGTTCTAGGATCAGTTTAGCCTCTGTCTTCCCCTTAATTTCATTAATGATCTCTTTGGCAAAATCGACTAAGAGCGGCGGCTTTTGGTCTGGCAAATATGAGATCCCTAGGCCCCCCCCAATATTTATTATCCCGGTTTTATATTTTTCCGTTAATTGGAGAAGGATCTTTGCTTCTTCGACAAACGGCTTAATATCTAGTATTTGCGAGCCGATGTGGGCATGAAAACCTTCGAGTTTAATATTTTTCTTCTTTTGGACCTTGGCAATAAAATCTTCCAGTTGGTCGGAAGGGACACCAAACTTAGAATCGATCTTGCCGGTCTGGATAAATTCATGGGTATGAGCATCGATCCCCGGATTGATCCGAATAATAATTTTGGCTTGCTTGTGGAGTTTCCCCGCGGCTTTATCAAGATTAGCCAACTCTTCTTCATTATCAACCGCAAAGTAGCCAATCCCCGCTTTTAAGCCTTCTTCGATTTCACTTAGTGTTTTATTATTCCCGTGAAAAACAATCTTGGCTGGATCTGCCCCCGCTTTTAAAACAGTATAAAGTTCACCGCCGGAAGAGACGTCAAATCCAAGCCCTTCGTCAGCGATGATCTTGGCGATCCCGGTTGCGCATAAAGCTTTGCTGGCAAAGCAAATTTCAGTATTGGGATATTGATCCCTAAAAGCGGTTAAATAGCCGCGACAATTATTCCGCAGGGCATCTTCGTCAATAATATAAAGGGGAGTCCCATATTTTTTGGCCAATTCAACGACATCGCAGCCGCCAACTTCCAGGTGGTTTTTACCATTTACTTTTGCTGTTAAAGGTAGGCTCATGCTTCAAAATTGTAACATATTAGGCCGGGGATTAAAATAGAGTGAAATTTTCCGGATTATCGGTAGAAAACACATTGTAGGAAAATCAATTATTAAGGAGTTTTTCATGGTTGATGGTATAGGCAGAAGACAAACCCCAACACATTTAAGGCTGGTCAGCCCTAACTCTGGTGCGACAGTACAATCCGTCTTTGCCAAACTTAAAACAATCTTTACCAATCCTTCATGGTCTGGGATGCAGGTTGCTTCTCTTATATTAGAAGTATTACCTGGATATGATGTCCGCTTTGACCATCTTACCTATAAGGACGAAAAGGCTTTTGCTAGGACTGATTTTGCTCATGCTTTCTCCGGAGAGAAAACAGATGTCACGCTATTAATTCAAAGCCTACCGGGAAGAGTCAAAGTCGAGGGCGATCCAGAATTTATCGCTTCTATGCAAGCCATGAATACCCGGCAAGAAGTATTATTGGTTGATGAAGGAAAAACCTGTCTGGCTGTTCCTTTATTAGATAAAGGTAATAAAGTTCTTGGCGCGATCGTTCTCTTCACTGAACCAAAAGATAAACCAAGTTATATCAGCCCAGAAGATAAAATAATATTCAGAGAATATGCCCAATATGTAGCCTCCTTTCTAAGCTAAAATCAGCTTTTCCCCGCTCATAATACCAGCCAAAAAAGTGAAATTATTCAAAGTTTTTAACGATATATAGATGGAGGGAACAACATATGATTGTCAAAAATATAACTGGTAGAAGCCTAGAAGTTGCCCGCCAAGTAGTTAATACCGCCAAAGGTGTCGCGAGGCACTTAACCGCTCCATCTGCCCATATTCCAATTGTTTCACCGCCTAATATGATTAAGATAGACCCGATTGTCGTCCATCCACTGCAAACGCAAATTGAAGCATTAGGCCAACAATTAGCGGCCGCTCAAACAAGGATAAAAGAACTTGAAGCCCAAGTCGGCATTGATGCTTTTACTGGCTTCCTAACGAAGGCCTATGGTTTATCGGTGCTCGAAGCAGAAATTAGTCGCTCAAATAGGAATCAACGCCCCATTAGTATTGTCGTGTTTGATATTGATCATTTTAAAAATGTCAATGATACTTATGGACATATAGCCGGAGACCAAGTCTTGAAAGCCTTAGCCGAAATAATCAGAACTCATACCAGAGCCAATGTTGACAAGCTGATCAGATTTGGAGGAGAAGAATTTATCGCTGTTCTACCAGAAACCGATGAAAATGGAGCAAATATTGTTGCTACAAAAATAAGGGAATTAGTCGAAACGCATACCTTTATAATTGATACTAATCAAGGAACCAGGGAATTAATCAAAAAGACCATTAGTGGCGGTGTCGCACAACTTGACAAGACCGTAACAAGCGCGAAAGAATTAGTCAAAAAAGCCGATGAACGTCTTTATTATGCGAAGACAACTGGAAGAAATCGGATTTGCGGGCAATCTGAATTAGCCGCAGCCTAAAGAAAATAATTTGTAAGAAAAATAATCCCTAAATACCAAATTCCCCTGAAATTTTCATCTCGCGCATTTAACCGGTTTTTTATGGGTAAAGAAAAATGTCGATGCTTCAGCCAGATTTGAATTAAGGTCGTTTTGCCTGTCTTTATATGAAGCAGTAGCTTTTAATAATCTGTCCAAGATGACGGACCAATTAAAAGTGAAGGTGCAGAACGATTTTAATCAATTAACCACGGCAGAACTTAACTCTTTAACCCCTGAACAATTGAACTCGTACAATAAGCTTATTTCATCAACTTATACTCAATAGAATCGCGGAGCGCCAGCCACGAGGCCTCAACAACATTAGTCGAAACGCCAACCGTATTCCAGATTTTGGTTTCATCCGCCGATTCGATCAAAACCCGCACCCTGGCCGCTGTTCCCGCTTCAGTATTTAAAACCCTAACCTTATAATCAGTCAATTTGACCGCTTTAATTTCTGGATAAATATTTTCGAGGACTTTTCTTAAGGCATTATCGATCGCGTTGACCGGCCCGTCTCCTACTCCAGTCGCAGCCACTTGGCTCCCCCTAACTTTAAGCTTAACATTGGCCGTAACGACCGCTGGGCTATCATCCCGCTTATCAGTTTCAATTTTAAATTCTTCCAATTCAAAAAATGGCTTGATCAAACCCATGGTCCTTTTTACCAATAGTTCAAAAGAAGCTTCGCCTTCTTCAAACGAATAACCTTGGTGTTCCAGCTCTTTTAAGGTTTTGATCAGGCCTTTTATTTCCGGCGATTCTTTTTTGAGGTCAACGCCATATTCCTTTGCCTTATACAACAAATTGCTAACACCGGAAAGTTCCGACACCGTCACATGCCGTTCATTGCCGACCAATTCCGGTTTAATGTGCTCATAAGTACCGGGATGTTTGGCAACAGCTGAAACATGGATGCCGCCTTTATGGGAAAACGCTGAACGCCCAACAAAAGGTTGATGGGCCGATTGCGGCAGGTTGGCAATTTCCGCGATATGGCGGGAGATCTCGGTCAAGCGCTGTAATTGCGCGTCAGAAACACAGTTGATCCCGATCTTTAATTTTAGTAACGGGATAATTGAGCATAAGTTAGCATTACCGCACCGCTCGCCATAACCATTGATCGTCCCCTGGACGTGGGTACAACCGCAATGGACCGCCATGCCAGAGACCGAAACCGCGCATTCGGAATCATTGTGCGCGTGAATACCAAGCGGTGCTTTGACTTTTGGCTTCACTTCATTAATAATCCTTTGTGCTTCGTAAGATAATGCCCCCCCGTTGGTATCACAAAGGCAAAGGACATCGGCACCGGCTGCTTCGGCAGTTTTCAAGACTTGAAGAGCGTAATCGGGATTGGCTTTATAACCATCAAAAAAATGTTCGGCGTCAAAGATTACTTCTTTCCCCGCTTTTTTCGCGTAGACGATCGTCTCTTTGATCATCGCCAGGTTTTCTTCTAAAGTGGTTTTGAGCGCGTCTTTGACGTGGAAATCCCAGCTTTTGCCAAAGATCGAAACTACAGGAGTCTCGGCCGCTAAAAGGGTCGCGATATTTTTATCTTCTTCAACTTTTATCCCTGCTCGTCTGGTTGACGAAAACGCGACAACTTTCGCGTGCTTCAATTTAACATCCTTGATCGCCTTAAAAAACTCAATATCTTTAGGATTACTCCCCGGCCAGCCTCCTTCGATGTAATGGATTCCCAATTCATCCAAAAGTTTGGCGATCTTCAGCTTGTCTTCTAGGGAAAAAGAGATCCCTTCGGTCTGGGCGCCATCACGGAGAGTTGTGTCAAATAGTTTTACGCTCATAATTGACTCCAATTACGAATTACGAATGCCGAATTACGAATTAATGTATTTATTAATATATTATTCATTTTTAGTATTTGCTAATATCGATCCGATTATTTTTGTTAATTCCGCACTTTCAATTATTAATGATTCAATTTCATGGCAATTCACCTCATTATTTACCATCTCTGAACCTTTAATGATTTTTAACCAATAATTAGTCTCCTGGACTTCCTTTTTTGCGATCGTAACTTTATTAATAAAATCACGCCTTGATGAAGCCGAATCAGCCTCCTGCATGTTTGCGCCAACAGACGTCCCTGACCTTATTAATTGATCCGCAATAACCCTATTATCATAATTCTTCGCCAAAATCCTGCAGATTCTAACTATCCTGATCCCAAACTTTAACAACCGCTCATAAATATCAAAATTTCTAGTCATAAATTTGTGATTTAAATAATGATTTTTCTTATTAAGATTATATCATTTATTGATAAAATCGCGAAGCAGAAATTACTTATAAATAAAGTCGCGCAGCGACACCTAAATTCGTCATTCGTAATTCGGAATTCGTAATTAGGCCTTCGTCAATTCCCTCAAAGCATCTTTGCCGATCCAACGCGCAGAGGAAGATTCAGATTCTGCTAATTTTTTGGCTAATTGAGTGGCAGTTTTCCGCAAACCTGGTCGGCTCTTCCCCATCTGTCGCAATGCCCAGTTAACCGCTTTTTTGACGAAGTTCCGCTCATCGGTCGAATATTTTTCAATTAAAAGAAAGAATGGAAGGAATTTCTCATCTGGCGCTTTTTTATCATGTACGGCCAGGCAAGCCATCATCACAAACCCAGCGCGA
>JBDRLW010000045.1:0-38687 GCA_043812655.1 bacterium | reverse complement strand
TTGATATTTTTTGGGATAGTGATCGTCCCCGAAGCGGCGATCGGGCTGGTAGCGCTGATCCCGAGTGTTCCGGCCGTAATTGTCCCTTCGATCCGATAATCAAACTTATCTATCCCTTTGGCCAACCGGTCAATGATCGAAGCCGCCCCGTTGATCAAGGCTCCATAACGGATGTTGACGGGAATAACGATCCTCTTTTTGTCAGAAGGGGGAAGGCTAAAGCCATTGTGCTCTTCGGACAGTAATTCATTCCCATTAATAAAGACTTTATAAGCGTATTTGGGGACATCGATCGAAATAGGGTTGGAGTTTTTAACGTCAAAATTGAAATTGACTTCAACTCCCGAGGCAGTAACCCGGCTGATCTTGTAATTAACATAATAGACATCTGGCGGGGAAGGCTGAAGACAAGAGCTAAGGAATGTTACTGCCAGGAGGAGCAATATAACCGTAATAAGCTGTTTTAACATGGCAATATTATAACATGAAAATAAATTGAAATTCTGAATTCTTTTTACCATCATGCTATAATTAACACCATGAAACGGACCCACAATTGCGGCGAAATTAGGATAAAAGATGATGGCTGCGCCACCGAACTAATGGGGTGGGTCCACCGGCGACGCGACCATGGCGGTTTGATCTTTATCGACCTGCGCGATCGTTCCGGAATTGTCCAAGTTGTCTTCAGAAGCGAAAATTCCGAACTTTTGGTTAAAGCGCAGGATCTGCGGATCGAATACGTTATATATGTAAAAGGGAAGATCGTTAAGCGTTCCCGTGAAACAGTTAATCAAGATATCCCGACCGGGGTGATGGAAGTAGAAGCCGAAGATATTGAAATTCTCAACACCGCTAAAACCCCGCCGCTCGAAATTGCCGATGCCAGGACCGAGCCGGATGAAACTGTCCGCTTAAAATACCGCTATATCGACTTGCGCAAAGAGAAAATGCGCGAAAATTTGATCTTTCGGCACAAGATAATCAAGGCGATGGGCGATTATTTAGATAATGATGGTTTTATTGAGATCGAAACTCCATTTTTAACCAAATCAACACCAGAAGGGGCGAGGGATTATTTAGTCCCCAGTCGTGTTAACCCCGGGCGTTTCTACGCTTTGCCGCAATCGCCGCAGTTATTTAAGCAAATATTAATGGTTGCTGGCATGGAAAAATATTTCCAGATTGTCCGCTGTTTCCGTGATGAAGACCTGCGGGCCGACCGCCAGCCGGAATTTACCCAGCTTGATATCGAGCTGTCTTTTGTCGAAGAAGCCGATGTCATCGCCATGATCGAGCAACTGATGAAACACAGTTTAGACGCTCTCGAAAAAGATATCGATAAATTCCGCGGCAAAAATATTCCCAAAATTAGCTTGCCTTTCCCTCGGCTTACCTGGGACGAAGCGATGAATCGTTATGGGAGCGATAAGCCCGACACCCGCTTTGGCTTGGAGCTAGTCGATGTTTCCGAAGCCGTTAAAAATGTTGAGTTCAAGGTTTTTAAAGAAACCGTGGCTAATGGCGGGATAGTTAAGGGGATCAATATTAAGGGCGGAGAAAAGCTATCGCGCAGCGATCTGGATAAATTGGAGGCGGAGGCCAAGGCATTAGGGGCGAAAGGGATGGCGTGGATATCTATTACTGCCGAAGGCCTTAAATCGCCGATCACCAAATTCGTTAAACCGGAAGAGATCGAGGCCTTGATCAAAAAGATGGCCGGGGAAGTTGGGGATATATTAATATTTATTGCCGATAAGCCCAAGGTTGTTTATCAGGTTTTAGGTGCATTAAGATTAGAACTTGGCAAGAAATTGAATATTATTGATAATTCTGCGTTTCATTTCTTATGGGTCACAGATTTCCCTCTTTTTGAGTACAGCGAGAATGAAAAACGGTGGGTTTCTAACCATCATCCATTTACAGCGCCGCATGGGAGGTGGGATGATCTGGAAGAACGCTTCAAACAAGATCCAGGGCAATTAAGGGCTCAAGCTTACGACTTTATTTTAAACGGGACCGAAATTGGCGGCGGTTCGATCAGGATCCACCAGCCAGAAACTCAAGCCAAAATATTCAAAATGCTGAATTTAACGGAAGAAGAGACTAAAAGACGGTTTGGCTTTTTCCTTGAGGCGTTAGAATATGGCGCGCCGCCGCACGGTGGGATCGCTCTTGGTCTTGATCGTCTGGTAATGTTGTTGGCTGGAATGGATTCGATCAGAGACGTGATCGCTTTTCCCAAAACCCAATCAGCTTTATGCCCGCTCTCCGGCGCGCCGGATACTGTTGACGCAAGACAATTGAAAGAGCTGCATATAAAACTAGGCTAGTAAGATTACTTTATTTTATCCAATAAAGTTCGGGATCAAAACGTCTTTTTGGCGTGTAATATGATATGCCAATCACCATGCCTTGTTCATCATAGCTATACTTTGCCAAACCGAATGGCGCAGTTGGGGCAAAGACTTGTGATTGAGGGAAAATTCTTTTTATCATATTGGCCGCATTAGCTGTGTTTTCTTTCCCTTCTCCAGTTGAGCAGGACTCTAAACTGATCATTGATGTTGGAGATAGATATTTTGATAATTCTAATTTTTCCATTTCTTCTACGTCAGAAAGATCAATGTAATGTATTTCATTTCCCATTTCAGTTTTTGCCGGATCACTAGCGCCAAAAGCAATGGCAGATTGAGTCCCATGCCCTCCAAGAATAAGGAGATCAGCCTGTTTGACAGCGGTTGCCGCTTTTAAGGAAATATAAACATCTTCTTCATTAGCGGCCTCAAAGTAGACGACTCGATAGCCACTTTCAATTATTCTTTCTATCTGATTATACTTAAAGAAGCCACTCTTATCGGTCTTAGGGTAAATAATAACCGCTAAGGGACGGGGGTCTAACTCTTCTAGATTTTCGCGGTTATGTACGATTTCTTGAACGTGCTCTATTGTTCTGAATCGCAGTGGATTGATATCTAATCTTTTCAAATCGTTAACAATTTTTTCATATCTTCCCCGAAACATTTTTTTTGTTTCGGCTGGCAGGGATGGATAGAGGGAAAAATCTTGTTCAAAAACAGCTTTTAGAAAATCAGCATTTTTTAACAAAGATTGATCTATTGCCATAAATTCTATCCATGGGCTTATAGATAATTTCAGCACTGCCAGCACAAAATCTCGATCCCTTTTCAAGGTTTCATCTGCCTCCCATAATCCACCCCTATCCATTTTAGTCTCCGCCAAGATAAAACTTCTATCCTTGGATAAAATTGATCTCAAGCGTGTATTTAATGCATATATTTCATTTCCTTCAAAAGTGTTGTTCCCATTTTGAACTGCAATTTCTTCTATTTGTTTACTGCTAAGGAGTGTTACTCCCAATTGAGACAACGATATAGATAATTCAGCCGCGGTTGTTTCAGGGGTAATAAAAATCATTAGATCTCCAGCAGGACGCTTTACTACTCGCGGTTTATTTTGTGATGGAAATGATGCATCGATCTGATCAATAGTTATCCCAAAAATAGGTTGTGTTGGCGTAATTGAAGTCATGGTTTCTCTCCCACATATATATCGTGCAATTTTGCTTCAAATTTCAGGATTTATCGAGTATATATACCTAACTAATATGTGGCAATAATTCTAGTAGATCATCCACGAGGAAGTCAGGTTTAAGTTCTTCTAATTTTTCCCTATCATCAAATCCATAGGTAACGGCACAGGTTAAAATCCCGGCGTTTTGGCCGGTTTTGATATCGACGGTCATATCGCCGATCATTAAAGCCTCTTTGGGTGAGATCTGATGCTTCTTTAAAAGGTCCAAAATAGCGCAAGGATCGGGCTTAAGACAAAGGGAAGAATCGCCCCCTAGGACTTGTGAAAAGTAGCAAGCGATGCCATGGTTTTCCAGGATCTCATGGATAAGCGCGTCGCCTTTATTGGAAACAATGATCATAATTTTCCCTTTGACCGCTTCAAGGAATTCTTTAATGTGCGGATAGAGAGGGATCTCTTTTAATTTTATTTTATAAAGCTCAAAATATAAATTTTTAGCCTGCTCAATTTTATCTTTATCCTGGCTGCCGATCGCGCCGGCGACTAACGGATTTTCGCCAAACCCAACGTACTTATTAATATCCGCCACGCTTTTGGGCGGGTAGCCGAGCTCATTCATCATCGCCTGGATCGCCACAATTGCCGGGGGGATCGAGTTGACTAGTGTTCCATCGAGGTCGAAGAAAATAATTTTGATCGGCTTCTTATTCATAAGCATATTAATTATAGCATTTAATGCATAATTTGATATTTTCTTGAAATTAGGATAAAATCTTCATTTGGCATGACAGTAACAGTAATTGTTGGGACCCAATGGGGCGATGAAGGGAAGGGGAAGATCACCGATCTTCTCTCGCGCGATATGGATATGGTTGTCCGCTACCAAGGCGGCAACAATGCCGGCCACACCGTTGTGATCAAAGACGAAACATTTAAACTCCACTTAATTCCTTCCGGTGTTTTCTATCCTAATGTAACTTGTGTGATCGGTAATGGCGTGGTCGTTGATCCAGCCGTTTTATTGCAAGAAATCAATTCCTTAAAAGAAAGAGGCTTTAAGCTAGATAATTTAAAGATCTCTTCTCAGGCTCATGTGATCATGCCCTATCATCGCGATCTTGATGCCGCGCAAGAAAAAAAACACGAAGCCGGCCGGATCGGGACGACCTGCCGGGGAATCGGTCCTTGTTATGTTGATAAGTTCAACCGCCGCGGGATCCGGATGGGGGACTTTAATAATCTTGATGTGCTAAAGCAAAAGCTCGAGTGGAATATTAAAGAGAAATCTTTCCAGCTGAACAACTTTTATGATTTTAAAGTTGAATATAACTTTGAGCAGATCTTAAACGATTATCTTGGCTATTTTAACGCTTTGAAAGACATGGTCGTTAATGAATCGAGCGTGCTTATTAATGAAGCGATCTCGGTAAACAAACGGATCTTGATGGAGGGAGCGCAGGGGACGATGCTTGATGTTGACCATGGGACTTATCCTTATGTCACTTCTTCCAGTCCGATCGCCGGCGGCGCTTGTATCGGTGCCGGTTTTGGCCCGCAAGAGATCGACGAAGTGATCGGTGTCGCCAAAGCTTATTTTACCCGGGTTGGCGACGGCCCATTTCCGACCGAAATAGTTGGCGGGATCGGTGATACATTAAGGGAAAAAGGCCATGAATATGGGACAACGACCGGCCGACCGCGGCGCTGCGGCTGGTTTGACGGCGTAGTTATGCGCCATGCTTCAAGAGTGAACGGCTTAACTCAATTAGCTATTACCAAAATGGATGTTTTAGATTCAATGGAGAAGATCAGTGTTTGCAACGCTTATAATTATGAGGGAAAAGAGACCAAAGCTTTTCCGTCTGACCTGGTCAGATTAGCCAAGTGCCAGCCGATCTACGAAGAACTGCCGGGGTGGAGAGAAGACATTACCAAAATTACCGATTATAAACACTTGCCGGCTAACGCCAAAAAATATATTGATAAATTAGCCGAGCTATCTGATGCTAAAGTCTCACTTATCTCCGTTGGGGCCGAGCGTGGCCAAATTATTAAGCTCTAACTTCTTTGCCGCTCCGACCTGCGAAGTCGCTCCTCAATTATTAGGTAAATATCTGGTTAGGAAACATCAGGGAAAAGAAACCGCTTATCAAATTATCGAAGTTGAAGCGTATGATGGGTTTGAAGATAAAGCTTCCCATGCCAGTCGGGGTCGGACCAAAAGAACCAAAATTATGTTTGGTGAGCCTGGTCGATTTTACGTCTATTTAATTTATGGGATGTATTGGATGCTCAATATCGTAACCGGCCCCAAAGATTACCCGGCGGCGATCTTGATCAGAGGGTTGGAAGGGATTAATGGGCCTGGGCGATTAACGAAAGCTTTGAAGATTGATAATAAGTTTAATGGTAAGGAAGCCAGTGTGGAAAATGACTTATGGTTTGAGGATAGGGGAGTAATTATTCCAAGAGAAGAAATTAAGACTTCACCCAGAATTGGAGTTGCTTACGCTGGTGAATGGGCGAAGAAGCATTATCGATTTTATTTATCTTCTAATCCCTGCTAATATTGAATAATATATGCCAAAAACCAAAGCAATCGTTTTACTCTCCGGCGGACTCGATTCGACCACTACATTATATTATGCCTTGAAAAAGGGGTATCAATGTTATGCTTTGGTCTTTGATTATGGCCAAAGGCATAAAAAAGAGTTGCGAAGCGCGGTGGCGGTGGCGAAGGGGGCAGCGGTTGAGTATTGTGTTTTGCGGATCAAACTGCCGTGGAAGGGGAGTTCTTTGTTAGGGGCCAGGGTCCAGTTGCCAGTAGCCAGGTCGTTCAAAGAAATTGGACGAGGGATTCCATCGACTTACGTTCCGGCGAGGAATACGATATTTTTGAGTTTTGCGCTCTCATACGCCGAAGCGATCGGGGCAAAGGCGATCTTTATCGGGGCGAACGCGATCGATTTTTCCGGTTATCCCGATTGCCGGCCGGATTATTACAGGGCTTTTCAGCAGGTGATTACCAAAGGGACTAAAGCGAAAAAAATTAAAATAATTACCCCGTTAATTCATTTAACTAAAGAAGGAATTATCCGCTTGGGAATGAAACTTGGTGCACCGCTAGAAAAAACCTGGTCTTGTTATCAGGGTGGGAAGCTCCCTTGCGGGGTTTGCGATAGTTGCCGGCTTAGGGAAAAGGGATTCAGGGGGGGGGTAAACTCTAAGCACTAAATCCTAAACTCTAAATAATATTTAATTACCAAAATACAAATTAATAAACAGCTTTGAATTTATCGGATTGATATTTTGAAATTATTTAGGATTTAGTATTTCGGATTTAGGATTTATTAAGCTATAATATTTATTATGAACCCTCTTATAATAGTTTGCGTCTTGACCGCCATAATCCATTTTACCGAAACGGCAGCGTCGTCGCTCCGCTTAGCCGGCGTGCGGACCAAACAGATCGCGACATCTCTTTCCTTTGTTAACGCTACATTATTAATAACCCGGACAGCCAACATGCTGCAAGCGCCGTTTTTGGGGGGTTTTGTCGATCATGCTATTTTAACCGGCCATCCCGATGCGCTTATTGGCAGTTTCCGTTCAGTTATCTTTGCCGCTTTTATCGGCAACGCGCTGGGGGCTTTAATGACCCCGTTTTTTGTGGCTGTTTTTACCAAAGCTATTTTTCGGTTTGAAAAAGGCGGGTCTGTCCCCAGGTTGATCGGCGCCGCTTTTAAGCCTAAAAATATGATGGCTATTTTTTCTAAATTCCGCCTGCCGACGAAAAAGTCTTTTATTAATTTAACTTTACAGGGGATACCGCGCGGATTTTTGTGGACGAACTTGATCGTTGTTTCGATCTACGCGATCGGCGTCTTATCATCATTATATGCTGGAGCATTGGTCCCGGAATTCCGCATTACCGCGTCCCAGCTTTCGGCGATCGTTAACGGGATCGCGACAATACTGCTAGTGTCGTTAGTCGATCCGACTTGCGCTTACATTACCGACCAGGCGATCAGGGGGAAACGGCAAGAAGCGGATGTTCGGGCGATGGTTTTCTACATTATAATGGGCCGGGTCGTTGGAACTTTAATTTTGTCACAGCTTCTCTTTTTACCGGCGGCCGAATATATCAAATCAGCGACGCTTATGGTTAAAGGCTTGTTCGGCCAATGAAAATAATCCGCCACCCTGTCAAAGAAAAACTGCATCAGCCGGTCGTGGCGCTTGGCACCTTTGATGGCGTCCATATCGGCCACAAAAAAGTGATCGAAGCGGCGGTTAAAGGGGCGAAAAAATTAAAAACCCACTGCGCGGTCATCACTTTTGATCCTCACCCCCAGGAGATCATCGCGCCGGAAAGAGGGTTGAGATTGCTAACGACTCTTGCCGAGCGAGAATATATTTTTTGCGGTTTAGGCGTCGATTCCGTTATCGTTGCCCAATTTTCCGGCCAGATGCGCCAAATGTCATGCCGGGAATTCGTTGAGTTTTACCTCGTAAAAAAATTAGGGGTTAAAGCGGTTTATATCGGCTACGATTACGCCTTTGGCAAAGAACGGAGCGCGGGGCCAACTGAATTAAAGAAACTAGGGAAAGAGTTTGGTTTTAGCGTTAATTGTGTTCCACCGGTTAAAGTTGGGGGAACAATTGCCAAGTCAGGCAAGATCAGGGAAGCGTTAAGCTCGGGCGATTTTTCAGCCGCGATCAAAATGCTTGGTCGGCCGTATCGCTTGTCGGGAAAGGTAGTGAAGGGCCATGGGATAGGGAAGCGGTTAGGCTTTCCAACGGCAAACCTTGAGATCGATGAACGGAAGCTGATTCCCGCCCAGGGGGTTTATGTCGGCTTTGTTCATGGTAAGAAGTGCGTGGTTAATATTGGTTCCCGACCAACTTTTGGTGGTAGTGAAGCGCAAATTGAAGTCCATATTTTGCATTTTAACCGTAATATTAGAGGGAAAACGCTGGAAGTTGACCTTTTTTACCGCTTGCGTGAAGAAAAACAGTTTTCAGACGCGCAGAAGCTTGGGGAGCAGATCAGGAAAGATATTGCCCGGGCAACCAAAATGTGATATACTTGTTAAACAATGGTATTAAGTAAAGAGAATAAATCAGAGATCATTAGCCAATTCAAGGCCCACGAGGGGGATACCGGTTCGTCTGAAGTGCAGATCGCCTTATTGACCAAAAGGATCGAAGGGTTGGTCGAACATTTAAAAAAGAATACCAAAGACAACCACAGCCGGCGCGGACTTATCATCTTGGTCGGCCAACGCAAACGGCTGCTTAATTATCTTCACCGCGTAGATGTGAAGAAATATCAGACCGTAACCACGAGCCTGGACCTTGCATGATAAAAACTGTTGAACTTAAATTGGAAGATGGCCGGATCCTTTCTTTAGAAACGGGACGAGTCGCCAGGGAAGCTGGCGGATCAGTTATTATTAGATTAGGTGACACGGTTGTTTTGGCGACGGCTACGATGGCCGGGACTCCAAGACAGGGCATTGATTTTTTTCCTCTCTTAGTTGACTTTGAAGAAAAATTATACGCGGCAGGCAAGATCCCTGGAGGTTTCTTTAAACGGGAAGGCCGCCCGTCGGAAAAATCGATCCTTAATGGCCGCAAAGTTGATCGTCCGATCCGCCCCTTGTTCCCTGAAGGTTTCCGCAACGATGTTCAGATCGTGGTTACGCCACTCTCTGTCGACCAAGAAAATGCCCATGATACTTTAGGGATTATTGGCGCCTCCGCCGCGTTATCAATTTCCGAAATCCCTTTTGAAGGGCCAATTGCTGGCGTCCGGGTCGCTAAAGTTGGCGACCAGTTCATTGTTAACCCAACTACCACCCAGATGAAAGATTCAAGCCTTGATCTGGTTATCGCCGGGACCAAAGAGGCAGTTTCGATGATCGAAGCGGGAGCTGACGAAATTAACGAAGCCGATATGCTGACGGCGATCAAAGCCGGACACGAAGTTATTAAAAAGATCATTGCCCTCCAAGAAGAATTAGTGGCTAAAGCGGGCCAACCAAAAGCTAAAGTCGCAGTTCACGAGATCGATGAGCGGATCAGTAAGATCGTCCATGACAAAGCGGCGAAGAAAATTGAAGAAGCCTTAAAAATGACCGATAAAGACCGGCAGAACGAAGCGATGATTGCCATTCAAGAAGAGCTAAAACAAGTTATCTCCGAAAACAAGGAATTAGCCGAAATTATTACCAAGCATCCTAACGACATCAAGCCAGTGATCGAAGAGATCGAATATGATGTCATGCGCCGCTTGGTCCTTCATGATGGGAAACGGCTCGACGGTCGCGGCCCCAAAGATATCCGCCAGATCAACTGTGAGATCGGGGTATTGCCGAGGACTCATGGTTCGGCGATCTTCTCGCGCGGACAGACCCAAGTATTAACGATTGCGACTTTAGGTTCGGCCGGTGAAGGACAGAGGATCGAAGGACTCGATCTTGAAGATACCGGCAAACGGTATATGCACCATTATAATTTCCCGGCTTATTCAGTCGGGGAAGTTCGCCCGCTTCGTGGTCCCGGCCGGCGTGAAATTGGCCACGGCGCTTTAGCGGAAAAAGCTCTTGTTCCAGTTATTCCCTCAGAAGAAAATTTCCCTTATACAATTCGTTTAGTTTCTGAAGTTTTAGGGAGCAATGGTTCAACCTCAATGGCTTCGACTTGCGGTTCAACTTTAGCTCTCATGGATGCTGGCGTTAAGATCGCCGCTCCAGTGGCCGGTATTTCGGTCGGTTTGATCTCTGAAGGGGATAAAGCCGTGACAATTACCGATATCCAAGGGGTTGAAGACCACCTGGGCGACATGGATTTCAAGGTGACTGGAACGCGCAAAGGGATCACCGCGATCCAAGTTGATATCAAGATCAAAGGCCTATCAATGGACATAATTAAACAAGCCCTTGAACAAGCCAAAGATGGCCGCAATTACATTTTAGATAAAATGGAAGCGGTGATCGGCGCGCCACGGCAAGAATTATCACAATACGCGCCGCGAGTTATTACCTTAAAGATAGATCCATCGAAAATCGGTATGGTGATTGGTCCGGGCGGCAAAAACATCCGCCGCATTATTGAAGAGACCGGGGTCCAGATGGATATTGAAGATGACGGCACTGTTTTGATCACGACCAACGATGCCGAAGCGGCCAAACGGGCCAAGGCCGAAGTTGACGCGATCACTTTTGAGCCAAAAGTTGGCGATGTGTTTAAGTCACACGTTGTCCGGATCATGAATTTTGGCGCTTTTTGTGAACTCCCTGGCGGTAAAGATGGGTTAGTCCACATTTCCCAGATCTCTGAACGCCGGATCGCCCGCGTTGAAGATGCCTTAAAACTTGATGATGAAGTGATCGTCAAAGTCGTTGAAGTTGACGACATGGGCCGCATTAACCTGACCATGAAAGGTCTAACCGACGACGACAAAGCCCACGCGATCTAGTTCTTCTGATTGTTTAGTTTGTCGACCTCCCTTTAAAGTGATAAAATTACCTCCAAATGAGAAAAACAGGCAATAAAGATCTTATTATTTATCAAAGCTCTGCTGGAGCATTGGAACTAAAAGCTGACGCCGGGAAAGAAACGATCTGGGCGACGTTAAATCAGATAGCAGATCTTTTTGAAACTGATAAGTCAGGCATATCCCGTCATATTAATAACATATTAAAAACCGGAGAATTAACTGGTTCAACTGTTGCAAAATATGCAACAGTTCAGTCTGAAGGTGCGAGGGTTGTTTCCCGTAATATTGAATATTATAACCTTGATATGATTTTATCTGTGGGTTATAGGGTAAATAGTAAAAAAACAACAACCTTCCGTCAGTGGGCGACCAAAACGCTCCGCGACCATATTCTCAATGGTTACACCATTAAGATTTTACTCTCCTACAAAAAATTCCCCCTTGACAGATTGGGGGGGGGGTGTGTAAACTAGCGGGTATTAGGCTGGAATATTTTGATTAAGGGAGGAATAGAAGATGAGAAAGTTTTTGGTTTTCTGCTTAAGTCTGGTCCTTATTGTTTCGGGCGGATTTTTAACACGGGTGGAATCGCAAATAAAGTCAAGAACAATGCCCAGGCCATTGCCTTCAAAAACACTAATGCAGCAAGCAAGAACAACAAATATAAATTTAACATTTCGTTATGCTAATGGTTCGGTCGTTCCGTTCGGTAATGTTGGCCTTAAAGTAACTCGGGATCCTAGTAAACCTGAAATTGATCTGCCAGAAAAGAAAACCGATCGATATGGAAAAGTATCTTTTGACGTACTTGGAAGTGTTTCATCCTTTAAATGGGTGATCAAATGGCCAAGACAGGCAACAGATTATCCGGGACAAGAAGATAGATTTAAGGGGGAATACACTTTAAATAGATCTGAAAGAGAAACATATTTTAAAGTAAATAATACAATAATATTACATGGGATTTATCCTTTATCGGAATATCGTAGGGTGGATCTTTATTTAGAGAGAGGCAATAATTATCACCGGCCAGTTGCTAATGTCCCTGTTTTAATTGGGCCAAGAGATTTTTCTTCTTATCCCGTACTAGTTAAAACAATAGGAGAAGGCGGCAGTGCCTTACGGGCGGATAAGGGAGTGATACATAATATTAGATGCGTTGCTAATAAAGAGCATTTTGCTTATGTTTATGATCCTACGGCATTCGCGGATATTTTTGCGGGAAGTGCCCTACAATCTTCACCAATTCAGCTAAGCGAGTATGAAACTATGAACCAGTATCAACCGGTTTTTTCAAGAATATTTACGGCACAAAGAGGAACTGGTGTGCAAGAAATTACTATTGCTTATCCTCAACCGAACTAACCGATCAGAATCTTACTTTAACCGGCCTTTTAGAAAATTTCTAAGAGGCCGGTTTTTTTATGGTTTGTCATCTCTTCCCTAAAATGTTAAAATTGGTTACAAATGGAACCCAAAGTTTACTCCCACACCAATATCCCTGCCAAAGCAAGTAAGAATATTGGTGTGGGAGTGTACCGCGAACTCGGGCTTAACGACCAAGAATACCAACGGATCTTAGACATCCAAAAACGCGAACCATCCCCCACGGAACTCGCCATGTTTTCGGTGGAATGGTCGGAGCATTGCGGCTATCCCAGATCAAGAAAATACCTCAAACTCTTTCCCCAGACCGGTAAATACCAATCGTTAGTTGGCGAAGATGCCGGCGGCATCGTTTATGATGGCATGGCGATCATCTTTAAAATGGAATCGCACAACCATCCTTCCCAAGTTGAACCCAAACAAGGGGCGGCGACAGGGGTGGGTGGAATATTGCGCGATATTTTTACTTCAGGAGCTAGACCAGTTGCTCTGCTTGATTCACTCCGCTTTGGCAAATTAAATAATCCATTTAATAAATTTATTTTTACCGGCGTGATCGATGGGATCCAACATTATGGGAATTGCGTCGGCGTGCCGACGATTGGCGGCGAGATCTATTTTGACGATGCTTATGCCGGCAACTGCCTGGTCAACGTGATGTCGATCGGTGTGGCGCCAAAAGAAAAGATCGCCCGAGCCCGGGCGTCTGGCGTTGGCAATCCGATCATCTATGCCGGTTCAAAGACTGGCCGTGATGGGATCGGGGGCTGTTCGATCTTAGCCTCATCAGAATTTGAAGCGGGCGAAATTGAAAAACGGCCGACCGTCCAGGTTGGGGATCCATTTACCGAAAAATGTTTGATCGAAGCGACGCTAGAAGCGCTGGAAACCGGTGTAGTCCTGGGAATAAAAGATATGGGGGCGGCAGGACTGACTTGCTCATCAGCCGAAATGGCGCATGCTGGCGGCGTTGGCGTTGAGATCGACCTAGATAAAGTTCCTCTCCGGGAAGAAGGGATGGAGCCGTGGGAGATCATGATGTCTGAATCGCAAGAGAGGATGCTGCTTTGTGTTGAAAAGGGCAAAGAAGGCATAATTCTTAAAATCTTTGAAAAATGGCAGCTTGATGCCGCGGTCATCGGGACAGTTTTAGCCGAAAAGAAAGTTTTGATCACCCAAAAAGGAAATTTGATCGCCGACGCACCAACGGAAGAGTTAGCCAAAGCACCCCTTTACGAAATGAAATATGAAAAGACCGAAGTTAAAAATCCTAAGTTTAAGATCAAAGAACAATTAAATTATAATAAGATACTGATCGAATTATTAAGCGATCCCAATATTGCCAGTAAAAAGTGGGTCTATGAGCAATATGACCACATGGTCCAGACGAATACAACTATCTTGCCAGGCGGCGATGCTTCGATCATCCGCTTAAAGGATAAAGAGTGGGGGATTGCGGCGACGACCGATTGTAATGGCCGGTATTGCCAGATCGATCCATATGTTGGAGCTCAAATAGCGGTGGCTGAAGCGGCGAGAAATATTGTTGTGACAGGCGCCGATCCCGCGGCGGTGACTGATTGTTTGAATTTTGCCAATCCCGAAAAACCTGACCGGTTTTACCAATTTAAAGCTTGCGTTGAAGGGATCGTCGATATCTGTAAATCTTTTAACTTGCCAGTTGTTTCCGGCAATGTGTCTCTTTACAACGAAAGCCCTAAAGGGCCGATCCTCCCCACGCCAACGATCGGGATGATCGGGATAATTAAAGACGTAAAGAAGCGGGTGACTGCCGGTTTCAAAGATAAAGGCGACTTAATTATTCTTTTTGGTCCCGGCGAACAGAAAAATAATAAGGTCGAGCTTGACCTGGAAATGGAAAAAAACGTCCAAAAAACATGTTTAGAAGCAATAAATGTCGGCTTAATTAAATCTGCCCACGATCTATCTGAAGGTGGTTTAGCGGTGGCAATCGCTGAAGCGGCAATTATTGGGGGCAAAGGGGCAATGGTCCAATTAAAAAAACAAAAGAAATATAATTTACAATTATTTGCCGAAGGGCAATCACGGCTCTTGTTAACGATCGCGCCGGAAGATATTTTTTCCTTAACTGACCTGGCGATGTTGAATAACGCTCCCATCACGATCATTGGCAAGGTTGGCAGCCAGGCTGTTTCAATTTTTGGTGACCAGAAAAAACTGGTAAGTATTCCTGTGGCGACCCTGAAAAAAACTTATTTTAACGCGATCCCTGACCTTTTAAGGAAATTATAATGGATGTAACGACCGCGGCGGTTGTTCTTCTTTTTGTTGTTTCGATCTTTTCCGGCTT
The DNA here is from genome assembly GCA_043812655.1 of bacterium. Taxonomy (GTDB): domain Bacteria; phylum Margulisbacteria; class WOR-1; order O2-12-FULL-45-9; family XYB2-FULL-48-7; genus JBDRLW01. The sequence continues at coordinate 23,910 of JBDRLW010000045.1, read as the reverse complement.
TGGTAATACTAATATTAGTGTTACAAATAAGAGTAATACTCTACCGCCAGAAACCAGAACGATCCACCAAGAAGTCTCCGTCACCGCGCCAGATCCAAGTTATGTCGATGATCCGGCGGCTCAAGCCGCGATAAATAAATATATTTGCCAATATCGCCCGGCCGAAGAAGCGGCGACAATTTCCAATTCGATCGTCCGTTATTCCAAAGATTATAATGTCAATCCTAAATTAGTGGCCGCGCTAATGCGGCGGGAATCAAGATTCAATCCCCGGGCTGTTTCGTCATCCGGGGCGATGGGGCTGGGCCAGCTTCTCCCTTCAACTTGCAAGGGGCTTAAGATCGATGACGGTTTTGATATTGACCAAAATGCCAAAGGGACTGTCCGCTACATGAAATCGCTTCTTGACCGTTTTAAAGGAAAAGTTGCCTCGGCAATTGCCGGTTATTTAGAAGGGCCCAATGCTGTTTCTAGGCAAGGCGGTTTTTCTAACCACACCAAAGGCTATGTTGAAGACATCTTAAAGATCTACCAAAAGATTTAGCCCTCACCCCTGGCCCCTCTCCCAGAGGGAGAGGGGTGGTGAAATATCGTTAAAGTTATTTTGATGGATTGTGGCAATAAGTTTGCTCCATTACAATATATATGGAGCTTAGCCTCACCAAAGAACAAAAGCTTTTACTCTTAGGTTTAATTGCCTCGCTAGTCATCGGTCTTGGCGTTACAAGTTACAAACATTTTTTCACTCCGCTTGAAAATAATGAGATCAAGATCAATTCAAATTTAAACAAACCAACCTCGATCAAAATAATGGTCCATATTTGCGGCGCGGTCAGGAATGAAGGGGTCTATCAGTTAAAGCCGGGGGATAGGTTGCTTGAAGCGCTTGATTTAGCTGGCGGAGCTCTGCCAAATGCCGATCTTTCGAGCTTGAACTTAGCGGAAATAGTTAAAGATGGGGTAAAAATTATTGTACCGGTTAAGCAAACGGCAGTTATTAATATTCCGCTTGTAAGTTCTTCAAGTGCGAAGAAACCAACAAAAGAGAAAAGATCATCATCACCTAAACAAGGGCCAATAGTAAATCTTAATACTGCTGATGAGGCGGCGCTGGATTCTTTGCCGGGGATCGGTAAGTCGACCGCTAAAAAAATTATCGAATACCGTAAAAGCAACGGCCCCTTCGCCCGGATCGAGCAGATCATGGAAATTCCTAAGTTTGGGAAGAGTAAGTTTGAGAAGATAAAAGATAGGATTAGAATTTAAGATTTTAACACAAAGGAGCAAAGGCGCTAAGGGGGAGTTGTCGATAGGTTGGGCGGCTGGAATAGTAATAAGTTGATGGTTTGTAGTAATAAATTATCAACCACCCACTATCTACCAATCCCCATCCACCATTCCAGTCGCTCAACCCACCGACACCACCAAACACAGTATTTATGAATAACAAACCAATAGTCTACCTAACAATAGCTTTCTCTCTTGGAATTACAGTTTCTAAATTAATTGCCATGCCTCTCTGGCTATTATTATTGTCCCTAACAATCTTTCTTGGCGTATCAATAGCCGCCTATTTTCAGAAACTTAAACTTGATTGGTTCCTTCTTCTTTTGATCTTCCTTTTAGGCGCGTTTATGTTTCAACTGAAAAGCTTGCCGGCTGAAAATGGAATAACCAGTTATATAAACAATGGGTATCTAACGGTCGTTGGGGTAGTTGATGACGCCCCAAAAGTAAAAGAAAAGGGGCTTTTTTTTCCATTTAAGGTTAGAGAAATTATTAAAGGCGGAGAGCAAAAACGAGCCAGCGGCAATATCTTTGTCTTTATTAGGGAAAGAGAGGCCAAACTTGATTATGGGGATAAGATCAGTGTTCGGGGTGCCATCCAAGATAACGGGATGATATTTGCTGAATTTTATGAGAAACTTCCTGGCAATGTTGGGAACCCGTTAAAAAAAGTTGCCATCTGGTTCAGCCAAAGATTTAATGAAGTTCTAAATAAGATCTTGCCGGCCAAAGAAGCCTCACTTTTAGGGAGTATTTTGCTTGGTAGTTCTGTTTCGCCGCTTGATGCCGAGGTAAAAGATAGCTACCGGCAAGCAGGATTGATCCACCTTTTAGTTGTTTCCGGGACGCAGGTTTCGATCTTAATTGGGGTCGGGCTGGCAATTTTTAGGGCGGCTCAAATGCCTCTTTGGCTAAGCGTTGTTTCAACCTCTTTTTTAAATTTGATGCTAGTTGTTGTTACCGGGGGCGGGGCGTCTATCTTGCGGGCGTCGATAATGGGGGAAATTACGCTCCTTGGCTTATTATTCGAACGGGAAAAGGAATTTTATACAGCGCTTTCTTTGTCGGCGTTGGTTTTATTATTGTTTGATCCGACCACCTTATTTGATATCGGGTTTCAATTGTCTTTTACCGCGACCTGGGCGCTTGTCTACATTGCTCCAGTTATGGAAAAGAAGTTGCCGCCCATGATCGCCGTTTCTCTGGCGCCGATCATGGCGACTTCACCCTTGATCGCTTTATATTTCAGCCAGATCTCACCCGGAGCGATCATTTCTAATTTGCTTGTCTTGCCCTGGGTTGAATTCCTGGTTATCCTGGGGTTTGGCACGACATTATTAGGCTTTGTTTTCCTGCCGCTGGCGCAAATACTCGGCAACACGATTTGGCTGATGTTGATCGCTTTGGATAAGATCTCCTGGTTTGTCTCTTTGATCCCCTTATCATATTTTTACATTGCTACGCCTTCGATTGTTTTGATTGGGGGTTATTACCTTGGGTTAATATCACTTATTGAAGCCTTAAGGAAAGACGAAAAGATAAGGATTACGAAAAAGAAATTAATCTTTGGTGTCACTTTTCTGCTAGTAATAATTGTTTGGAATTGGGCCTTTGCGCCAGCCAAATTATTAGGCCGAGAGTTAGTTGTGACGTTTATCGATGTGGGGCAAGGCGATGCGACCTTGATCGAAACGCCGGAAGGGAAAAAGATATTAATTGATGGGGGTGGGAGTGAAGGGAAGAAAGAAGTTGATCCGATTGGCAGTAAAGTTCTCCTGCCATTTTTACAAAAGAAGGGGATTAACAGCCTAGATTTAGTGATTGCCACCCATCCTCACAATGACCATATCGGAGGTTTAAATGTGGTGTTGGATAAAATAAAAACCGAGGCCGTAATTGATAATGGGGCGATTTTTGACTCGCAAGTTTATCGGCGGTTTAAGGAGCTGATCGACCTTAACCGGATAAAGTATTCCGCTGGCCGGGCGGGAGAAACCTTATCGCTTGGGCAAGACATTAACGCGACAATTCTAAGTCCCTTTGACCCATTACTTAACGATACGAATTCCGATTCAATCGTGATCCGCCTGGCCTATAAAAACATTTCATTTATGCTGACTGGCGACCTTGGGTTCCCGGGGGAGGAGAGAGTTTTGAATTATGCCGGCGGAAATCTCGGTTCAACCATTCTTAAGGTGGGACATCATGGGAGCGCAACCTCTTCTTCGGCTGAATTCCTGGCAATGGTCAAACCAAAGATCGCGGTGATTCCCGTTGGCAAGAATAATCGTTATCGTCACCCAACCAAAGCCGCGTTAATGAGATTGGCAGATTGTGGAGCCAAAGTTTATCGAACTGATGAAGTGGGGTCCATTGTTGTCAGGACTAACGGAACTGATCTAGTTATTGAGCCCAGAAAAGAATAACAGGCGTGATATAATTTACCTATGATCATCGGATTAACTGGCCCCATAGCCGCCGGGAAAGACACGGTTGCCAAAATATTAAAAAAGCACGGGGCGATAGTCATCGACGCCGACAAGTTGGCGCATACCCTTTACTCCCCAGAAGTTCTGAAAGTCTTTGGTACAATTAACCGGAAAAAACTTGGTGCGATCGTATTTGCCGACAAGAAAAAGTTGCGATTACTTAATCAAATAATTCATCCGGCTTTGAAAAAAAAGATTGAATCTTTGTTGTCTAACCTAACCCCTAGTGCCTACGGCCTAAAACCTTTCATTGTTATTAACGCCGCGGTTTTGAAAGAGATCGGTTTGACGGAATTAGTTGACAAGGTTTGGGTGGTGGTAGCGCCTAAGGCGGTCAGACTCCAAAGGCTGATGGCTAAAGGATTAACAAAGCAAGAGGCATTACTACGAATTAATTCGCAAAGATCGCAGAAGGATTACCTTAAAGCCGCGGATGTCGTGATCGATAATAGTGGGACAAAGAAAGAATTAGATGGCCAAATTCGAGCTAGTCTCTAACTTCAAACCGGAGGGCGACCAACCCAAAGCCATTAGTCTGTTAGTAGATGGTTTGTTAGAGGGGAAGAAAGAACAAACTCTTCTGGGGATTACCGGTTCCGGTAAGACGTTCACAATGGCTAATGTCATCCAGAAAGTCCAACGCCCAACGCTAATTATTTCCCACAACAAAACTTTAGCGGCTCAGCTCTGCCAGGAATTCCGCTCGTTTTTCCCGCACAACGCGGTTGAATATTTTGTTTCCTATTATGATTATTATCAGCCGGAAGCCTACATCGCTTCGACCGATACCTACATTGAAAAAGATTCTTCGATCAATGACGAACTTGATCGTTTGCGCCACGAAGCGACGATGTCGCTTCTTTCCAGGCGAGACGTGATCGTGGTCGCTTCGGTATCTTGCATCTACAGCTTAGGAACGCCGAAAGATTATTTAAAAGCCGTTTTGATCTTAAAAGTTGGAGAAAAATACGATCGTGAAGACATAATCAAACATTTGGTTTCCGTGAAATATGAACGGAATGATTTTGAATTAAAACGGAGCCGATTCCGGGTTCGTGGTGATGTAATTGAAGTTATGCCAGCGTACGAGAAAAATCTTCTCCGGATAGAACTTGATGGGGAAAAGATCGGCCGGATCAGCGAGCTGGAGCCGGTTGGCGGGAAAAAGGTCGGGGAAAAAGAGAGTGCCGCGATCTTCCCGGGAACTCACTATTTGACCTTTGAAGACCGGATGGAAAAAGCGTTGGCCCAGATCAGGCAGGATATGGTCGCGCGAGTTGATGAACTTAAAAAACAAAATAAATTAGTTGAGGCTCAACGCTTAGAACAGCGGACGAAATATGATCTGGAGATAATTAAGGAGATGGGATATTGCTCGGGGATCGAGAATTATTCGCGGTATTTTGACGGGCGCAAACCGGGAGAATCGCCTTCGACCCTCCTTGATTATTTTCCCAAAGATTTCATGGTTTTTATTGATGAGTCACACGTCACCATTCCCCAGCTCCACGCGATGTACGCGGGGGACAGGGCGAGGAAAAATAATTTGATCGATTTTGGTTTTCGGCTTCCTTCAGCGCTCGACAACCGGCCCCTCCGGTTCGAAGAGATCGAACAGCGGTTAGGACAGACAGTTTTCGTTTCAGCGACACCTAGCCAGTATGAAAAGGAGCATTCCGCCCAAATAGTCGAACAGATCATCCGTCCCACCGGGTTGATCGATCCGGCTGTCGAAGTTAGAAAGCCGGAAGGGCAGGTTGAGGACCTATTAAAAGAGATAAAATTGCGGACGGCGAAAAAGGAACGTGTATTGGTTACGACTTTAACGAAAAGGATGGCCGAAGATTTATCGGAATATTTAAATGAGGCAGGCATTAGAGTTCGTTATCTTCATTCAGATGTAGAAACTTTAGACCGGATCGAGATCTTGCGCGGTTTACGGTTGGGTGAATTTGATGTCCTGGTTGGGATCAATCTGTTGCGGGAGGGGTTAGATTTGCCGGAGGTTTCATTGGTCGCGATCCTTGATGCTGATAAAGAAGGATTTTTGCGGGCAGAGACTTCGCTGATCCAGACAATTGGGCGGGCGTCGCGGAACATTAACGGAACAGTTATTCTTTATGCCGCCAAGATGACCGATTCGATGAAGCGGGCGATGGCCGAAACCAACCGCCGCCGTAAGATCCAAATTGAATATAACCAAAAGAATAATATTACTCCGAAAACAATTATTAAAGATATAGCCGATATTTCTGACCGGATAAGAGAAAGTAAATTAGCCGAGATCAAGCGGCTGAAAGACTTTATGCCGCCGGAAGAAGTGCCGGATCTGATCCGGACATTAGAAGAAGAAATGCTAGCCGCCTCAACCGAGCTCAACTTCGAAACCGCCGCGGAGATCAGGGATCGGATTAAGGAATTAAAAAAGGCTTTTGGGTTAAAGAACTAATCTTCGTCTTCACCGGAACAAATTTCTGGACCTTCCATCGCGGAAACAAACCACTTAAGTTTTGAATTGGCCGCGGCTTGAACTTTTGCAAGGGGCAGGGCGGCAATTTTTTCCAGTAAGTCGGAATGGAGATTACGGTTTTCAACTAAAGCTAATAATAAAACTTCTGAATAGGGAGAAGTTAAGCTGTAATGATAAAGTTGCTCTAATATTGATTGATCTGTGCTAGCTCTGGCCAATTCTACTTTTTTAGCTAAACCCCAGGGTAAATGATAAATAAAACCGAGGCGGCTTGAAAGAGTCAGCTCGGGCAGCTCCAGGTCTTGGAACGCGGCCGCAAGTTTGTCACAGACATCGGTTGGAGTATTCGGGTTATTCAAGACTGCCAGTTTGACTATAACATTTTCATAATCAGCCAATGCGCGTAATACTTCTGGATGGCAACATTGCTTGATAGATTTTAGTTTAATGGATAAAGGGAGTTGATTGAATACATCCATTACCTCATCAACCATTTGCTTGATATGAATAGGCATAAAATTGGGATTTGACCGAAGGGCCGATTGAATAACTGGATCTGGATCGCGGGCAAGGAAGATTAAAGCATTTTTACAGTCTGAGGTGCTGGCCCAAGCGAGTCTTTCTTCGTAAGATGCTTTGCTGAATAATTTAGAAGCGGTGTTTGTTGTTTTTTGTTTTGGAAAGAACCTAAGTAATCGTGACAAGACAGCCGCAGATGTTGTTTGACGACAGAGATCAGTTTTCATAATAAAATATCGTAGAAAAATCAAAATAATTTCACTGTATTATTAGAAAATCTATCGAACCCCAAAAAGTAAAACTACCTGAAATTATTCAAACTAGCAGCGGATAATAACTTGTCAGGGGAATAAGTGGGGCTCCTGATAAGTAATGACAAATGAAGGTGTCACTGCGCGATAATATCATATTAATATGTCGAAGGCATTCATTCATTTAACTTTGGAAAATAACATAGTGCTGCGAAGCGGCCGATGTTCTATTAGAGCCGAGCTCACTTATAAATATGAAGGGTTAAAGAGGTTTTTATGATTGGTGGAGTAAATAGAAATTTAAGAAACAGTGGAAGAATTCCAGGGCAAGCAAAAAGATTTCGACGTTTGCATGTTGGATTACAGAGATCTCAAGCAAGATTAAAGGGATCTCAAAAAGATAATAGTAAGCTCAAAAGAGAATTATTAAGACTGCAAACAGTAACAGGTTTGTTTGTTCATGATATAAGAAACGTTGCTACGACACTCATTGGGAACCATGGCTTATTGGAAGAATGTCCGGAAAGAATGCCAGTATTTATTCCGGCCCTAGCGGGCGGTGCAAAGCAACTCGAGGGAATAATTAACGCCATGGGATTATTTATGTCAGGGAAAGACTATATCCCTTTAATAGAACAAGATATTAGCCGAATAGTTCATTCTGCTTTAAGAAGCAGTTTAACAAGTCAAGAAAATGCCTCAGAGAAAATTGGCTATGTCTCTTTATATGATGGCATCGCTGGCCGCGAAAAATTGATAGCTGATTGTAACGAAACGGCAATTGCTGGACGATCAGATAAAGCGATAAATATTAATTTGTCAGTATTCGAAGGCAATAATCAGATATCTTTTGTAAATATTGATGGTCAAGAATATTCAATTCCATTTAATAGATATTTGTTGATTGCCGTTAATGATAATGGTCCTGGTCTTCCCTGGCTACCAAAAGCAGAAGCAATTAGGCAAAAAGAAATTGTCTTGACTTCGGATACTTATTGCAGTAAATCAACTAAAGGGGAAGGCCACGGCCAGGGAATTGTTTCCACCCTTAAAAATGTTGAAGCGCATCAAGGCTTTTTAACTGTTATGAATTTACCTGAGGGCGGAGCTTCTTTTAAAATATATATACCTCTTAAACCAGGTGGATAATCACTGGCTGGTTATGTTATTATTTCTTGAGAGGTGACTTATGAATAAACTTGGCAACTTAATCACGGCCATGGCGACACCGTTCAATAAAGATTTGTCAGTTGACTGGCAAAGGGCAGAGGAATTAGCTGATTATCTTGTAAAGAATGGATCAGAAGGTTTGGTCCTGCACGGGACAACTGGTGAATCACCGACCTTAACACATGAGGAAGAATACGAGCTTTATCGTGTCGTCAAGAAAGCGGTCGGCGGCAAATGTAAAATAATTGCCGGCACCGGTTCAAATTCAACCGAAACCACAATTAAATCCACTCAAAAAGCGGAGGAAATTGGCGTTGACGGAGTAATGATAGTGGTCCCTTACTATAATAAACCATCGCAAGAAGGGTTGTTCCAACATTTCCAGGCGGTGGCGAAAAGCACTTCACTGCCGATCATTATTTACAATATCCCCGGACGGACCGGGATCAACATGACTCCAGAGACAACGGCTCGTTTGGCCGCGATCAAAAATATTGTTGGGCTCAAAGACGCGGCGGGAAATCTTGACCAGACTTCCGCCACCAGGGCGCTTTGCCCTAAAGAATTCACCATCTGGAGCGGTGACGATTCGCTGACCCTGCCAATGCTGTCGGTTGGGGCAGTGGGGATCATCTCGGTCGCTTCGCACATTGTAGGTAAAGAAATAGCGTCGATGGTGGGCGCTTATCATGCGGGTGACGTAAAAAAAGCGGCTGAAATACATTTAAAACTCCTGCCGATCTTCAAAGTTTTATTCATCACCTCGAATCCGGCGCCGTTAAAATACGCGCTTGGCCTGATCGGCCAGCCGGTCGGGATCCCGCGCTTGCCGCTGGTTGAACCGAGCGAGAGTGAAAAAGAACAGATTAAAAAAGTTGTTGAGGGTTTGACAACCTGAGAATGAATTCTCGGTTATTTATAAAGGAAAACAGCAGAATTAATTCTGCTGTTTTAGTGGCTAGGAACCGCGAATTTATCCGCAGGTTCCTAATAGGTCTTTGTTTTTTATTTTATTTGTTTTCTTCTTCCGCTTACGCCTATTCATTTATCGTCTTCGGTGATAACCAGGGTAATTATCGAGTACTGAACGATCTTCTGGCCAAGGTTAAACAAGAAAAGAACATCAGCTTTATTATCCACACCGGTGATTGCGTGCCTTACGGAGAAGAGGCCCACTATATAAAATATCGAAAAATAATGGCTGCCCTGAAGATCCCATACTATCAAGCGATGGGGAACCACGATGGCGTTTATGGCGGCTGGCGAAGATTTAAGAAATATTATGGCCCGTCTTATTATTCGTTTGATCATCAAAACTCCCATTTTATTGTCCTTGATAACGCTTTTAAACAAAATTTTGACGACAAACAATTTTCTTGGCTTAAAAATGATCTGGCCAAAACTACCGCTAGGTATAAATTTGTCATCATGCACAAGCCGACCTTTGACCCGTCGGAAACATACAAGGACCATATCATGTCGGGGCGGGCGGTGATCGAAGAGCTCATGGCTTTATTCACCAAATACAAAGTGAATTATGTTTTGGCTGGTCATATCCATGGCTACGCCAAAAGCGAGAGGAATGGCGTGACCTATATTGTTTCTGGCGGCGGGGGCGGCCCGCTTTATTTGCCCCGGGACTTTGGCGGATTTTATAATTATGTTAGAATAGACGTTGAAGATAGAGGGATCACTGATTCAGTAAAAAGAGTTTATGACTAAAACCAAAAATTCAAAAGCGATCGTTTTCCGCAACCGGCTGATGCTGGCTCACCTCGCCTTAGCTAAAGATAAGGTCTTCCAAAAACTCCCTGAAGTGGAGAAAAACGAGGTCATTAAAAAAGTTATTACCATTGGCGATGAGACGGCGCAGTGGGTAGCGGGTGAATACGGCACCAGCGATCCCCGGAAGATCGCGGCCAAGATGGGGCTTAAGATCTTTGGCGAAGAAAGAAAAAATATAAAAGCCAGCGAATACCGGCGCAAAGAGCGCGAGATCATCATCTCCCGCAAATTCCACGAAAAACTTTTACGCGAAATTGAATCGCGTGAATTATCGGAGCGGCTCCTCAAGATCGTCGTTGCCCAAAAGCTCTTCTTGCACCTCGAGCACGAAAGGCTGGGCGAGGTTTACAAGCGGTATAAATTTGTGGTGTGGAAGGTTGGGCCGTTCGTAAGGGAAAAGATGGTCAAAGCCCTAAGCGAAGTGGCAGCCAGCGCTTTTACCCAGACCCTCCTGAAGTTTGAAGTTACTCCCCAGGTCTTTGATTATCTCCTGATGACGTCTTTTAACGCGAGCTGAAGTTTGTTATAATTTATTAATGCCAGCCGATCTGCACATCCACACGACTATCTCTGACGGGACGCATACGCCCGAGGAAGTTGTTCGTCTAGCGAAAGAGGCTGGCTTAAAAACTATTGCCATTACCGACCATGATATTATCGATGGGGTCGAAAGGGCGATAGAGGCGGGACAAAAGGCAGGGGTCGAAGTCATTCCGGGGGTTGAATTTACGACTGAAAGCCCAAAAGCGGAGATCCATATCCTTGGTTATTTTATCGATCGGAACGATCCGGAATTCCTGGCTGCCTTAGAGAAAGTCCAACAGGGGAGGGTTAAGCGGATCTATAAAATAGTGGAAAAATTAAATAGCCTGGGGGTCGATCTTAGCGCGGAAGAAGTTTTGGCCATTGCCGGCAATAAAGCGCCGGGCCGGCCGCATGTTGCCAGGGCGCTCTTAAAAAAGGGAGTGGTCGCTAATTTTAAAGATGCTTTTAACCGGTTCCTTGATTCTAGGTCGCCGGCGTATGTCCCGCATTATAAATTGACGCCAACGGAAGCGATCAAATTAATATCCGCGGCGGGGGGCTTGCCGGTTTTTGCCCATCCCTTGATCTCTAACGCTGACGGGATGATCGCTGAATTTGCCGGCATCGGGTTAAAGGGGATCGAAGTTTATTATCCCGGTTATCGGCCGGAAGTAATTGGGCATTATTTAGAGTTGGCAAGAAAAATGGGGCTGTGCGTTACCGGCGGGACCGATTTCCATGGCGAAGGCTCCGGGCGGGAGATCAAGCTTGGAGAATTAACGATCGCCGATGAATTGGTCGACAAGTTAAAAAATGAACACTTACACCGAAATTAGTTTAGACGCGGTCAAGCATAATATCGGGGAGCTAAAAAAATACATTTCTCCCGCTGCCAGGTTTATGGCGGTTGTCAAAGCGAACGCCTATGGCCACGGCGCGGTCGCGGTGGCGCGGACAGCGGTTGAAGCCGGGGCCGATTATCTTGGCGTAGCCAATATCAAAGAAGCGCTCGAACTGCGGGAAGCCGGGATCTTATCGCCGATCTTGATCTTAACCGAATCACCGACATCGGTGATGGATGAGATCGTCCAGCATAGCTTAACTCAAACCATTTATTCTTTTACCGAAGCTAAAGCGTTATCCGATGAAGCCCAGAAGCGGGGAAAAAAGGCCAAAGTCCACGTGAAAGTTGATACGGGGATGGGTAGGGTTGGAGTGATGCCGTCGGAAGCGATAGCTTTTATCACTAAGACATCATCGCTGCCGGCCCTTGAGATCGAAGGGGTGTTCACCCATTTTGCTAAAGCGGAAGATCCCGAAGATAATTTTACGCAAGAGCAATTCCAAAAGTTCCAGCAAATAGCCGAACGCGTGCCGCAGATACCGCTCAAGCATTCGGCTAATTCGGCGGCGGCCCTTTTCCATCCGGCCACTCATCTTGATATGGTTAGGGTCGGGCTGATGATGTATGGCTTGTATCCTCAAGGGAATGCCAGGCGGATGATCAATCTTAAACCTGCTCTTTCTTTCAAAACCAGAGTGACATACCTAAAAGAGATTGTAGCTGGCACTCCATTGTCTTACGGTAGCACTTTTGTGGCTCAAGGCCCAACCAAGATCGCAACTTTGCCAGTTGGTTATGCCGATGGCTTTAGCCGGAGACTTTCTAACCGCGGCCAAGTTTTAATTCGGGGGAAACGTTTCCCCGTTGTCGGTCGGGTTTCAATGGATATGACGTTGGTTAATGTTGGGAATAACAAGGTTGAAGTCGGTGATGAGGTGGCGTTGATCGGCACGCAAGGCGACCAAGGTATTTCCGCCGACGAGATCGCGGCACTTGAAGACACGATCTCTTATGAAGTTGTTTGTAGTATTGGAAAGAGAGTACCGAGGATCTATAAATGAATTACATATCATTATATAGAAAGTGGCGGTCGCAGAATTTTGATGAGATCGTCGGACAGACGGTGATCGTCCAGACGCTGAAGAACGCGATCAAGAATAACCGCTTAGCCCACGCTTATCTTTTCTCCGGCCCGAGAGGGACGGGGAAGACTTCGACCGCCAGGATCTTGGCCAAATCCCTTAATTGCAAAGATGGGCCGACGGAGAAGGCGTGCGATAAATGTGATAATTGCAACAAGATCAGGACTGGGCAGTCGGTTGATGTGATCGAGATCGATGCCGCCAGCAACCGAGGGATCGATGAGATCCGCGAACTGCGCGAGAGAGTTCGCTACGCGCCGCTGGAAGGCCGCTACAAAGTCTATATCATCGATGAAGTCCACATGCTGACTCCGGAAGCTTTTAATGCTCTCCTCAAAACCCTAGAAGAGCCGCCGTCACACACAATATTTGTCTTAGCTACGACCGAAAACCAGAAAGTGCCGATGACGATCGCCTCCCGTTGCCAGCGGCTCGATTTTGCCAGGATCAGCTTAACTGGAATTAAAGAACAGTTGAAGAAGATCGCGGTTGATGAAGGGTATGAAGTAGAGGAGAAGGCTTTTGATCTAATTGGGCGCTCGGCCGAAGGGGCGATGCGTGACGCGATCTCACTTCTTGACCAGTTAATTTCCTTTTCCGGCAAAAAAATAAAATATGACGATGTGGTGATGCTGCTTGGAACGGCGGACGAAGAACTTTTATTTGCCTTTGGCGATGCGGTCTCTAGCGGCCAGACCGATAAAGTGCTGGATCTTATTAGAAAAGGGGTAGAAGAGGGGCGCTCGATCCCGCAAGTGACACGCGATCTCGTTTTCCATTTCCGTAATCTTTTACATGTTAAAGTCGGTTCTGGCGAAGCGCTCGAACTTACTGCCGACCAATTAAAGCGTTTAGGGTCTCAAGCGGAGCAATATTCATTAGAGGAAATTAAAGAGACCATTTCCGCTCTTTCCCGCGCCGAGCTCGATATGAAATGGCATCCGCATGGACGGTTGGTTTTGGAAGTGGCGTTGATTGAATTGCTTGGTGAACGAAGTGCGGAGGCGGTAGAGAAGCGCGAAACGAAAGGCGAAGTGCGAAAAGCGCTGGCAGAACCCATTACGCCTATCGTTTCTCCCGTCGCCACCGATACCCGCATAACGCATATAAAATCACAGTGGCCGCAGATCCTCGAAACAATGCGCAAAAAGAGCATTTACGGTTATGTTTCGCTTCATGAAGGGGAACCAGTTGAGGTTGATGAAAAGGGGAAATTATTGATCGGTTTTCGCAAAGGGTATTCGTTCCACAAGGAACGGTTAGAAGAAGCTAAAAATAAAGGAGCGCTGGAAGAAGTGATCCGGGAAGTGATGGGACAAAAGATACCGGTAGAGTGTATAATTAGAGAGTTAAATAAGCCACCGGCGTTGACGGTAAAAGCGGTGGCCGATTTTTTTGAAGGAAGGGTGGTCCAACAATGAAAAAATATAATGTCTGTGTTTTAGGGGCGACGGGGATGGTGGGGAAAGAAATGATGCGGGTTTTAGAGGAGCGGAATTTTCCGGTCAACAAATTCTTGCCGCTAGCCTCGGAGCGGACTGCCGGGACTAAAATAAATTTTCAAGGGCAAGAATACACAGTTGCATTAGCCGAACCAAAAGTCTTTGCCGGCATGGAGATCGGTCTTTTTTCGGCTGGAGCCAAAATTTCGGAAGCGTTAGCTCCAGCTGCGGCCCAGCATGGTTGCGTCGTGATCGATAACACTTCGCATTTTCGGATGGATCCCAATGTCCCGCTGATCGTTCCTGAAGTTAACGGCCATGCGATCAAAAACCATAAAGGGATCATTGCCAACCCCAATTGTTCAACAGCGCAAATGGTTTTACCGTTAAAACCGATCTACGACAAAGTAGGGATCGAGCGGCTGGTTATTTCCACCTACCAGGCAACATCCGGCTGGGGAAAAGAAGCAGTTGCCGAGATGTATGAACAGACAAGAACATTGCTGGATAATCCCAGCGCTAAGATAACAGCTAAATATTTGCCGAAACAAATAGCGTTTAACGTCATTCCGCAGATCGATTCTTTTGCGGATAATGGTTATACCAAAGAAGAATTGAAAATGGTCAATGAAACCAGGAAGATCCTGGAAGACCAAGACATTAGAATTACGGCAACAACCGTGAGAGTCCCTGTGGCTGTTGGCCATTCCGAGTCGGTCAATATCCAGACCAGAAGTAAAATTACCGCCCATGAAGTTCGGGAATTGATCTCAAAGTTCCCGACCGTGAAAGTTATCGATGATCCGAAAAATAGCGGTTATCCAACCCCGATCGATTGTGTTGGTAAAAACGAGACGTTTGTCGGACGAATTAGAGAGGATATTTCCATCCCCAACGGGATCGAGATGTGGATCGTGTCTGACAATCTTCGCCGCGGCGCCGCGCTCAATGCGGTTTTAATCGCGGAGCGGATGATCAAAGATAACTTGCTTTAATGATTATTTTCGAGGAATAAGAAAAGGCGATAAGGTCCCTTCATTGATTGATGAATTTGTTTTATCCCAGTCGCTTCTTTGGTAAATCTCTAAATGTCTACCACAACCGCGAACAACTGCAATATTATCAGCAAAATTGGCTGTCTGCCGACAATCTTGACTCAAGGTAAGCCTGGCCGCTTTATCTAAGCTTGTATCATATGATGAATCAAAAAACCTGGTTTGAGTCTCTTGATCGGTTAAGCCTTCATAAATGTTTGTCCAGGTGGCAGAATCAAAAACTTTAAGATGTTTAATCTGAGTCTCTTCTGCCTTGGTTACCACTAGAAACAAAGCGACTCTCATTAATTGGTCGCTAAATACAGCTAGGCTAATTCTGCCTTTTTCATCAATCTGCCTACGATGAGTCCCAATTAGTAAGCGATTACCTAAATTAACTTTAGGGCTGAGCGAAGTTACTCTTTTTGGTGGTGGGCCAATCAGTCTTCTACTTACTTTATCCATATTTATTCAAACCTATATCGAACGCTTTTCTAGAAAATTTCGCCTTATTTTGTTATAATCAAAAAAGAGATAAAAATGCCAGCTATTCAACCACAGATCGACTATTACGAAAACCTTTTAGCCCAACATGGCGAGAATTATAAGGCGCTTGACTGGAATTCTGTCGACAGCCAAAAGCTCCGCTACAAGATCTTCAAAGAAATATTTATCTACGGTAAAAAAGCAGCGGGAATTTCAATTTTGGATGTTGGCTGCGGGTTTGGTGACTTTTATGGCTTTTTAAAAGCCGACAGCACGCTGGCGCGCAATAAAATAAATTATACGGGTTTCGATATTTCCCAGAAATTAATTGATGTAGCTAAAAAGAAATATCCTGATGCCAAGTTTGAAGTGAAAGATATTTTAGCCGAGCGCTACCTGCCCAAATACGATTATATCTTTTGTTCCGGCGCGCTCAACATCCGCTTGGTCGATATTGACACCCACCTTGACCTGGTTAAAGAAATGCTGAACCGGATGTACGACCTTTCCAGC
Organism: bacterium; assembly: GCA_043812655.1. Classification (GTDB taxonomy): domain Bacteria; phylum Margulisbacteria; class WOR-1; order O2-12-FULL-45-9; family XYB2-FULL-48-7; genus JBDRLW01. Next base: position 7,953 of record JBDRLW010000045.1, on the reverse strand, counting down.
TGCGGCCTGGCGGTGAATTTTTTAAGCGAGGGTTATCTGCCGATCGCGGATAAAGAAGGCCTGAATAGCGGCCGGTATTTCTATTTTAACCCGGAAGAAATAATACATTATTGCCGTTTCATGGCTACTCGGTATATAATAAGGCACGATTATCATCCGGGAGATTTTACGGTTTACTTATTAAAATGAATCCATTAAGAAAATTAATCGTTCCAGCCATCGCGATGTTCTTTTTGTCCATTATTGGCGTGATCGGCTATAAATATCTTCAAGGTTGGTCGCTGCTTGAATCTGTTTATATGGTAGTTATCACCATGACATCCGCCGGCTGGCGGGATATTAACCACATGACCCCGGCCGGGAGGATCTTTGACATGGCCTTGGTCTTTTGCGGTGTTGGCATCGCTGTTTATATTTTAGGGCAGATAGTTGAAATGATAATAGAAGGACAGATAAGCGGATACAGAAGGAGGAGAAAAATGGAAAAAGCGATCGCGACGATGAAAAATCATTATATAATTTGCGGTTTTGGCCGGGTTGGCCACCAGGTAGCGGTTGAACTGGCGTCAGCCAAGATCCCATATGTGATCTTGGACAGTAAAGCGGAGACAGCTAATGAGTTGGCAGGGAAAAACGTCCCTTATATCATTGGCGATATTACGACCGATAAATTGCTTAACAGCGCGAACATTAAAAAAGCCAAAGGCTTAATTGCCGCCGCCGATTCTGACACGGAAAATGTTTTTGTGACGTTGTCGGCCAGGGTGCTGAACCCTGGGCTAACGATCATCGCCCGGGCGAGCAGCATCAATGCCGAAGAAAAACTAAAAAAAGCGGGCGCCAATAAAGTGATCTCGCCGTATTTTATCGCCGGCAAAAGGATGGCCCAAGTTTTAACCAAGCCGGCGGCGATCGATTATCTTGATACGGTCCTTTACAGCGAACATATTGAGCTGGAGATGAGGGAATGCAGCGTTAAAGGGAACAGCAAGTCCAATGGTAAAACCTTAAGCGAATCGCAGGTGCGGCAAAAGACCGGGGCGCATGTGGTGGCGATCAGGAAAGCCGACGGGAGCTTTAACTACCAGCCGGCGGCCGAATCTAAAATTGAAAACGGCGACGTTTTAGTCGCCGTTGGCTCGCCTAAACAATTAAATTCCCTCCAGAGTTGCTTGAATGTTTAAGAAAGAAGAAACGTTCCGCTCGGCTGTCGTAGAAGAAATTGCGAGGGAGATCTGTTTAGCGGCCAGGACGGCCCCTAAAGCCAGAGGGCTTGACCTTTTAGAGATCGCGGTTTTAACCGGTGACGATATCCAAAAACTTTCGGCCAAGATGAAAGAGATCGGCGAGCGGTTGTCGCACCAGACTTTTTTGCGCGACTGCGAAAACATTAAAAGTGCGCAAGCGATAATTTTGATCGGGACAAAAACCAAGACGATCGGATTGAAATATTGTTCTTTTTGCGGACAAAAGGATTGCGCGGCGGCTGAGAAAGCGGGCGTCGTCTGCGCTTATAATACAGGGGATCTGGGGATCGCGATCGGTTCGGCCGTGGCGACAGCGATCGACCATCGCCTTGATAATCGGGTGATGTATTCCGTTGGCAAAGCGGCGGTGGAGCTGAAATTGCTGGGCGAGGAAGTCAAGATCGCTTACGGCATCCCGCTTTCGGTGTCGGCCAAAAATCCGTTTTTTGATAGGAAATAAGCTGGTAATGCGAATAGGGTAACGCGTAACGGGAATATTTACTTCGCGTTACCCGTTACCCTATTCCAGCAGGAGGTAAGAATGTTTGACGATATTAAAGTAATTTTTGAAAAAGACCCGGCGGCGAAAAATGTTTTTGAAGTTTTGCTGTACCAGGGGCTTTGGGCGGTTTGGATCCATCGCCTGGCCCATCTCTTATATGGTTGGCGCGTCCCGGTCATTCCAAGGTTGATCTCACAGATCGCGCGGCTTATTACTTTGATCGAGATCCATCCCGGAGCAAAGATCGGACAACGGTTTTTTATTGACCACGGCAATGGCGTGGTGATCGGTGAAACGACCATAATTGGCAATGATGTCACTGTTTATCAGGGAGTGACCCTTGGCGGAACGGGAAAAGAAAAAGGAAAACGCCATCCCACGATCGGGAATAATGTTGTGATCGGGGCGGGGGCGATAGTTTTAGGCAATATCAAGATCGGTAACAATTCGCGCATCGGCGCTGGTTCGGTGGTGACTAAAGATGTGCCGGCAGGAACTACTGTCGTCGGCAATCCTTCTTGGGTCTTAAAGCAAGAGGGGAGACGCCTCGATCCGCTCGAACATGGCTCTTTACCGGATCCGATCCACAAGGCGATCAACGAATTGAACCAGCGGATCAAGGCTTTAGAAAAGCGGAAGTAATTAACCCCCTAGAAAAAACAAGAAGCCCCGGAAAAAACCTATTGAGCAAACCATATAGCTAGTTAAGATTGGCTTTGTAGCCACAGGACGGACCCATGATCAATATCCGACAGACCTATCGTTAAATTAAGTGAAATTTCTCGGGTTAAGTGAGGATAATGTTATAGAACAAAGGCCCGCCTCTGGCGGGCAGGTTCCGAGCCTATGTTCCAGTTGTGATAGTTCCATAAAAGGAGTTAATTGAAATGTCTAATATAAACAATGTCTCCGCCCCGCAATACTCTTTAAAAGGCTACATCGGTTATACTTTTAACTTTAGCGATCCTGAAGCGACTGCCAGCGACCAGGTAGCGCGAGCCGCGGCTTTGCCGGCCAATATAGCCCTGACCGCGGGAGTCATCGCTTATCACGCCATAACAACAGCTCCAGCCAGCCTCGGTGGTTGCAGTTGTTTGCCCAATCCAATACCCGAACCAAAAAAAGATGCTGGCGCCGTTAGAACTATTGATGCCGGACCTGGGGATGCCGGGCCTGGAGACACCGGAGCAATTTGTGACGCTGGTTTCATCCAATATAGCTGCGACCCCGACGGCGATGGGATAATAACCGATAAGTTCACAGGCGTTAACTTTAGAAACGCAATATTGGAAGCGTTAGGCAAAGGACCAAATGATGATATAACCCTTCAAGACGCGCTTAATATAACAACGTTAGACTTAAATGGGAGAAACATTTATGATCTTTCCGGAATTGAATGTTTTACTAATTTAACCTCGCTTACGCTTGACAACAACCAAATATCCGATATAACTCCTTTAGAGGGGCTTACTAATTTAACCACACTTAGACTAACCTCAAACCAAATATCCAGCATAACTCCTTTAGCTAACCTTACTAATTTAACTATGCTTGGACTATACTCAAACCAAATATCCAGCATAACTTCTTTAGCGGGCCTTACGAAGTTAACGGAGCTTTGGCTTGGCCACAACCAAATATCCAGCATAACTCCTTTAGCAGGTCTTACGAAGTTAACGGAGCTTTGGCTTGACTACAACCAAATATCCAGCATAACTCCTTTAGCGAACCTTACTGATTTAACTATGCTTGGATTATACTCAAACCAAATATCCAGCATAACTCCTTTAGCGGGCCTTACGAAGTTAACGGAGCTTTGGCTTGACTACAACCAAATATCCAGCATAACTCCTTTAGCGAACCTTACTGATTTAACTGTGCTTGGATTATACTCAAACCGAATATCCAGCATAACTCCTTTAGCGAACCTTACTGATTTAACGGAGCTTTGGCTTGGCTACAACCCACTCGCCGATATAACTCCACTCGCTAGGCTTACTGAGTTAACTGAGCTTTGGCTTGACAACAACCAAATAACGGATATTATTCCCCTTATTGATAATGCTATTAATGGTGGATTAGGTTCTGGTGATGAAGTCAGTTTACAGTCCAACCCTCAAATCCCGCCATCCCAAATAGCCAGATTAAGGGCTGAAGGCGTTACGGTTTATTGGCCGTAAACAAGGGAGGAAAAGAAAAGGCATAGGCGTCTTTCCATTCTCCTATTTCTTTTTTCCTCAGGGCTCAAAATAGGGTGAAATAGGGGCAAACCAAGTTTTTAAACAAGAAGCCCCGGAAAAACCCGGGGGATTTTAATTAGAGACCAGCTCGATCTGTTTAAAGAATGGTAGATATCATTGAGTGCTCAATATCATTAATTTAATTTCATATGCGAAATCACCCGAAGCCGGGGTGGTGAATTCCCGATTGTAGGTCGGTTGAAACCTGGTAAATCCATCCCACGGGGCGGTATCTTCGGCTTCGACGATATAGTCCGTGTTTGGCTGCAAGGCCAAATTAAAAACATTTGCTCCTTCGGCTCCCGCATTAACACCAGCCTGCGGCAGAGTTGCCACTGTTGCGCCGGTTGCTTTTAGTTTGACAGTAATCCTGGCATAATTGGCTGGCACCATAATATTCTGCGGGCCGGCAGTTCCGGTGTCCGGCGACTGCGGAGTGCTCGGTTCAACTTTTCCTAATATTGTTGGAGCTTTTTTAGCAGTCAGGGTTCTCCGCGCTAATCTTTTCTGTATTATCGCTTTGTTTGAGATCAATGTGGTAGTAGTAGTGGTTTTAACTGCGGTTTTTCTGGAAATCGGCGCTTTCGGCGCGGTTCGCGGCGTGGGGGTGCCGCGCTGGAGGGAGGGAACCTCTTTATTTACCACAATACGGGCGGAAACGGTTTGGGGAGGCTGTGAGGCTGGTCGAAATCTCTGGATTCGATTTTGACGAACATCAGTGACATAAACATTGGCATTATTTATTGCTATTCCAACAGGCTTTAAAAATTGGCCGTCTCCTGTTCCCATTTGTTCTGGAGTCCATCTGGTTATGAAATCACAAGAGGAATTAAAGGTCTGGAATCCAACTTTAAGGCCACCAGATTCAAGAACATAGAAGTTGCCAGAGTTGTCAACCGCCATATCGCCAAGTAGTTCAAATTGACCATTTCCTTGTCCCCTGGATGACCATTTAGTTATGAAGTTCCCCGAGGAATCAAATTTCTGTATTTGTCTATGGTCGGGATCTCCTACATGAATATTGCCTAAACTATCAACGGCTATTCCTGTCGGATTACTAAACTGGCCGTCTCCCGTGCCATAATTGCCCCATTTAGTTATAAAACGACCAGAGGAATCAAACTTTTGAATTCGATAGTTACCAGCATCTACAATATAAATACTGCCAGAATTATCATTGGCAATGCCAAAACAGCTTTCTCCGGAATGAAACTTAAACTGGCCGTCTCCCGTGCCATAATTGCCCCATTTAGTTAGGAAACGACCGGAGGGGTCAAACTTTTGAATTCGATGATTCAATGAATCTATAACATAGATATTATCTGAACTATCAATTGTTATATCTATTGGACACTTAAACTGGCCATCTTCCGAGCCAAAAGAGCCCCATTTTGTTATGAAACTACCAGAGGTATCGAACTTTTGAATTCGATGATTATCTTGGTCTACAACATAAACATTGCCAGAATTATCTACAGCTATGCCTGAAGCTCTCGAGAATTGGCCATCAGCCTCCCCAGATGAACCCCATTTAGTATCAAAAACATATTCTTCCCCCCAGGCTGCTGTTATTGGACTAAAAAATAAAACAACAATTACCAACACTAATCCCATCCACTTTTTCATAATCAATTACCTCCTATTTAATCCTATGCAAAAAATAATACACCACTAATCCTCCAGTGTCAACTTAAAAGATATGCTAAAATTAACTTATAAAGGTTTATAAGAAGAGCATTAAATGGAGTAGATCATGGGCTTTAAGCCAAATTACACAATAACAGAAAAGATATTAAATAATCTTACACTTATTACTTCAGCCAGAGAAGTAATTGAGCGGGCTTCTTTGGTGAACCTCAAGGGGCAGGCCGGTCATTGCACTATATTATGGCATAATAATGACAAATAATAGATTGATGAATAGATTGATGAATAGGTTGATGAATAAGATGAAAATAGCGTTGCTGGCGTCGCCCGTGTTAAAATAACAATATATGTCAATTCTTGTATATAATACCTTAACCCGAAAAAAAGAAGAGTTTATCCCCTTAACTCCTGATCAGGTGAAAATGTATGTTTGCGGCATAACGCCGTATGATGAAACCCACCTGGGGCATGGTCGCGCTTATATTACTTTTGATGTTATTAGGCGTTATTTAGAACATTCTGGATTTGAAGTGACGCATATTCAGAATATAACGGATGTGGATGATAAGATAATTGCTAAATCACAAACCACAAGCACCAAATTACAAACAATACCAAAATTACAAGATCCAAAAGAGGGATGTAAAGAAGTTTCGGAAAAATATATTAAGGCATTTTTTGAAGTGATGGATCAATTAAATGTTAAACGGGCCGATATGTATCCGAAAGCGACGGAACATATACCGGAGATGGTGAGTTGGATCGAAGGTTTAACCAAAAAAGGTTTTGCTTATCAGCTGGAAGACGGGGTTTATTTTGAAGTTGATAAATTCGAAAATTACGGGAAGTTGTCCGGTAAAAAAAAGGAAGACCAGGAGTCAGGGGCTAGGATCCAGATAGACCAGAAAAAGAAAAACCCGCTTGATTTTGCTTTATGGAAAAAAGCAAAGAAAGGCGAACCGTCTTGGCCGAGCCCATGGGGGGAGGGGCGCCCCGGCTGGCACATTGAATGTTCCGTAATGTCGACTAAATACCTGGGCGAGCAGTTTGATATCCATGGCGGCGGGCTTGACCTGGAATTCCCGCACCATGAAAATGAAATTGCCCAGACCGAAGCCTTAACCGGTAAAATTCCCTGGGTAAAATATTGGCTCCATAATGGCTTTGTTAATATTAATAAACAGAAGATGTCAAAATCCCTCGGCAACTTCTTTACCTTAAAAGATGTGTTCAAGAAATATGACCCGATGGTCGTCCGCTTTTTTATCTTGTCGACCCATTACCGGAGCCCGATCAATTATAGCGATAAAGACCTCTCGGCCAGCAAAGAAGCATATGGGAGGATCACCAAGTTCATCCAAGATATTGATTTTCTAATTGGTAAAACAAAAGAAGTTTCTCCCAAAATTGAATTAATTGACCTAGAAGAAGATTTTATCCCTTTCCGTGATAGCTTTATCGATGCCATGGATGACGATTTTAATACCGCTAGCGCCTTGGCTTCAATCTTTGACTTGATAAAATTTTGCCGCAAAACCTTGGATGAAGGTGAAGCGGAAAAAGAGTGCCTTATATTAATGAAAGAGACTGTGATCGAGTTGTGCGGGATTTTGGGCATAAAAGTAGAGCAGGAAGGAAAAAGCCTAGAAGGCAGTGTTGAAAAATTGATCAAAGAGCGCGAAGAGGCAAGGGCGAAAAAAGATTTTGCCAGGGCTGATGCGATCCGTAAACAATTAAGTTTACAAGGAATAGAGATCGAAGATACGCCGTACGGGACTAAATGGAAAGAACAAGCCTGATCCAGTTCCTCAATAACGCGGCTCTCTTTGCTTCACAAATATTCATTCCCCTCATTGCCAAAGAGTTTGGCGCCAGCCCGTTCGAGGTTGGTCTGGTCGTCGGGGTTTACAACCTAACATATTTTTCCTCCAATTACCTCTTTAGTATTTTAGCCGATCGACTGCGGATCAACCGGCTGATCCAGTTTGGTTTGCTGTTTGCCGCAATTTGTTATTGTTCCCAGTTATGGGCCCATGATCTCTTTACATTAATAGGAGCAAGAATGTTGGTGGGGTTGGCGGCGGGGATCTTTCCGGCGGCACTAGCTGTTTACGCTTATAATGAGCGGGCAGGGAAGATGGGGAAATATTCCGCTTTTACTTCGCTCGGGTGGGCATTTGGGGCGATCCTGGCCGGCTTGGTCGGCTCATATGAGCTGATCTTCGCGCTAAGCGCGTTCATGGTCCTGATCTCATTTTTTACTGCCGGATCATTGCCGGATATTCGCTCTGGCCAGCCGGGGAAACTTTTTCCGATC
>JBDRLW010000044.1:0-123533 GCA_043812655.1 bacterium | reverse complement strand
AACATTGATCGCGCCGTAGGTGCAAGTGTGAGAGTCAGCGCCGATAACTAAATCTCCTGGAACGACGTGCCCTTGTTCCGGGGTGATCTGATGGCAAACGCCGCAACCGATATCATAAAGCTTAATGCCTTGTTCTTGTGTAAATTCCCGGATCTTTTTGTGGATAGCGGACACTCCTTCATTTGGTGAGGGAGAACTGTGGTCGATAATAATCGCAATCTTCGACGGATCAAAGACTTTCTTGGCCTGCATCTTGCGGAAAGAATCGATTGCTACCCCAGAGGTCCCATCCTGCCCGATCATAAAATCGAGGTCGGCAATGACAATATCACCGGCTTTGGCGTCTTTCCCGGAATGATTGGATAGTATTTTCTCGGCGATGGTCTTAGGCATTACTTCTTCTTTCTATTTTTCAGTTCTTGTTCTATCAAGCGCGCTTTTTCGATGAGGTAGGGGTCGACGCCCTCCATTTCGCTTACATCTTTAATGAATTTTTCAGCTTTAGCGCCAGTTCCAATGTCGGCCAGGTTCAACTTTGCTCTCGCGATCAAGTCTTTGTAGGCGATCGGCATTTTAACTACTTCGGTTAGCATTTTTTCGATCCGCTTAAGGTCCGCTTTTTTACCACGGCGGGTCAATATTTCCGCCTTTAAGACTTTGTTCTTATTGAAGAAATAATCGTCGGTCCGGTCCGCTAACTCTTTTAATGACAGGTCGATAAGTTTTAATGGTTCATTCAACTTGTCGGGCTTGCTGTAAAGGAGGATTTCGGCTTTGCCTAATAAAGCACGACCGCGGAAGTACCAATGGGCCGATTTTTCTTTGATCACTTGGTCAAACAAATTTATTGCTTTGGCCCAATCGCCCCTGGCTTGGCGGGCGAGAAGGAGTTCGGCTTCAACGATAAATGTTTTAGCCGCAAAAAACTCGGCCAGGTCTTTGCCTAAAATTTGGCGAGCCTTTTCGCTTAAAGAGATAGCATTATCAAATTCTTCTGGTTTTCCGATCATCAGCTCCGCCTTACCGATCAAGGCCCTGGCCTTGAGATATTCCGGCGGGTTGCGCAGCAGGACTTGGTCGAACATTTTCATGGCGTCGTTGCGGTCGTTGCCTTCACCCCGGCCAACCAGAAGGTCGGCGATGCCAAACATGATCTCCGGCGCGTCGGAGCGGTTTGAATGGGCAGATAGGATGCTCCGATAGCGGCGCAGGGCCCGATTGATCCTTTCTTTTTCCGAAGGGATGGGGAATCCGACTTCCTTGTCAACTACGTAACTCATAATGGGGGATAAAACTACCATGATTTCTCCTCTTTTCTCGATTTGCAATTTTATTCTATATGATGTAAAATATATTGTCAAATGCATCAACTCTCTCCGGCGCGGGAAGAAGCCCTTAAAGAGCTTGAAACCAAGCTCGGGGTCGCATTCCTCAATAAAAACCTCCTTAACCAAGCATTAACCCATAGCTCGTATGGCCACGAGAAAAACCTTCCTGATAACGAAAGACTCGAATTCTTAGGCGACGCGGTCTTGAAACTCGCGACCACCGAATACCTCTATAATAAATTTCCCGGCCATGCCGAAGGCGACTTGACCAAGATCAGGGCGACCGTTATTTCAGACGAAACTTTTGCGGTCGTCGGCAAAAAAATCGGCCTGGGCGATTATCTCCTCCTTAGCAGTAACGAGATCAAAAGCGGCGGGCAAAAGCGGAAATCAAATGTCGCCAATGCCCTGGAAGCCTTGATCGGTGCGATCTACCTTGACGCTGGGCTCGGTAAAGCGCGGGATTTGATCATTGAACTCCTTCAAGGAGAGGTAGAAACGGTCTCCAAAGCTGGGTATATTAGGGATTATAAGTCTGCCCTGCAAGAGTATGCCCAAAAACAAAAACACGAACTCCCGCATTATCGGGTGATCAAAGAATCTGGCCCCCGGCACCGGAGGGTTTTCTGGATCGAGGTCAGGATCAAAGACAAACGGTACGGCATCGGCCGCGGGGCGAACAAAAAGGAAGCAGAGCAAAGAGCCGCTTCAATGGCGCTCAAACGGATTAAAGCGGACGGTAAAAAGACGGCTGACAAGAAAGATTCCCCAAGTTTGCGGACCCTGATCTCCAGGGTCAGAAAAAAAATGAAATTGCAATGACAAAAATATTAATTAAAGGCGGCCGGTTAATAGATCCCGCGGCGAAAATTGACGGGCTAAGGGATGTGTTACTGGAAAATGGGAAAGTGAAGGCAATAGGAGCCAGGGTCCAGGGGCAAGGGGCCAGGATGATTGATGCCAAAGGGATGTTGGTTCTGCCGGGATTGATCGACATGCACACGCATTTGCGGGATCCGGGACGGCCGGACAAAGAGACAATATACACCGGGACCAGAGCCGCCGCGCTGGGTGGTTTTACTACGGTTTGCTGCATGGCGAACACTAATCCTCCCGGAGATAACTCGGCGGTCATTGAATATATCTTAGCTAAAGCAAAAGGTGAAGGGGTTGTTAACGTCTTGCCGATCGCGGCGGTTACCAAGGGCCTTAAAGGGGAAGAACTGGCAGAGATGGGGAGATGTTTTGCCGAAGGGGCGGTCGCTTTCTCCGATGATGGGCGGCCAGTGATGCACTCCGATGTTATGCGCCGGGCGCTGGAATATGCGAAGCAATTTAATGTGCCGGTCATTTCCCACTGCGAGGACCTAAATGTTTCAGCTGGTGGATCGATGAATGAAGGGAGAGTTTCGACTGAAATAGGGTTGCCTGGTATCCCTTCATTGTCTGAAGAGGCGATGGTGGCGCGCGAGATCATGCTTGCCAGAGAATACGGCCGAGTCCACATTGCCCATGTCTCAGCGGCCGGGTCAGTTAAACTTATCAGGATCGCTAAAAAAGACGGAATTCAAGTTACTTGCGAAACCTGCCCACATTATTTTTCGTTAACCGAAGAAGCGGTCAGGAATTACGATACTAACGCCAAGGTTAATCCGCCGCTTAAAACAGCGGCCGATGTTAAAGAGATCATTAAGGGGATAAAAGACGGGACGATCGATGTGATCGCGACCGACCATGCTCCCCACACGCTCGAAGAAAAAAACATTGAATTTGGCGCCGCGGCGACCGGGTTGGTCGGGCTGGAAACAACTTTGGCGCTTGTCTTGACCAAGTTGGTGGCAACAAAAGCAGTTGACTTAACTAGGGCAATTGAGGCTATGACCGCTGCTCCAGCCAGGATCTTAGGACTTAAAAATAAAGGGACGTTAAAAGTCGGCGTTGATGCCGATCTCATTGTTGTTGACCCGAAACAAGAGTGGACCGTTGACCCCACGCAATTCGCTTCAAAAAGCCGCAACACTCCTTTTGGTGGCTGGACATTAACCGGCAAGGTTATCCAGACGATCGTTTCCGGTAAAGTTGTGGTGGCCAATGGCAAGCTTCTTTAAAAAAATCATCCTACCTTCATTTTTAATTTTTCATTTTGCATTTTTTATTTGTCTCATAGGTTGTGGCGATTTAGAAGATGGCGGCGTGACCAGCTTAGTTGTTTCACCTTCTACCGTTACTGTCGGGATAAATAAGTTAAAATATTTTTCAGCTGATGGGAAAACTAGCGTTGGAACCATTGTTACAGTAGTTCCTACCTGGAGCGTGACTGGAGGAATTGGGACGATTTCTTCTGATGGTTGGTTTACGGCTAGTGGGACAGAGGGGAGCGGAGATGTAATTGCCACGGTCGGTTCGATCGAAGGCAGGGCCACTGTTACAATTACCGCTAATGGCTGGTTGGCCGCGACCATAACCACGCCAGGGGGTGGGCTGGCCCAGGGAATTAAGGTCTATTTAAATAATACTTCCTATTCTGATTTTACCGATGCAAGCGGTCAGTGTACTCTTTCTGATATTCCAGCCGGGACATATGAGGTGACGACCTATGATCCGGGGGGGATTTATCTTGCTATCTCTGAAGAAGTTACAGTTGCTAGCGGTGAAACGAGGGCCTGGACAAAAACGTTATCCCCAATAAACCCGTCGACATCGACAACTACGACATCTTTAATTATATAGCATTCACCCTGACAAGAATTCGTTAATATTCACTTTCATCATCGTGGCAATTGTTTTGCTTTACATTTTTTGAAATGGCGCAAAAGTTTTTATTTCTATTTTTAATAATTATTTCCCTCACTTCTTGTTCGACAGAAAAACAAATTACCGTAAAAAATGAAACCGCCTCCGAAGAAGTTGTTTCCATTCAGGTCACCAGCCGGGAGGCGGTCTATTTATATAATGAAAAGAAAATTACGGTAGCTAACTTGGTTTTATCAATTCATGATGAGCCTCTTCTCCTCCCCGCCGGTTACGCGAAATTAGTTGGGGTGGTCAGCGGTGGTAAGAATGTGGCCTGCGTAGAGGTGGGGGGGAGAGGAATTATTATAGAGGAAGGAGAAAAAATAGATGATTATCGAGTCGTTAGGATTAAAAATGATCGCATTATACTTAAGAGATAACTGCAAACTTCAAAGTCCAAACTTCAAAATAATGGGAAAGCAAAGACCAAAGCATAAAAAGTTTAATGTCTGGTTTTTGATGTTTTTAGTTTGTTTTGTTGTTGGATGTTTGAAGTTTGATTTTGCCGTTGCGGCTGAAAAGATCTCCCGGATCGACTTTGAAGACGCCGTAGTGGTCAATGTAGTGCAAACTCTAGCCCGGAGCGCGGGGTTTGATCTCGTTTTGTCAGGAGATCAGGCGCTAAATCAGACCAAAAAGGCGACTATCCACTTAAAGGATGTCACAGCCGAAGAAGCGATAGAATTTATCTTACGGACAAATGGTTTTAACTATGAAAAGAAAGGGAGTGTTTTGCTTGTCTCTTCACTTCCCCAAGATATTACCCAAACCGCTTATAAACCAGAAATAGCGACGGTGCAATTAAAATACCTCTCGGCCGGGAAAGTAGCGGAATTGCTGACCAAAGTGATTCCAAGCGCGACTTTTCAAGTCGGAGGGAGGGCCAACTCTTTGGTTATCAGGGGAAAAGATTCGGAGCTTGTTGAAGCTAAAAAAATAATTACGGCGATCGACAAGGTCACGCCGCAAATATTAATCGAAGGAAAAGTGGTGGAGATCGCGCAAAGCGATTCTAAAAAGCTTGGGATCTCTTATGGTAATGGAACCGTTCGCTTTGTGACTGACAAGGCGACCAGAAAAACCTCTCTGGCCGAAAATATTACTTCGATTGTGAATACGCTGATCTCTGATGGTAAAGCCAATGTTGTTGCCAGTCCCAGGATCGCGACGCTTGATAACCAAGAAGCCATGATCAATATCGGCAGTCGGATCCCTTATGCTGTTCCGGTAAGCAGCGGCGGCAGTACAACCCAATGGACGGTTGAATACATTGACGCGGGAGTGAAACTTAAGATCACTCCCCAGCTAGGGCAAGAAGGAGACATTACAACCTTTATTCAGCCGGAAGTCTCTTCCATTTCCGAATGGCGGACAACTTCGGCTGGCGACTTCCCTGTTATCTCAACCCGCAATGCTTCGGCGACGGTCAGAGTTAAAAATGGTGAGACGATAGTTGTTGGGGGATTAATGTCGGAAACGGAGAGAGAGAATATTGTTAGGGTCCCAGTCTTTGGCTATATTCCTGTTTTGGGGTTATTGTTCCAAAACAGAAATCTTGAGAAAGAGAAGACAGAGATAGTTTTCCTTATTACGCCGAGAGTGATATAGGAACGAACTTTATTTTTCCCAGCACACCAACCTGGTCATCTTTTAAGATCAAAACCCCGCCTAGCTTCCTGGTTTTCTTGGCGATCTTTAGGCTGTGTTCGATATCGTGGGCTTCTTTAATGATCCTGCCGACCAGCTTATTGGCCGCTTCGGCTAACCGCTCGGTCCTAGCAATGGCCACCACGGTGTCTATTTTATTTAGGCTCAGGACATTTGACTTATATCCAAGGGAAGTGCAAAGCCAAAAAGGATTTTCGCGCGGCTCAAGTTCGACGGCGAAGTTATTGGAAATAGAGATCTTTTGAGGCTGGGTGATTCTTAAATAAAAGGTCCCATTATCTTCTGAAATAATTTCGTTCCCTGGAGCCAAGCCGTCTAACTCGATCATCTACAAAACTCCCTTGGTAGACGGGATTCCTTCTTTGCGGGGGTTGATGGCGCAGGCTCGCATTAAGGCAACGCCAAAAGCCTTAAAAATAGCTTCAATTTTGTGGTGAGTGTTTTTCCCCCGGACTAGATCAACGTGAAGCGAGATGCCAGCTTTGTAGACAAAAGATTCAAAAAACTCCCGCAGCATTTCGGCATCGATTGAAAGTTTAATTTTTTCGCCATCCAACTCGGCATAAATCATTTCTTTTGGAAACTTAGCGTTAAAAGTGAAATGTGGGCGGCCTGAAAGATCGATCGAGGCTTTAACATCGGCCAGTGATTCATCCATCGGAAGAGAAGCGTGGCCAAACCGCTCGATCTTGGCTTTTTTCCCTAGAGCTTTGGCAAAAGCTTCGCCCAAGGCTAGCCCAGTATCTTCAACCAAGTGATGAAGATCTATTTCCAGATCGCCTTTAGCTTTTAAGGTAAGATCGAATAGTCCATGTTTGGTGAAAAGCGTGAACATGTGGGCCAGAAAGGGGATGGGGTAATCAATCTCACTTGTTCCTTTGCCATCGATATTAAGTTTGATCTTAATGTCGGTCTCTTTGGTCTTTCTTTTTATTTCCGCGGTTCGTTTTTTCATTTAAACAATTTCTCCTGTCCCGCGCCTTTTAATTTTCGGCCGACGTGGGTTGCCGCGCTCTGTGTCGCCTGGCGTCCCCGAGGCGTCCGCTCGATAAAACCAAGCTGCATCAGATACGGCTCGTAAACATCTTCGATCGTTTCGACTTCTTCCGAGATGCCGGCCGCGAGTGTTTCAACTCCGACTGGCCCGCCGGCGAACTTATCGATTATAGTTATTATATATTTACGGTCGATTTTGTCCAGCCCAAACTCGTCGACTCCCATCGAATCTAAACATTCATGAGTGATTGCGCCGGTGATCTTGCCCGAACCTTTAACCTGGGCGTAATCCCTAACTCGCTTGAGAAAGCGAATGGCTATCCGGGGTGTGCCGCGCGAACGCTTGGCGATTTCCAGCGCTCCTTTTTCTTCGATCGCAATATCAAAGGTCCCGGCGGCCCTAAGGATTACTTGCTTTAATTCCTCAGGCGTATAAAACTCCAAACGATTAACAAGGCCAAAACGATCACGCATCGGGGCGGAGAGGAGGCCGATCCTAGTTGTCGCGCCGATCAAGGTGAATTTTGGCAGTTCAAGCCGGATCGAGCGGGCGCTCGGCCCTTTGCCGATCACAATATCTAACCCAAAATCTTCCATCGCGGGATATAAAACTTCTTCAACCACTTTATTTAATCTATGTATCTCGTCGATAAAAAAAATGTCGTGCGGCTTGAGGTTGGTTAGGATCGCGGCCAGGTCGCCTGGGCGTTCGATCGCCGGGCCGGAAGTGACCTTTAGGCTGGCGCCGGTTTCGCTGGCAATAATGCCGGCTAAAGTAGTCTTGCCAAGGCCGGGTGGGCCGTAAAAAAGAAGATGCTCTAAGGCTTCGCCGCGGGATTTAGCGGCATCGATATGGATCTGGAGGTTTTGTTTGATCTGTTCTTGGCCGATGAAGTTGCCAAAACGCTTTGGCCTAATGCCTTCTAAGGTTTTATCCTCGTTTTCGCTCGTATAACCGCTTGTATTCAAAATAACTCTCCATTACTTTTTGGACATAGAGCCGGGTTTCGCGGCTGGGGATACTTTCGATAAACTCATCGATGTCAACCGATCCTAAATTATTGTCATACCAGCTATTTATATATCTTTTAACACGATTGGGGCCGCCGTTATAGCCCGCCAGTGCCAGATAAAAATTGTCACTAAAGCTTTTTACCAAATTGGAAAGGTAGTATGTTCCCATGGCAACGTTGAGCTTTGGGTCAAAAAGCTTGCCTGTGCGGTAGCGATAAAGGTCAAGGTTCCTTGCTATCCCTTTTCCGGTTTTGGGCATAATTTGCATCAGTCCCCTGGCGCCGGAGCGGGAGACTGCTTTGGGATTAAAACGGCTCTCTTCCCTAATAACGGCCAGGACGAGATACGGGTCGACCTTAAAATTATCTGCTTTTATCTTTATCTGCTCCCAATAGCCTTTCGGATAAGCCATTTGCCAGATCTTTTTAGGAACAGAAGACGACTTGCCGGAAAGGACAGCATCTTTTACCTTACGGTTGGCAAAGCGGATCGGCCGGTGATATTCCCCTGATCGCAGAAGCATTTCGCCAAGCTTGATTTGCGCGGAATCTTTTTCTTGCTCAGAAGTTATGTCCACTAGATAACGCGCTTCATCGGCGGCGTAACCGGTTAAGTTCAGCCCCATTAATTCTTTGTATTTCAATAAGTGAGCCCTGGCTTCTCCGCTATTTTCCGACCGTAAAATGTCGGTATTAGCCAATTCCCAGATTTCCATTATTGACGCGAGCGCTTCTTGATTGTTGTCGTTCAAACTGCTTAAAGCCTCTGAAAAATCTTCTTCGCTAAACGGTTGGGCAAGAGCGGAAATGCCGAAGCCATCCAGCTTTTCCTGCGCCCGGTAGGCGTAATACGTGTGATCGAAACGATCGATCAGTTTTTTGTAAACTTCCAGCGCCGCGGCGCGATTGTCGAGCCTCTCCAGCGCTTTCGCTTCAAAGAAATAACAGCGGGGAGAATTTTCTCCCGGCGGATAGAGCTGGGCGAGATGGAGATAGGTTGCCGCGTTCTTGAAATCACCCTCCCAGTAATAGGCCCTCCCTAGGCGCCAGATCGCGGCGGAAACAGATTTACTGTAAGGATATTTTTTGATCAAACCATAATAACTATGGAGCGCTTCTTGTGTTTCACCGTTTACTTCTTGATAATAAGCAAGCCAATAGGCCGCGTCATCCGCCAGGCTGGAATCAGGATATTTATATAAAACCTTTTTAAAAGAAGCGATCGCCGAAGGATATTTTCCCCGGCGGCCATGAGCGATCCCCAGGTAGTAATTCGCCTTGCCGGCAAGGTTGGGAGAGCCGGTGGTCGCCCTCTCTAAGTCAGAAATGGCGGAAGGGTAGCGGTTTCTTTGCATTTCGGCGCGGCCAAGCATAAGCCAAGCCTCGTTAATGAATTTGCTTTTAGGGTAATTACGCGCCAGTAAACGAAAGATATTGGCGGCCATTTCAAAATCATCTTGTTCAAAGTAAGCCATACCTTTTTTAAACAGCGCTTTTTCTGAAGCCTTAAACCGGGGGAGTTGTTTTCTGTGTTTCCTTTTTAAAGCTAAAATGGCCTTTCTGGCCCTTTTGCCAAAATAGCTTAAAGGATGGAAAAGGTCGGTTTCTTCATAATCAAGGTAGGCCTCTTTCCATTTTCCTTGGAACTCATGGGCCTTAGCGACCAAGAAGCGGGCTTCGGCCGCTTCTTTTGCGTCAGGGTATTTTTCGACCAGCGCTTGAAATGTCTGGATAGCTGAGGGGAAATCTTTAGCGTTAAAATAACTTTTACCGAGCATCAGGGTTGTTTTGGGGAGGAGAATGCTTTTAGGATAAAGGGAAAGGATTTTTTGGTATTCTGGTATTGAGGAGCGATAATCCCCAGCAGAGTAATAGGTTTCGCCGATCTCAAATAGGGCATAATCCTGGAGCGCGTAATTTTGGTCATTGGCTGACTGCCGGAAAAGGGCGATCGCTTCCGCCGTTTTATTTTCCTGGCGAGACAACAAGGCTTGCTGGAAAAGATTTGCGGACCCCAGCGTTTTCCCCTCGTCTGATTGGGCCAAGAGAGGGGAAGACAAAGCTAATATAAGTACAAGAACAGTTGAAAATCGAGTTATCATTAAAAACCCCGTTAAATTGCGGCTAACTGAAAAAATTCTAGCACTTTTTGTGTTATAATACAAACCAGCAAAATGCCGGAACTAAGACAAAATCCTGCGACGAAAGAATGGGTCATTATCGCGACCGAGCGGGCGAAGCGGCCGGAAGAATTTGGCCAGGGTGTTGTCCAACCGCCCCCAGAAGAAAAAGTTCACTGCCCATTTTGTGTCGGCAACGAAAAACTTACCCCCCCAGAAGTCTTTTCTTACCGCGACTTTGGCACCAAACCGGATACCCCTGGTTGGTGGATTAGGGTTGTTCCTAACCAATATCCTGCGCTGAGCTCTGATGGAGACTCGACGCGGATAAAGATAGAAGATTACTTTACCCACATGGTTGGATTGGGTGAGCACGAAGTTATAATTGAATCACCGGAACATCATGTCAGCATTGCGACGATGGAAGAAAAACAAGCTGAAGAGATATTTTTGGCTTACCGGGAAAGATACCTGGCCTTAAGCGGGGACCCTAGGTTTGAGATGATAATTATTTTTAAAAATCACGGCCGATCGGCAGGGACTTCTGTCCGCCATCCACATTCACAGATCATTGCGACGCCGATTATACCGATGCATATTAGATATCGGATCGAAGAAGCGATGCGCTACTTTGACGGCCACGGCCAGTGTGTTTATTGCGACATGATCGCCAAAGAAAAAAAACTTAAAGAGCGGATCGTTTTTGAAACAGAAAACTATATCGCGCTTGAGCCGTTTGCTTCGCGTTCCCCGTTCGAAACTAAGGTTTTCCCCAAAAAGCATGAGTCGACCTTTAGCTCGATCACCCCAGAAAACACCAAAGAATTGGCATATGTCATGAAACAAACTATGGGGAAGATCCATAAAGCGCTAAACAACCCCGACTACAACTATGTCCTTTTTTCTTCGCCTTGCCATGAACAAAATTTAGAATATTATCACTGGTATATCCAAATCTTACCTCGGGTGACAGCGGTGGCTGGGTTTGAGATCGGTTCGGGGATCTATATCAACACGGTCATTCCGGAAATGGCCGCCAAATACCTGCGCGAAACAGCGATTTAATGAAAGCTTATGCCAGCCGCGGCGGGTTCAAACTCGAACACGCCCTCAAAGAATTTAAGATCGATGTCAAAGATAAGGTCGTCCTTGATATCGGCGCTTCCCACGGCGGGTTTACCGATTGCCTGCTGCAACACGGGGCGGCCAAAGTTTACGCGGTCGATGTCGCCTACGGCATTTTCGACTGGAAACTGCGCAATGATCCTCGGGTCGTCGTAATGGAAAGAACTAATGCTAGATATTTAACCGCTGAAGATCTAATTAAAAAAGAAAAAACTCCGAACTCCCAACTCCGGACTCCGAACTTTGCGGCCATCGATGTTTCTTTCATTTCCCTTGATAAAATATTGCCGGTAGTGGAGAAGTTATTAGTTGGTAGAGGGGAAGTTATTGCCTTAGTTAAACCGCAGTTTGAAGCGCAGAGAGAAGAAGTGGGAAGGGGAGGGATTGTGAGAGATGAGGGAGTTAGGGAAAAAGTGATCGAAAGGATAAAGGCGAAGGCGCAGGCAATAGGCTTTAAGGTTAAGGGAATAACGCCGTCGCCGATCGAAGGAGCTAAAGGGAATGTTGAATATCTTCTCTACCTCGCCAAAGAATAGCGAAGCGGAAAAACTATTAAAAAAGAACGGTTATGAGATCTTATCTCGCAATAAAAAAGAATCTGTTGTCATACATTATAATGGTAAAGACCACTTTAGTTCGCTCGAGGCTGATTATGTTGCCAGAAAAGCCAAGCAACGATTTGTCGTCTTTGAAAAAAAGGGAGAAGGATCTATTGATCCGACCGAGCCGGCCTTGCGGCGCAAATTAATTGAACTTGAGCGTGTTTTTGGCTTGAACGGGATTTTATTGGTTGACCCAGAAGAAGGGGAGATCGAGCCCGTCACCTTTAAATTCCCCAAAGACCGCGGGCTGGACTTTTATTTTCAATTTCTTGCCGCCCTGTGTATTATCGGCATTGTAATTGGTATAATCTGGCTGATGGCTTGGGTGAAATTATTTTAAGGAGAAAAACCATGACAACAATAGGAATAATCTCGAAAAAAGAAGACCGCTTAATTGCCGGCACAGCCAAACAGATCACGGCTGACTTAAAAAAAGCAGGATATAAAGTCGACCTAAATAAAGCCGAATTCGTGATCACTCTTGGCGGCGATGGGACGATCTTGCGGGCGGCGAGAATGTTGGCCGGTAAAGGCGTGCCGATCCTTGGCGTCCACCTTGGCGGGGTCGGTTTTCTGTCGGAGATTGAACTGACAGAATTAACGGCGGCGGTCAAACAAGTGGTAGCCGGAAAATATAAACTTGATGAGCGAACAATGCTTGAAGCCGAAGTTGGCGGCAAGAAAATCATTGCCCTTAACGATATGGTCATTGCCAAAAGCGGGATCTCCCGGGTGATCAAGTTTGAGCTTGAAGGTATTGCTAAATATACGGCTGATGGGTTGATCATTGCGACCGCTTCGGGATCAACGGCCTACAACTTAGCCGCCGGCGGGCCGCTGTTAACGCCCGAATCATCAAGCTTGATCGTTTCCGCTATCTGTCCTCACAGCTTAAGCAATCGTTCGCTGGTTTTAGATGGCCCGTTAACAATTACATTATATAGAGGCGATGACGTGATCTTGACCGGCGATGGCCAACAAGTCTTGCCGGTCAGGACAGGACAAAAGATCACGGTCAAAAAGGCTAATGAAAAGACCAGGTTTATTAGGTTAAAAGCGCGGAATTATTTTGACAAGGTCAGGGAAACGTTTGGCTTCGGAGAGGGGAACTAATTATTGACGCTGCCGCTATTGATCCGCGTAAGGTCGTCCAGGTTTTCAATAATGAATAAGTAGCGCGGTTCGGCTAAAATTGGCGCGGCGGTTATTGGGAAAACAGGAAAGAGGATGGTCTTCTTCATTTTGGCGTTAACCAGTTTTTCAAAGTAATTGAAGAGCGTATTCTTTTCTAAAACTTCCATCACTTTAGCGTTATCCATGGTATTCATGGCTTTTCCTCCTAGAAATAACATTTTCTGCCTGCTTCCTTTTTAAGGAACATATCGGCAAAAACCTGGACAAACTGGCCGGTTGGCTTAGCTAATTTGCTCATATAAAGGGCATCTCTAACGGTATTGATGCGTTTTTCTCTTCCCTCTTTGGAGATCGAAGCGACATCGTATTGTTCTCGTGAATTTTCTTGTAACATTTTAGTTCCTCTATCCCTTCCATATATATATCGGCACGTTTACTGAAAAATTTCACCTAATCTGATATAATCCCAAAAGCATGGAGCAAGTCCTAAAAAGCAAGTACCGCACAGGAAAGAAGCTATCAGAGACCCCCTTCAGCGTAACTTACCAAGGGTTTTTTGTCGGGACAGATAAAAAAGTTATCATTAAGATATACAAGCGGGGGACCCTTAATTCATCATTGATCAAAAGCATGAAACAACGGGTCAAGGAATTTTCCTTGACGAATCATCATGGCTTGGCCCGGCTCCTTGATGGCGACTATGGCTGGCAAGGGTTTTATTATGTCAGAGAATATGTTGAAGGGCGGTCGATCCAAGAGATCCTCGACAGCGGGGAAAAAATTGGGCCGGAAAAAGCGGTTGCGATCGCCGACCAGGTTTTAGCGACGCTGGAATCGGCCCACGCCAAAGGGATCATCCACGGGGCGCTTAAGCCGACCAATATTTTTCTTGATAACCAGGGAATTGTTAAAGTCACTGATTTTGTGGTCGAAGGGGAGATCAAAAATTCACTCCCGCTTAAATCACTGGAAGTGATGGGGAACGCTAAATACGCTTCGCCGGAAGAAGTGGCGGGGCTGGGGAGTTCAAGCTCATCCGATATCTATGCCCTGGGTTTGATCTTGTTTGAAATGGTGACGGGTAAAGCAGCCTTTAATGATTCTGGCTTACCACTTAATATCGCCAAGCTACGGCTCCCGCTGATCCTTAGCAAGGAAGCTTTAGCGCCTCTGCCAAATTATTTAAGAGAACTCCTGGCTGTTGTTTTACAAAAAGACCCCTGTTTTCGTTTGGAGGGCGCGACTGAGTTTAAGCTGAGCTTAGAAAAGAAGGGGCTCTTACCTAAACAGGAGAGCAATAAAGAGCTGGTTAAACTATTTGAAAATACCGTCCTCCAATATGGGGGCGAAGAATTAAGCGCCAAAGAAGCCGAGGCGGTCGAAGAAGTCGGCCAGGTTAAATTGCGCTGGGGAAAAGAAAAACACCGGGGCTGGATCTTAGCACTGATCTTGACCGTGGCGATCGCGCTTGGCCTTTTATATTCGTTCTTTTTAGGGAGATAATTTGTTGATCGATGCCTTATATGCTTATCTGGTTTATGTCATAGTTATCAGCCTATTGTTCGGCCTTGTGGTTTTGCGGCTGAAAAAATTAAAACTGGCTTTAACGGCCGGGCTGATCATCTTTGTTCTGCTTTTGCCGCTCCTGATCGGATATTTTTATATGATGTATGTTAATTCACTGCCGGAAGTGATCGTCCCTAATTTATCCGGGCAAACCAGCCAAGAGGCCGCGGAGAAGGTTGAAGAATTAAATTTGAAGGTTAAAGAAGCTGGCCGAGCCAACGACCAAAATATTCCTGAAGGGGTGATCGTTTCCCAGCGGCCGGAACCGGGCCGCATGGTAAAAGAAGGGCGGACGATCAACGTTATAGTCAGTGCCGGTAAAACAAAAGTCATTGCCCCCAGCTTGGTTGACCGCTCTTATATCCAAGCTGATCAAATATTAACAGCGGCCGGGCTAAAACTGGGTGAAATAAAATTTGAAAATAATACCGGCGGAGAGCCGGGGAAGGTCGTTGCCCAAGAACCGATGGCAGGGGAAGAGGTTGAGCTGGGGATGAGCGTAGACTTATTAGTGGCGGCCACAGAAGAAGTAAAACAAAAGGAGCAGGAATGAATACCATTAAAATTGCCCCATCGATCTTATCGGCCGACTTTGGGCGGCTGGCGGAAGAGATAAAAAAAGTCGAAGCGGCCGGCGCCGACTTAATACACATCGACGTAATGGATGGCCATTTTGTCCCGAATATTACGATCGGCCCGTTAGTCGTCAAGGCGTGCCGGAAGGCCACCAAATTGCCGCTTGACGTCCATCTAATGATCGAAAACCCGGATAAATATATTCCTGATTTTGCGAAAGCCGGCGCAGATATTATTACCATTCACGCCGAAACTTCGAAAAGTCTTGATGAAGACCTTGAGCTTATCAGGCAAAATAATGTTAAGCCGGGAGTTGTAGTTAATCCAGCGACGCCGATCGAATCGATCTTTCATGTTTTAGATAAAATCGCGATGGTCCTTATCATGTCAGTAAATCCCGGTTTCGAAGGGCAGAAGTTTATGCCGGAGGTCTTGGTGAAGATTAAGCGGTTGAGTGGGGAGCTCCGAGTTCGGAGAAAAAATGTTGATATTGAGGTTGATGGAGGCATTAACATTGAAACCGCTAAAGAAGCTGTAAAAGCGGGAGCTAATGTCTTAGTGGCTGGGTCGGCGATCTTTTATTCCCCCGACTACAAGCAGGCAATATGTGGACTGAAGACGACATAAAATTCATGCGCGAAGCCCTGGTGCTGGCCAAGTCAGCCGAAGGGCGGACGACGCCAGACCCCATGGTCGGCGCGGTCTTGGTTAAGGATGGCCGGATCATTTCTATGGGCTATCACGGAGAGGTCGCTACTCCGCATGCCGAGGCTTGGGCGATCCAAAAAGCGAGCGAAAATCCCAAGGGAGCCACACTCTACCTTAACCTTGAACCATGCAACCATTATGGCAATAATCCTCCCTGCACCGAAGCGATCATTAATGCCGGCGTTAAAAAGGTTATCGCGGCAATGAAAGACCCCAACCCGCTGGTAAATGGCCGCGGGTTTGCCAAACTAAAAAATCACGGGGTTGAAGTAGAGGTTGGCTTGCTTGAAGACGAAGCCAATAAACTGAACGAAGTTTTTAAGACTTACATTACTAAGAAACGGCCGTTCATTGTGATGAAGACGGCGATGACGATCGACGGCAAGATCGCGACAAAAACCGGCGCCAGCCGCTGGGTAGCGTCTCCTTCATCTCTTGATTTTGCCCACCATTTGCGCAATCTTTATGACGCGATGGTGGTCGGGGTCGATACGGTCTTGGTCGATGATCCAAAACTAAATATTCGCCGCGGAACGGTCATTAAACATCCGGTCAGGATAGTTTTGGATACCCACGCAAAGACGCCTCTTAGTGCAGACATATTTTCTTCCCCCGGCGGCAAAACGGTTATCGCGGTCGGGCCAAAGGCGCCGGCCAAAAAAGTTAGGGCGCTGGAAAAAATGGGCGCAGAAATCATAAGCCTTCCTTTGAGCGGGAAATATGTTGATGTTGGCGCACTGGTAAAAAAGTTGGCTAAAATGAAAATTACGAGCTTACTGGTTGAAGGTGGCGGAGAGGTAAACGCGTCGTTCTTAGCTAAGAAGTTGGTTGATAAAGCCCACTTTGTTATTGTTCCCAAGATCTTTGGCGGCCGCGACGCCAAAACCCCGGTTGAGGGGGAAGGGATAAAACTTCCAGCGCAAGCCAAGTGGCTAAAAAACGTTGAGATTGAAAAATTAGGGACTGATATTATTGTAACGGGCTATTTTTAGGAGAATTGTTCCCCCATCACCTTAACGACCACCCTTTTTCTTCTGCCGCCGTCAAATTCACCGTAAAAAACCTGTTGCCAGGGGCCGAAGTCAAGCTTTCCATTAGTTATTGGAATGGTAACTTCATGATGGAAGAGAATTGATTTTAAGTGGGCGTCGCCATTTGATTCACCGGTCTGATGATGATGGTAATTAGGATTAAAAGGGGCAAGTTTTTCCGCCCATTCAATGAAGTCTTGCTTGATGCCGGGTTCTTCGTCATTAATAAAAACAGCTGCAGTGATATGCATGGCGGAGACCAGGACAAATCCTTCTTTTACCGCCGATTTTTCCACGGCAGCTTCGACTTGGCTGGTAATATTGATGATCTCTTTTTGCTTTTTAGTGTTGAAAAATAAATATTCAGTATGGGTTTTCATGTTTTAGCAAGAGAATTATACCACGGAAGCGGCCGGGCATTAAGGGCGCTGAGCGAGCAAATATGGTATTCTTATATTATGTGTTATGCAATACCAGGCAAGATCGTTGATATTCAAGGGAAGGCTGTGACCGTTGATTACTTCGGCGAAAAAAAGCAAGCGATCAACGAACTGCCCGAACTAAAAATTGGTGACTATATTTACGCCCAGGGCGGGTATGTGATCCAAACCCTACCAGAAAAAGATGCTTCTGAAATACTTGAAACCTGGAAAGAGCTATTTTTTGAGCTGCGCGAAACCGACCTTCGGCTCTCGCGGATCGATAGGGAAGGGGTAAAGATCGACAAAAAATTCTCCCTGATCCTGGATAAGGCGGCCGAAGGGAGAAAATTGAAACCAGAAGAACTGCTATTCTTGATGCGCAGTGAAAATCCGGACGAGCTTGATCTTCTTTATAAAACCGCCAATTTCCTCCGGCAAAAACATTTGGCTAATTCCTGCTGTGTCCACGGGATAATTGAATTTTCTAATTATTGCCAGCATGATTGCGCGTATTGTGGGATAAGAGCTAGTAATTCGACCATTAAAAGATATAGGATGAGTGACGAAGAAATTCTAGCGGCAGTCCATGAAGCGGTCGAAAAACACGGCTTCAAAGCGCTGGTTTTACAGGCTGGCGAAGACCCGGAGTTTACGGTTGATCGGTTGGCCGCGCTAATAAAGACCATTAAACAAAGGTTCGCGGTCTTGGTCTTTATTTCTGTAGGTGAAATAGGCAAAGAGGGATTAGCGAAACTATTTGAAGCTGGAGCGCGCGGGCTGCTCCTCCGTTTTGAGACCAGCGAATCAAAGCTTTATGCTAATTTGCATAGCGGGGATAAATTAGCAGAAAGATTACAAGATATTAAGGATGCTTATGATCTCGGTTATTTAGTCTTAACTGGAGGGTTGATCGGCTTACCAGGCCAAACCAATGAGAGCTTATTGGACGACATTCTTTTGACGAAAGAATTAAAAGCTGAAATGTTTTCTTTTGGGCCAGTGTTGCTTGCCCGCCGTGGCGGGCCCGATGGGCCCAAGACCGACTTAGTTTTAAAAGTATTAGCGATCAGCCGTCTGGTTGACCCCCAGAATGCCAAGATCCTGGTGACGACCGGACTGGAGACGCTGGATCCGGGCGCCCGCCGCAAAGGATTACTGGCCGGCGCGAATTCGGTGATGCTGAATGTTACTCCTCAAAAATATCGGAGGCTGTACGAAATATATCCAAATCGGGCCCACACAGAAGAATCGATCGAACAGCAGATCAAAGAGACTCTGGACCTGCTTTATTCCCTTGGCCGGGCGCCGACTGACCTGGGAATCTGATCAGCGATTAAGCCACCAGACCCCAAAATTAAGTGCGCTGGCGAAAGTTACCCAAAGAATATAGGGGGCTAGCAGCCAGCCGGCAATATTTGATATTCTGGAGAACCGGATGATCGTCCAGAGGATAAAACACCACAAAACAACAATTACGATGAAAGCGATGAACAGCTGATGCCAGCCAAAGAAGATCGGCGTCCAGATCGCGTTGAAAAATAGTTGAGCGGCAAAAATACCGAGCGCTTGCTGGTTGGCTTTTTTGTCGAGGCCATCTTTCCAGATAAGGTAAGCGGCAATTCCCATTAGAATATAAAGGAGCGTCCAGGCCGGGCCAAAAAGCCAATTGGGCGGCGTAAAGAAAGGTTTATTCAGGAAGGCGTACCAATTCGGGATATTGGCCGCCGTAGAGAAGGAGCCGATCACCCCGACCAGTAAGCAGAGCAGTGCGCCAACTGATCCACCGATAAGATCTTTGATTTTCATAGTTAACCCTCCTTATAACAGGAAGTATAAACCTCCGGAATTGGCTAAGCAAGCGAAAGTCTAGCTTGACAAAGCCAAGCCCCCAAGTTAAGATTGTGAAAATATTCACAAATGAAAATACCGGAAAAAACAATCGAGAGGCTGCTGCATTACTATCGTTACCTGCATATATTATCACAGCAGGGGACGTTATTTGTTTCTTCCAAGAATTTCGCTTCTTTAATGACAATCAAGCCTGACCAGGTTAGGAAGGATCTCTCCTATTTTGGCCGCTTGGGCAAGCGCGGGGCAGGCTATGATGTGCTCCTATTGCGCAATAAGATCGCGGAGATCTTGGGAATCGCCAAAGAGAGCAAGGTCTGCATTGTCGGCATGGGAAGTCTGGGTTCGGCCATGGCGGCTTATAAAGGTTTTGAAACTTTGGGATTTAAGATCGTAGCTGTTTTTGACAATTCCGAGATAAAAATCGGACGGAAAATACGTGGCTATTATTGTTATGATATCAAGCAATTAGATGAAGTGATAAAAAGGGGAAAGATCTCCATTGCAATGCTGACGGTACCGACTGAAGCGGCCAAGGAAACCGCGACCAATCTGGCCAAAGCCGGAATTAAGGGGATAATGAACTTTAGCCCTGTTAAGTTAACTCTTACCGGAAAAATCAAAGTTAGGAATATTGATATGGCGCAAGAGCTCAAGACCTTATCGTTTTTTATTGAAAAATAAACAGCCTGCCAAAGTCTAAGGCTGAGAAAAAATCCTTGACATAAACATTTCTTGATGTTATGATTAATGCCTTGTGATTTATTTCACAAGCATATGCAGTACGTAACCCTAAAAAAGAACCAGCTTAATGATTTTGTTTCACGGTTATCCCAGGACCAAAAAGTCGTGGCCCCGGTGGATAAAGGCTTTAATAGCTTTGCTTTTGAAGAAGTAAGCGCCGGGCAGAAAATTTCCCTGGATTACATCCCCACCATCCTGCCGCCCAAAAAATATTTTCTGCCGACAACCGAAACCCTGGCTAATTTTGATACCAGCAGCGGCCAGGCGATGGAACCGATCTTAGAATACGAGTCGCTGGTCTTATTTGGCGTCCACACCTGCGACCTGGCCGGCATCCAATGCTTGAATATGGTCTTTTCCGAACGGCCTAAAGACCTTAATTATCTGTTGCGCAAAAATAAGATCACGATCATCGGTTATGAATGCAATAATTATTGCGATGAATATGCCAGCTGTCGCTTGGTCCATAACCATACTCCGAACGGTGGCTACGACCTGTTCTTTACCGATCTCGGAGATAAATTCATTATCCATATTAATACGCAGGCGGGAGATGAGATCATTGGCAAAACCAAATTATTCGAACCGGCAGCCGAAGCGGATCTGAAGGCGCTGGAAAAGATCCGGGAAAAGAAGAGAAAAATATTTGCTAATGAGGTTCCGGTGGTCCATGAACGGATCCCCGAGATCTTTGCCAAAAGCTATAACAGCAAGGTTTGGGAAGAGCTGGGTAAAAAGTGCCTCGCTTGCGGCAACTGCACCAATGTCTGCCCGACCTGCTATTGTTTTGACGTGATCGATGAGCCGAACCTCGATCTTAAGACCGGCCGGCGCTACCGCCGCTGGGATTCATGCCAAAGCGAACCGTTCGCCAAAGTAGCGGGGGGCGAAAGCTTCCGCGAAGAGCGCGGCGACCGGCAGCGGCACCGCTACTATCGCAAGTTCAAATACCCAATGGAAAAATTTTCCCGGTTATTCTGCACCGGTTGCGGACGCTGCAGCCGCACTTGTATGGCCAAGATCAACCTAAAAGAAACATTAACTAAACTAGTAGACGAACAGGGGCTGACTGATAAAAAGGCTGGTAGGGACCAATGAAAAAATTAGCGATCAAAGGGTCGGAATACGAGATCAAGCGCGCCAAAGTCCTGCGCACCAAAATGATGACTGACATGGAGAAATATTTTGAGATCGCCCTGCCGGGCGGCGAAAATCTCGACCATGAACCGGGACAATTTGTCGAAGTTTCTCTCTTGGGCGTTGGCGAGGCCCCGATCTCGATCTCTTCTTCCCCGACCAAGCTTGGCTCTTTTGAATTGGTAGTCAGAAAAGCCGGCAAATTCACCTCTGCCCTGCATAAACTGGAAGCGGGGGATGAAGTCGGGATCCGCGGCCCATTCGGTAAAGGGTTCCCGGTCAGGATATTGGAAGGGAACGACCTTCTTTTTGTGGCGGCCGGGCTCGGCCTGGTGCCGCTCCGGTCGCTGATCAATTTTGTGATCGATAACCGGCGGGATTTTGGTAAAGTTGATATTTTGCTCGGCTGCAAAACGCCGCAGAACATGCTATTTAATGAAGAAGTTGACGATTGGAACAAGCGGCTAGACGTTAAATTAAATTGCACTGTTGACCGGGCTGACCCGGATTGGAAAGGGAATGTTGGTTTGATAACTTCCCTGATCCCGGGGGTGACACTGGAACCGGAACGGACCTTCGCGGTAGTGGTTGGCCCACCCATTATGTACAAGTTTGTCATTGCGGAACTGCTGAAAAAAGAGATCCCGGAACGGCAAATCCTGGTTTCGCTGGAGCGGCACATGAAATGCGGCCATTGCCAGATCAACGGCATCTACTGCTGCCAGGAAGGGCCGGTATTCAGTTATGATAAGATCAAAAACATACCAGAGGCGATCTAACCATGGCTAAACCGAAAGTTGCTTTTTTTGATTTTGCCTGCTGCGAAGGGTGCCAGCTGCAGGTCGCGAACATTGGCGAGCTGCTGCTCGACGTGCTTGGCGCGATCGACGTAGTTGAGTTCCGCGAAGTGATGTCGGAGAAAGGTCCCGAAAAGATCGACGTGGCGATCGTGGAAGGGAGCATTACCGACCAGCACGCGATCGAGCGGATCAAAAAGATCAGGGAGCGGGCGGCGGTCTTGATCGCTTATGGTTCCTGCGCCACGATCGGCGGCGTTAACGGAATGAAGAATAATTTTAAACTTGATGACATCCGTCAGGAAGTCTATGCCAAAGATTATAAGAATTACGATACGGTTGAGACCAAAGCGGTGCACCAGGTAGTAAAAGTTGACTACTTTGTCAACGGCTGCCCGGTCTATGTTCCGGAATTTCTTAAAGTCATTAAAGCGGCGCTGGCCGGTCTGCCTTACCAGGTGCCGGATTATTCGGTCTGTGTGGAATGCAAGTTGAACGAAAATGTCTGCATGTACCAGCGAGGGGTTACCTGTCTGGGCCCGGTAACTAAAGCTGGCTGTAATTCGTGGTGCATTAATAACGGGAATATCTGTTATGGCTGCCGCGGGATGGTCACTAATCCAAATGAAAACGGGGCCAAGGATGTGATCGCCCAGTATAAGGTTCCCATGGAGCTGATCGTCAACAAAATGAACATGTACAATAAATGTAGGGAGCAGGATAAACGTGAGCAAAAGAAACATTAGCGTTAATGTCGAATATTTGACCCGGGTGGAAGGCCACGGGAATATCGTCGTCAACGTCAAAGAGGGAAAGCTCGAGACCTGCCAGCTGCAGATCGTGGAATCACCCCGCTTTTTTGAGGGGATGATCAAAGGACGGAGCATTTTTGAAGCCCAGCATATCACCTGCCGGATCTGCGGCATCTGCTCCTGCGGCCACACGCTCGCTTCGATCCAGGCGGCGGAAGACGCGATCGGCTTTACCCCTTCGGAGCAGACTACCAAATTGCGCAAGTTCCTGCTCCACATGGAAAATCTTGACAGCCATATTTTGCACATCTATTTGCTGGTCGCGCCGGATCTTTTAGGCGTGAAAAGCTTTGTTCCCTTAATTGATTCACATAATAAAGTAGTCCGCCGGGCTTTGCGGATGAAAAAAACCTGCAACGATGTTTGTGATATCCTGGTCGGACGCCATGTCCACCCAATCTCGTCGATCGTCGGTGGTTTTACTAAACTGCCGCGCGAGAAAGATCTCGACGCGATGCTTAATCTGTTATACGACTTAAGAGCGGATATGACTGCGACGGTTGAATTGGCCGCGACCCTTAAATTTCCGCAGTTCGAGCGGGACACGGAATATGTTGCCCTGGTTAGCGATGATGCTGAATATCCGATGCTGTTGGGGGATGTCGGTTCGACCGACGGCGTAAGGAAAAACAAAAAAGAATACAAGCAGATCACCAATGAATTTATCGTCCCGCATTCCAGCGCCAAGCACGCCAAGCTCTCCCGCGAATCGTACATGGTTGGCGCTTTGGCCCGCTTTAACCTGAACGCGGCAAAACTTCACCCCAAAGCCAAAGCGATCGCCGACGCGATCGGGTTGAAACCAAAATGCACCAATCCCTATTTAAATACCGCGGCGCAATTGGTGGAATGTGTCCATTCGCTGGAAGACGGGATAGCGATATTGGAAGGATTAAAGCAAAAAGGCGTTAATCTCGAAGAAGAAATCCTGGTCGGCTTAAATGAACAAAAAAGGATCCCGGTGAAACCGGGTAACGGGGTTGGGGCGGTGGAAGTGCCGCGCGGCATCCTCTTTCATAATTATGAAGTCGATGAAAAAGGGATCATTACCAAAGCGAACTGTATAATCCCGACCAGCCAAAACGTCAATAGCATTGAACAAGATATGAAGAAGCTGGTGCCGGAGATCCTGGATAGATCAGACGAAGAGATCACTCTTGCCCTGGAAATGCTAGTCCGGGCCTATGATCCGTGCATTTCCTGTTCCGCGCACTTTCTGGACGTCAAGTTTGTTAACCGCTGAAGTTGCCGAGCTGCTTCGCCCCAACTCTTTAGGGACAACGCTGATCATCACTGTCGGGAATGATTTCCGCTCTGACGATGGGGTCGGGCCGTATATCGCCGGGAAGTGCCCAAAGTTAAAAGCGGGGTACCGGCTCCTTAACGCGAAGGATCAGCCGGAGAACATCATCGACCAGGCGATCGCCGCCCGGCCGGCAAAGGTTATTCTGATCGACGGGGCGGATTTTCGCGGCCAGCCGGGGGAAGCCCGGATCGTCAAAAAAGCCGAGATCCCGCAGCAGACGCTAAGCACCCATATTTTCCCTTTAAATATCATCGCCGAGATGATCGAAAAAGAGGTTGGCGCGCCGGTTTGGTTCCTGGGGGTCCAGGCTAAAAACCTGGAATTTGGCGAAAAACTGTCCGAAGAAGTGGCAGCGACAGCTGAAGAGATCATAAAATATTTAAACGAAGGAGAATAATATGCACGAACTTCATTTAATCAAAGACTTGCTTAACGACCTGCTCAAACGCGCGGAAGAAGAGCAGATCAAAAAGATCTCCCGGGTAATGATCAAGATGGGGGAATTTACGGAAATAAATCCAGAGATTTTAAGGTATTCTTTGGCGCAGCACGCGCAAGGAACGATCGCCGAAGGCGCGGAGCTGGTCATTGAACCGAGCCAGACCAGGGAGTTGCGGTTAGTCTCTTTTGATGGGGAGTGAGAAGTTAGTTAGTCTGTTAGTTGGTCCCTCGACAGTGCTCGGGATGGCTGGGATGGCGAGCTTGTCGAGCCATTAGTTTGTTAGGGGGTTAGCAGTACAAATCTCTTTCCCCATTTTCAATTTTCTTGAGCTTCTTTTGGAAGGCAGAGCTTAACTTGGCGCTTTTAATCACTTTTTCGCCCAGCTTTTTCGCTTCGGCGTCGCCGTAGTCTTCTAAATACTCCTTGAAAGTTAACAGTGAATTTGGCAAGCAGAACTTTTTTATCAGCCCGGGCTTAGCCAGGTCCATAAAGTCTTTTCCGGTCCGCCCGAGACGGTAACAGGCAGTGCAAAAACTAGGAGAATATCCCATTTTGGAAATATCTTTAATAACTTCCAGCAGGGAGCGGCTATCGTGAAGGGTGAATTGTTCGGAAGCGGAGTTGTTTTGTTCATAGCCGCCTGGAGTGGTCCTTGAGCCGGCGCTAATTTGGGAAATGCCCAAAGCAAAAACCTCATTTCTTAACTTGGCAGTCTCTCTGGTCGATAAAATGATCCCAGTATAAGGCACAGCAAGCCGCAAGATCGCGACGATCTTTTTAAATTCCTCGTCGGAAACAGGGTGGGGAGGGTTGCCGGTCAGCGGCGTGTCAAAGGCTGGTTCAATCCTGGGGACAGAGATAGTGTGCGGCCCGACGCCAAACTCTTTTTCGAGTTCCAGGGCATGAAAGAGCATGGCTAAAACTTCATACTTATAATCGGCTAGGCCAAAGAGGACGCCGATCCCAACATCTTTGATCCCGCCCTTCATTGCCCGGTGCATGCCATAGAGCCGATATTTATAATCAGCCTTTGGGCCCTTAGGATGCATGGTTTTATAGACTTCCGGTTCATATGTTTCTTGGAATAATTGGTAAGTGCCGATGCCGGTTTTACTTAGCCGTTTAAAATCGGGGACTTCAAGCGGAGCGACATTAACATTGAGTCTTCTAATTTCGCCAGGTCCGACTTTTACCTCGTAAATAGCTTTGATCGCTTTTTCTAAAAAGGTGATACTGCCAGCCACAGGATCTTCGCCCCCGACTAGAAGGATCCTTTTATGGCCTTCTTTTTCGAGAATGGCGACCTGGGCCTTAATTTCTTCAAGGCTTAATCGCCGACGAGCCAGTTTTTTGTTGTCAGATCTAAACCCGCAGTAAAGGCAGTTGTTAACACAATAGTTAGTAATATAAAGCGGCGCGAAAAGAACCAGGCGGTTGCCATAGATCTCTTCTTTAGCCTTTTTTGCCGCCTGGAAAAGGGAGGCAAGGGTTTTCTTATCGGTCACGTTGAGTAAAACCGCTGTTTCAGCCGGAGTTAAGCCTTTTAGCTTCAAAGCCTTTTTAATTACTTGGGATGCTTCTTTGGGATTCGCGTTTTCTAGGAGAGCGGTTATCTTTTCTTTGTCAATGAAGGTCTTCACTTATATATTATATCGTTTTTCACGACGGAAGACAAGGGGGGAAGGGTTTGTTAGTCTGTTAGTTGGTTGGTTTGTTAGGGGGAAAGGTTTTTTTCTAACAAACTAACAGACTATCTAACTAACCGACTATCCAACTAACAGACTATTATCTAAAGCACTAAGAGGAGTATAATATGGATATGGCAGACATCTTGATCATCGAAGACGAGAAGGATATAGCCGAAAGCCTAGAATATAACCTGAAAAAAGAGGGCTACAAGATCTTAAAGGCAAACGATGGCAATGACGGGTTAAAGATCGCCGAAAGCAGGTTGCCCTCGTTAGTTTTGCTTGACCTGATGATCCCAGGTGTTGAAGGGCTTGAGGTTTGCCGGAGATTAAAGAAAAACCCGAAAACTGCGAACATCCCGATCATTATGCTAACCGCCAAAGGGAGCGAAACCGATAAAGTGGTGGGACTGGAAGTAGGGGCGGATGATTACATCACTAAACCCTTTAGCATGAAAGAATTAATTGCCCGGGCAAAGACTATTCTGCGGCGTTACGAAGGAAAAAAAGAGGCAAGCCCGGCAACATTAAAAATAAACGAGATCGAAATTGATTCTGACCGGCATGAAGTCAAAGTTTTAGGCAAACCAGTAGAATTGACGGCCAAAGAATTCCAATTGCTCTATTATCTAGCGCAGAACCAGGGAAAAGTTTTTTCTAGGGAACGGCTCCTTGATACCGTTTGGGGGATCGACGTAGCGATCGAAACCCGCACCGTTGATGTCCATATGCGCCGATTGCGAGAAAAATTAGGCAAAGCCGGCAAGCACCTCATGACTTTGCGAGGAGTCGGTTATAAATATGTTTGAGCAAGTTCTTTCTGCTATGCGCGACGGCGTGATGGTTGTTGACCTCCAAAGAAAGATCATTTACGCCAATGAAGCGCTTGCCAATATTTTTTCCCTGCCTCTTGACGAAGTCATTGGTAAAAGGCCGCTTGAGGTTAGCCGCTTGGTTGAGCTTACGGAACTAATAGAAGAAGCCAGGAAAAACCGGTCGCACGTTGAAAAAGAGATGCGGTTAGTTTATCCGGAAGAAAAATGGCTTTTTGCCTCGGCTGATCCGATTAGTTCGGAGAATGGAGCAATTTCAATTGTTGTCAGGGATATTACGGAGATGAAAAGGATGGAAACGATCCGCCGTGATTTCGTGGCCAACGTTTCCCATGAATTAAAAACGCCGCTGACGGCGATCCGTAATTACGCGGAAACCCTTCTTAATGGAGCGATCAAAGACAAGGAACATAACGAGAATTTTGTCAAAAAGATAGAAAAACATGCCATTAATTTATCAGCTTTGATAGACGACCTGCTCGAGATCTCAAGCTTAGAAGCGAAGCGGGAATTGGGGGCGTTTGCCGAGGTTGACCTGGTTAAGGTTTTTCATCATGCCATGGAAACAGTATTTGAAAAAGCGAAAAAGAAAAACATCGTGATCGAAGCTAACTGCCCGAGCGGCCAAGTATTAGTTTCCGGGATCGAAGATCATATCTACCGGGCATTTTTAAACCTGCTGGATAACGCGATCAATTACACCGACCAAGGCGGGAGGGTAGGGGTTAGGTGTGAGCAGGATGGCGGGAGAGTAAAAATTATAATTACCGATACAGGAATAGGGATCGCGCCGGAACATTTGCCTCGTTTGTTTGAACGCTTTTACCGGGTAGATAAAGGCAGGTCCCGAGATCTAGGCGGAACAGGGCTTGGCCTAGCGATCGTCAAACATGTCATGAACCTCCACGGCGGCCAGGTTGAGGTCGAAAGCGAGGTTGGCAAAGGCTCGACGTTCACGCTGGTCTTCCCCCGCCCTTAGATTTTACCTTCATTTTACAATCGCTTCATTACCATTTAACACGCCTCCGGCATAATAATGCTTGGATAGAAAATTTATGGAGGTGCGAAAATGGTAAAAAGATCGACGGTAATGTTCCTGTTCCTTGCCCTGATGGCCCAGCTGGTAATGGCTCAAATGTCCGAACAAAAAAAGGTCGAAGCCTATCTTGGTCAATTGAAAAATAAGTTGGCTACGGCCCAAAAAGCGCAGGATAGTAAAAGGATCCTGAAGTTAAAGCAATTGATCGATCAAACTAAGGTGCGTTTGAATACAATTGCTGGCAGTTCTTCAGAGGATAATGATAAGATCGCGGACCTAAAAGATGAAACGAATAAGGCTTTAACCGAGTTGAAGAGCCAAATTGACAAGGTTAAAAAAGACAACGGCGATGCCAAGATCGGTGGGGTAGTCTTTTTCCGCTGGCAAAAGTATACCCAAAATGGTACGGCGACAACCCCGAACAACTTTGATGTTGACCGGGCGTACATTGATATTAAGAAGAAGCTTGATTGGGGAGCTTCTTCCCGGGTGACGCTGGACATTTCCCGGATCAACGGCGCGGCCAAACAAACCTTATTTGATTATTTGAAATATGCTTATGTGGAAATGCCCCTTAATGTTTCCGGCCTGCAAGTTGTCCCTTGGGAGATGACGGCAAAAGCCGGTTTACAGCATACTGTTTGGATCGACTGGGCAGACAAAGCGCTCGGCCTGCGTTGGATCGCCAAAAGTTTACTCGATAATGAGGGCGTGATGAGCTCGTCTGATTTTGGTGTTGGCGCGATCGGCAAGGTTTCGCTGGCCGGCTTGCCAGCTGTCGAATATCACGCGACCGTTCTAAATGGCAGCGGTTACTCGACCAATGAAAGCGACAGCGAGAAAGCTCTGGCCATGCGGGTAAACAGTGTTGCTTACGATGCTGGCGAGAATGGTAAGGTGATAGTTGGCGCCATGCTTAATGTTGAAAGTTTAAATACATCGTTTGATCTAGGCGGCTCTAATAAGCAAGCGGCGCTGGAGCTGATTTACAGACACGATTTGGGGACGGCCAAATTTGAATACATCACTGGCTCAAAGAGCAGCAAAAAAATCAATGGGTACAGCCTTGGTGGCGTCCTAAATCTTTCGTCAGTTATGGCTGGCCTTGAGCGTTACAAAGTGTTTGCCAGGCTGGACAACTATGATCCTAATACATCCAGAGCCAATGATGAAAAGAATAAAACTTTCTATGGCGTGACATACGATTGGGGCAAAGATGTTAAACTGGCGGCCGATATGCAGACTTCACAGACCGGCAGCGGCGCCACGACAAGCATCTTCTATCTCCATTCCCAGATTTCATTCTAATAAGGAGGAACAAAAATATGTTAAGGAAAATAACAGTTCTTGGGTTAAGTTTAGCTTTGTTGGCTGGCGCGGCCTTAGCCGTTGACCTGAATGGGGCGGGGGCGACTTTCCCATACCCGATCTATTCGAAGTGGTTCGCGCAGTATAAGAAGGAGAAAGGGAGCCAGGTTAATTACGCGCCGATCGGTTCGGGCGGCGGGATCCGCCAATTTATGGCCGGAGTTGTCGACTTTGGCGCTTCTGACGCGCCGATGAGCGATAAAGAAATTGCCGATGCCGGTGGGGACGTCCTCCATATCCCGACAGTTGCTGGCGCGGTGGCGGTCGTTTATAACGCTGGGTTCGAAGGTTTAAAATTAGATGGCCCGACATTAGCTTCTATCTACTTGGGTGAGACCACTCGGTGGAATGATGATAAGATCGCGGCCCTTAATCCTGGAGTGACCCTGCCTGATAAAAAGATCTTGGTCGCTTATCGCTCCGACAGCAGCGGGACATCAGATATATTTACCCATTATTTAGCGAAAGTCAGCCCTACTTGGGCGGCCAAAGTTGGCGCTGGTAAATCAGTGGCCTGGCCCGTTGGGGTTGGCGGCAAAGGCAATCCCGGCGTTGCCGGCGCGGTCAAAAATAATTCTGGCGCGATCGGTTATGTTGAGCTAGCTTATGCGGAAACCAATAATTTCCCGACTGCCAGCATTAAGAACCGTTCGGGGAACTTTATCTCTCCCTCGATCGATGGGACGACTTTGGCGATGGCTGGTGGCCTGTCAAAAATTCCGGCCGATTATCGGGCCGAACTCCTCAACCAAAAAGGAGCCAAGGCTTATCCGATCTGCGGGTTAACTTGGATCCTGGTCCATAAAAATACGGCTAATAGCGAGAAGGCTGAAGCGCTAAAAAATATGCTGGAGTGGTGCTTAACCTCCGGGCAAAAATACGCCCAAGACCTGTATTACGCCCCGCTGCCGGCAGGCTTGCGGGCTAAGGTTTTAAAAACGATCGCTTCAATTGGAAACTAATGGATGATAAAGAGTAATAGAGGGGATGCGGCTTTTAAGGCGATAACTTGGCTCTTCGCCGCCAGCATCCCCTTGCTCTTTTTAGGCATTTTTTTGATGCTGCTCTGGCAGTCGCGGCTCTCTTTGGCGGAGTTTGGGCTTGGTTTTATCTTTAGCTCCGCTTGGGACCCGGTTAAAGGCCATTATGGTGCTCTGCCATTTATTTACGGGACGATTGTTTCTTCGCTTTTAGCTTTAATAATTGTGGTGCCGCTTGGTTTAGGGTGCGCTATCTTCCTCGCGGAAATCTCTAACTCAAAATACAAGGAATGGATCGCTACTATGGTTGATATGCTGGCGGCGATCCCTTCAGTTGTCTATGGGTTGTGGGGGATTTTTGTTTTGGGCCCGATCTTTGGCTTAAGCATGATGACCGCCGGCGTCCTGCTCGCGATCATGATCTTGCCGACGGTGACGGCGGTATCGCGGGAAGTTTTGCAAGCCGTGCCTAATAATTTGCGCGAAGCGGCCAAAGCTCTGGGCGCGACCAGGTGGGAGACGATCCGATTAGCCGTCCTGCCGCCCGCGATGTCGGGGATCATCGGCTCGATCATTTTAGGTTTAGGGCGGGCGATCGGCGAAACGATGGCGGTCACGATGGTCATTGGCAACCGGCCGGAAATCAACTTTAACCTAATGGCGCCAGGATATTCGCTGTCGGCGGTGATTGCCAATGAATTTGCCGAAGCGGTTTCCGACTTAAATTTTTCGGTCATTGTCGAGATCGGTTTGATCCTGTTATTTATTACGGTCTTAGTCAATGGTCTCGCGAGGATATTAGTATGGAAAATGGCCAGCCAAAGTCGTATTCAATAAGAAAGCTGAAAGAAAAAATATTTATCGCTTTTGTCTGCTGGGCAGCGGCGCTGGCGGTCTTGCCTTTATTGCTTTTAATAATTTATGTTTTATTTCGCGGGGCTTCGGCGATCAACTGGAATTTTTTTACGCAACTGCCCGCGCCAGTTGGTGAAACAGGTGGTGGGATGGCTAATGCCATGGTTGGGACGGCGCTGATTGTTGGCTTGGCGAGCTTAATTAGCTTGCCGATCGGGATCTTTGGCGGCCTCTGGCTGGCCGAATGGGGGAAAGGGAAGCGGGGTTTCTTAATTCGCTACACCGTTGATGTCATGTCCGGTTTTCCGACGATCATCTTTGGGATGTTCGCCTATATTTTGTTTGTTTTGCCGATGCACCGCTTTTCGGCGCTGGCCGGCGGCTTTGCCCTATCGCTGGTCATGATCCCCTATATTACGAAAACGACGGAAGAGATGGTGAAAATGGTGCCGCGGACCCTTAAAGAATCAGCCTTGGCGCTGGGGGTGCCAGAATGGAAAGTGATGATCTTTATTGTTTTGCGGACGGCCTGGAGCGGAATATTTACCGGTGTCATGCTGGCGGTGGCCCGGGCGGCAGGGGAAACAGCCCCGCTACTTTTTACTGCCTTTAATAATATGTACTGGAACTTGCGGCTTGACCAGCCGATGGCGTCGATGACCGTGCAAATTTATAATTACGCGATCTCGCCATTTGACGATTGGAACCGGATGGCTTGGGCGGGGTCGCTGGCGCTGGTCGGCTTTGTTCTGATAGTGACGATCATAGTCAGAAAATATTCCAAGAGGGTGGTTTATGCGTAAAAAAATCGAAGTTAAAAATTTAAACGCCTGGTTTGACGAGAAGCAGGCGCTAAAGTCGATCAATATGTACGCCCAGGAAAAACAGGCGACGGCGATCATCGGCCCGTCGGGCTGCGGCAAATCGACCTTTATCCGCTGCCTTAATAGGATGCATGAAACGGTAGCGGGAGCAAGCGCGGCTGGCGATGTACTGCTTGATGATAAAAATATTTATGACCCTGGGGTTGACCCGGTTCTGGTGCGGCGGCAGGTCGGCATGGTTTTCCAGAAGCCGACGCCGTTCCCGACGATGTCGATCTATGACAATGTTGTAGCCGGGATCAAGCTGAACGGCTTAAAAATAAAGGGACAATTAGACGAAATAGTTGAAAAAAGCTTGAAGCAAGCGGCGCTGTGGGAAGAAGTTAAAGATTGCTTGACTAAACCGGGGATCAGTTTATCGGGCGGGCAGCAGCAGCGGCTTTGCATTGCCCGGACGCTGGCGGTCAAACCGGAAGTGATTTTGCTTGATGAGCCGTGTTCGGCGCTTGACCCGATCTCGACCGGCAAGATCGAAGAGTTGATCCACGAGCTAAAGAAAAATTACACGATCGTCATTGTCACCCACAATATGCAGCAAGCGGCGCGGGTTGCTGATTTTACCGGCTTTTTCTTGCTGGGCGAACTGGTCGAGTTTGATGTTACGACGAAGATCTTTACCGCGCCGGCCGATAAACGGACCGAAGGTTATGTTACAGGGAGGTTTGGTTAATATGGAACATCAGATACTGTTTGACCAGGAGCTGGCAGAATTAAAAAGAGCTATTTTAAAGATGGGGAATCTAGTCCAAGGGCTGATCGAGCGGTCGGTCAGGGCGATAAAAGAAAGGGATAAGAACCTAGCTAAAAGCGTCATCAAAGATGATGTGCTGGTTGACCAGATGGAGCTGGAAATTGATGACCGGAGTATTAATTTAATCGCCATTCGCCAACCGAAAGCGGTTGACCTGCGGACGATCATGACCGGATTGCGGATTGCGACCGACTTAGAAAGGATCGGGGATTTAGCCGAAGACATCGCCGAGCGGGCGATCGAGCTAGCGGAACAGCCGTTATTAAAACCGTTGATCGACATTCCTCGCATGGCCGCCCTGGCGCAGCAGGCGGTTATCTTTTCACTTGAGGCTTTTGTTAAAGATGATGTCAGGAAGGCCCGGGCGATCTGGGAGATCGAAAAAGAAGTTGACCACTTGCGCGATTTGGTCCACGACGAATTACTGGGGATCATGAGTAAAGACGCTACGGCCATCTCACGGGGAATCCCACTTCTTTTGGTTTCACGGCATTTGGAGCGGATCTCAGATCATGCGACGAACATTGCTGAAGATGTCGTCTATATGGTCGAAGGAAAAGTAGTCAAACATGGCGGAGAAAAACCAGTCTAACGTCATTATTGCCAATAACCTAAAGATCGACCTTGATCGGTATGAGGCGGTCATTAACGGCAGAGAATTAAAACTGGCCAGGAAGGAATATGAGCTCCTTGTTTTCCTGGCCAGGAACGCCGGCTATGTCTTTAATCGCGAAAAAATTATGGCTGCGGTTTGGGGCGTGGCAGTCCCGCTTAAAACCCGGACGGTCGATGTCCATATCAGGAGGCTGCGGAGCAAAATGAGGTCAGCGGGCAAATACATTAGGGCCTTGCGCGGCGTCGGCTACAAATTCAAGCCATGATGAAACGGTCGGTCTAGGAATTAAGTGTAACTATTTAGAGTTATGGAAGTGAAATCTTTATCGCCCTCACCCGGTCAGCGCTTAACATTTCCCCCTCTCCCAGGAGGAGAGGGTAATTTGCAGGTCTAACCTAGCTGTGTTACCTTCTCCCTTTGGGAGAAGGGGGAGTTTTTAGCGCCGGCGGATGAGGGCTGTAGTGTTAGTATTTGCAGAGAAATAAATAGTTGCAATTAAGTCGTTTGACAGGGCAAATCATCTTTGTTATCATCTCAACGGAGGTTGAAATGATATGTTCAAATGGTTTGCCGATTTAATAACTTATAAGCTGCTTCGCCTGACGCCGGGCGACCACCTGGCGGATAGCCTTAATTTCTTTTTGTACGATGTTCCAAAAATATACTTTCTACTGGTAGTCATCGTCTTTTTTGTCGCTCTCATCCGTACCTACTTGCCGCCGGAGCGGATCAGGAAGATGTTAAGCCATAAAAATGAGTTTACCGGCAATGTGCTGGCGGCAGTTTTAGGGATATTTACTCCTTTTTGCACCTGCTCCGCTATCCCGCTCTTTATCGGAATGCTCGAGTCGGGCGTCCCGCTGGGCGTAACCATGTCTTTTCTTGTCTCTTCCCCGACCATTAATGAGGTCGCGCTCGTCCTGCTCTGGGGATTGTTTGGCTGGCAAGTGGCCGTTATTTATATTTTGAGCGGCATGTTGATCGCGATCGTCAGCGGTTTTATTATCGGCCGGCTAAAAATGGAAAAGTATGTTGAAGAATTTGTTTTTAAGGTTAAGGCGGCACCGGCGGCCAACGAACAAGAACTCAACTGGAACGACCGGTTATCTTACGCGGTTGAATACGTGCGGGAAATATTCTCGCAGGTCTGGTTTTATGTTCTGCTTGGCGTAGGACTAGGCGCTTTTATCCACGGTTATGTCCCGGTTGAATTTGTCACTAAATACGCGGGGAACGGCAATCCGTTCGCCGTGATCATGGCGGTCATTATCGGCGTGCCGCTTTATTCCAATGCCGCCGGTACGATCCCGGTCGTGCAAGCTTTGTTCAGCAAGGGGCTGGCCTTGGGGACGACGCTCGCTTTCATGATGGCGGTAACTGCTCTTTCCTTGCCGGAATTTATAATCTTGCGCAAAGTGTTAAAGCCGCGGCTGCTTTTGACTTATTTTGGAACGGTAGCCGCCGGGATCATCATTATCGGCTATTTGTTTAATATGATATTTTAATGGGCTGCACGGTAAATAAGATGAAATGTAAGTGTGTTAATTACGATTATTCCGACCTGCTGGAATT
This sequence comes from bacterium, assembly GCA_043812655.1. Lineage (GTDB taxonomy): Bacteria > Margulisbacteria > WOR-1 > O2-12-FULL-45-9 > XYB2-FULL-48-7 > JBDRLW01. Next base: position 88,779 of record JBDRLW010000044.1, on the reverse strand, counting down.
GCTTAAAACGATCGCGGAAGCCAATCGCTTGAAGATCATCTGCTTTCTTAAAAAAAAGGAGCGCTGCGTTTGCGAGATCGTCGCGGCGCTTGATGTCCCCCACAATCTGGCATCTCATCATCTCAAGGCGTTAAAAAGTGTTGGCCTATTGACTAGTTTTCGCAAAGGTAAATTCATCTTTTATAAGATCAATAATAAAGGACTGGATTTTTTCTTGTCGCGGATCAAACAGGCCATAGGAAGGAGTAAAACATGAAAAAGAATTATAATTATGTAGCTTTAAGAATCATTGTCCTACTTACTATTTTGTTTATTATTGGGACTATTCCCGATAAAGAGGACCACGCTTTTGCCCTGTCAAACGTGGTGGTTAAGAAGCCGGCTGGAATGATGGCGGCAAAGAAAAAGGTTAAATCCACAAAGGATATAAAGTCCTTAGAAGAAGCGCTGAAAGCCGGTGTGCCGGTGATGGTCAAACTCGGTTCCGACAAATGCATTCCCTGCCGGATGATGAACCCGGTGATCAAGGAATTGGCGGTCGAACAAGATGGGAGGGCCATCTTTTTAATCCTGGACGTCTACGAAAACCGCGAATTGGCCAGACAGGCGGGAGTCCGGGTCATTCCGACCATTCTTTTTTATGATAAACACGGAAAACCGAGAGCCAAAAGCGAAGGCGGGATGAGCAAAGACGACATCTTGAAAGCGGTCAAGGATTTGAACAAGTAATGGACCTGTCAAACCCGATCATCGCCTATTTTAGCGTTTTCATTGCCGGGCTGATCTCGTCTTTTAGCCCTTGCGTTTTATTCACTATCCCGCTGGTCATCAGCTATGTCGGCGGCTATGCCGAAGGCGATGTAAAAAAATCGTTCAAATTTTCCCTGGCTTTCGTTATTGGCCTCTCTATCACCTTTACCATTTTGGGAGCGATTGCTTCCCTAATGGGAACACTGCTTGGCGATGTTGGCGGTTTTTGGAAATATATTCTCGCGGCCGTTGCGATCGTGATGGGACTGCAGATGATGGGATGGTTAAAATTCCAGATACCAACGCCTAAGATGGTTAAAACCGAGCAAAAAGGTTTGATTGGCGCGTTCCTGCTCGGGATGCTATTTGGTGTCGCATCTTCCCCCTGCGCCACGCCGGTTTTAGCGTTGATCCTGACTTTTGTCGCCTCAAAACAGAATATTCTTTACGGCACCTCCCTGCTTTTTGTTTATGCTTTAGCGCATACCGTCTTGATCTTCCTGGTCGGTGTTTCTACCGGGATGGCCGAGTTTATTTTAAAGTCGCAACGGGTCGGGAAACTATCATATTATTCCCACAAGATCAGCGGGGCGTTATTCGTTCTTATAGGCATCGGTATGCTGTTCTATCTTCGTTAAGCGGGAGGTGAGTGTTATGGAAATTAAAGTCTTGGGCCCCGGCTGCGCCAATTGCCAGGATATGGAACGGCGCGTCAAACAAGCTTTGCAGGAATTAAATATTCAGGCCAATATAATAAAAGTTGCTGATTACGCCGAAATGGCAAAGTATGTCATGTCAACGCCAGGCCTAGTTATTAATGAAAAAGTTAAACATTCCGGTAAACCTTTGCCTAGATTGGAACAGATAAAAACCTGGATAAGCGAAGAGAACAAATAATAAACTAAAGGAGACTATTTTTATGAGTAATGAGTGCGGCTGCAGTTGTAGTTGTAGCGGGGACAAGAGGAGCGAGACGCTTAAGTGTCCGGTTTGCGGGAAAAATTCGATTGAAGTGACTATCCCTTTGGTGAGCAATATGCTGAAGCCCAATAAGCAGCCTGAAATTGTTAAGGATGATAAGTATTTTCTTTGCATGGATAGTGAATGCCCCGTCTCATATTTTGGCAAAAAGGGAAAACCAGTTTTTAAAGCGGAAGATATAAAAGTGCCGCTTTGGTACAAGACAGGCGTGGCAAAGAAAGTTGCCTGTTATTGCAATAATATTACTTTTGAACAAGTAAGAGAACAAGTCATGGCGGGGAAAAAGAGCTGGAAGGAGATCGTCGGAGCTTATAGAAAAAAGCCGATTTGTAAGTGTTATCTGCTTAATCCGACCGGTAATTGCTGTACCAGTATTTTCTATGATGTCGTAAATAAGACGTTGAAAGAGGCAGGAAAAGAAGTTGTTAGCCAGGAAGATATTGACCAATCTGGCTGCTGCTAAAGAGCGCCTAATCTAACCCCTTTCCAGTTGAGGTCATAACCAGTTTCCCGTGCTTAACCCCTTTGGTCGAGATCAGGCGGTCGGCGATCTCTCTAACTTGCTTGCTTTTACCGCGGACGACAAGAACCTCGAGGCAATTGTGTTCGTCAAGGTGAATGTGAGTGGTGGAAACGATATTTTTGAAATGGGAATGTTGTAAATCGGCTAGTTTGTCGGATAAGTCGTGAGAATGATGGTTATAAACTAGTGTAACCGTTCCAACGACTTCGCCTTGGCCTTCTGTCCACTCTTCTTCAACGAACCGGTCGCGGACCAGGTCGCGCAAAACCTCAGAGCGGTTACTGTAGCCTTTTTTCTTCGCTAATTTATCGAGCTTGGCCAGCAGCTCATCAGGGATTGAAACGCCAAATCTTTTGGTCATGGCTAATATCGTACAGCATCATTGACGGAGATTCAACTAAGTGTTACTATTCTAGTAAACGTAGCACTATTTTAGAAAGGAGAGAAAAAGATGCATATTCCCAATGGGTTCCTTGATCCAAAAACATCGGCAGGGTTGCTGGGGGCGGCGGTGCTGGTAATGGGGTTCTGTGTCGCGAAAGTGAGAGAGGCGGTGACCGCGCTGCAACCGGCAGCGGCTTTGGCGGCGGCGGGAAATGGAGCCAAAAATGTGATTGGCGGGGTGAGGCGGGTTTTGACCGGGGATGGGGAGAGGACGATCTACCAGATGGGAATGGTGGCGGCGCTGGTTTTTGCCGGGCAGATGTTTAACTTTCCGGTCAGCGGAGGGACGTCGGGTCACTTGATCGGCGGGATTTTTGCTTCAGTCATCCTTGGCCCTTTTGCCGGGGCGATCGTTATTGCTGTAGTGCTAGCGGTGCAGATGCTCTTTTTTGCCGATGGCGGCCTCTTAGCGATCGGGGCGAACATTATTAATATGTCGCTCTTTGGTGCGATCGTTGCGTACTATATATATTATTACCTAAAAAAAATAGCGCCAGAATGGTTGGCGATCCTTGCTTCTGCTTGGCTGGCGGTAGTTTTAGCCTCCTTTGCCTGCGCTTTAGAGTTAGGGATATCAGGTACGATCCCGTTCGCGATCGTCATTCCTGCTATGGTTAAAGTCCATATGGTTATTGGCTTGGCGGAAGCGCTGATCTCTTTCGCGCTGATCAATCTTTTCCGCCAGCTGGTTAGGGGGGAGGGCTAACCATGAAAAAACTATTTTGGGTTTCTATAGTTATCGCGATCCTGGCTTCTTTCTTTGCTTCGACCCATCCTGACGGCCTTGATTTTATTTCCGAAAAGCTTGGTTTCGCGGAAAAAGGGGTTGAAGGCCAAGCGATAATGGCCGGTTACGGGCTAAAATATTTACCGGAGGGGGGATTGTCGACGTCAATGGCTGGGATCGCCGGGATTTTGATCATTTTAGGGATATTCTGGTTAACGGCTTATACATTAAAAAAGGGGGAGAAAATGAAAAGACAAAGTTTGTTCGTTGGTTTGTTGGTTTGTTTGTTGGTTAGTATGAGTTCTTCGATTTTTGCCGCTACGCCATATTTATACGCGAATACAACCTGGGGAGCGATGGGGGGCGGGTTGGGGTTCGATCTGGGAGAGGGGAGAGCGGTCGATTTTTGCGCTACCGCGGGAAGCGGGGCTTCTGGGTCAACATATCAGCTTTACGCCGACTATTTTATCGGCAACTGGGGAGTGGGGGCGACCGCAAAAAAGATGACAGTTAATTCTGATTTGGCTTTTGACCTTAACCTGCAGTACGCGTTGGAACAGGAGGTCAATGATAAAGTTACTGTCGGGGCCGCGTTCACCCTGATCAACTATGACACGACAGCAGGAGCTGATCCTAACTGGACGCTTTTACCAAGTATCGGGGCCTATATCAAACTGCCGTTATAATTATTAGGAGCTGGAAGAGGGAAGGCCAGACGCGGCTTGAATATCCTAGGCTTTATGTTAGGATTGGATAATCGGGAGATTGCTTGGCAGGCTTAAGTTTGGCAGCTACCGGACGGGTTATCACTGGCCCGATGGGCATTGTCAAAGGAAGTCGCGGCAGTTAAATAATGATTACTAATATCAGCACGGTTATACACGCCCCACTTTTTAACATCCTCTTTCTGGTCGCTGTTGCTTGGAGCGTGGCAATATTTTTGGAGCGTTTTCGCATCCCATTGATCATTGGTGAATTAATTGCCGGGATAATTATTGGCCCGACAGTATTAAATATTGTCCGCCCTTCTCCAGAGATTAATATTCTTGCCCAGCTAGGAATGTTTTTCCTGATGTTTTACGCTGGATTGGAAACTAACCCGCGCCTGATACAGAAAATAGCGGCCAAATCGATCCTGATCGGCGGTCTGGGGACCATTTTTCCTTTCTGCTTTGGCATTCTGGCGAGTCTATTGTTTGGTTGCACTTGGCCGCAGGCCCTGCTGATCGGAGCGGCAATCTCTGGAACTTCAATGGTGACCAAGTCGCGCATTTTAAGCGATTTGAAGTTGATGAAGACCCTGCTCGGCTATCACATGATGGCCGCGGCTATCGTAGACAACCTGTTCTCTTTCCTGATAGTTTCATTGATCATTAAAGGTTTCCAGCGAGGATCTTTCGAGATCAGCGATCTTGTTTTTACTGCGCTGGAAGTTACACTTTTTTTCGCCATCATCTTAACCGTCGGATACCTGCTTTTTCCGCGGATATCCCACTACTTCAAAACCCGCCGCGGCAAAGGATTTACTTTTGCTTTATTGGTCGGTTTCTCTTTTGCTTTTCTGGCCGAACTAATTAACCTCCCTTTTATCCTCGGAGCTTACCTGGCCGGCCTTTTTGTCCGGGAAGAGATCATGAGTGCTTCGCTCTTTAGCAAGATGAACGACCGGTTTCTAGCCATAACCCATGGTTTTCTCGGTCCGATCTTTATCATTAGCATTGCTTTTAAGATGAACTTTCAGGTGCTGCTGACGCATAGCTGGCTGCTCTTCTGGCTAATCCTGGCCGCCTTTTTTGGGAAATTTTGTGGTATATATCTTGGGGCAATGGCCAACCGTTTTAATCGGGTTGGTTCTTTAATCATGGCGGTCGGCATGAATGGGAGGGGGACGGTAGAGCTGGTGTTGGCAGTGATCGGGCTGCAGATGGGGATCATCAATCAAGCCCAGTTTTCCATCCTGGTGCTGGTCGCTTTCCTGACCACTTTATCGGTGCCGCTGCTGCTTAATATAATTATTAAGAAAAACCCCGTAACCACACAGAAGATACTCCAGCCTTTTCCTTAGGAGAATTAATCGAACATCTCAATGGCAGCAAATTTATTGGCGATGCTTATGTTATAATACCGGCATGATCCTAGGTTGGATAATTGTCAGCACGCTAATAATAAGCTTACTCTCATTAGCAGGGGTGTTAACCTTGGCCCTGAAGGACCAGGTGCTCAAGCAGATCCTCCTGATGCTGGTTGGTTTTTCCGCCGGAGCACTGGCTGGCGGCGCATTCCTCCACTTGTTGCCGGAGTCGCTGGAAACGCTCAAGCCAGGAGAAGCCTTTGTCTACACCCTGATCGGCTTCTCTCTCTTTTTTCTGATGGAACGGCTCCTTTACTGGCGCCACTGCCACGAGGGGAAGTGCGACGTCCACAATTTTACCTATCTAAATCTTTTTGGCGACGGCGTTCACAACTTTATTGACGGGCTGGTGATCGCCGCTAGTTTTATCGTTAGCATTCCTTTGGGGATCGCGACCAGTATCGCAGTCGCTTCTCATGAAATTCCGCAGGAGTTGGGGGATTTCGGGGTGCTGGTCTACGGCGGTTTTTCTAAGGGGCGAGCACTGTTCTACAATTTGTTGTCCGCTTTAACGGCGGTGTTGGGGGGAGTGATCGGTTTTTATCTTTCTTCTATCATTGCCGGGTTGGCGGCGGCGCTTTTACCGATCACCGCGGGCGGATTTATTTACATCGCGGCTTCGGATCTGATCCCGGAACTGCACAAAGAAAAGGATAACAACAAGGCCAACCAAGCTTTTGTCCTTTTTATATTGGGCATCCTCTTTATGTGGGGAATGACAAAACTGCATCATTGAATTCCCATAAATAAATTATGTTTGACGGGTGGGATTGTTTGGGTGTATAATGTGCATATGCACGTATACGATTATCAGAGGAGAGGGAGATGAGCCCTCGACCCAGAAAATGGCGGCATTGCCGGCCATTTACCGGAGATACATTTTATAAGCCAAGGGCAGTCCCTTTGTCGGACTTGGAGATCGTAGAGCTTGGCCAGGATGAGATTGAAGCGATGAGATTGTGTGATCAGGAAGGATTGGAGCAGGAAGAGGCGGCCAAGAAAATGAATATCTCCCGGGGAACGGTCCAGCGCCTCCTTTATTCCGGCCGAAAAAAAGTTATTGAAGCGATCACCCGATCCAAAGCTATACGGATCGCCGGCGGGGAGCACATTGTTTCGCCAAGAGGTTTTAGCTGCAGAAGATTTAGAGGAGGTGAATAGTTATGCCAGGAGGAGATCGAACTGGTCCGAGAGGAGAAGGCCAAGGGACAGGCTGGGGCAGGGGTGGTTGTGTCCCGTTTGGCCGTGGGGCTAGGGGTGGACGCGGCAGAGGGTTTTGGCGCAGGTTGGGCATTGGTTTGTTTGGCGCCAAAGATGAAGCTGAATCGCTCAAGGCGGAGCGCGACGAGATTAACGCGCGCTTAGCGGAGATCGAAAAGGAGAAAAAGTAAAAATGAAAGTTGGAGTTGTTTTAGAAGATATGAGCGGTCTTGACGGAGAAGTCTGCTCGCATTTTGGCCAGTGTAAATATTTTCTTCTGGCCGATATTGACCAGGAACAGAAGAAGATCATCGGTACGAGCGTTGTCCCGAATACTGCCCAGCATGGAGGTGGCGGTTGTGTTGCTGTTGATGAGATCCTCAAACATAAGGTAACGCACGTTATTGCTGGTGGGATGGGGATGGGGGCGCAGCAGAAGTTCGCCAGCGCTGGGGTGCAAGTCTTTGGTTATTCCGGCAAAGTGCAGCCCGCCATTAATGATTTATTAAATAATACCTTAGGAGGATTGGATGCTTGCCGAGACCATGGTGCCGGCGGCGGATGCCATTAAGGAGGAGATATGAAAATATGTGTGACTTCGACCGGAGATGGTTTGGATTCGGCCATCGATCCCAGGTTTGGCCGGTGCGAAAAATTCCTGATAATTAACCTCGACAACTTGGAGGTTAAAAAGATCGTTAATCCTAGCGGTTCTGCTTCCGGCGGGGCAGGAATCCAGTCGGCCCAGCTAGTTGCCGGAGAAGGAGTAGGGGCAGTAGTGACCGGTAATGTCGGGCCGAACGCTTATCAGACCTTGGCCGCGTTAAAAATCAAGGTTTTTACCGGAGCGGCTGGCACAGTTAAGCAAGCGATCGCTGATTTTAAGGCCGGCCAGCTTCAGGAAATGTCGGGGCCGTCGGTTTCCGGCCATTTTGGCCAGGGAGGTGCTAGATGAGCGAGATACAAGAAGTTACCAACCAAAATTTCGCGGCCGAGGTTTTACAAAGCTCCCGGCCGGTCCTAGTTGATTTTTGGGCCCCATGGTGCGGGCCGTGCAAAATGATCGCCCCGATCCTAGAAAAAGCAGCCGAACAATACCAGGGAAAATTGAAGGTCGTTAAATTAAACACCGAAGAAAATAAGGAGATAGCTGATAAGCATCAGATTATGAGCATTCCCTCTATGATTATGTTTGCTAAAGGGGAAGAGGTTGGTCGGATCTCCGGTTTCAAGGACGAGCAGAGGTTGAACGGCGAGCTTGGCGATCTATTAGAAATGGCTGGCTAACTAAAGCGCGAAAGCTTTAGTCTTAGCTAAAAAGAAAGGAGGCACAGAAAATGGCTTATATAATTGATAAGGAAAAATGCATTAGCTGCGGGGCATGTGTTTCTCAATGCTCGGCGGAGGCGATCGTGCCGGATGAAGATAAGTTCCGGATAGATAGCGGAAAATGCACGGAGTGCGGCAGCTGTGTTGATGTCTGTCCGGTCGGGGCGATTTCCAAGGGATGAAAATAGAACTAAAGCAGATTGGCATCGTCAATTCGCCGTTTATAAACAAGGCAGAGGCGCCGATTCAGGCCTACAAATCAGAAACAGAGGGTCGAGTAGAAGTATTGCCGGAATATGCGGAAGGATTAGACGGGATCGAACAATTTTCCCACATTATTCTGGTTTACTATTTTCATCAGATCAAAGACGAGCGGCTAAAAGTTAAACCTTATCTGGATAACAAGCTCCACGGAGTATTTGCCACGCGCCATCCTCACCGGCCGAATCATATCGGGATATCTACGGTTAAGCTTGTAAAAAGAGAAGGCAATATACTGTATGTAAAAAACATAGATATTGTTGACGGTAGCCCGCTGTTGGATATCAAGCCGTATGTTTCGGCTTTTGATAAGCGAGATAATGTTAAAGATGGCTGGTTAGAAGGGAGATTAGGGTAATGGACCTTGAGATAAAAGGCTTTATTGAAACGTCTTTCCTGGATTGGGACGGCAAGGTGGTCTCCACCTTGTATGTGGCCGGGTGCAATTTCCGCTGTCCTTTTTGCCACAATGCCGGCTTTATCGAAAAACCGCAGGAATGCGAAACTATACCATTGGAACGCATCGAACGGTTCCTGCTCGAGCATAAGGACTTTTTGGACGGAATATGTTTAACCGGCGGGGAGCCCTGCCTGCATAAGAATAAGGGCCTCTTTGAATTTATCAGGCGAATCAAGGCCAACGGCTTTCAAGTAAAATTAGACAGCAACGGGACGGACCCGGAGTGTTTAAAAACGGCCATAGACGATCAACTGGTTGATTATATCGCGATGGATATCAAGGGACCCTTGGATGAAAGGTATAATCGTCTTTCCGGATCAAGAACGGATCTAGGCAAGATAAAACAGAGCATCAGGCTTATTATGGAGAGCGGGATCCCTTATGAATTTCGCACAACCGTGGTGCCGACCATGCTGCAAAAAACGGATATTACCGATATCGCAAAACATCTTGCCGGGGCCGATAAATTAGTGCTCCAGCAGTTCGCACCCGATCATGCCTGGGATGAAGCGCTAAGAAGCGTTAAACCGCATACCCGCGAAAAATTAGAAGAAATGGTGGTGGCGGCTAAACCACACGTTGCTAACACCTTGATCAGGGGCGCCTAATAAATAATAGAAAGGAGAAAAAGAAAATGAATAGTGAAAAGTTTGATGTCATTGTCGTTGGCGGCGGACCGGCCGGGATTATCAGCGCGGTTACTGCGCGGAAATATTATCCGGACAAGAAGATCATGTTGATAAAAAGTGTCGGGCAAGGGGTTGTCCCTTGCGGTATACCATATATGTTCCAGACCTTGCAAAAACCCGAGGATAATATCATGGGAGGTGCCCCCCTGGAAAAGAACAAGATTGCCGTGATGGTGGATGAGGTGATCGCCGTTGATCGTCAGGGGAAAACCGTTAAAATCAAGGGTGGTCAAACCTTAACATATGAAAAATTAATCCTGGCGTCTGGTTCGGATCCCATCATTCCGCCCATCAAGGGGATCGATAAGAAAGGGGTTTATCCGATCTATAAAGGGCTGGAATACCTGAAGGGGCTCAAGGAGGTGCTGGGAAAAGCCGGAAACGTTCTGATCATCGGCGGCGGGTTTATTGGCATTGAATTCGCGGATGAATTATCGAATATTAAAGGCTTGAATGTCTGTTTGGTCGAGCTTTTTCCGCATCTACTCATGAACTCTTTTGACGAAGAGTTCGGAAAAATGGTCGAAGAGAAACTTCAAGCTAAAGGGGTCAAGCTGCTGCTTGGCAAGAAAGTCGAAGAGATCATAGGCCAGGACAGGACGACCGAGGTTCTTTTGTCCGATAAAACTAGGATACTGGCGGATCTGATCATTTTGGGGATTGGTGCAAGGCCGAACACGAAACTGGCAAAGGAAGCCGGTATTGATCTGGGGAAGGGGAAAGGGATCTGGGTGGATGAATACATGCGGACCATGGACCCGGATATTTTTGCCGTCGGCGACTGCGTTGGAAAAAGGGACTTTTTTACCCGCAAGGATCTGCCTGTCATGCTAGCATCTACCGCCACGGCGGAGGCCAGAGTGGCGGGATCCAACCTCTACCAGTTAAAGGTTGTCCGGGAGAATAAAGGGACCATTGCTATCTATTCCACCTGGGTTGACGGGCTGGTGCTCGGATCCGGCGGCCTGACCGAAGCCGCGGCGAAAAAAGAGGGGTTTGAGATCGTCGTTGGCCGCGCGGAAGCTCCCAATAAACACCCTGCGGCCATGCCTAACGCCGGGAAAACAACGGTCAAGCTTATTTTCTCCAAGCAGTCGGGTATTCTGATGGGGGGGCAGGTAGCAGGCGGGATGTCGGCTGGGGAGATCATTAATATCATCGGGATGGCGATACAGAAACGGGTCTCCTGCACCGAACTGGAGACGCTGCAGATGGCGACCCATCCGCATTTGACGGCGGCCCCGACCATGTATCCCCTAGTTCTGGCGGCGCAGGATGCGGCGGGGAAGATATAAAATGAAGCATATCTACGGCCCGGTCCCGTCCTGGCGTTTGGGGCGGTCATTGGGCATTGATCTGGTTTCTGGAGAGAAATCGTGTCCGTTCGACTGTATTTATTGCCAGCTTGGTAAAACGATCAGGCATATCATTAAACGCCAGGTTTTTGTGCCGACAGCGGAGTTGGTTAAAGAATTGGAAACTCTGCCTCGGATGGGGATTGACTACATTACATTTTCCGGAACGGGGGAGCCAACACTAGCGCTAAACCTGGGCGAAGTCATTGACCAGATTAAAGGGCGATTCAGCAAGCCGGTAGCGGTCCTGACTAACTCTTCCCTGTTGCATGATCCGCAGGTGAGAAGGGAACTTGGTCGGGCCGATCGGATTATAGCTAAGCTGGACGCGCCAAATGAAAAAATTTTTAGAATTATCAATCAGCCCACCAATGGCATCACTTTTTACATGATCCTTGAAGGGATAAGAAGATTTATTGAAGAATATCCAGGCAAACTGGCGCTGCAGATCATGTTTGTGCCACAGAATAAAGATCATGCGGCTGATTTGGCAAACCTGGCGAAGCAGATAAATCCGGTTGAGGTAGAAATTAATACGCCTTTGCGTCCTTGTCCAATCAAACCTCTTTCACCGAAAGAACTATCAAAGATCAAAGAATTATTCAAGCCATTAAAAGCCTATTCGGCTTATGATGTCGTGCGGCCGGAAACAAAGTCAATGGATGAAGTGGAAACCAGGCGACGGAGGCCGGAAGCGCGATAAAAAATGATCATTGATAAAAAACAAATCGAGAGCAATCGTGAAGAAATGCTGGAGCGGAAACAGCTTTATAAGCAATACGGTTATGACCAGGACGCTAGCCGCGATTTTATCTTAGAGCGGTGCTTACCGCTAACGAAACCGGTGCTGGAAATCGGGACCGGCAAGGGGCACATGACCGTATTACTGGCTAAGAATACCGGTAAGGTTTTAACCATTGATAATTCGGTGGCAGAGCAGGAATTCGCGCGCTTGAATGCGGCGGCCGAAGGGGTTTTGGAGAAGATCGGATTTGTTGTCCGTGACGCGGCGCAGCTGCCGTACCCCGACCAAAGCTTTGGCACGGTTGTTTCCGTCAACGCTTTCCATCATTTTGAAAATCCTTTCGCTGTCCTGGCCGAAATGATCAGGGTCTGCTCTGGTAAGCTAGTGATCGCCGATTTTAATCGGGAAGGATTTGAGGTTGTCAGGCAGATCCATCGGGACGAAGGGAGAGAACATGAGGAGCGGTGCGGCGATTTTTCGATAGTTGGCGAATATTTGAAAGAACATAACTTTACGGTAAACCGCCAGGAGGGGCATTGCCAGCTGGTCTATGCGGCGGAGAGGAAAACATGATACTCTCGGTCGCTTCAGGCAAAGGGGGGACAGGGAAGACCACGGTCGCCGTTAACCTCGCGCTGTCGCTAAATAATGTCCAGCTCTTGGATTGTGACGTGGAAGAGCCGAACGCCCATATTTTTATCAAGCCGGAAGTTGAAAAAACCGAAAAAGCTTCCGTGCTCGTGCCGGTAGTGGACGAAAGCGACTGTGACTATTGCGGCCAATGCGCCGAAGTATGCGAATACCACGCCATGGTCGTTGCCAAAAATAAAGTATTGATCTTTCCCGAACTTTGCCACAGCTGCGGAGCTTGCGCCCTGCTTTGCCCAAAACAAGCAATAAAAGAGAAAGAGCGGGAGATTGGTCGGATCGAAACGGGGAAAAGGGACGATTTACAATTTGTTCAGGGCTGTCTCAATGTTGGCGAAACGATGGCTCCGCCGCTAATTAGGCAAGTTAAAACTCATCTTGATCCCGCCAGAACGGTCATTATTGACGCTCCGCCGGGGACATCATGTCCAGTCATTGCCGCGGTGAAGGGGAGCGATTTTTGCCTGCTGGTTACAGAGCCGACCCCTTTTGGCTTGAACGATTTAATTTTAGCGGTCGAGGTCCTGCGCCAACTTAAGATCCCGTTTGGCGTGGTTATTAATCGCTCTGATCTGGGAAATAATAAGACCGAGGAATATTGCGCGTCAGAAAATATTCCTGTGCTGATGCGGATCCCCTTTAAAAAAGAGATAGCCCAGGCATATTCAAAAGGGGAAACGCTTATAAAGATACTACCGGAATACAAACAGAAATTCCAGGAACTTTTCAATGAAGCAAATAGTCATTATTAGCGGAAAGGGCGGGACAGGCAAAACAGTGGTGGCCGCGTCGCTTGCCGCTTTAGCTCAAAACAAAGTTATGGTTGACTGCGATGTTGACGCCGCCGACCTGCACCTGTTATTGCGTCCGACAATTAAAGAGCGGCATGAATTTAGAAGCGGTCGAACCGCCGTTATTGACCAAGCGCTTTGCAATAAATGTGGTAAGTGTATCGAAGTCTGCCGGTTTAAGGTGATAAAATCCGATTATTCGATCGAATCGTTTTCCTGCGAGGGGTGCGCCTTGTGCAGTCGCATCTGTCCTGTTAAAGCGATACGAATGGAAGATAATATCGCGGGGGAATGGTTCATGTCCGATACTAATCATGGCCCGTTTGTCCACGCGAAATTGGGGGTTGCCCAAGAGAATTCCGGCAAGCTGGTGGCAAAGATCAGGCAGATTGCCAGGGATATTGCCAAGCGTGATAAATTGGATTATGTGATCATCGACGGACCGCCGGGGATCGGTTGTCCGGTGATCGCCGCTTTAACGGGGGTCAACTGCGCGCTGATTGTTACCGAGCCGAGCTTGTCCGGTCTTCACGATGCCCAAAGAGTGATAGAAGTCGCGCGGCATTTTAATGTTCCGGTCAGTCTGGTGATCAATAAATATGACCTAAACCCGGAGATGACCGGTCAAATTGAGCGGTTTTGCACAGACAACGGGATCCCGGTTAACGGTAAAATAGCGTTTGATAAGGGAGTTGTCGAGTCAATGGTTGCCGGGAAAACTATTGTAGAATATGATGATGGTCCCATAAAAAGAGAACTTGTGAAAATTTGGAAAAAACTTAAAGAGGGATAAATGTTAGGCCTTACGGAGAGAGACTTCCATATAATGAAATATTTTTCTTCCCAGGTAATGATCTCGGGCGGCAAAGTGATCGAGGTGTCCGAGCCAACTTTAACCCACTGTCCCCTGGCTCGACATTTATACAAAGGATTTGCCGGTTTGAAAGGCGATGATAAGGAAGCGCTTAAACGAGCGATCAAAGAAGCGATCGAGTCAAAGATCAGGGATTTCGGTTTGTTTACTGGTAAAAGAAAGTTGATCAGTAATGAAGTTGCCATCCCGTACGGCGCTTCCGAGATGATGATGTTCGCGTTGAAAAAAAAGATGATCGAAGCCGCGGTCGTCGTTTGCGAAGGGGCCGGTACGGTGATCACTGATCGGCCGGAGGTTGTCCAGGGAATCGGCGCCCGCCTTAATAGTTTAGTAGTTACTACTCCGATCAGAGGGATACAGAAGGAACTCAAACGCCTCGGTTGCCGGATAGTTTCCAGAAAAGGGATGATCGATCAGGTTGCTGGGGTTGAAGCCGCCATCAAAACTGGTTATAAAAAGATCGCCGTGACCATCAGCGGAGCTGCGGCTGGTGATTTGAAGAAATTATGCTGTTTGGAAAAAGAATCCGGGGCGGCGATCACAACTTTAGTGGTTTGTACCACGGGGGTTGGGGCCGATAAAATTGCCGTTATCGGGGAATATGCTGATCTGGTTTGGAGTTGTGCCTCATCCGGCGTTAGGGAAGCACTAGAGCCGATAGCCAAGCTTAAACTTTCCCGTTCGATCCCGGTTTTTGTGCTGACGGACAGAGCGGCGGAATTTGTTTCCGTTTTTCCTGCGGATCTGCCGCTCTCTGCCCGGCGGAGGTTGTGCCATGGATAGATTTTACGGCCGGATGAACGGCCCGACCAGTTCTTCATACGTGAAAGGTTTGTGCGGGGAAGAGATGGAGTTCTATCTGGCCATTGAAAACGACAAGATCATTGAAGTAAAGTATTATACTGAAGGGTGTGATTCGACCAGGGCCTGCGCGGCAATGGCTGCCAGTTTAGCAGTTAATCAAACAGTGAATAAAGCTCTTGCGATATCAGCGGGACAAGTGATCAAAGGGTTAGCTGAAATTCCGAAAGAACATTTGCACTGCTCGATCCTGGCGGTCAACGCTTTGTATAAGGCCATAGCTGATTATTTGTTAAAGGCATAATAATGGCAGCAATAAAAATCATTTACGATAATAATACCGTTCAAAAAGGATTTAAACCCGCCTGGGGATTTTCCTGCCTCGTAAAATACCATGGCCGAAACATCCTTTTTGATACCGGTGGGAAAGCGGATGTTCTTCTGTCCAACCTGAAAGCGCTGCGCGTTTCTCCCAGATCAGTCACGGAGATCTTTATCTCCCATAGCCATTGGGACCATACCGGCGGATTGTTTGGTTTTTTAAATATAAATCATAAAGTGAAAGTATTTGTTCCGGCCTCTTTTTCCCGGGCCTACCGGAATGAGATCAAGGCTACCGGAGCGAAATGCGTCGGGATCAAAACTTTTACCAGGATTGCCAAGGACATCTACAGTAGTGGAGAACTTGGCGAGGGAATTAAAGAACAATCTTTAATTATTGATGTTTCGAAGGGTCTGATTATTATTACTGGTTGTGCCCATCCAGGTATCATCGAGATCATCAAGACAGTAAAGAAAAAACTGGACAGGCCGATCCTGGCGGTGTTAGGCGGTTTCCACCTTTATACGAAAAGCACTTCGGAAATAAAGAAAATAATTACCGAATTTAAATGCCTTGGAATGGCTTATGCCGGTCCCTGCCACTGCTCCGGGGAAAAGGCGATCAGGCAATTCAAGGCGGCATACAGGGACAAATTCATCTCGGTCGGCGCCGGCAGCGTGGTTGACGTGGCCGCAATTAAAACCGCAAAAATAAGTTAACCAGCCCCCCCACCAGCAGTGAAGTGAGGATCATTATGCCGGTGGATTTTAGCATATCCTTCCAACCCAGCTCTTTGAGTATGATGACAAAGGTGGCGACGCACGGGAAAAACATGGAAAGCACGACCGAGGCGACAATCAATTGTTTGATGCTTAAGGAGAGAGGAGCAAGCATTCCTACCGCTACATCCTTCCGCAAAAAGCCGATAACGATCGCGGCGATCGCTTCCTTGGGCAGGCCTAGTAGCCCGCTGACAATTGGGGCGGTCAGCGAGGCGATAAAATCAAAAACATTTAAAAGATAGAGGATATTTACCGCCAATACACCGGCGGTGACCACTGGCACAGCCTCTCTAATGAACTGCTTGATCCGCCACCAGGTCTTCTTTATTAACAACCTGACCGGGGGAAAACGGTAAGGCGGGATCTCGAGCAACAGCTCTGGGCTGAATCCGGGAGTCAGCCAGTTGAGCAATAAGCCAAGAACCAGCCAAGTTAAAGCCAGGATAGTATAGACAGCCAACACCGGCCAGCCGCCATGCTTGCCTAGCACGCCAATGATCATGGCTTGCAGCGCTGCGCAAGGAACGCCGATCGAAATCAGGGTCGAAGCGATAAATCTTTCCCGTTTGCTTTCTAATATCCTGGTGGCTAGTATTCCTGGTACATTGCAGCCAAATGACAGCAGCGTCGGCACGATTGCGAAACCGTGCAGTCCAACATGGTGCATAAGGTTGTCCATCAGGATCGCCAGCCGCGGTAGATAACCAGAGTCTTCTAGGATGCCAAGTAAAAAGTAAAAAGCAACGATATAAGGAAGGACCATAGCGAATTCCACGTAGAAGGCGGTGCTTAACACACCAAAGGACTGGACATAATCAATGTTGCCATTGATTAATTTGCCCACTAGGACATTGTGGATTATCCCGCCGTGGCCCAGAAGCGCGCTGAGTTTCATTAGCAGTGGCTGCCAGATACTTATAAAAAAAGGATTAGCCAGGTAATTGATCAGCCCTTCGCCGATAAAGCGGACAAAATTAAACGAAATGAAGGCGACCAGTAGCGCGAAAGGGATGCCTGTTTTTGGCTTGATCGTCAAGTCTTGGATCCTTTCCCAAAATGTGTGATGGCGGTGTTCAAGGTGCTGCGCTTTGGTAATAATATTACCGATATCTTTCCAGCGATCCTCCAGGCTGTGAGCCCTGACCATTGGCGTGCGAGCCTCAGGGATCCGTTCGATCAGCCGGACAAATCCTTCCCCTGTCACGGCGGTAGTTGCCACGACCGGCACACCCAACCATTCTTCTAGTTGTTTCACGTCAATATGGATGCCTCGGTGTTTAGTGTCATCCCACATGTTCAACGCTACTATTACCGGTGCCTTTTGTTCCATCAGTTCAAGGGTAAGGTATAAGTTCCTTTCCAGGTTGGTGGCGTCAACAATATTGATGACCAGATCCCCGCTTTTTATCAGCTCGCAGGCGACCTCCTCGGCCTTACAGGTTGGGCAGAGGGTATAAGTTCCCGGGATGTCGATCACTTCATATGTTTCATTATTAACCAGCATGTACCCGCGGGTTAATTCAACAGTTGTGCCGGGATAATTAGAAGCGATCACCTGGGTACCGGTTAAACGAGAAAAGAAAACACTTTTCCCGACATTAGGGTTGCCGATCAATAAGATTTTTTTCATTTATCTATTTTAACCATTACTTTATTTGCCATGCCATAGCCCAGGGCTAAACTGACCTGTCCTACTTTGACCGTAATGGGCCCGCGCATGAATTGGGAGCTGATCTTCCTGATCTGATATCCGATCCTGATCCCCATAGCTTCTAACCGGCGAATCAGCCCAGCTCCTCCGAGGAGTTCAACTACCTCGCCGCTTTGTCCCAAAGCCATCTGAGTTAGAGATACCTTATTCATTTTTTCAGCCACTCTTTTGGAAAGCTGTGAGATTGGGAATTCCTGGCGTACATTGCGGCGGCAACCAACGCCGTGGCCGGAATGCATAATACCAGGCCAATGCTTCCCGCTAATGCCCGGGCGATCTCTTCGGCTACCAATTCCATATTGATTATCTTGGTAAAAGACATATTATCGGCGATAAACAGGAGCAGGAGCGGCAGGGCGGAGCCGGTATAAGCCAGGATCAAGGTGTTAGACATTGTTCCCATTATATCACGGCCGACATTCATCCCCGCCTGGAACAAGTTGGTGAAATTTGCCTCCGGATGGACCTTTCTCACTTCGTCAATGGCTGAAGCGATCGACATTCCCACATCCATCACCGCGCCGAGCGCGCCGATCAAGATGCCGCTGAAGAGAAGCCCCTGAAAATCGATCTTCAGGTCCATTGAGTACAACAAGATCATCGATTCTTCTGAGCTTAAACCGGAAAGATGGATCATCTTGCCGATCACAGTAGCTAAGATCCCTGCGATCGCCACGCCGATCAGCGTACCGATGGCCGCGCTTAGGGCCTTGGTTGTCCTTCCCCCAATAATTCTAAATGTCAGCAAGGAGATCACTCCGGAGATGGCAATAGAAACCAGTAGAGGATTAAATCCCCGGAGGGTTAAAGGGAAAAGGACAAAGAAAATTATTGCGATGGTCAAGGCCAGGCTGACTAATGATCTTAAGCCTTTCTTTCCCCCGATGACCACCAGGATCAACCCATAGATAACGGCCAGCCAGAGGAGAGGAGAGCTTCTGGCGTAACCGTTGATATGGATCAATGGCGAACCATCGGGGCTTTCTGCTCTTGTCGGCTTTTCCTCCACATAAACAATGACTTTGTCGCCGTTTTTGAGCTTAAGGTTTTGCCCGACCATCCCTCCCGAAGCGATATGATCAAGCGTGACAGTTTTTCCCCTTAGCTTGCCGGATAATATCTTCAATGTGACTTGTTGATGTATTTCCTTGAATTGTGTACCAGTAGGATCATCGAGTTCGATTTTTTCAGCTTCTATGATTTTTGCTTTTTCATATTTAACTTTTGGTGGCTCGTGTTGGGGGTCAGCCCAGCAGACGCAGGAAAAAAAACTTAATAAGCAAATAGTAACAAGAAAGACCTTAAGAAGCTTGTTTTTCATAGTGATTTTATTATAACACCTTTGCCTTTATTTTGAGGTTTGATCAAAAGGCCTGGCCGTAGAAGAAGTAGGCGTTCATCCCTTCGGAGCCAAAGCCAAAATCACCGCGAACCAGCATAGTATCCCCCAGGATAAGATGAACCCCAAAACCATAATCGCTAGGCCAACGGTCAAGGCCGATATCAGTGAGAACTGGCCCCACTTTGCCCGCTTCATAAAATAAAACCCCTTGTATCCAATCGGTAAAAAGAGGAGAACGGTACTCCAAATTGAGCAGGGCGGCGGCTTTGTCCCGCCAACGGCCAGTCGTATAACCGCGGAGGGTGTCTCTTCCTCCCAAAAAAGGATATTCATAAAGAGGGATAACATCGCCAAAAGCCTGCTGGACCATAAATCTAGAAGCTAGGACCTGGCTGGAATTTATGGGATTGGTATAATTCCTTAGATCTAGCCCGACTTTTTTGTAATCGCAATTCCTGACGCCAAAATCAAGGTTGTTAATAAAATATAAACCGGTGTGCGGGTCAAGGTTTTGATCGCGGGTATCAACTAGCAGTTTAATCGAAGTTCCGGCGTAGTCATTGGTATCGGCGATGATGGCAGGAGTGATAGGGCTAAGTCCTTGGGTTATCGAATAGGGATCATTAGTACTAGTATAGACATCGAATTCCCCCAAAAGTTTAGGAGTAAATGGGCGGGTGAACTTAAAAGTCATTTTATTATAACGGTTGTTAAAGGTCGTATAACCTGAACTGGGAGTATTTCCTCCTAAGCCATAATATCTATCCAGGTATTTATCGCCCAACTCCCCATATAGGTCAAAACCCAGCGGGAACATTTTGCCATGACGGTCGTCAGCATCGGGGAAAGACAAAATAAAGTTAGCCGAGTTCCCTCCAGCTGGGATGACCTGCCCGCCAAGGGTAAAAGATTCATCGCGGCCAAGCAAATTCTTTGCTTCGCCGATCAAGCCGTAGTAAACGCCGTCGGTCGAGTTATATATGATATAAGGGAAGCCGACTGCTTCGCCTGTCTTGCCGACATTCATGGCAAGAGACGGAAAAATAGCCAGCAAACAAAAAGCTAAAACAAAAAAATGTTTCATCTGACACAATAATCTTAAGTGTTTGACAAAGATAAATCAAGGCGTATAATCGCTTTAGCTATGAAAAAAACGATCTTTCTTTTGATCGGTTTACTGGCGGTGGCCGTGCTGGCTTATTTCTTCTATCGGGCTTTTACTTCTAATGATCGTATTTTAGCGGTTTACGAGGGAATGCTCCCTGCCGCTGATTGCCCTGGTTTGCGGGAAACCCTTACGCTATATGAAGGGGATCCGGGGAAGTATAAAATCCAGTCAACCTACATTGAGGCCGAAAACGGAAAAGATAAAACCTATTATGCTTATGGTAAATGGCGGAAAAGTAAAGGGCGCCCCGGCCAATCGGAGGCTGTTTTAATTGAGATCGATTTTGACCACCCGGCCAAAACGGCCTACTATTTAATGGTGGACGACAAGACGATAAGGATCGTGGATAAAGATAAAAAAGATATTAATTGCCCCTTTAACTTATCACTAACTAAGAAAGAATAGCTACTACAATCCAAAACCGACCGAAAACTTAATCGTGTTGCTGTTGTTCAATTCGCTCCCCTCGGTGATCTTGTTTTTATAATCAGCGGTCGCTTTGATCTGTAAATCACCGGTAGTTTTGATCGGGTAGCTGATCTCCGTGGTATAGCTTTGGTTTGGGGGCAGGGAGGGGATAGATTGCTTGATCGACTGATGTAAGTCTTTCGTGGGGTTGCTGGCAATATCAAGGAAGGCGATCGATTTTCCGGCGGTGGTTTTCCCCTGGTTCTTAACGGTGTACTTTATCTTTACCGTCTTATTTTTATTAAGAGCGGAAGCGTCAACCTTTATATTTTCAACAACTAGATCAGGCAAGGCGCTTGATCGGCTGAAGGCGACAAAAATTAAAACGACCGCAAATGATCCGATAAGAAAAATAACGGCTTTCTTCATCTTAATTCCTCCTTGGAGACTGGCTGTATATCTATACCATATATAGATGGCTGGCACAAGATAGATAGATTGAACCGTTGGCCTCAGGTTATGTTAACTATTAATTAACTTGGCCGTAATAATTATGTAACATAATTATTAGATAATAATCATATGAAGATAAGACTGCTGGTAGTCCTTCTTGTTCTGGCTTCACTCCTTGGCTGTACCAGGTCGCAAAAAGCGATGCAGATCAAAGGTTCCGATACCATGGTTAATCTTGCCCAAGCTTGGGCGGAACAATACATGAATATCCACCCTGAAACCGCGATCGCCATTACGGGCGGGGGATCAGGGACTGGAATTGCCGCGATCATCGCCAATGCTACCGACATTGCCCAGTGTTCACGAAACATCAAAGCCAAAGAGATAAAAATGGCCGAAAAACATGGGGTTGAGCCGGTCGAATGGCATGTTGCAAATGATGGCATTGTTGTTGCGGTTAATCCTGCTAATCCGGTCAACAAGCTGACTATTGGCCAGCTTTCAGGTATTTTTACCGGAAAGATCAAGAACTGGCAGGAGGTTGGCGGCCAAAATAAGCGGATCGTCGCCCTTTCCCGTGAGCGCAATTCCGGGACTCATGTTTTCTTTTTAGAAGAAGTTGTTAAACTAGGTGAAAAGAAAAACCCAAATGAATTTGCCCCGTCGATCTTGATGATGCCTTCATCCCAAGCGATCATTGAAGAAGTTGACGCTAATCCCGCAGCGATCGGATATATTGGCCTTGGCTACCTGACAAAAAAAGAAAAGGCGTTGGCGGTCGCTAAAAGTAATGATGGTCCTTACGTTGTTCCTTCTGTCAAAAGCGTAGTGCAGAAAAAATATCCTATTTCCCGGTCGCTTTTATTTTACACTAATGGCGTCCCCTCTGGCGAAGTTAAGGCGTTCATTGATTATGTTTTTAGCCGGGCAGGCCAGGAAATAGTGCTTAAGATGGACTTTGTGCCTATACATCAACCATGAAAAGACCGATAGAGTTTATTATTGAAAAAGCGATCTTTGCTTCGGGGATAGCCTCGATCGTTTTTGTTGTTTTGATCTTTATCTTCCTGCTCAAAGAAGGGCTTTCCCTGTTCGCCAGCGAAAATGTTCTGGCTTTCTTGTTCGGTAAAAATTGGTATCCGATCTCTGATCCCCCTCAATTTGGGGTCTTGCCATTGATCTTAGGGTCGGTGATCGTGACTTTTGGCGCGATCATTATTGCGGTCCCATTAGGTTTGGCAGCGGCGATCTACGTGGCGGAAGTCGCCCCCAAATGGTTGCGCGATATTTTAAAGACCGGAATAGAGCTTCTGGCGGCGATCCCCAGTATTGTCCTTGGTTTTATCGGCATTGTGACGCTAGCACCATTTTTGAAAGGGGTCTTTGGCCTGCCCAGCGGGCTGACGGCGTTGGCCGGTTCGATCATGCTGGCTTTTATGGCGCTGCCGACCATTGTTTCGATCATAGAAGACTCTATCGTTTCGATCCCGCGCAATTATAAAGAAGGATCACTGGCGCTTGGGGCGACCCAGTGGCAAACAATTTATCGGGTGATCTTACCGGCCGCTTCATCGGGCATACTAGCGGCGGTAATGCTGGGCATTGGGCGGGTGATCGGGGAGACGATGGCGGTCCTGATGATCACCGGCAACGCGGCTGTTATGCCAACCAGCTTGCTCCAGCCGGTTAGGACACTAACGGCGACGATCGCGGCTGAAATGGGAGAGGCGGTTTCCGGCAGCAGTCACTATTACGCTCTTTTTGCGATCGGGATAATCCTTTTTATTATCAGCTTTGCGATCAACTTGACCGCCGACATGTTTTTACATAGGAAGAAAAGATGATCGACTCAACCTTAAAACAAAAAATAGCTTTCAGCCTTTTATTCTTGGCGACAATTTTAGTTGTAATGCCAGTGGTTTTGATCATGGTTTTAGTAGTGGTTAGAGGCCTGCCCGGCTTGACCCCGGAATTTCTCTTGTCAATGCCGAGAGATGGGATGAGGGCTGGGGGGATCTTTCCGGCGATCGTCGGCACGATTTATCTAGTGATCGGGACAGCGGTCTTTTCTCTCCCTTTTGGGATAATGGCGGCGATCTATCTTAATGAATACGCGGCCAAAAACTGGTTAACAAGATTGATCGAACTGGCGATCATTAATTTGGCCGGGGTCCCTTCGATCGTCTACGGCCTATTTGGTCTTGGGCTCTTTGTGACGTTCCTTAATTTTGGCGCTTCGATCTTGGCCGGGTCGCTGACGCTGGCGATCATGACCTTGCCGGTAATTATTACGGCGACGAGAGAAGCGCTAAGCGCTGTTCCCAAGTCTTTCAGGGAAGTTAGTTTTTCACTCGGGGCAACGAGATGGCAAACTGTCCGCCACGTGGTCTTGCCGAATGCCTTGCCGGGGATAATTACCGGAGCGATCTTGGGTTTATCTCGAGCCGCTGGGGAAACAGCGCCGATTCTTTTTACTGTAGCGGCTTTTTACCTGCCGCGCCTGCCGCAATCGGTTTACGACCAAGCGATGGCCCTCCCTTATCATATTTACGTTTTATCGACCCAGGTACCGAACGTCAGCGTCAAGATCCAATATGGGACGGTTTTAGTTTTAGTCGGCATGATCTTTATAATGAATATTTTGGCCGCCTGGCTTAGGTCAAAATTAAGAAAGAGGAAGACTTGGTGATGACCACCAAAATAAAAGTCGAAAAGTTAAATGTTTGGTACGAGAAACAGCACGCGATAAAAGATCTGGAGCTTGAGGTTAAAGCCAATGAAATATTAGGGATAATCGGGCCGTCGAATAGCGGTAAAACCTCATTTTTACGGACCCTCAACCGGTTGAATGAGCTTTATCCGAACTCAAAAACAACCGGTGAGGTCTTGCTTGACGGTGAGGATATTTTTTGTCGGATCGATAAACATCTTTTGCGCAAAAGAGTAGGGATCGTTTTTGCCCTGCCGCTGCCGCTCCCTCTTTCGATCTTTGATAATGTCGCCTACGGTCCCAGGATGCACGGGATAAAAAACCTCAAGCAATTGACAGAGATAGTGGAAAGATCGCTGAAAGCCGCCGCGATCTGGGATGAAGTTAAGGATCGGCTTAAAACTTCAGCCTTCAAACTTTCCGGCGGACAACAACAACGCCTTTGTATCGCGCGAACACTGGCGGTGGAGCCCGAAGTGATCCTTTATGATGAACCTTGTTCTGGCCTCGACCCGATCTCGACGTTAAAAGTCGAAGAAGCGATGCGGGTCCTTAAGAAAAATTATACGCAGATATTAGTTACTAATAATGTAAAACAATCGGCCCGTGTTTCAGACCGGACCGCCTTCTTCTTAATGGGTGAAATGGTTGAAATAGGTGAGACCAACCAACTTTTCACCGTTCCCAAAGACAAACGGACCGAGGATTACATTACCGGGAGGTTCGGCTAGTGAATATTATCGAAACCAATAAATTGAATTTATGGTACGGGACATTCAAAGCTTTGATTGATGTCTCACTTGAGGTTGAGAAGAATAAGATCACCGCTTTGATCGGCCCGTCGGGTTGCGGTAAATCAACGCTGCTGCGGGTATTTAACCGGATGAACGACCTGATCGAAGGGATAAAAATAACCGGGAGCGTTAAGTATGGAGGCGAAGAGATATTGGATGAGGGCGAAGACTTGATCAAACTTAGGAAACGGGTGGGGATGGTTTTCCAGCGGCCAAATCCTTTTCCCTTATCGGTCTTTGAAAATGTTGTTTACGGATTGCGGATCCATGGCGAGAAAAACCGTCAAAAACTTGAGGCGGCAGCCGAAAAATCACTTTCATCAGTCTTGTTGTTCGATGAATTAAAAGATAAATTGTCGGCCAATGCCTTAACGCTATCGCTGGAGCAGCAGCAAAGGCTTTGTATTGCTAGGCTGCTTTCAGTTTTGCCGGAGGTTTTATTGATGGATGAACCGTGCTCGACGCTTGATCCGTTGGCGACAATGAAGATCGAAGAGTTGATGACCCAGCTAAAAAAACAGTATACTATCATCATCGTGACGCATAATATGCAGCAGGCAGCCAGGATATCCGACGATTGCGGTTTTATGCTTCTCGGCGAGTTGGTGGAAAAAGGCGAGACCAAGCAGCTTTTCACCACCCCGCGCGAAAAAAAGACGGAAGATTATATAACAGGGAGGTTTGGTTAATATGATAGACGGCAGAGAGCATTTTCAAAAAGAGTTGGCGAAGTTGAACGACTTGATCTTGAAGATGGGCGGGATGGTAGAGAAAAGCATATTTAGTTCAGTCGAAGCGTTAAAAAAAGCCGACGCCGGCCTAGCTAAGGCGATCATTGAATCAGATGACGCGATCGATGATATTGAACTTAAAATAGATGACATTTGTCTCGAGCTTTTGGCGACGCAGCAGCCGATGGCGATCGACTTGCGCTTTATCACGACCGGGATGAGGATCGGTTCTGACCTGGAACGCATTGGAGACCTGTCGGTCGATATCGCCCAGCGGGCGATCGAACTTTCTTCGCTGCCACTGCTTAAACCGCTGGTCGATATTCCGAAAATGGCTGAACTGGCCGAAAAAATGGTCCACACCGCGCTAGACTCTTTTGTTAGACGGGACGCTACTATCGCGGCCTCTCTGTGGGCAGATGAAAATAAAGTCGATAGCTATCGAGACCTTATTTATGATGAATTAACGGAGATCATGAATAAAGATGCTTCAACAACTAATCGAGCGCTCCCTCTTATCATTATTTCCCGCCACTTGGAGCGGATCGCCGACCACGCTACCAATATTGCCGAAGATGTAGTCTATATGGTTGAAGGGAAAGTCATAAAACATCTTCCGAAAAAGCGCGGTTAGTAGTATAATTTCAATATTAAAATGAAAGGGGGACTCACTAATGGTATCTGTTGACCAAGCACTTTGCATCGGTTGCGGCGTTTGTGTTGATATGTGTCCTGAAGTTTTTGTGATGATCGAAGATGGTAAAGCCCAGGCGACCAAACAAGAATGCGGCACCCATAACTTGGAAGAAGTTGCTAGCGCCTGCCCGGTTGAAGCGATCAACATTTAGTTTTTATTGTGCTAAAGAAGATCGCCTATAGTTTTGGAGCGGCCTCAAGCGCGATTGCTTATCAGTCTTTTTCGGTTTTTGTCATCTTTTTCTATGTTGACGTGATGAAGCTGCCGGTTTATTATGCCGGGGTCGGGATGCTTATTTTTGCTTTTTGGAACGCGGTTAATGACCCGATCATTGGTTTTCTTTCTGATAATACCAGGTCACACTTTGGACGCCGGATCCCATACTTGATCTTTGGCGCCCTTCCCCTTGTCATCGTTTATTGCTTGATCTGGACACCACCGTTTAACGGAATTAACCAGGAAGTCCAACTTTTTGCCTATTTTTTGGCAGTGATCTTTATTTTTGACGCTTTGTACTCAATCGTCAATTTAAATTGGGCGGCCTTATTTCCTGAAATGTTTTTTAGCCTTAAAGAACGGGCCAGCGTTAACGCTTTCCGCCAAAGCTTAGGGATCTTTGGTCTTTTGATCGGCGTAGTTATTCCCCCATTGATCTATAGCTCCTTGGGTTGGGGATGGATGGGGGGTATCTTAGGAAGCATAATCTTTTTAACCTTATTTATTGCGATCCTTGGGAGCCATGAGCGGCCGGAACTAGCCAAAGATAAAAGGCTTCGTTTTCCACAAGCGCTAAGAGCGACACTGGAAAATCGTTCCTTCATGACTTTGGTCTTGGCCAATCTTTTTATCCAGTTCTCTTTTACCATGGTTTTAGCAATGATCCCGTTTTTCGCTAAATATGTCTTAGCTGTGCCTTCCGTAAGTATTACTTATATTTTAGCGATCGCGTTTTTAACAGTGATCCCAATGCTTTTTGTCTGGCAAAAAATCGCCCTCCTTTTTGGGGCGAAAAAATGCTTTTTGTCTGCCATGGTAGTAGTGATCGTCGCCTTGGTCCCGCTGCTTGTCGTTTCAGAATTTAATAAAATACTGTTGGTTTCAAGCTTGCTTGGCGCCGGGTTAGCCGGGCTTATTTTAGTGGTCGACCTTTTGATCGCTGACGTAATTGATGAAGACGAAATTAAAACAGGGGAAAGGCGGGAGGGGATGTTTTACGGGATGAACGCTTTTATTACCCGCTTCGCGATCGGGATGGAGACTTTTTGCATCAGCTGGGTTTTTATGGCGTCTGGTTATAACCCTTATGTTTACACCCAGCCGGCCGATTTTATTTCCGGCGTCAGGGTTTTGATCGCCGCCTTGCCAATTGCTGCCCTCTTGGTCAGCTTTCTTATCATGTTCTTATATCCCTTGGCTGGCAAAAATCTTGGAGAAATGAAAGAAGAGTTAGCCGTAGTCCATAAAGGAAAAGGGATTATTGAGAACTAGATTTTCCGCTCAAGAGAAGCAGTAAGACAGCGGTCCGGACAGCGACCCCGTTGGTTACTTGGTCAAGGATCACGTTGTTTGGCCCGTCGGCGACTTCGGAGGAGATTTCCACGCCGCGATTGATCGGTCCGGGATGCATGACGACGACATCGTTTTTAGCTTTTTTCATCCGGTCCCCATTTAACCCGTAGAGCTCGGCGTATTCTTCGATCGAGGGAAAGAGGCCTTTTTCCATCCGCTCTTTCTGGATCCTAAGCATATTAATAAAATCGGCATCTTCGATTTCTTCATCAAGTTTGTATGAGACCCTGACCCCCATTTTCTCGATCTCTTTGGGCATGAGCGTTGGCGGGCCGACGACAACGACTTCGGCGTTAAGTTTTTTTAGCCCCCAGATATTTGACCTGGCAACGCGTGAATGGGCGATATCCCCGACGATCACGACCTTTTTCCCTCTAACTGTGCCGCGTTTTTCGATCATGGTGAAGATGTCAAGCAAGCCTTGAGTGGGGTGTTCATTATAACCGTCGCCGGCGTTAATAACCGAGGCCTGGCAGTTTTTAGCGGCCAGGTGAGGAGCTCCTCCCATGCTGTGGCGGATAACGATGCAATCGAGCCCCATTACCTCCAGGTTCTTAACTGTATCAATTAAGTTTTCACCTTTAGCAACGCTAGAGGAAGAGACGGCAACGTTGGTGACATTGGCCGAGACGACTTTAGCGGCGGTATTGAACGAGGTTCTTGTTCTAGTCGATGGTTCATAGAAGAGCGTGATAATGTGTTTGCCAAGTAAAGTGGGGACTTTGGGGATCGGTCTTTTAAGCACTTCTTTCATCGAGCGGGCAGTGCGGAGAATGAGCTTTATTTCCTCGAGATCCAGGTCCTTGAGGCCGAGGAGGTCTTTTGACTTTAACCCTTTGACCTTATTCATGCTCATTGCTATTATATCATATCACGTCATATTTATGAAAATAAGATACGGCTTTCTAATTTTGGTCTTTATCGGCGCGATAGTGTTTATTTATTACAATCGGCCGATAGAAAAGAATTATCAGGTCATGGGGACGACCGTCAGGATAAAGATCAATGATTGGTTCTCCGGTAATTCAGCTGATCAAGCGTTTCAAGAAATAAAAAGATTGGATAAATTATTCAGCCGGTTTGATAAAGAGAGTGATGTTGGTCGACTCAAGGAGAGAAATTTTGTCCCCTCGGCAGACACCATCAAGTGCTTGGAACTGGCAGATAAAGTAAAAAAACTATCAGGTGGCGCGTTTGATGTGAGCTCAAATCAAACTGCGTGGGATATTGATCTGGGTGGGATAGGCAAGGGGTATGCCGTGGAAGCGGCTAGACAGCTGTTACTGAAGAGGGGAGTTAAAAGTGCTATAATTGATATGCATTCGTCGATGGCGGTGATCGGGGACGGCTGGCGGATTGGCATCAAAGGTGGAAATGACGTCGTTGTCTTGAATGACGGCGATGCCCTCGCGACTTCTGGCCAGTATGAACAGCCGGGGCATATTATCGACCCAAGAAATGGCAAACCGGCCGATAAATGCCAAGGTGTGACCGTGATCGCCAAAGATGCCGGGTTAGCAGACGCCTTATCAACGGCGATCTTTGTTTTAGGGCCGGAAGAAGGGCGGCGGCTAGCCGATAAATTACAGGTCGGAGTTATTATTTATGAAAATTCTAGCACTCAATTGCGGTAGTTCTTCGGTTAAATACAAATTATATAAGTGGAGCACCCGCCAAACCTTGGCGAGCGGGCAAATTGAACGGGTCGGCATTACCGGCGGCCCGGCCGACCATCGGACGGCGCTTAAACATGTCTTGGCGGATTTAACCGAAAAAGATAAGAATGTTTTGGCTGACCTTTCCGAGATATCGGCGGTTGGCCACCGGGTCGTCCACGGCGGCGAAAAATTCAAAAGCTCGGTCCTAATTAATGACGAAGTTCTGGAAGCCATAAAAAAGGTCAAAGACCTGGCCCCTCTTCATAATCCTCCAAATATTGCTGGGATCGAAGCGGCCAAAGAAGTCTTGCCGAATATCCCCCATATCGCGGTTTTTGATACCGCCTTTCACCAAACGATGCCGGAGCAGGCTTTTATCTATCCTGTTCCTTACGAATGGTACGGGATGTATGGTGTTAGGCGCTACGGGTTCCACGGCACCTCTCATCTTTATGTTTCCCGGCGGGCGGCGGTGTTGCTAGGGAAAAAGCCGGAAGAGACTAATTTGATCACCATGCATATCGGTAACGGGGTGAGCATTACTGCGATCAAAGAAGGGATCTCGGTTGATACCAGCATGGGTTTAACCCCGCTTGAAGGGGCAGTGATGGGGACGCGCTGCGGCGACATTGACCCCGCGATCATTCTTTTTATGATCGAAAAAGAAGGTTTTTATGCTGAAGAGATCGATACGATCTTAAATAAGAAAAGCGGGCTCCTGGGGATCACTGGTAAATACATGGACCGGCGCGACGTGGAAAAAGCGGCTAAAGATGGCGACCACCGGGCCGCGTTAGCAATGGAGATCGAGGCTTATCGGCTGAAAAAATATATCGGCTCTTATCTGGCGGCACTAGGCAATGTTGATGCCGTTGTTTTTACAGCTGGGGCGGGGGAGCTAAACTGGGGACTTAGAGAAAAAGTTGTTACTGGCCTTGAGAGCCTTGGATTAAAGCTGGACAACAAGAAAAATGAAGCGGCCGTCAACCGCGGGCAAGAGTCCTTGATCTCAACGAACGATTCACCGATCAAAATTTACGTTATCCCGACCGATGAAGAGATCGTTTTCATTGAAGACGTGATCGCTATTTTAGAAGGCCGCTACGAGACCCATACGCACTTTACCTATAATTTTGAAGACCCGAGATATAAGAGGAAAGTGTAGTTGGTTAGTTGGTAAGTCTGTTAGATAAAAAATATGAAAAATAATAAAGAACCTCTTGCATATATTCGTACAATTGATGAACTGCGTTGCGGAGCCAGGATGCTGGCTGACCATCCGGAACGGAAAATTAAATATGTTTGGGAATTAATTATTAGCCTTAAGGAGGACTTAGAAGCAGATTTAAAAATCCTGGGGGCAGGGGTCAAGGGTCACGTGGATCATTCCGTTATTATTTATAGCAAAGAAAATGTTTTGATCGAAGAGGGGGCGGAAGTGGAAGCCGGGACAGTGCTTGACGCGCGCAGCGGGCCGATCTATGTCGGCAAAGGGACAATTATTCGCCCGCAAAGCTATCTGCGCGGCCCGCTGTCGATCGGGCCGGAGTGCCGGATCGGCGGGGAAGTGACGCATTCGATCTTCCACGGTTATTCTAACAAAGCCCATTACGGTTTTATCGGCCATTCTTATATTGGGGAATGGGTCAATTTAGGGGCGGGGACGACCAATTCTAACTTAAAGAACACATATGGGACCGTTAAGATGAATGGCATTGATACTAAACAGCAATTTTTAGGTTGTATTATCGGAGATTTTGCCAAGCTGGGAATTGGAACGCTAATTCCGACCGGCGCGGTCGTCGGCTTTGGCGCTAATCTTTTTGGTGGTGGGATGACCTCCAAAAACGTTCCCAATTTTGCTTGGGGTGATAAAGAAAAATACCGCTTGGATGATTTTATTAAGAGTGCCGAGTTGGCGATGAAGCGGCGAGGGAAGATTTTAGCTAACGAGTTGAAGAAGAAGATTGAAAAAAACTACCTTGGCTAGAGATTGAAGGGGGATCGTTCAAGTTGCCGGGAAAACTGTCACACCATTTCATTTCAGTTAAGTTATTCGCGACTTCGGCAAGGGAATGATAAAGGGGCTGTCCGGCAAGGCTTACGCTGGTATTAAGCGAACTTACTTTTAGAGAGGCAAGAGGAGAAATAATCCCAGACGGATCAAAGTTTGTCGGGACTTGGCCGTAAAAATAGCCGGAAAAGAAAGCCGAAGTTGATGTTTCTGGGTTGTTTGACATAGAAAAGATATCCCAAGTAGTTCTGGCTAGATCAAAATACATATTTGAAGGCCACAAATGGCTGGGAATATAAGGCAAAAGTGAAGCGGTTTCTAGGTCAACAAGCCTAACTTTTTGTCCGGGATCAAGGGCCACATTTCCTAAATGGGGAAAACCGTGGATAACCCCAGCTTCATGACAAGCCCTAAGGGCCTGACCGGTTTTATTCAATAGGGCTAATATTTCTGTGGGGCTTGAGTAACTGGCCATCCTACTATCGACAACCCTTTCCATCCCATAAACAACAAAGCCAACCGGTTTCCCCAAATATGTGAAGTTTTCATAAATCCCGTAGCCGAGAAGGAGGTCTGTTTGACCGTCTAATTTTTGGGCTGCCTCAACTTCTTTCGTTAAGTAGCCAGCGGTCATTGTTCCCATTGCGCCTGGAGTATATGGGCCGGTTTTTATCTGGGCTTTTTCTTCAAACAGATAAGCCCTGTCAACAACTCCGGAACCATCACTGTATGATTTTACCGTGTGCCTCTTCCCTCTTTGTGGAAAAACCCCTTTTAGTCTTAAGGCCTTTATTTTTTTCCCTTCAACATCGATGGGATCCCTTAACATAAGCACGACAGATCTCCGATCTTTAATTTTCAAGTCAACTTCTAAGCTGTATGTTGCTCTTTGGCAAAACAGCTCGTGATCATGGGGGGTTTTCATTAAGGCATCAACAAAAGGTTTTAGTTCGGTTAATTTTACGGAATAACGATAACCTTTTTTGATTTGACGGGTTAGTGCTCCGACTGTTATATTTTGTAATGAAAGATTGCTCAAGTTAAACTCCTTATGTATATCGTCCAACTATTTGATAAATTTCAGTCGAACGGATATAATAAAATAAGTGCTGGGGGATCGTCTAATGGTAGGACACCGCCCTTTGGAGGCGAGAATCGGGGTTCAAGTCCCTGTCCCCCAATACTTCGACTCGGTCGCTCCGCTCCCTCGCTCAGTATTAATCCGGCTTCTCGACCGAGGAGAAGTAGGCCGAGCGAACGAGCGAAGCGAGAGAGTCGAGGTCTAAAAAGAATGCCATATTTTGTATGCATTATCGAATGTACCAATAAAGCTTTTTACACCGGAATAACAAATAATTTAGAGCGACGATTCAGCCAACACCAAACGGGGCAAGGTGGCCACTACACAAGGTATAACCCAGCTGTTAAGATTAGATACTCTGAGAAACACCCTTCTAGATCTGCTGCGGCTAAGCGAGAAGCACAAATAAAAGGGTGGAGCAGAACGAAAAAATTAGCTTTAATCAAAGGTGATCGGGGTATACTTAAAGCAGCTTCGAGATCAAGAGGGAGGAGCAAATGAGCAGCTTTATTGCCGATATATTGGGAAAGATAAGGTCATTCTTCTCTTTTGGTAAAAAGACCGAAGAGCCGATAAAAACGACCACAGAACCAGCAACCGTTAAAGTAGTAGAGCCGCCTAAAAAGATCGAGCCACCACCAACTCAGCCGCCAAAACCGCCGGCGGTAAAACCAACGATCGCCAAGGACCCCAAAATTGAAAAGCTTTATCCAGGATTAAGAGAACATGCGTATAATTTCATGGAAGATGCAAGAAAGATAAATGCGTATCTTTTTTGCGGCGTTAGAACATTTGAAGAACAGGCTGGGTTATATGCCCAGGGGCGGAGCAAGCCAGGCATAATAATTACCAACGCTGGGCCGGGCTATTCCTACCATAATTATGGATTAGCGATCGATGTCGTTTTTAAGAATAAGAACGGCTGGACCTGGAACAGCGAACGATGGAATGAGCTGGGAAGACTGGGGAACGGCCGCGCTTTTGAATGGGGCGGGAGTTGGACAAAGTTTCCTGACCGACCCCATTTTCAGATCATTTATAAACAACCGATCGGTAAATTATTGGCAATTTATAACCAGCGCAAACAATTAGCCGATGTTTGGCGTTACTTAGATACGTTAGTATGATAAAATACCCCTTATGAGCGGCATGGTTCCCGATAAAATATTTCTCACCAAAGGGGTGGGGCGGCATAAAGAGAAATTGGCCAGCTTTGAGATGGCCCTGCGTGATGCCGGCATCCAAGCGGTAAATTATGTCCAGGTTTCGTCGATCTTCCCCCCAGGCTGTAAACTGGTCCCCAAAGAACAAGGGGCCAAAATGCTCAAGCCAGGGGAAATAACTTTTATTGTTATGTCGCGCAATGATACCAATGAGTCCCACCGGTTAATTTCCGCTTCGATCGGGATGGCTCTTCCCGCGGACGCCAATTCTTACGGTTATTTGAGTGAACACCACGGGCACGGCATGACTGACGAAGAGTGCGGTGATTACGCCGAAGATATTGCGGCCCAAATGCTCGCCACGACCCTTGGCGTCTCGTTTGACCAGGATGCTTCGTGGGACGAGCGGCAAGATCTCTGGAAACTTTCTGATAAGATCGTCCGCACCTCTCATATTACCCAAAGCGCCATTGGCCAACGCGGACTTTGGACGACGGTTATTTCTGCCGCGGTTTTGATAGTTGACAAGACTGCGGCATAATTTTATAATTTTCTTGTCCCAAAAGTCTTAGATGCCTATCGGAGGTGCGGGTTTATGATAAGAAAAGTTTTTGCTTCTCTTTTTGTTATCCTCCTTTTAGTTTTTATCGCTGCCGGTAGTTATGCCACTATTCAGGGCCTTAAAAAAGAAAGACCGGCGATAGTTAAAGTCGGCGAAAGCATTACTATTCCTGAAGGAGCCGAAGTAAGGTCGGTTGTTTCAGTCGGCGGTTCAGTAACTGTTTATGGCCAGGTATCAGAAGATGTAGTGGCGGTTGGCGGTTCAGTTTTCCTAAAAGATTCTGCCATGGTAGGGGGGGATGTTGTTGCGGTTGGTGGTAAGATAATGAAAGAGCCAGGGGCGATCAGCAAAGGTGATGTTGTTGAGGTTTCTGTCGCTGGGGTAACTCCAGCCGTCTCTTTTTTCACAAAAGGCGGGATGCTTAAAGGGATGGTCTTTTTTGGCTTAATTAGTTTTTTTGGGTTTTTAGTGCTGGCCGCGATCTTAGTGGCTGTGTTCACCAAGCAGCTTGGAAGAGTTTCCGGTTGCCTCGAAAAGGATCTGCTCAAAAACTTCTTTGTCGGGGTGTTGGGGGTTATCCTAATAGTCCCGATCGTTGTCTTACTGGCTGTTTCGATAATTGGCATTATTTTGATCCCTCTTTGGATCGCCATTGTAGTAGCCGCGGCGATCTTTGGTTATGTGGCGGCTGGGCACCTGATCGGCAAGAAAACGCTGCACGTGCTTAGAATAGTAGGTAAATCGATGATGGTCGAGACGCTACTAGGGGTCGTTCTTCTTTCACTGGTTGGCTTGGCGCCGTACGGCGGCCCGCTAGTAAAGTTGATCGCCATCCTTTGCGGCTTAGGCGGCGTCTGTTTAACGAGGTTTGGGACGGTCACAAAATAAACGTTCAGTCGAATACTTTCTCCAAGGGATGAAGGCCAAGCTTCATCCCTTTTTTTATCCCATTAATACTTCGACGTGGTGCTCTTTGCCGGTTAAAGTAGAAGGGATCAAATTGCCGGCGGTTTTTTTACCGTCTATGACCATGGATTTAACCCCTTTGCTGACGTTCTCCGGGTTGCGGACGGTAATATAATAATCTTTTCCCCGAAAATGGCGCTTAACGGTAAACCCTTTCCACTCGGTCGGGATGCAAGGATCGATCCGCAGTCCCTGGTAATCTGGTTGGACACCAAGGATATATTGAGAAGCGGCGACAAAATTCCAGCAGGCGGCGCCGGTCAGCCAGGAGTTTTTCCCTTCGCCAAAATCTTTATGGAATTTGCCGGCGATCATTTGGCAGTAAACATATGGTTCGGTTTTATGGAGATCGGCGATCTGGGCCCGGGCGGCCGGCAGGATCGCCCGATAATATTCGTAAGCCCGGTTGCCTCGACCCAGCATGCACTCTGCGGCCATCGCCCACGGATTGGGATGGCAAAAAATCCCGCCATTTTCCTTGAGGCCTGGAGGATAGACGCCGATCGAGCCGTATTGATAATAGAATTTTGAGTAGGGAGGGGTCATAACTTGGATCCCGTGTTCGGTGGATAAATGCTTGTAGACAGAATCCATGCATTGTTTGCCACGCTCTTGGTCGGCAGTGCCGGAAAGGACTCCCCAAGCTTGGGTTTCAAGATAGATCTTTCCTTCTTTGCATTCTTTAGCGCCGACTGGCTCAACATCGTCGGTATAAGCCCGGACATACCATTCTCCATCCCACGATTTTTTGTTGATGGTCGCTTTCATCTTGTCGGCGATGTCGGTGTATTTTTTGATGTCCGATTTTTTGCCGAGGAGCTGCGCGATCTTGGCCATTTCGTAAGCCGCTCCGACAAGCATTTGGGCGACCATGACCGATTCGGCCTTCCCTTTGCCTTGGTCAAGGTTCAAACAATCGTTCCAGTCGGCAAAAAGTATTTTTGGTAAGCCATGAGAACCGATATTTTTCATCGAGAAGCCGATCGCCCGGGCTAAATGTTCATACATTGTCCCCGAATCTTCACTGGCAAAGGTTACTTTTTCTTTTAAGAAATCAAGATCGCCAGTTTCTTTCAAATAGCTGGCGGTTGAATAGATCAACCAGAGATGGTCGTCGCCATATTTATGGTCGGAAGGATTGGCTTTTTTTGATAACGGCGAATATTGGTGGTAGGCAGATCCGTCTTTTAATTGGGTAGCGGCCAGATCTTTAATTCTTTCTTTAACTTTGGCCGGGATCATGTGGACGAAGCCTAAAGTGTCTTGGTTGGAATCGCGGAAGCCCATCCCGCGGCCAATTCCTGATTCATAATAGGAGGCAGAGCGTGACCAGTTAAATGTCGTCCGGCATTGGTATTGGTTCCAAGTGTTGACCATCAGGTTCATTTCGTTATCAGGGGTGCGGACCGAATATTTGTTAAGATTTTCTTCCCAATAATCCTTTAATTTGACCAATTCTTTTTCGATCACTTCTTTGGAGCTGAACTTTTTGATCTTTTTGGCCGGTTCCGTCAATTTTTCAGAATAGCCGAGGACAAAGATAAAGGTTTTAGTCTCGCCGGCTTTAAGCTGGCAGGGGATCATCAGCGCGCCGACCGGCGACCAGCCACAGGCGATCGAATTATTCATCTTTCCTTCGATCACGGCCCTCGGGTTAGAGAAGTCGCCATAAGTTCCCATAAAGTCACGCCGTTGCGTGTCATAGCCTTTTGGTGCGGCGTTGGTACAAGCGAGGAAAGCAAGCAGGTCTTGGGTTACCCGGTATCTAGAAAGATGATAGATCGTCCCGTCTTTATACTCTGTCTGCCCGATATTGAGATTGTATTGGTAGTCGGTCATGTCGTTCAACGCGTCCCAGAGGCAGAACTCGACAAAGGGGAAGAGTGACAGGTCACGGTCTTCCTTGGCTGATATCTCTATCATCCAGACCTCTAAGTTTTCACCTAGTGGGACAAAGTATGTTGCCTTGGTTGAAACCCCGGCATATTCAGCGGCGATCGTAGTATAGCCGATCCCGTGGCGGCATTCGTATTTATCCAGTTTCATGACCGGCTGCCAGGAGACGGACCAATAATCTGAAGATTTGTTGTCTCTGACGTAAATGTAGCGGCCGCCACGATCCATCGGCACGTTGTTATAGCGATAGCGGGTTATTCTCCGTTCTTTGGGATCGCGATAGAAGCTGTAGCCGCCGGCAGTGTTCGACATTATCGCGCAATATTCTTCAGCGCCTAAATAGTTGATCCAAGGGAGCGGCGTATCGGGCCGGGTAATGACATATTCCTTATTATCTTGATCAAAGTATCCGTATTTTGACATTTGTTTACCTCTTTCTTGTCTTTGGAATTACTACTATTTTACCATATTCTTAAAATTGAGTGAAATTTGTTGGAGAAGAGAAGGATGTAAAAGTGTAGGAAAAAATTCAAGGAGGGATTTATTATGGGAAGGATTGCTTATGTTACGGATTTACATTTGGGGGCACCTGAAACACGTGTACGGTTGGGGAGCTTCGGAAATAAAATAAACAAACTGCCGGCTCATACTGCCGCGGTTTGCTTAACTAGCGACACATTTACCCTGGTTGGCGGTCCGATCTGGAATCCGATGATCGCAAGACCTTTGACCGAAAATGAAGTCAAGGAGAGAGGGAAGATCAGTTGGGAAGTGGTCGATCAATGGATGAAGCCGCTTCTGGCTTCAATCCCCAAGGGCTTACCAGTTTATATAGTTCCAGGAAATGCCGATTTTCTCGCCTATGTTCAGTTGGCTGGTTTGGGGGTTGCTAGTGGGCCATTCCAATGCCTCGATGGCAAGGTCTCTGACGTTAATTCACTTTATCTTTTAGGTGCTGGAGCGATCACTCCCAACGATGAGAATGCCAGCCGTATCCTTCAATATAATCCTTGGTATGGTGGCATAATCTCCGCTGAAGCTTTTAAACTGGTATTAGGTGATCTTTTAACCGCTACAAATTCCTGGCAGCCAAATGAGTGGGCAAGCGCGGTATTAATGACTCATATGCCGGCCTTTGGCCATGTCGACCAATTCAAAGGACAGTCACAAGGGAGCTCCGATGTATTAAATTTTATCCGGACACAAAAACCTCTGCTTCATTTAGCTGGCCATGTGCATGATGGGCCTTTTGCTGGAGGTGAGTATCTTCCTTGGTCTATAGTTAACCGCTTTACGATAAGCCTGAATGCTGGAGGAGGCCAACAACATGACAGCGAACAAGGGGTTAGGCTTTTGTCGATAGATGTTGACGCGCTGGTGGAGGGAAGAAGGATTGGAAGATTGGAGCAAGCTGCGGAAGAAGCGATCGTTAGCCTTTAATAACCTAAGAGGGTTCTAAAAAAGAGTGAAATTTTCTCCAAAATGAGCCGATATATATATGGAAGAGAAGACCATACCTTTCACCAAGATTGTCGAGACAACTAAACCCTTGAGCCTGTTCAAGGGTTTTTTGTTATCTGTCCAAGCCTGCTTGCCCCGATCGAACGAAGTGAGCATCGGGGTTCGGAGGTTTTTTGTTGGAAATATTTTCTTCTTATTTCTTTTGTCTTAGGAGATAGGTTGATGGGTTGGGCAGCTAGAAAGGTAGTTAGTGGGTTGTCGATAGACCAATAACCATCGACTTTAGACAATTCCAGTCGCTCAACCAATTGACTTCCGACCCAGAAAATTACAGATACTTTTTTACCGCAGTTAACCACTTTTTACTGCCTTGGTTAATGGCGAGGAATAGACTAAAGTTAGCATAAACGACTTTTCCCTTGCCTACTTTTTTGGTAATGAGCTGAGGTTTTTTGGTATAGCCTTTAATGATGTCAAGGAAACCTTCTTTAATGACTTCACCATGGTCATAAGTAACACCAAGCAGATCTTCAATTAGCGGCTTTAGATAAAGGTGCGCGTTTTCGGTTTTTTGACCGAACCTGGCGTCGGTAATTAACGTACCGCCGTTTTCGACAAAAGATTTTAGATTTTTATATTGAGAGAGAGATAGGGTGTAGGGGTTGGGGAGTAGGAGAGTTTTATAGTCAAAGTTCCCGATCTCCAGATCTTGCTCGAAAATAAAATCGATCAGCTGGCCTTTCTTGTAGACGAGAGAATAAGCGCCATTGACCGAAAAGAGACCATACATCAAGCCAATCTCACTCCTGACCGCTTCCCATTGGCCGGAGATCCCCCGGGCTGGCCCTTGTTCTTGGTAGGTTTGGACTTCGGCGGTGCGGAGGTACGCTATGGCGGTGCGAGAAGAGTTGGGAGTTCGGAGTTGGGAGTTCGGAGTTTGTTTCGCAAGTGCTTTAATCGTTTCAAGTCGCTTAGTAGAAGAGCCATCGGTTTTGAGGATGCCGAAGCCGCCGGTTTCGGCGCCGAAAAGGGGAGGGCGCCAGGCGTGATAGAGAAGAGCTTGGGCGCCATGCTCGAAAGCGGCAGTGGTCCAGCCTTTTATTTCTGGTCCTTCAACATAATCGGGGCAGCCCCAGCGGACATTTTGGCCGCCTTGCATTTCAGTGACATGGAATTCGGCTTTTTTCCCGCGAGTGAAACTGCGCCAGAGATCGAGCGTAAAGGCCAAGGCCTCTGGGCTCATCTTACCGCCTTTGGGATAGACATCCAGTCCATACCAATCAAGATCGCCGGCCACAATACTATGATCAGGGACCCGGGTGCAAATACCGACGAAGCCATTGGTGCCGACCTTATGGTTTGGATCGATATCTCTAACAATATTAGCCAAATGGCCGATCCAGTTTTTAATGCTGTCAGTTTTAAACCGGAACCAGTCCAGAAAAATGTGGGGGGAAACCGCTTCCCAAATGCCAGCCTTGGGAGTTCTAATGTCATCAAAAGAAGAGAGGGTATTAGTCCAAAACTTATTCCCCCAAACCTCGTTTATTTTATCAAGCGTCCCATATTTCTTCTTAGCCCAGGCGATAAAAGCCTGCCTGGTCTCTTCACAATGGCAATAATCGTTGCTGGTCGTGTGGTCAAGCGGCGGGTAGACCGGCTCATTATCGACCTGCCAGTATAAAAGCGCTGGATGATTTTTATATCGAGAAACAATTTCTTTAGTTAGTTTTTCGGCGTGTTTTCGGTAAGCTGTATTATCTTTGCAAACATTCGGCCGTGGTCCAAATTCAGGGTAAAGGGCGCCATCTTGGGTGACCGGCCGGCTATTCGGATAAAGACGATAGAACCACGGGGGCACTTGAGACGTTGGGATGCCAAGCAAGACTTTAATTTCGTGTTTTTGGCAGAGGTCGAGGGCATGGTCAAGGGCGGCAAAGCTATATTTCCCTGGCTCGGGTTCGATCTGGTCCCAAGCCATTTCATTAAAGCGGATAATATTAAGACCGGCTTCTTTGATCTGCCGGAATGTGTTATCCCAGGTCTTTTCCGGCCACTGGTCAGGATAATAGGTTACTCCAAAAGGGATCATGCCGTAATTATAGCAAAAGAAGCTAAGAAAGTGTAACGACGATTCTTTGGACTTTTTTCTCGCGGATCAGCCGGGAGTATGGCTCACAGATATACGGGGAATTAATGTCGACCTCTTTACCATCAATGGTTAGCTTATAAGCGACGGGAACAACACCGCCGTCAAAAGTATTCTTCTTTTTCTTGTTAATATATACTACCTCGATCGCTCCCAATAAATTAAAGCTGAACTTACCGTTCTTAAAGAGCCAGGTGGGGAGGCTGGGTGATAATTTAAAACAAAGTTTTCCGCTGGCATCAAGGTAAAAGATCTTTTTGCCGGAGGTCAAAATTAGCCAGATATCGATGAACTCGGCCGCGCCGCCGGAAAGCCGGGCGACAAAGCCCCGCCCGTGGTTGCCTTTATTTGGATTGGCGCTGCTAACGATAAAAGATGAGTTTTCAAAAATACTCCGTTTATAGACCTTAGGGTCCATAAAGGGGACAAAGACCTGTTTGAACCCCTCAAAAAATTCTTTATACATGCCGGCCTTCAACAACTCCAGCATATATTTATATTCCATATGGAGCCAGATCGATTCATTCTCCAACCAGCCGGGAACAAAGATCCGGGCCCGGCCGATCTCCAGCGGAGCGGAATCGAGCGGCGCGTTGACCTTATACATTTTAAGTTTGCGGTCATAGAGAGGGCTGTTTTTAACTACTTGATGGATCTTTTTATCCTTTTCGACCTTTAAGGCGTGGACGAACCCCTCCAGAAAAAGAGGGAGCGGTTTTTGCGTGAACTTTTTAACGATGACCCCGTCTGCGGTCTTTTCAAACTCGACCGCTTCGTTAATAAAATAGGTGTAATAATTATTGTATCGGCTTAAACATTTCTTAATGCCGTTGTCGCACTTTTCCAAAGCTCGGGTGACAAAGCTCCTAATGAACTTCACATCAACAAACTCTTCTTTTCCGCTAACGCCGAATTTAATTTGTTCCCTAAAAGTTTCTTTGCTTTGGTGGGCGGCTTCCCAATTATCTAAATGGCCGCTGATCTTATCAATAAAAGCTTTAATTTCTGTCGCTAAAAGTATCTTTGTATCCCCGGCCAGGCGTTCCAGCAGATAGAGGCAAAGCCTTTTTAGCTCAAGCGTTTCCGACAGGGAAGAGCCAAAGAGGGCGGGAAGACCGTTCAAAGCATCATACCAATTGGGCTTGTCGGCCTCCATTTCGATCCCGATCCCTTCGGCATCAAAGGAACAAGCTTTATTGGCGATCAAACAGAGCAGTTTAGCGGCCAGCGTCGTATAGTAGACTTTACCATTGCCTTGGTCTGTCCGGACAAGATGAGCATTTTGTTTTCGGCCTTCAATAAGCTTCCTTTTTTCCGCGTCTTCTTTAACCCCTTCCAATTGGCGCAGATGGCCGTTGACCTGGTGGTATTTGGTTTTTCTGGGGAGAACGATGAAGCTATTGTCAAAAAAAGTAAAAGTTTTTTCCTGGAAAAGGAGGTAGTTTATTTTATCCGGGAAAACCGCCTCATAACTTTCCAGTAGGTCGAGATTATAAGTGAAATGGTCGGTCCAAAAACCTTCACCGTGAATCGCCCCTTCGTCTTTGATCGAATTTTCGATCAGGTCGGTGACAAAGTCTTCGCGCGAAGCCTTAAAAGTGACGCCAGAGTCTTCTAATTCTTTCAATAATTGCCCTAGAACGAAGGGATTAGTTAGTTTGTTGGTTAGTTGGTTAGTTTGTTGGGGGGAGGAAAAATGAAAATGTTTATTGGTAATAGCCTGGGCTTTATCCAGCGAAGCTAAATAATATTTGCTCCCAAAAACGACCAAGGGATTAAAACCGTCCAGTTGGAGCAAATTAAAGAAGCGGTGGATATTACTGGAATTGACGTTCGGATTGGTAAAAATATCGTTGCGGCGGTTCTGGTTAATATCGCGGTAATTCCCGTTCCCCTGCGAGAAATAAGTCGGCATTAACCGGAATTCGTTGTAATCGCGCTCCATGTCGCCATGCTTGCGGTAATAAGTATAAAAAACCTTGCTCCCGATATTGATCGGGAAACCGCCGCGCATGGTATTATCAATAAAAGTTTGTTGGGTGTAAAGATCGAATTTTTTCGAGGCGCTGTTTGTCTTGGCAAAAGAACATAGGTCGCTGATCAATTTTTCGTTTTCCGCGTGTTTGGTTTCAAAAAATCGCGGCTCGGAAGCTTGTTTTTTAATATTTTCCAGCTTTTGCAGGCTCTCTGCCTGTCCTAGCAGGGAAAATATCTCCGCTGGCTCATTTTTATCCAGCTCAAACTTTTTAAAGGCAAAAGCGCAGGGGGTGTAACCGCAGGTCAGCTGGTTAGAGGCTACTTTATAGTTTTTGTTATGCACAAAGCTATCGGGCGATTCCAGGCTGGAATTTTCGCCAAAAACCAGCGCCGGGTTAATGATGATCTTGACCGGCTGTTGTTGCTGGTCTTGCCGGGCAAAGGAGAAGAAAAAATTGCCTTTTTCCAGGAACTTGGTTTCCGCGGCGTCGACAGGCATGATCTTTAAACGATAGAAAGGCGCATTGTTCTCAATGTTTTCCACCGCGCACCAGGCTTCGATCGTCTGGCTGATCCGTTTTAATAGGTCATTGCTGAAACCATAAGGGATAATGACGGGGAGGCCGTCTATTACCTCGATCTGTCTTTTCTTGG
Source organism: bacterium (assembly GCA_043812655.1). GTDB lineage: Bacteria > Margulisbacteria > WOR-1 > O2-12-FULL-45-9 > XYB2-FULL-48-7 > JBDRLW01. The sequence continues at coordinate 45,802 of JBDRLW010000044.1, read as the reverse complement.
TCGATAAATTGGTGACCTTTAAGACCCTGGCCAGGGCAGGGAAAGAGGCATTGGGAATGGTGAAGTAGGTGACTTCGACCTTGATCTTTAATTTTGGGTTGGTTTCGATGATCTTTAAGTCAGGGAAAGAGATCTTCATTTCTTTGTGATAAAGGGAGGTTTCATTGAATGGCTCATAAAAGACGCCGTCAACCTTGAGAAAAGTACGAAAGCCAGTTAGAGAGACCCCGCGGTAAGCTTTATTCGCCGGCTGGAACTCGATGATCGCCCCATCTTTGTCCTGGATCCCGGCCGAGGCGATGCATTGCCCGCGGTTAGTATAAAAGATCCACATTGGACAGCCGTAGACGCCGGCAATGCCGGAAAAGAAGCTGGAAAAGGTCGGTGCATGATTGTAGTTCTCAATGACAAAATCGCCGGTTTTTGATAGATAGTATTTAGGCTTCTGCATGAAGATATTATATCACCAATAATTATTCGACAGTAACGCTTTTAGCGAGGTTGCGGGGTTGGTCGACGTGACAACCGCGTTTGACGGCGATGTAGTAGGCCAGGAGCTGGAGTGGGATGACGGCCAGCAAGGGGGAGAGGGCTTCAGAGGTTGAAGGTATAGAGAGGACATTGTCCGCCCGGCTGGCGATCAAAGTATCGCCTTGAGTGGCGACGGCGATCACCTGGCCGCCTCGAGCCTTAACTTCTTCAATGTTTCCCAAAGTCTTTTCGTAACGGCGGCCGGAAAAGGCTAGAACGACAACCGGCATGTTCTTGTCGATCAGGGCGATCGGCCCATGCTTCATTTCAGCGGCGGGATAACCTTCGGCATGGATATAAGAGACTTCCTTTAACTTTAAGGCCCCTTCCAGGGCGATCGGGAAGCCTTTGCCGCGGCCCAGATACAAGGCATTGCTTACGCCATAGAATTTTTCAGCGACTTTCTCGACCTCTTTTTCCTGTTCCAGCGTTTGTTCGATCTTCTCCGGGATCTCAATTAAGTCGCTGATGTATTTTAATGATTCTGTTTCGCTGATCAGTTCCCGCCTTTTGCCAAAAAGTATAGCGAGAAGATAAATAACCGTTAACTGGGTCGTAAAAGCTTTGGTTGAAGCGACCCCGATCTCCGGGCCGGCATTAGTGTAGACGACGCCGTCGGCTTCCCTGGCGATAGTTGAGCCGACCACGTTGCAAATGGCGATCGTTTTGGCTCCCCGTTCCTTGGCTTCCCAGACCGCGGCCAGCGTATCGGCCGTTTCGCCCGATTGGGTAATTGCGATGACCAAAGTATTTTCATCAATGATCGGATTGCGGTAACGGAATTCAGCGGCGTATTCTACTTCGGTCGGGAGTTTGGCTAATTGTTCAAATAGGTATTCGCCAACAAGCCCGGCGTGCCAAGAAGTCCCGCAAGCGGTAAAAATAACGCGATTAACTTTCTTGATCTCTTCGTCGGTCAGCTTTAATTCATCAAAATGGATCTTATGGCTGGCGGCCGAGACGCGGCCATCGATCGTTTTGCGGATGGCGCTCGGTTGCTCGTGGATCTCCTTGAGCATAAAGTGGGTGTAGCCCCCTTTTTCCGCCGATTCCGGATCCCAGGAAATAAGAGAAGATTTTTTCTTAGTCAACTTGCCGGAGAGGCCGTAAATCTTGGTCCTTTCCGGAGTAATTTCCGCCATTTCCCCGTTTTCCAGGTGGGTGATCTTGCTGGTATATTTAAGAAGGGCGGGTATATCGGAAGATAAGAAATTTTCTTCGTCACCGTGTCCCACGATCAGCGGACTGCCAAACCTGGCGGCGACGATCTTGTTTGGTTCATGCTCGGAAATAACGGCTAGGGCATATGAACCCCGAACCATTAGAAGGGCTTCCCTGACCGCGGAAAGTAAATTCCCGTTATATTTTTCCTCGATTAGATGGGCTAAGACCTCGGTGTCTGTATCGGAGCGGAAATTGTGCCCTCTGGCAATAAGTTCTTGCCTAAGTTCTAAATAATTCTCGATTATACCATTATGGACAACAACGAGTTTTGATCTGCAATCTTCATGAGGATGGGAATTTTTGTGCGATGGTTGGCCGTGGGTTGCCCATCTGGTATGACCAACACCGACGCTCCCTTTAATGGGGTTTTCGGTGGTACAGATCTCTAAGTCAGCGATCTTCCCGACGCATTTACTGACTAAAAGGGCTCCCCCATTAATCGTAGCAACGCCGGCTGAATCATAACCGCGATACTCAAGCTTCTTTAACCCTTCCATGAGGAAGGGGAGGGCCTCTTTAGCCCCGATATAACCAAAAATGCCGCACATATATTAATTGTTTTGGTTCAATATTGATTCGACTTCTTTTTTGGCTAATTTCAGCTGATTTCTAATTTCTTCTGGTTTGTACTCTTTACCAGAAGTGACATAATCCCACATTATCCCAAACCGTCTGGTTAAAATTGGCTCAAGCAGTCCCCAAGTAGGGATGGAGGGGTAAGTTTTACCGTAGAAAACAGCATCTTTAAAGACTTTCCGGTTCGGATCATTGGCAAAGTAGGGATCAGAGAAAGCTTCTTTGCGGGCCGGCAAGAAGCCGGTCGCTTTGGCATATTCAACTTGCGGTTTTATAGAAGTTAAGTATTTAATGACTTCAAACGCTGCCGCCTTGTTCTTGGCTTGCTTGAAAATAGCTAAGCTTGAACCACCGACAAAAGTTATCCGTCCCTTTGGTCCTTTGGGATAACCCATAAGAGCAAAGTTTTTAGCGGCTGGTGAATCCGCCGCGCCGCCTTCGGAGACTGGTCGGGTTAGGGTCCTGATCTCATATGGCCCGTCAAAATACATGGCGCAAGCGCCGCTGTTAAAATTACCGCTAACCTGGGCGGTATTAAATTCTAAATATTCCGCCGGGACATAGCCTTCTCTAACCAGGCTTAGATAGTAAGAGATGCCATTAAAAACTTCTTCGCTGTCGAGGACGCAGGTTTTACGGTCTTTAGAAAGAAAATCACCGCCGGCCATCCAGATCCAGGGGGCGAGGGAGTGGATAACGTTCCAATCATTTTTACCGGAGATGCCAAGGGGAGCCATCGGTTGGTCATTAAGGACGATATCGGCCGCGTAGACCTTCTTTAAAGCGACCTTAAAAGAATCCCAAGTGAATTCTTTATCGGTGACGCCGGCTTTGGCAAAAGCGTCGGTCCGGTAAAATAGGCCCCTGGCATCAACAAACCAGGGAACGGCCGAGGTTTTACCGGAGCCCTCGATGCCGGTAGTTATCCAGGAAACTGGAACAAAGGCTTGTGAGCCGCCAAGCGACGCGATCGCTTCTTTGGAAAGGACTTCGAGCGCCCCCATGCCGGCGATAGCCGAAACCCAGGTTGAACCGAGCTGGGCTATGTCGGGGACGTCGCCCGAGGTAGCGGCGGTAGTAATCTTGCTCCAACCGGCTCCCCAGTCGACGGAAGTGATCTTGACTTTGATCCCGGTCTTTTCCTCAAAAGGTTTTAATAGCTCCTCGATGTCGGTCACCGGATTAAGCGAGTTCGGCATGACCCACATTTCAACGATCTTTTTGCTGCCGGCTTTCTTGGCTGGAGCGCAACCTGTTAACGATGATGACACAATTAACAATGAAACAATGAACAATGAAGGTATAAGCCATTTAGATTTCATATAAACCCCTTTCTAAATTTAATGATCGATTTTACCACAAACCAAGGGAGGTCGCTAGCTAAGCCGGCAGAATAAAGTCCCAGTTTTCTGGCCGGTCGCGATCGCGGCAATAACTCCTTTTTTGCGGCCGTTAACAATCGCCATATCGATCCCGCTGGCAAAACAAATTTCCGCCGCTTGGACCTTGGTCGTCATGCCGCCGGTCCCCACTCCAGAGCCGGGCTTGCCGGCCGCTTCTTTGATCTCCGCGGTGATCTCCCTGATCTCCGGGACGACCGAAGAATTAAGGTAAAAGCCGTCAACATCGGTTAAAACTATCAACAGGTCGGCGCCGATCAAGCTGGCGGTCAGGGCAGCTAAGTTGTCATTATCACCGATCTTGATCTCATCGATGGCGACAACGTCATTCTCGTTGACGATCGGGACGACTTTTTCGTTCAGCAGGGTGGCGATGCAGTTCTTAGTATTGACCGAGCGTTCAGGATCGGCAATAGAATCCTTGGTCAGCAGGACCTGGGCGACATGGATCCCATAGCGTTCAAAAGCTTTTTCGTATTGGCGTACCAAGGTTGATTGTCCAACGGCCGCGGCCGCCTGCTTTTCGGGGATATTTTTTGGTTTACCAAGCTTAAGTTTTTGCGCGCCGGTGATAACCGCGCCGGAAGTCACGATCAAAACCTGTTTTTTTTGTTTAATTAATTTAGCGGCTTCGGAGGCTATTCTTTTAAGATTGCTAAGATCGAGATTACCTTGGGGGGTAGTTAAAGTGCTGGAACCGATCTTGATGACGATTTTGCTGTAGGATTTTTTAGCCATTAGGCGACTGGCTGGACGCTGATCTTTTTGCCTGGTTCAAACACCACCACGCCGTCTGCTTTAGCGTAAATGGTGAAGTCTGAACCGATACCGGCATTTTTACCGGGATAAAACCGGCTGCCAACTTGGCGGATGATAATGCCGCCGGCCGAGATCTTTTGGCCGCCAAAAACCTTGACGCCGAGCCGTTGGGCGTTAGAATCGCGGCCGTTACGGGAGGTGCCGCCCCCTTTTTTATGCGCCATGTTTTATCTCCTCGATCTGTATCCGGGTATAATTTTGCCGGTGACCAATGGTCCGATGGTAGTTAACTTTGTGCCGATATTTAAAAGTGGTGACTTTATCATCTTTATTGTCGCCCAAGACCTTGGCTGTTACCTTTGCCCCGGCGACATAAGGAGCGCCGATCTTAACGTCCTCACCATCTGCGACCAAGAGGATATTGTCAAAAGTGAAATTATCCTTGGCGTCTAAAAGCTCAACGTCGATGGTTTCACCCTTGTTGACGAGATATTGTTTACCACCAGTTTCAATTACAGCGTACATAGTTTATGTATTATACCACAGCGGCGTCTATTACTTCAAGACCGGCAGGGAGTTTGGCGTTGAGGAGGGGGATAAGCTTCTCGGGATTCATCCAGCCGTCAAGCTGTAGTGTTGCGAATTCGCCTTCGGAAGTGGCGCCGACCTTGAGGGCGTTTCCCCAGGAGATCTTCATGTGCGGGTTAAAACCTTGTGAATAGGCGATCGGCAATTCCGCCCGCCTGATCGCCCGCTGAACCGCCCGCATCAAGTCGCGGTGCGAGATATATTTAACCTGTTCCCCTTTGCGGTATTTAATTTTTATTTGCTGCATGGTAAATTAAAATAGAAAAAAACGTTTAATTGAAATGAGTTAAGGTTTTAGGATCGATGCTATTTCTGATTTTAATTCGATAATGTCTGTCTTTACGGTTTCCCAGATAGCGTCGATGTCAACGCCAAAATAGTCATGTATTAATTTATCCCTCATCCCAGCAATGTCTTTCCAGGGGATATTTTTATATTCATTGCGAGTAGCATCAGACAAGTTCTTGGTGGCCTCGCCAATGATTTCAATCTGTCTAATAATGCCGTCTTGTACTAATGTATTTTGCAAAAAATCTTTATAATCAAGGCCTTTTGCGTACTCCTCGATCTTTTTAATGGCATCTGAAATGTGTTGCAGGTATAGATTATCGTTTCTCTCGGTCATAAACCACCTTTAAGCTTCCCATGACTTTGTCCCTTAAATAGGGACTAAGGGATTTTTCGGTTAAGAGGTCTACCTTAACATTCAGAGCAGTAGAAAGTTCTCTTTCGGTTTTTACCAGGTCAAGCAGGCTCTTTCTCTTAGAAAACTTTGCCAAGAGGTCGAGGTCGCTTTTCGCTGTTTGATCTCCCCGAGCATAAGAACCAAAGATCCCCAAAAACGAAATATCATATTTTCCGCACATTTTCGATAATTTATCAGTGTCAATAACTAATGGAGTCATTAATATACCTCTCTTTTATCTATTGTAACACCGATAAAACAATCCGGCAATAATCCGGCAAGGGTTCTTACTTCGATAAAGAGTTCAACAGCGCCTCTTTGCTAACGCCCGTATCGATAAAATCCCAGGGGAGGGGAGAGTCTTTAGGTTTGGATGCCAGATACCGGAGGGGATCGATGCTGCATTCCTGGAAAGCCTTTTGCCATATCTCAAATTTAAAGTGTTCTGACCAGGCGTCGAGGCGGGCGCCGAGTTCCCAGGCTTTTTCGATGACTTTTGAGAGTTGTTTATCGCCGCGGGAGAAGACCCCTTCCAGAAAACTGGCTTCGGCTTGATGCCAGCGAATCTCGATTCCCTTATTCCTCATATTTTGCTTAATAAATTTCTGTTTTTCGATCGTGGCTTCAATCCCGATCTGCTCTTCCCACTGGAATGGGGTGTGGGGTTTGGGGATAAAAGTTGAAAGGTTCGCCGTTATCCTGGCTCTTCGACTAGAACTGCGGCCGATGGCCATGATCTTATTCGTTAGGTCACAAATTCCTTGCAGGTCTTCTTGGGTTTCGGTCGGTAAGCCGATCATAAAATAGAGCTTGATCGCCTCGATCCCTTCGGCAAAAGCGGCTTTGACGCTCTCCAAAATATTTTCTTCACTCATGTTTTTACCGATGTAATCACGCAGGTGTTGAGTGCCGGCTTCTGGTGCAATAGTAATGCTTCCGACTCTAACTCTCGAGATTTCTTTAGCTAATTTGATTGAAAATGAATTAGTCCTGGTGGAGGGGAGGGAAATATTAATTTTTTGCTTCTCATATTTGGAGGCTAGAGTTTTAGCCAGTTCATCGATCTTACTGTAATCGGTGCTAGATAAAGAGATGAGAGAAAGTTCGTCATAGCCGGTATTTTTTAAGATTTGGTCGGCTTGATCGATCAAAACATCCATCTTTTTTTCTCTAACCGGTAAACCAGTCCAACCAGCCTGGCAAAACTTACAGCCCCATTTGCACCCCCGCATAATTTCGATCGCCGCCCGGTCGTGGATCGCTTCGATGAAAGGGACGATAGGGGCTAGGGGGTAGGGGGTAGAGGATAGGTCTTTAACATAGCGTTTTTTAACTAGTTTACTGATTCCCGGAACGTAAACACCATCAATTTCAGCTAAGCTTTTTAATATATTACTTCTACCTTCATTTTTCATTTTTAATTTTTCATTTTTAATTATCTCAACAATCACTTCTTCCGCTTCGCCGATGACAAAGCAGTCAAAGAAATCAGCGATCGGTTCGGGATTAAAAGCGCACGGTCCGCCGCCTAGGATGATCGGGTCGTTTTCTCCCCGCTCCGCACTGCGGACAGGGATTCCACTTAGTTTTAACATAGTAACTATATTAGTGTAGGTTAGTTCGTGGCCTAAGCTGAAACCAATTAGATCGAATTCGTTAAGAGGTTTAAATGATTCTAAACTTTGCAGTTTGCAGTTTGTAGTTTGAAGTTGTTTTTCCATATCCGGCCAAGGGGCAAACACTCTCTCCGCCAGGCAATCCTCCTGGTTATTTATTATATGGTAGAGGATCTGTATCCCAAGATTGGACATGCCGATCTCGTAAAGGTCAGGGTAGGCGAGGGCGACTTTTACTTTCGCTTTCTCCCAATCCTTCTTGATCGCGCCGACTTCCCCTCCGACGTATCTGGCTGGTTTTTGGATGCTTTCGTCCATAAATTCATTATAGCATGACAAACAATGCAGCCCTCACCCCGATCCGCCCTCGGCGGATCGACCCCCTCCCAGGGGGAGAGGGTTGGATTTTGATAAACAATTAAGTTTCAATCACCCCTCTCCCTTTGGGAGAGGGGCAGGGGGTGAGGGTTATTACAAAACCACTAAATTTAACAGCTTTTTGGGGACGTAGATCGTTTTTTTGATCTCTTTGCCGGTGGTAAAGACTTTAACTTTTTCACTGGCGAGGGCTTTTTCTTTGATCTCGTTTTCATTTGCTTCTGCTGGGACAACTAAAGTCTCTCGAAGTTTGCCGTTAACTTGAACGGCAATTGTTATTTCCGACTCGACTATCAAAGCTGGGTCATATTTTGGCCAGGCTTCTTTCAAGATCGATCCTTTATTTCCCAACTGATGCCAGAGTTCGTCGGCAAGGTGGGGGGCAAAGGGGGAGAGGAGCTGGAGCAAATGACCAATTTCCAATGACCAATTTCCAATTGTGGAGCTATTATTTAATTGTTCATAAAATGCGTTGGTCAATTCCATTAGCCTTGCAATGGCAGTATTGAAGGAGAAGCGTTCGATATCTTCGGTAACGCTTTTTATAGTTTGATGCAGTTTTGTTTGTAATTTTGAATTTTGGTCATTGGAATTTGTTTGGGATTTGGTGCTTGGGATTTGGGATTTTTCAGAAACCAGTCGCCACACTCTATTCAGAAATCTATAGCACCCTTCAACTCCCTTATCCGACCATTCAAGTTCTTTTTCTGGCGGAGAAGCGAAGAGAATGAAGAGCCGCGCGGTGTCGGCGCCGTATTTTTCTACAATATAATCAGGATCGACGACATTCCCTTTGGATTTGCTCATCTTGGCGCCGTCTTTGACGACCATCCCTTGGGTTAAGAGGTTAGTGAACGGTTCGTCGGTGGCTGACCAGCCGGCGTCAAATAAAACTTTGGTGAAAAATCTGGAATATAATAGATGAAGGATGGCGTGCTCGATCCCGCCAATATATTGATCGACTGGCAGCCATTTTTTGGCTTTATCTTTGCTGAATGGTTCGGCATTATTTTTTGGGTCGGAATATCTGAAATAATACCAGGAAGAACAATTAAAAGTATCGAGAGTATCAGTCTCCCTTCGCCCAACGCTTCCGCATTTAGGGCATTTAACATTCAAAAATGTCTGCGATGTGGTGAGAGGTGAGGCCCCTTCGCCGGTGAATTTTACGTCCATTGGTAATTTAACCGGTAAGTCCTCTTTGGGGACTGGAACGATCCCGCATTTTTCACAATAGATGATCGGGATCGGGGCGCCCCAATATCTTTGGCGGGAAACGAGCCAATCGCGGAGCTTATAATTGGTTTTTTTTGTGCCGATGTTGCCGGTATATGGTTCGGCCTGTTTAATTGGCAAATTATTCTGCTGGGCAAAAGCAAAATCGCGGTCGTCATGAGCGGGAACGGCCATGATGGCCCCGGTGCCGTAACCCATCAAGACATAATCAGCGATCCAGATCGGGATTTCTTCGCCAGTAGCAGGATTGATCGCATAGCCGCCAGTAAAGACGCCATCTTTGCCGGTAGAAACTGTCCGTTCATGAGTACTTTCGTGTTTTACTTTTTCAATGTAATCTTGAACTGCCTTTTCTTGAGCTGTTCCTTTCGAAATTTCGAGTGCCATCGGATGTTCAGGAGCGAGAACCATGTAGGTTACGCCGAATAGCGTGTCAGGCCTTGTGGTATATATCAATAATTCCTTAATTCGTAATTCGTCATTCGTAATTCGGAATTTAATTTCGACTCCTTCCGACTTCCCAATCCAATTTCGCTGCATTATCTTGACTGGCTCGGGCCAGCCGGAGAGTTTTTCAATATCATTTAACAACCGGTCGGCGTAATCGGTGATCTTGAAGAACCATTGTTCCAGGTCTTTCTCTTCAACGATCGATTCACAGCGCCAGCATTGGTTCTCCTTGACGACCTGCTCGTTGGCCAAGACTGTCGCACATTTGGGGCACCAATTAACGGTCGCTTTTTTTCGGTAGGCGAGGCCTCGTTCATACATAAGAAGAAACAGCCATTGCGTCCATTTGTAATAATCGGGTTTGCTGGTGTTAACTTCGCGGTCCCAATCGTAGGAAATGCCGAGCCGCTTCAATTGTTTTTTCATCCGCTCGATACAGCTGTCGGTCCACGGTTCGGGGTGGGTTTTGTTTTTGATCGCGGCATTTTCCGCCGGCATCCCAAACGCGTCCCAACCGATCGGGTGGAGGACAGAAAAGCCTTGCAGTCTTTTATAGCGAGCGATGACATCACCGATAGCGTAATTTCTAACGTGACCCATGTGGAGGTTGCCGGAGAGGTAGGGGAACATTACTAGCGCATAGTATTTTAGTTTGTTAGTCCCTCGGCAGAGCTCGGGATGGCTGGGATGGCGAGCATCTCGACCCCGCTCGATGCTGCCCTGAGCTTGTCGAAGGGCCTGTCGAGCCATTTGTTCGTCTGTTAGGAAGAGATGTTCCTTATCCCACTCGGCTTGCCATTTTGGTTCGATTTGGGAGGGAAGATAGTCTGTCATTTATTAATAATTGTGAGTATGTTCTGTTTAAGGGGTGGGAGATCTTTTTGGATTGCTTCCCAAACACGAAGAGAATTAACCCCGAAATATTCATGGATCAAAACATCTCTCATCCCTGCGATCTGCTTCCAAGGGATTTGCGGATAATTATTCCTAAAATCATCATCAAGGTTTTTAACCGCCTCGCCAATTATTTCTAACCGTCTAATAACTGCATCTTGAACCTGGCGATTATCCTGGAATCTTGCCACCGAAAAATCTTTCACATATTCTTCAATCGCGGAAATGCTTTCCAGAATATCTTGCAGGTAGATGGAGTAATCTCTCTTCATAAGATGGAGATCTCTTCGGCTAAAATCCTGGTTCTTAAAAGTGGTTTGATGGTTGTATATTCTACCAGATCAACTTTTTTCCCTAAGGCTTCTTCCAGCGCCTGTTTAAGCCCAATAAATTCTAGTAGACTTAAATTCTCTTTCCCAAATTCAACTAAAATGTCTACATCGCTATCTTCTCTTTCCAGCCCTTTAGCGACCGAACCAAAAAGTCCCGCCTTTTTAACTCCACCTTCTAATAGAAAAGGCTTTACCTTCTTTTTAATATCTTCAATTGTCATTTTATTTGATCTCCTTCAGCTTGTAACGACTATTATAGTATAGCAAGAGTAAATATCGAGGTAAAGTTGAAAGTGCTATAAATCTCTATTCAGTGCTTTCTTTAATCTTATAAGGCAAGAATCCGGCCATTTCCCCGATCACGTTAACCAGTTCGGTCTTTTGAGGGATGACGATCTTGGTGTTTTTCTCTAGTGATTTTTCAACAGCTTCAAGTTTGCGCAAAACCTGGGCATTGCCGATAAAATATTTTTCCGCTGCTTCGTTGACCAGTTTGATCGCTTCGGCTTCTCCCTCGGCTGCCAAGATCTTGGCTCGTTTGATCCCTTCGGCTTTTTTGATCTCCGACCGTCTTTCACCATCAGCTTTTGTTTCTGTTGCTGTCGCGTAATCGACAGCTGAGATCTTTTCATTCTCCGCTTTGACCACTTTATTCATGGTTTCCTGCACGTCTTTGGGTGGGTCTATCTCCTTGAGCTCTGTCCTGACGACCTGGATCCCCCAGTGGGAAGTTTCATCCATTAAAGTTTTATGCAGTTCATCATTGATCTTGCCCCGCTCGCTATTAGCCGATTTTAAAGTTAGCGTGCCGATAATGTTCCGGAGGGTCGTCCTGGCCAAGTTAACGATCTGGTTCTGGTAATTAAAAACATTGTATTGCGACCGTTTAACATTTTCTTCGTCTTCTTTGACTTTAAAATAAACCTGGGCATCGACTTTGGCGTTGAGGTTGTCAAAAGTGATGATCTCCTGGGGTTCGGCGTCGATCATCTGCTCGGTTATATTCACAAAATACATGTTATCGATCATGGGGATGATCCAATGGAAGCCGGGAGAGGCGAACTTTTTATATTTTCCAAACCTTTCGATCAAACCGCGATGGGTTGGCCTAACAATGCGGATACCAGAAAAGAACAACAAAACCATTATGATAACTAAAGTGAATAGCATAGTTGACATTCTTCCCCCTTTTTTACTGTTTCTTCCGACCCCGTTTTGGTTTCTCTTCTGCTTCTTGCTTAGACGGCTTTTCTTTTTCCGTTGATTGGAGCGACGGCCGAGAACCAACCCCTTTGGTAAAAGTGATCTTGCCATCTTTAGCATCGGCGATCACGGTGTCGCCATCTTTGAATTTACCGGCGATGATCTCGTTCGACAGCTGGTTCTCCAAAAGATGCTGGACCGCGCGGCGCAGAGGCCTGGCGCCATACTTTGGCTCATAACCCTCTTTAATGACCATCTCTTTAACGGCGTCAGAGACTTCGAGTTTTAGGCCGCGGGTTAAGACTTGTTTCTGGAGCTCGGCAATGATCAACCCGGCGATCTGCTTTAATTCGTTCTCTGTCAACGGATGGAAAACGATTATTTCGTCGACCCGGTTCAAAAATTCGGGGCGGAAGTCTTTCTTCATGTCCGATAAAACGGTGTCGCGCATCTTTTCATATGACGCTTCCCGATCTTCCCTGGCCATAAACCCGATCGGGCCTTGTTGGACGATCTCCTTCTGCCCGATATTGCTGGTCATGATCACGACCGTGTTCTTAAAGTCTACGATATGGCCCTTGGAATCGGTTAGGCGGCCGTCGTCTAAAAGCTGTAATAGAACATTGAAGACATCTGGATGGGCCTTTTCAATTTCATCAAACAAAATAACGGAATAAGGCTTGCGCCGGACCGCTTCAGTCAAAGTTCCCCCTTCATCATAGCCGACATAGCCGGGAGGGGCGCCGATCAAGCGGGAAACGGTATGCTTTTCCATATATTCCGACATGTCGACCCGGATGAGCGCATCTTGAGTGCCAAATAAAAATTCCGATAAGCGTCTGGCGACTTCAGTCTTTCCGACTCCGGTTGGTCCGGCGAAAATGAACGAACCGACCGGCCGCTCCGGCGGCTTTAGTCCCGCGCGTCCGCGCCTGATCGCCTGGGAGATGGCGGTGATGGCTTCGTCCTGGCCGATGATCCGTTTATGGAGCTCGACTTCCATCTGGATCAATTTTTCTGTTTCCGCGGCGGTCAGTTTTACGACCGGGATTCCGGTCCAATCGGAAACGATCGTGGCGATATCATCTTCGGTGACAGTCGGTTCGGCGGCGCTCCGTTCATGCTTCCATTTTTCTTCGAGATCTTTGTATTTCTTATCCGCTTCCGTGATCTTTTTGTCTAGGGCGGCGGCTTTATCGTATTGTTTAGCGTTTAAGGCCGGTTCTTTTTCTTTTTTGTATTTTTCCAATTCTTTGCTTGCCAACCGAAGTTCGGACGGTTGGGAAATTGTCTTTAAGCGGACTTTGGCCGCTGCCTCGTCCATGACGTCGATCGCTTTGTCGGGCAAGAACCGGTCAGAAATATACCGGTGGGCGAGGGTTGCGGCCGCCACGATCGCCGCATCGGGAATTTTTACCCGATGGTGGGCTTCATAACGGTCTCTTAAGCCTTTTAAGATCTCGATCGTTTGTTCAACTGTTGGCTCAGCTACTAGGACTGGTTGGAAGCGCCGCTCCAGCGCCGCGTCTTTTTCAATGTTTTTGCGATATTCGTCAACGGTCGTTGCGCCGATAACTTGGAGTTCACCGCGGGCGAGGGAAGGCTTGAGCATATTTCCCGCGTCGATCGCCCCTTCGGCCCCGCCGGCTCCGACTAAAGTATGGAGCTCATCGATAAATAAAATTACTTTTCGTTTTTTAGCCAGGATCTCATCTAAAACTTTCTTGACGCGTGATTCAAATTCACCCCGGTATTTGGTGCCTGCGACCATGCCGCCAAGGTCAAGAGAGATCACTTGTTTATCTTTAAGGATCTCCGGGACGTCGCCCTTGATGATCCGTTCGGCCAACCCTTCGACAATGGCGGTTTTACCGACACCAGGATCGCCTAAAAGGGCGGGATTGTTTTTGGTCCGGCGGGAGAGGATCCGAATTATCCGATCGATCTCTTTTTCGCGGCCGATCACCGGGTCAAGCTCGCCTTTCCTGGCCATGGCGGTCAGGTCGCGGCCAAAGGAAGTTAGGGCAGGCTTGGCTGGCCGGGGCGGCGCGCCAATTCCCAAACCAGGAAAACCGATCATCCCTTCCGGGCCAAACCCTTGTTCTTCTTCAGGAAATTCTTCCGGGTTTCCTTCTCCATGTTCCGCGGGGCCGAGCGCTTTTTCGGCTTCGGCAATGATCTCCCTGGCAACTTTATCAAAATTTATTTTTCGTTTATGGAGCGATTGGGCGGCCAGGCTTTCCCCTTCACGGATAATGCCAAGAAGGATATGTTCTTCGCCTACATAATTAAAGCCCAGTTCCCTGGCCGCTTGATAGGCGAGCTCGAGCGCTTTCTTCGCCCGGGGCGACAGGGTCATTTTTTGCGGCGAGCCTTCGCCGTGGCCGATCAGCGATTCGACATCGGAGAATAAATTAACGATGTCAACGCCCAGTTTTTGTAAAACTTTTGAAGCAACGCCCTCCGATTTAATTAAGCCGAGCAAGAGATGTTCGGTCCTGACATAGTCGTGGCCAAGGCGGTTGGCTTCTTCGGTCGCCAGCTGCAGGACGCGGTTGGCGGAGTCAGAAAAATAATCGTAAAACCGTTCGGTCGGCCGGCGTTTAAAGAGCGACGCGAATAAGTCGGGAAATTCAGAAAAGCCAGGGAAATCGGTAAAGCCAAAATCGTCAAAAGGCTGGCTGGCGCCTGGGACAAACCCTTCAGCCGCCGCGCACTGGGTGCAAAGGTGGCGCTCCACCTTTTTCCCGTTAATGATCTTGGTGATATGGACAGAAGCTTGGTTAGCTTGGCATTTTTGACAAAGCATGATTTTTTCCTCCGAGTAGAATTATAACATTTTTTGCAATTAAAAAAAGAATCACCTATAATTTAGCTATGACAAACTATCGCGCCCTGCCGGATGCGACCGGCCACTTTGGTGTTTATGGGGGGCGGTTCGTGCCGGAGACGCTTTTTACCCCGGTAGAAGAATTAACCACGGCCTATTTAGCGGCGAAAAATGACCCGGAATTCCAGGCCGAACTAAATTATTATCTGAAGAACTTTGCCGGACGGCCAACGCCGCTTTACTACGCGAAAAGACTAAGCGAATTTTTAGGCGGCGCGAAAATCTATCTAAAACGGGAAGACCTTTGCCATACCGGCGCCCATAAAATTAATAATACGATCGGCCAGCTGATATTGGCCAAGAGGATGGGGAAGAAGCGGATCATTGCCGAGACCGGCGCGGGCCAGCATGGCGTTGCCACTGCCACTGTGGCCGCGCTTTTCGGTCTCGAGTGCATAGTTTATATGGGAGCGGAAGATGTGCGGCGGCAGGCGCTCAATGTTTTTCGGATGGAACTCCTTGGGGCAAAAGTTATTCCGGTCAAATCGGGGAGCCAAACTTTAAAAGACGCGATCAACGAGACGATGCGCGATTGGATGGCTAATCCCAACGATACCTTTTATTGTTTAGGTTCGTGTGTCGGCCCTCATCCTTACCCGATGATGGTTAGGGATTTTCAAGCGGTTATCGGTCGCGAGGCCAAAACGCAGCATCAAGAGCTAGAAGGAAAACTACCGTCAGCCTTAGTTGCCTGTGTTGGCGGCGGCTCCAACGCGATCGGTTTATTCCATGAATTCTTAGACGATGAATCGGTAAAAATTTATGGGGTGGAGGCGGCTGGCGCGGCTTCGCTGGCAAAGGGAACTGTTGGAGTTCTCCACGGCGCTAAAGAATATGTTTTACAGACCAAAACAGGGCAGATCATGACGACCCATTCAATTTCTGCCGGGCTTGATTATTCCGGTTCCGGTCCAGAGCATTGTTATTTGAAAGATATGGGGAGAGTTGAGTATCTTCCGGCGAACGATAAAGAGGCTTTAGATGGATTTAAACTTCTCTCGAGGCTGGAAGGGATCATTCCGGCCCTGGAATCGTCGCACGCGATCGCTTATTTGAAAAAATTAGCGCCGAAGATGGGGAAAGAAGAAACTATTGTTGTTTGTTTGTCTGGGAGAGGGGATAAAGACGCGGAGGAGATCAAAAGTGGAAGGATTTAATAAGAGAAAAGCGCTGATCACCTACATAACCGTTGGGGATCCGAACTTGGCGACAACGGAGAAGTTAATTTATCAATTGGAAAAGGCTGGAGCGGATATTATTGAGCTGGGAATCCCATTTTCTGATCCACTGGCCGATGGACCGATCATTCAGGCCTCCCACCAACGAGCTCTTAAGAAAAATACATCATTAACCGAGGCCTTTAAATTAGTCGGTAAAGTCAGGAAGAAAACTAATGTTCCAATTTGTTTTATGCTCTCATACAATTTGATCGTGAAATATGGGGAAGAAAAGTTTTACGCCGATTGCGCGAAATATAAAGTAAATGGCGTAGTTGTCCCTGATTTGTCTGGGGAGGAGGGTCAAGGGTCAGAGGTTAAGGGTCAAGTTGAACAAATAGCCTTTGTTTCGCCGACGAGTGGCGAAGAGCGGATCAAAGAGAGAGTGGGGAAAGCCCTCGGCTTTATTTACCTAATATCAGTTACTGGGATAACCGGAAAGAGAAAAGATTTACCTGCTGACCTTGGCGAACTGGTGGCCAAGATCAGGAAGTATACTAATTTACCGATCGCGATCGGGTTTGGGATTTCCACTCCCGCTCAAGCGGCCGCCGCGGCCAAGCTGGCTGATGGCGTGATCGTCGGTTCCGCGCTGGTTGACCTTATTGCCAAGAAAAAAACTGCCGCCGCCTTGAAACTCGTTACTGCCATGCGCAAAGCGATTGATGGGATTTAGCTTTTACCCTCACCCCGATCCGACTACGTCGGATCGACCCTCTCCCAGGGGGAGAGGGTGGGTTTCTTCTGATCAAAAAAGTAAAAACTACCCCTCTCCCTTTGGGAGAGGGGCCAGGGGTGAGGGCTGATGATTTCACTCCTTCTCTACCGCCTCAAACAATTTTATTTCGGGATGACAGCGAAATATGGGCAAGAAGATAAAATATTTACCGAAAACTATTTAAATAGCGCGGAGCTTAATTTGTTTAACCAGCTGCCAAACTTTGAAAAGAAACACGCGGTAGTAGTGGCCAGGAAGATGATGGTCAGCGGAGTTGGTTTTGATGAGCGGAAACTGGCAAAGTTAGGACTGCTACACGATATTGGGAAATTAGCGGAAAATAATTCTATTTTTACCAAGTCGATCATGGTCATTATCCGTTTTTTTCTCCCCTCTTTCTATGATTGGTTAGCTGAGCAGGGAAAAAATAACCCCTGGTTAAAAAGATTTTATGTTCATAAGCATCACGGCCAGATCGGGGCGGAAATGTTAGCGAAAATCGGTGTTTCCGGAGAATATTTAAGTATCATTACCAAGCACGATCCCAGGATTGAACCATTTGGGCCGCAAGACCCGCCGGAGCTGAAGATACTGCAAGCCGCTGATAGCACCTACTGAGAATATTCCGCCGTAACCGTCGTCTTGATCCCGCCCCGGACGCCAAACTCGCCCACTATTTTCATCTTCCGAGGTTTACAGGCGGCAACTAAGTCGTCCAACATTTTATTGATGACGTGTTCATGAAAAGTGCCGACATTACGATAAGAGACAAAATATAATTTTAGTGACTTTAACTCCACTATCTTTTTATCGGGTATATATTCGATCTTGATATTGGCAAAGTCGGGGAGGCCGGTTTTGGGGCAGACGCAGGTGAATTCCGGGAATTCGATGTTGACCGTGTAATCGCGATTGGGAAATTGGTTATCGACAACCTCTACCGCCATTTATTGATCTTGTCACGAAGCTTCTTTGCTTCAGTCCGCGGGGATTTGGCGTAGAGGATACTGCGGGATGCGTTGATGATCGCCCGTTTGCCGCCGAATTTAACCGATGACTTTAGATCGCCGCCTTGAGCGCCGACTCCCGGGATAAGAATGGGGATGTTGCCGACGATCTCGTGGACCTCTTGCAGTTCTTCCGCTTTAGTGGCGCCGACGACCAGGCCGCAATTATTATAATGGTCCCAAGCTTTCACCTGGCGGGCAACAGATTTATATAATGGTTCTTCGGCCCCTTTCATCTGAAAATTCTTGGCGCCGGCGTTCGAAGTTAAGCAGAGTATAAAGGTTCCTTTATCGTGATAATCCAAAAATGGCTTGATCGAATCGTAGCCCATATAGGGGTTAACCGTCGTGGCATCGGCTTTGAACGCGACAAAGAGGCTTTTCGCGTAAGCCGCGGAAGAATGGCCAACATCACCACGCTTGGCATCAAGGATCACCGGGACCCCTTGCTCGTGGATATAATTAATAGTTTTAACCATCGCGCTTAGGCCGTAAAGGCCGTACATTTCATAAAAAGCGCTGTTGGGTTTATAGGCGCAGACAAATTCGCAGGTGGAGTCGATAATGTCACGGTTAAAAAGGAAGATCGGGTCTTCGGAATCCAGGTATTTGTGGGGGACGCGGGTTAAGTCGACATCGAGACCAACGCAGAGTAAGCTTTTATTTTTAGCGATCGCTTTGTCTAGCCGACCCTCAAATTTCATGCTATCTCTTCAGGCGCCTCTTCTTCGGGTTCTTCTTCTTGTTCCGCTTTGGCCCGTTCTTTTTCGGCGATCATGTCGCCGATCGTTACTTTTTTATCTTCGGCCTGGGCGGCGACTTCGCGCAAAGCTTGTTTTTCATGGTCGATGATCACTTGTTTAATGGAAAGGCCGATCCTTTGTTCTTCTGGCAGGACGCGCAGGATCTTAACATCATAAGTTTCCCCGATCTTGATCGCTTCGCCAGGAGCGCTAATATGTTCTTTAGAAATTTCGGAGAGATGGATCAAGCCTTCAAGCCCATGTTCCAGCTCGGCAAAAGCGCCAAACTTGGCGAAACGAAGGACTTTAGCTTTAACGATCTGACCGGCTTTGTAAATGTCGGCCGCGTTAGCCCAGGGGTCTGGTTGTAATTCTTTAAGGCCTAAGGCGACCTTCCGATTGATCTTATCAACGCCTAGAACAAAAACTTCGAGCTCTTCTCCCATTTTCACCACTTCGGTCGGGTGTTTTACCCTTTTCCACGATAATTCGGAGAGATGGATAAGGCCTTCGACGCCGCCCAGGTCGACAAAAGCGCCAAAATTCTTGATGCTGACGACTTTCCCTTTGCGGACCTGGCCGACTTCCAGTTCATTAAAGAGCTTTTGGTTGTCAAACTTTTCTTTATCGCCCGAAGCGATCTTGTGGGAGAGGACGATCTTCCCTTGGCGGGAATTAACTTCAATGACCTTGACCGGGATGATTTTGCCGACGAAAGATTCGAGCGTCTCTTCCGGTTTTTTACTGACCTGGGAGGCGGGGATAAAGCCGCGGATCCCCTGGCATTCAATAACTAACCCGCCGCGGAGAGCTTGGATAACTTTGCCTTCGAGCAAGGTCTTATGGCGATAAGCGTCGCCGGCCAGCTTCCATTTTTTTTCGTAATCGGCTTTTTTCTTGGAGAGGACGACATAGCCTTCTTTGTTCTCCAGGTTCTCGATCAAAACGTCGATAATATCGCCCACCTTGACAACTTCTTCTGGCGCGCCAAAGGCTTTTTCGGAGAGCTCTTCGGGCAAGATCAGTCCATCGGCTTTATATTTGATATCGGCTAAAATGCCGGATTGGTCGATCTTTAAGACCTTGGCTTTAACAATATCGCCAACCTTATATTCTTTAAAGGTCGCGTCGTATGATGAAGCGGGAGTACTTGGTTTGGCCGCTTCTTTGGAAGCTGGTGGCGCTGGCGGTTTAATTGGCGCGTTTAAAGTAGTGGCCTTATATTCTTCTTTTTTGGCATCGGCCGCCGCGGCAGGAGAGCTTTCTACCGGCTTTTCCAGTTTTTTGCTCTCTTCAAGGGTTTGGCGGATCAGTTCTTCAACTTCCGAGAATTCCGCGTTCCCTTTACCGGTGTCAAATGTGGTCCCTTTGAATTCTTCAGCCATAATAAATGAATTTTAACACGAAATAGACGAGAGGTCAAACCATGGCTTGATAAGTTCCATGAAGATAAGGTAAAATAACCCTTGTGAACAACTCGCAATTGATCCTAGATTGCTTTGGCTGCCCGAAAGAGAAATTAGCCGATATGGCGACCGTTTTTACAGCGCTTGATAAGATGCCGGCAAAGCTGGGCATGGACAGCAAGGCTGAACCGAAGGTCTTTTCTTATTCTGGCGAAGGGATCGAGAACGACGGGGTTTCTGGCGTTATAATGGTCAATGAATCTCACATTTCGATCCATACTTTTCCCGATAAGGGACAGGCCTTTGTCAGTATTTTTTCCCGCCAAGAGTTCGATCCGGAAGCCGCCAAGCAAGAATTGATCCGTTTATTTGAAGCCAAAAAGCACGAAGTTATAACCCAAAGCCGGAAAGAAAGCCTCGATTCTTTTAGTTCCCGCATTATTCACTAATCATGTCCAAATATTTAAAATATCCGACCATCCCTTTCAGGGTGAAAAAAGGAAAGAAAGCCGACCAAATATTGGCAGAGATGCTGGCGACCGGTTTTCAAGGCAAGTCTTTGGCCGAGGCCTTTGCAATTTGGCGGCAGATGCTGGGGGAAAAGAAGCTGACGATCTGGCTGGGGGTCACCGGAGCGATAGTTCCGGCGGGGATGCGGCGGATCATTGCTTATTTAATTGAAAAACGGTTTGTTGACGTTATTGTTTCTTCGGGCGCCCAGGTTTTTCACGACGCGGCCGAAGCGCTGGGTGTGACCCACTACCGCGGCTCACCACTACTCGATGATAAGGCCTTGTTTAAGGAAGGGATCGACCGGTTTTATGATGTTTTGGTCGAAGAAAAGCTTCAGCGGCAGGTCGACCAGATGATCCAAGCTTTTACCAAAACCTTATCGCCAGGTTATCAATATTCTTCGAGGGAATATTTATATCTGCTTGGCCGTCATTTAGCGAAAAAAGCGGTGAACAGCGACTCTATCCTGATCCAGGCGGCCAAAGCCGGCGTGCCGGTCTTTGCCCCGGCCCTGTGCGACAGTTCGATCGGTTATTCTTTTGTGATGGCCCGGCGGGAGAAAGCCTTTCGTTATGTTGATCAAATGAAAGATACCGATGAAACCGCTTTGATCGCTGAACAAGCGGTAAGGTCTGGCGTGATCTATTTGGGCGGGGGCATTCCCAAAAACTTTATCCAGCAAACTCCGCTGATCAGCGCGATCCTGGGGAAAAAAGCCCCTGGCCATGAATACGCTATCCAGATCACGACCGATAATCCGCATTTTGGCGGGCTTTCCGGCTGTACGTTTACCGAAGCGCAAAGCTGGGGGAAGGTCGCGGCGCAGGCGAAAATGGTCCAATGTTTTTGCGACGTGACTATCGCCCTCCCTATTTTGGCGCAAGGGTTGTGCGAAGTAGAAGATCTCGCCAAGAAAAGAAAAAAACCGGAGTTTGCTTGGTCGGACGACGGTTTAAAGGTGAATTACCGATGAAGTTTTTAGAGATAGAACGGGAATATTACAATTATGAAAAAGCCAAGTATGTTGTTATTCCCTGCTCGCACGAAGCGACCACTACTTATGGCAAAGGGACCCAGCATGGCCCGGCCGCCATTCTCAAGGCGTCGCAGCAAGTCGAGACATTCGATATTGAGTTTCTCGATGAGCCATATCGCCAGGCGGGGATCTTTACAAAAAAAGATTGCCGCTATCGCAATTTAAGGGCCGAAGTTAAAAGAACAGTTTTAGTAGGCAAGGTCCCGGTGATTTTAGGCGGGGAGCATTCCTTAACGGTCGAAGCGGTTAAAGGGGTCAAAGAAAGACATCCTTATTTATCGGTCTTACAGCTTGATGCCCATGCCGACTTGCGCGACAAGTACCGCGGATCAAAAAATAGTCATGCTTGTGTCATGAGGCGGGTCTTGGAGGTCTGTCCGGCCGTGCAAGCCGGGATCAGGAGCATCTCTGTTCAAGAATGGGAATGGGCGCGGGACAATCGGCAGGTAGAAAACATCCATTTTGCTCCCAACCTGAAGGTCGCTGATATTCTCCATCAACTGACGCAAGATGTTTATATTACGATCGATGTTGACGTCTTTGATCCCTCGATCATCCCCGCGACCGGGACACCGGAGCCGGGGGGCTTGAATTGGTATGAAGTGATAAATATCCTGCGCGGCGTTTGCCGGGAGAGGAACGTGGTTGGCTTTGATGTAGTTGAACTATCTCCCCGCTTAAATGATGTTAACTCGGATTTTACAGTGGCGAAATTGGTTTATAAGCTGATCGGGTTGATCAATTCTGCTGGCGGGTCTGTCTGAAGCTCAAGCCTTTCTCCAGTTTTAGGATGGGTAAAAGCCAATTTATAAGCGTGTAAAAATTGCCCCTGATTTTTAAAGGGATCGTTCTTTTTGCCATAAGTCGCGTCGCCGACGAGCGGATGCCCGATATGGCTCATATGGACGCGAATTTGATGTGTCCGCCCGGTTTTGATCTTAACTTCGAGGAGGGAATAATTGTCGAAGCGTTTGAGGACTTTATAGGATGTATGAGCGGTTCGGGATTTAGTTTGAAGTTTGAAGTTTGAAGTTTGAAGTTTAATAGCGGTCATTTTTTTGCGATTAACCGGGTGGCGTCCAATATTGGCTTCAATAATTCCATCGTCTTCTTTCATTATTCCGTGGACTAAGGCTAAGTAAGTCTTCTCAACCGTCCGGTCTTTGATCTGCTTAGCTAGTGATAAATAAGCGGCGTCATTTTTAGCGGCAACGATCAAACCGGAAGTATCTTTGTCGAGGCGGTGGACGATCCCGGGACGTAGCGGTGCTCCTAAATTTGCTAATTTAGTATGAGCCAATAGAGCGTTGACCAGCGTCCCGCTATAATTTCCCGGTGCCGGGTGGGTGACCATCCCTTTGGGTTTATTCACCACAATAATATCGTCATCTTCATAAACTATTTTTAGCGGGATCTTTTCTGGCTGGACGGAAAGTGGTTTGCTTTCGGGCAGGATGAGTGAAACAAGATCGTTTTCTTTTAACTTATGGCCGGTTTTAGTGGCGTTGCCATTAACGGTAATATTCCCGGCCTCGATCAAGAGCTTGATTTGCGAGCGAGACAGTCCCAGCTCTTCTTTGGCGGTGAGGAATTGGTCAAGCCTGGCGCCTCTTTGCTCACTGGTTATTTCATATCTTATGGTTTTCATCGGTTAATATATACTAGCATAAAAAAAGCGCGGTTAACGACTAACCGCGCTTATAAGACAAAAAAACCGTGGCTATTTGCAGCAACTGCAGCCGCTTTTTAGGCAATTGTACGCGACGAGGGCACCGGACAGGCCGACTAGAACATAGATCAACCGGGAAAGACCCTGGATCGATCCAAAAAGTGTCGTAACGAGGTTTAGCTCGATCAAGCCAACGAGTCCCCAGTTAAGGGCACCAACAACTACTAGAGCGCAGGCAATTTGATTAACAACTTTCATTCTTCACCCCCCTTGATCCTCTTTTTGGGATCTGGGTGGAATTATAGAGCTATTTTTTGTTAATAACAAGGAATTTAGGCCCGATCAGAGATTGGCTAGAACATTTCTGGAAACCGGGACCAGATTCCCAGTGGGGCTATTTAGTGAGATATTGTTGAAGTACCGGCATTCTTCCTCAGCTTGATCTTTCGTACCAACTTCAGCTTATAAGATTGCCTTATGTTTTTTTGCTATCAATGTGGTTTTTGATTTCGATTAAATCCGTTTTAATTAGGAACAGCAATGAGGCAATATCCTTGAGAAATACTACTGAAGCACCTATAAAGAACCCCAAGATTAAGCTAGGCAAAGGCTCGCTTCTAATAATATTGGTCATCGAATAACCGCCTGCACAAATGCAAACAGACAAAAAAACCAAATCTCCAAATGAACCGCCGAACTTAAATTTCGCCATAATCATATTCCTCCTTCTATTCCTCTTTGATCATTTATCAAAACTTGCCTTCGGTATGTATAAAGTAAAGCCTAAGAACGAAACGCTTTTAATCCTATTCAGAAGTATTATACTCCAACAATTTTAAGCATTTCAATGCTAACACGATAAATGTTTGCTAATATAATCAAGGCAGTTAAATAGAAGAGCGGGAAAAGAGAAATTCATGAGCTCGACAATCGTTCCCTTGGTTCTTCTTTTTTTACTCTATTATTTATTGCTATAATATAATAATTGAAATGTAATATTATTCTAAATTAAAATGAAAGATAACCTGGGAAAAATATTTTATGTACCAAACCATCAATATTCTAAAGGTGAGTTGCGGATAATACTAAGAAATGCAATAAGCTTATCTGATCTAGCAATTGACTTATGGTATAAGAGGAAATGGTTAATTGCATGTTTTTTGTGTATAACAGCATTAGAAGAAATTGGCAAACTATTATTTATTGTGCTTTCAAGAAATGTTACCGGAAGCGAAATAAGGCATATTTTATTAAAACATCCTAAAAAGCAACTAATCGCTGTGTTTGGCTTGCTAAATGCAAATACTCACGCACAAAGATATCTAGGCCATGAATCAATTGTTGAATTGATGAGGATGGCTGAATCCGAAGAGCTGTTTAAAATTAGAAATAATTGTTTATATAGTATGGTTCAAGAAAACAAGATTATTTCTACTAATGAGATGGTAAGAAAGCGAGTGACAAAGGAAATACTAGGTGCAACACTAGAAGCAATTGCTGAGGCTGGTGATATTGCCCATGGTGGCTCAAAACGGGGGGCACAAATACGCCAAAAACTATTAAGAAGAAGTGAGCACTTTATAAAATCAAATTATAATAATCGACCACTTCCTTACAAGGAAAATAGTAAAGAAGATCAATTGACCATATTTAAAAAACTTATTAAGCATTTATCAGTTGCAAAATAGACGCGATATGCTGATTTAGCTTTTTCTATTAAGTTTTTCCCTGGGGGGCAGGAAGCATTACGGGTGGGGACATAAAAAACATTTAAATGTTTATCCTTCATTCTTCATCTTGGCCTTTTTTTAGAAAATCCCCGCTCCGAAAAGGCTTATATCCAGAAGAAAATAATTATATTGCCGGCAACGGATCCTCCTTTGGCGGACAAGTAAACCGTTGCCCTACATGAATAATAAAAATAAAAACCACCCCTCTCCCTCTGGGAGAGGGGCCGGGGGTGAGGGCTACTTCTTCTGCCGGAAAATTAGGATCACGACAACTAAGATAACTAGTGAGAGCCACTGCGAGGGGGTTAGGGAGAACCAGTGCATGGGGCTGAAGCGGATAAATTCGATCAGAAAACGATAAATAGAATACAGGATTATTCCCCAGTAAAAGATCTGCCCGTCATAACTTTTCCGCGGGTATTGCCAAAGGAGGAGGCCAAAGATCAAAAAAGCTATTAATGATGAGTAGAGCTGGGTTGGATGGATATGGCTGTAAGGGAAAAAAGTGCCAGCCAGGCAGTCGTGGGGGAAAGCCATCCCCCAGGGGAGCTCGGTGGGAAGCCCAAAACAACAGCCGTTAAAAAAACAGCCGATCCGGCCGAGCGCATAACCTATGATCACTCCGGGCGTTAGGATATCAAGGATCTTGGCCAGGGGAAGCTTATACTTTTTGGCAAAAATAATAATGCTTAATAATCCTAGTATTAAGCCGCCTAAAAAAACGAGCCCCCCATTTTGGACCATGATGATATCGAAAGGGTGGCGGCGGAAATATTCGGGCTGCCCAAGGACATAAAAGAGGCGGGCGCCAATGACCGACGCGATGATCACATAAATGGCCAGGTCAAAAATAGTTTGGGCTTCGATCTTTTCCTTCTTGGCAAAGTAGAGGGAGATCGCGAGCCACAGCAAAACGCCGGTCGCTACCATTAACCCATAAGTATGGAAAACAAAAGGGCCGATCTTAGCAATTGTCGGATGCATGGTTGCGACCTCCTATTAAGATTGAATAAGCTAAAATAGCGACGCCTACATTGATCATGATATCGGCAAAATTAAAGACCGGCCAAAAGCCAAAGTCAATATAATCAACAACAAAACCGCGGGTTAAGCGATCAACCAAATTGCCAAGGCTCCCTCCCAGTAGGCTGGCTAAACCAAGCTGGAGTAAACGATCATTCGGCTTTTTATAGTGGAAATAAATTATTGCGATCACAACCATCAGGCTGATCGCGGCCAAACCGGAAGAATAACCGACAAAGAGGGAAAAGGCCGCGCCGGTATTCCTGACATAAGTTAATTTAAGGATATTATTTATGATCTGGATAGATTGGCCAAGATGGATATAATAGTGGACTAAATATTTCAATAATTGGTCAACGGTAATGATCAGGAAAACGATAAAATAAAAAAGCATTTACCCACCTTTGTAGGCCGTTTTATGTTGACTATCTGATCTTAGGGCCATGTTTGATATAGGTGTCTAACATTTTTGTCAGTTCACTAACGTAATAACCGACAACCGGAAAGTTGATCAGGCTGGACAGGACTTTTGTCAAAAGGAAAATGGTGAGCCCGAGGATAATTGTCATGCCCAACGCTACCCCAAGGCCATAAGCAATGCCATTTAAAAAGGTGAACATGATATAGTGCCAAGGCTGGTGCTTATCCCGCCTGACCCTTTCTATTGCCTCAATTAATTTTTCTTCTTCGCTGATCATTTAAGTCCCTTCTTGCCAGCTGGTCAGATATTTGGCTTGTTCAGGGGTTAGCGTATCGATCGTAATCCCCATCGATTTTAATTTGGCCGTGGCTACCCAGTTTTCGATCTCCTGGGGGACATTATAGACCTTTGGCCCTAATTTGCCGGCTTTTTCAATAACGTATTCCGTCGCTAGTGCTTGGGTGGAGAAGCTCATGTCCATGACCGAAGCCGGGTGGCCTTCGGCGGCGCCTAAATTTACCAATCTCCCTTCAGCCAAAAGATAAATGCTGCGGCCATCGGGCAAAACGAATTGGTCGACAAAATTGCGGACATTTTTCTTTTCTTCTTTGGCCATTTTACGCAGGCCGACAATATCAATTTCAATGTCAAAATGCCCGGAGTTGCAGACGATCGCGCCGTCTTTCATTTTCGCGAAATGCTCGGGGCGCAGGACGTGCATATCACCGGTTAGGGTGCAAAAAAGATCGCCGATCGCTGCCGCTTCCGCCATGCTCATGACGCGGAAACCATCCATGGCCGCTTCAATTGCTTTGACCGGATCGACTTCGGTCACGATCACATTAGCGCCCATCCCTTTGGTGCGCATAGCAAAGCCTTTGCCGCACCAGCCGTAGCCGGCGACCACGACGTTTTTTCCGGCCAGAAGGATATCGGTGGCTCTGATGATCCCGTCGACCGTGCTTTGGCCGGTTCCATAACGGTTGTCGAATAAGTTTTTTGTTTGGGCGTCGTTGACGGCGATCACGGGAAATTTTAAGACGCCATCCCGTTCCATCGCTTTGAGACGGATAACGCCGGTAGTTGTCTCTTCCATGCTGCCGATAATTTGTTTAGCAATAGCCGGATATTTTGAGGAGATAGCGGAAACAAGATCGCAGCCATCGTCCATGGTGACGACAGGAGAATGTTCGATCGCGGTGATCAAATGTTTGTGATATGTAGGGTTGTCTTCGCCTTTGATCGCGTAGACCTGGATCCCGTAATCGACGACGAGTGAAGCGGCAACGTCATCTTGGGTCGAAAGAGGATTAGAAGCGCACAGGACGATATCGGCGCCGCCGGCTTTAAGCGTCCTGACCAGGTTAGCCGTCTCCGCGGTAACGTGGAGGCAGGCGCTCATCTTTTTCCCTTTTAAGATTCCAGACTTGGCGAATTTTTCCTTGACTTGGGCCAGGACCGGCATATCCCGCTCGGCCCACTCGATCCTTTGCTTCCCTTTTCCCGCTAAACCTTTATCTTTGACATCACAATTAACCATAGTAATACTCCCTTCCTGATTTTTATTGAACGTCTTATTTTAACATAAAAGGGGACTAATTGGCAGGTTTAATCTTAACGATCTTCTTGCGAACGTGAAGGGTTTGGCCTGATTTTTCCAGATACTCGAGCATCCGCTGGAAATTGTCGAGGTTGGGCGAGGCAAAATAACCGCCAAAAGATGAAATTGAGTCCTTTTTCACTTTATTGCTAGAATTATTAGGATTGTTATAATTATTGTTTGCCATATCTTCTCAATCCTTCATCGGCAGTAATTGGAAAAAATTTCAGGGGAGTTGCAAGGGCAGAAAAAGGAAATTAAGGGACGATCAAGACCGGGGTTTTTACCGGGACATTGGCGTAGAGATACTTGATCACCCTATTTTCAACCGCGACACAGCCTCTAGTATCATCTTTTTTGGTCACAAAAGTAAAATCAGGATCTTTTTTCTCCTGTTTTTCAAGGTAAGAGGCTAAACGTGTTACGCCGCTGTGGAGGCCATAAGTCCCTGGATAGCTAAACCCAAGAAAAAGGATGAACTGGCTTTTAGGGTTTTTGTGGCTGATGAACATTTCCCCTTCAGGCGTTTTGTAATACTTGCTGGCTAGCGAAACCTTGACGGGAAAGCTGTAGGCTTGCCCGTTCCAACGGTCGTTCTCTACGATCTCGCCGTTTTTGCAAAAGTATAAAAGATGGTCTTTTTTACTGATGAAAATGGCCGGCCGGTCTTTGTATTTTTCCGCGAATTCAAGGGCTTGTTGCCTTAAGTATAGTAAGCGCAGGTTTTCTTTGCTTAAAGAAACCCGGCCCATCACAAACAATGGGGATAAACAAATAAGGATAATAAAGATGACGATCAGTCTTTTTTTCATTAGTGAAAACCCCTATATATATATCGATAAATTATCGGAAAAATTTCAGTTTTTTAGAGAGTTATTTTGTGACTGCCGCGCATCTTGGGCAAAGAGGAGTAGCTTCGCTCCACTTCCAGCATCTGGGGCATTTTTCACCAGGGGCATGAGTAACTTTATAATTAGCTTCGCCTTCAGAAAGGGTAACATTAGAGACAATTAATATTGTGGGGAGAAGGTCTTCAACCGATCTTAGGACATCAAGGACTGGTCCTTTGGCGGAAATTTCCACCGCGGCATCGAGCGAACTGCCGATAGTCTTGACCGCGCGGACAGCTTCGATCTGCCGATAAGCCTTTTCCCGAACTTCTAGTATTATATGCCATTTTTCTTCGAGTTTTTCGTCGAGGTATTCTTTGCTCGCTTTTGGGAAATCCAATAAAAATACACTGCCTTCATTTTTCATTAAGTCATTTTTCATTTTGTATCCATTAATGTCTTCCGCTGTGAAAGAAAGGATCGGGGCCATTAATTTAATTAGGGCGTGTAGGATTTCGTTCATGGCATATTGGGCTGATTGCCGCTCAATTGAAGTTTTTCCGCCGCAATAGAGTCGATCCTTGGACATATCAAGATATAAGGCGGAAAGGTCGTTAACGCAAAAATCGTAGAGTCCGTGGTAGACCTGGTGGAATTCAAATTCGTCGTAAGCTTTGGTCGTTTTTTCAATCAGGCGGTTGAGTTTTAGCAAGATCCAGCGGTCGATCTCAAGTAGGGTCAAGGGGCCAGGGGCAAGGGTCCAGTCGTAAAGGTTACTGATCAAGAACCGGCAGGTATTTCTGATTTTTAAATATGCCTCCTGCACTTGTTTGAGGATCTTTTCCGACGCGGCCATATCGTTGCGGAAGTCGGTGGAAGCGACCCAAAGCCTTAAAACATCGGCGCCGTAGCGTTTAACGACTTCTTGCGGGTCGATGACATTGCCGAGTGACTTGCTCATCTTTTTCCCTTTATCGTCGATGGTGAAGCCGTGGGTTAGGACGGACTTGAACGGAGCGTGGCCTTGGTGGCCGACAGAGATAAGGAGCGATGATTGGAACCAACCGCGGTGCTGGTCCGAGCCTTCAAGATAGAGGTCGGCTTGCTTGCCGATGACCGAAGCATAAGATGAACCGGATTCAAACCAGACGTCTAAAATATCGGTCTCTTTGGTAAATTCCGTGCCGGAGCAATAGGGACATTTTGTGCCAGCGGGCAGAATATCTTTGGCCTCTTTAGCGAACCAGCCATTAGTTCCTTCTTTTTTGACCAGAGCTTGGATCGCTTGATTGAATATGCCAGTCATCAGCGGTTTCTTACATGCTTTACAATAGAAAGCCGGAATTGGCACACCCCACGATCTTTGCCGCGAAACACACCAGTCGGGGCGGGTCTCGACCATTCCCCTGATCCGGTTTTCACCCCAAGCGGGATACCATTTAGTGTGGCCGATCGCCTTTAAGGCTTCTTCCCTTAAATGATGTTTGTCGACCGAAATAAACCATTGTTCGGTCGCTCGGAAAATAACTGGCTTTTTACAGCGCCAGCAGTGGGGATAAGAATGTTTAAAGAATTCCAGCTTGAGGAGCGTCCCATCCGCCTGCATCTTTTGGGTAATTATTTTATTAGCTTCATCGTAATGTTTCCCTTTAATAAAATCGGGAACGGAATTGTCAAAATAACCCCGGTCGTCGACCGGCATGATGATCGGCAGTTTATATTTTAGTCCGACTCCGTAATCCTCTGCTCCATGGCCCGGGGCAATATGAACAAAGCCTGTCCCTTGTTCAAGAGTAACCAATTGATCGAGGACGACCGGTACCTTTCGGTCGATAAAAGGATGTTGGCAAACAAGACCTTCTAATTCTCTTCCTTTAACCTTGCTGACTACTTCATAGTTATCGAGATTTAATCGTTTAATGAAATCTTCAACCAAGCCTTCGGCGATAATATAAATCTCTTCCTGGCTACTTGACCCTGGACCCTTGACCCTTAAAAATATGTATTCTAATTCCGGATGTGCCGCGACCGCCACGTTAGCAGGCAGCGTCCAGGGTGTTGTCGTCCAAATGACTACCGACAAAGGTAGATCGTTTGGTGAATTGAAGTTTTTGGTATTGGAATTTGTTTGTAATTTGGAGATTGGAACTTGGAATTTCACATAAATAGAAGGCGACCGATCATCTTCATATTCAATCTCGGCTTCAGCTAAAGCGGTTTCACACTGTGGGCACCAGTGGATCGGTTTGAGGCCGCGGTAGACATAACCTTTTTCGGCCAGAATTCCGAACAACTCAATGATCTTGGCTTCATAGTCGTGATCGATCGTTAGATAAGGCTTATCCCACTCTCCAAAAATGCCGAGTTTTTTAAATTCAGTCCTTTGCAGATCAACATATTTCAGAGCGTATTCTTTGCATCTATTTCTGAATTCGGTCTTATGTGAGGGCTCTCGATATTTATGCCTTTCTTCTTCGCTTAAAATCTTAATAAGTTGTGCTTCGATCGGCAAGCCGTGGCAATCCCAGCCGGGGATGTAGGGGGCGCAGAATCCGCTCATCGATTTATATTTAACAATAATATCTTTGAGAATCTTGTTTAAGGCATGACCTAAATGGATGTCGCCGTTCGGGTATGGTGGTCCATCGTGAAGGAGATAAGTTTCCTTTGCCTCTGCCTGCGCCTTTGCCTGAATTTTATGGTAAATATCCCCTTTATCCCACTGTTCATAGCAGTTTGCCTCTACATTAGAGAGGTTGGCCCTGATCGGAAAGTCAGTTTGCGGGAGGTTAAGGGTGTGCTTGTACTCCATTACCGACTATTTTAACATGTTACGCTCTTGGCAGGCAAATGGTGAAGGTCGTTCCTACGCCAACTTTACTTTTGACTTCTAGCTTACCATTATGTTCATCAATGATCTTTTTGGTAATGGAAAGCCCAAGGCCAGTCCCTGTTTCTTTGGTCGTGAAAAAAGGATCAAAGACCTTTTTTACGGTCTCTTCCGGCATTCCTGGGCCATTGTCGGCAATAGAGATCTTGGCAATGTCCCCTTCAGAAATAGCCGAAATATTTATTTTCCCGCCTTTATCCCACATTGCTTGGATCGCATTGGCGATAATATTGATAAAGACCTGGATAAGCCGGTCTTTGTCGGCGATGGCCTTGGGGCTGGAAAACTCTTTCACGAAGCTAACGTTGTTTTTCCGCGCTTCAAAACTTAAAAGGGCGATGGCCCGGTCAAAAATGATCCCAAGGTCGACCGGCGCCAGGCGGAGTTCATGGGATTTGGAAAAATCAGAGAGGCCGTCGATGATCAGCTTCATCCTTGCTACTTCAGATGGGAACATTTTTTTGACGCTTTCTTTGAACGAAGGATTATCCCAATTGGCGGTCATGGTGCTGGCGATGGTCAGAAGATAAGTGAGGGGATTTTTAAGCTCATGGGCGATGCCGGCGGTAGTAGTGCCGATTGCGGCTAATTTTTCTGATCTTTGGACCTGTTCCTGGTTTTTCTTTAGCTCTTCTAAAATAAAAGAATATTCGATGCTGATCGCCGATTGGTTGGCGATGGTCTCTAAAAACATTAGATCATCTTTGTCATAATGTTCGCCTGATAGTTTTTTCCCCAGGGCAATGATCGCCAGCAGGGTTGGTTTACTGAAATATTCACTTTCTGAAATAACTGGAATAGCCACCACGGTTTTGAGCTTGGCCAGCTCGGCCTTTATCTCATCAGGGATCTTTCCCTCGGCTACCACTTCTTTTTTTGAAGATAACAAAGTTTGCATGAGGGGAGAATTTTCAGCGACCTTATGGCCGATCAACTCCTCCGTATCACCGCTGCCGGCCCTAACGGAATAGGCCTGTTTTTTTTGGTCTAGCACCAGCATACAAGCGCCGGAAAGGCCAAGGGTTCGCCACAAGAGATAGGGGGCAACCTTAGAAAAACGGTCAAGATCAGGCATTGGGCGAGCGAGCTCTTCGCTGTATTTCCTGATGGTTTCTTGATAATTTTTCCTTTTACGGAAAAAGAAACTCATTAGTCCGACCAGGGCATCTTTGCCGGCCATGGCGGAATTATTACATGAAAATGTCCGTGAAGCAACTAGCGGACAAAGAAAATTGCCAGGATGCCTTGCCTGATAAATTGGACGGCGATGGCGGCGATCAAGATCGCGGCCACTTTGGTCAATATTAATGAACCGTTCTTGCCTAAGACCCGATAAATTTGGTCGGCAAAGTGCAAGATGAGCCAGATAAGGATAAAACAGGCGACGATCGCGCTGCCTACAATGTAGAAACCATAAAGTTTGAGTAAAACTAGCGCGGTGGTGATCGCCCCAGGCCCAACTAAGAGGGGACAGCCTAGTGGGACGACTCCCATATCTTCTTTGTGTTCAATATTGATCCGGCCGCGGAGCATGATCTCGATCGCGATCCAGAGGAGCAGGATACCGCCGGCGATCTTAAAATCATCAAGCGTTACGCCGAAGAGGTCAAGAAGGGCTGTGCCGGCAAAGAGAAAGACACAAAGGAGAATAAAGCCTGTTAGGACAGCGGTGGCAAAAGTTTTCCGCTTTTCCTCAATAGTTAACCCGTCGGTCAAGCCAAGGAAAAAAGGGAGATTGCCGGGCGAATCGGTAATGATAAAGAGAGCGATCAGTGATTTTAAAAAGGGAAAAAGAAAGGCTTCCATCAGCGCATGAACGGAGGCAGTTCAATGTTCTCTTTGGCTGATGAACTAGCCGGCGCGCTGGCTTGGGTCAACTTTGGCCGTAAGAACGGTAAAGCTTCTTTTTCTTTTTTCGGCGATTCTTTAAAACCGGTGGCGATGACGGTGACGACCACGTCGCCCTGCAGTTTTTCGTCGATCGTCGCGCCAAAGATAATATTGGCGTCGGGATCGCCGGCGTTGTAGATGACTTCGGCCGCTTCATTCACTTCATAGAGAGTTAGGTCGGAACTGCCGGTAACATTAAAGATTATCCCTTTCGCGCCGGTGATCGTCTCTTCAAGGAGCGGGGAAGAAATTGCCGCTTCGGCCGCCGAGACTGCCCGGGTTTCGCCGGACGCTGTCCCGATCCCCATCATGGCGGACCCGGCTTCGAACATGATCGTCCTGACGTCGGCAAAGTCGAGGTTGATCAGGCCGGGGACAGTGATCAGGTCGGAGATCCCTTTAACTCCCTGGCGCAAGACGTCGTCGGCAATTTTAAAAGCTTCAATGATCGAGGTTTTTCTCTCGACCACTTGGAGGAGCTTATCGTTCGGGATAACGATCAAGGCGTCAACTTTTTCTTTTAACAGGGCAATGCCTGATTCGGCTTGGGAGATCCTGACCGGCCCTTCAAAACGGAACGGTTTGGTGACGACGCCAACGGTCAAACAGCCAAGTTCTTTAGCGATCTCGGCGATAACTGGGCAAGCGCCAGTCCCGGTCCCGCCGCCCATGCCGGCGGTCAAAAAAACCATGTCGGCCCCTTCAAGGGCTAGCTTAATATCATCCCGGCTTTCTTCGGCTGCTTTTTGCCCGATCTCCGGGTTAGAGCCGGCGCCAAGGCCGCGGGTTAACTTCATCCCAAGTTGGAGTTTGTGGTCGGCAAGAGAGACATTAAGAGCTTGCAGGTCAGTATTCGCGCCCCAGAATTCCACCCCTTTAACGCCGCCAGAGATCATCCGGTTAACGGCATTTGTTCCCCCACCGCCGACACCAAAGACTTTAATAGTGGCAAAACCTTGCATATTATTGTTGTTATTCATGGCTTATATTGTAACATAGGAGTTATTAAAAGCAAGACAAGTAAAATGCCCTCACCCGGCTACCCCTTAGCATTTCCCCCTCTCCCAGGGGGAGAGGGGAACTACCTTCTCCCTTTGGGAGAAGGGGGAGTCTTAAGTGCTGGCGGATGAGGGCAAAAGATAATAAATTATTATTTGTATTTAACTACCGGATTGTCCGGATAACGAACATCAATATATTCAATCCCCGCCCACTTCCCCTGGACGACGGGCAACAATTTTTTAAAAACCGCCATTTTTTGGTCGATGGCTTCATTTCGGCCAAGCTTGACCTTAAGGATGTCGTCGAGGAGAAAACTGATCTTTTCCATGCCGCCCATTTCAAGTTTGATCTGTTTTGAACCGAGCTGGGTGGAGATCGCGTTAATTAAATGGGAAACTTTAGGGCTGATCTGTTCTTTACTTGAAAATTCTTCCGGTCCGACGCCGGAAATGACGGGAAGCTGGGTCATATTGGGGATGTTCAAGGTTAAATTTGGATTGTGGTTGAGGATAAAGCCTTTATTGTCAACAATGGCGGAACTGTTTTTCGCGACGATAACCGCGATCGGCTTCCGTTCTTTAAGATTGATCAAGACCGTTCCCGGGGGCAGGCGATAGAGGTGAAACTCTTCAATCGCTGAAATTTTCTTTAAATTAGCGCGCGGTCCAGCAAAGCTAAAGTAAAATAAATTTTTGCCGGTCTGAACACCGGAGATTTTTTTTATTTCGTCTGCCGAAAGGAGACGGGCGCCATTGACCCTGATCTCTTGGATATCCCAAAGGGGGAGATTAGAGAGGTAAAAGAGAAGAGCCAGAGCCGGGATCATAACAATGATCCGGGGGAATTTTCTTTTTTTCCGTCTAGATCGCGCTTTCAAGTATTTTTACCACTAGTTGGTCAAAAGTGATCCCAATATGGGCCGCTTCGGCCGGCAGGTCGGAATGCTGGGTCATGCCGGGGAGAGAGTTCACTTCGGTAACATAAGGGATATGATCGCCGGAAACAATGATATCAACCCGAGAGACACCGTAACAACCGAGGGCTTTGTGGGCGGCCAGCGCTGTTTCTTGGACCCTGGCGGTTAAAGGTTTAGAGAGCCTGGCCGGAAGGATAAAATCAGTTAAGCCCGACGTGTATTTAGCCTTAAAATCGTAAAACTCATTTTTAGGCGCTAATTCTAAAATAGGCAAAGCTTGCAGGTCTTTGTCCCGGCCAATAATTCCGACCGTTACTTCTTTTCCTGGGATAAATTCTTCAACAAAAACATCTCTATGCTTGCGGACAGTGTTGGTTAAGACCGCTTCCAACTCTTTTTCATGTTTAACGATCGAAACACCCAGGCTGGAACCTTCTGATACTGGCTTGACTACCAAAGGAAAAGAAAAAAAGGAAGCGATCCTTTCCGCTTGTTCTTTTATATTTCCTTGACGATCGATCTTCAAAAACCGCGGAGTCGGGATGTTGTAAGCGTCAAACATCCTTTTCGCGGCGACTTTATTCATGGCCAGAGCCGACGCTAGAACTTTTGAACCGGTGTAAGGGATGCCGGCAATCTCGAGCATCCCCTGGACGGTCCCGTCTTCACCGTAGCGGCCGTGGAGGATGTTGTAAACAACATCGATCTTGTTCTGTTTGAGAGTAGCGACTAAATTATCTTCCAGGTCGATCTTTATGACATTAAAGCCTTGGCTCTTGAGGGATTCGTAAACTCTTTTGCCGGAGCGGAGTGAGACTTCTCGTTCTCCCGACCGACCGCCGCAGAGAACGGCGATCTTTTTGGACTTGAGATTCTTCATGATTTTAAGATTTTACCACGAAGAGACAAAGCTGCAAAGCGCGCGAAGAAGAGTATGATATAATATTTTATATGTCATACAAAATAACCTTAATCCCCGGCGATGGCATCGGGCCGGAAGTTTCAACTGCCGCCAGGCGCTGTGTTGACGCGACCGGAGTGAAAATCGATTGGGAAATAGCGGAAGCTGGCGCCGATGTGATTGATAAATACGGCACACCACTGCCAGATTCGACGCTCGCTTCTATTAGAAAGAACAAAGTCGCACTAAAAGGGCCCTTAACTACGCCGATCGGGACTGGCTTCCGCTCGGTTAACGTTGCCATTCGTAAAGAATTAGACCTTTATGCTTGTTTGCGACCGACAAAATCATACAAAGGTGTCCGCTCCAAATATGAAAACATCGATTTAGTTGTTGTCCGGGAAAATACCGAAGATCTTTATGCCGGGATCGAGTTTGAAGAGGGGAAACCGGAGACCAAAAAGCTGATCGGTGAGATCGAAACTTTATCCAAAAAGAAAATACGGCAGGATTCTGGGATTTCCATCAAGCCGATCTCGATCTCCGGATCAAAACGGATCGTTAAATTCGCTTTTGATTACGCGGTAAAAAATAAACGGAAAAAAGTGACGGCGATCTCCAAAGCCAACATTATGAAGTTTACCGACGGGCTCTTCTTTGCCGCCGCCCGCGATGTAGCCAAAGAATATGAAGGGAAAATTGAGTACGAAGAGAGACTGATCGATAATATGTGCATGCAGTTGGTCCAAAAGCCGGAGCTTTATGATGTTTTGTGCTTGCCAAATTTATACGGCGATATTCTTTCGGACCTTTGCGCTGGTTTGATCGGCGGGCTCGGGATCGCGCCAGGAGCGAACTTAGGCGATGGGATCGCGGTCTTTGAAGCGATCCATGGTTCAGCGCCAAAATATGCCGGGCAAAATAAAGTTAATCCGGTCGCAATGATCCTTTCGGCGGTCCTGATGCTGGACTATTTGGGCGAAAAAGCGGCAGCGCAGAAGTTAGACGCTGCGGTCGCCAAGGTTATCGCCGCGGGGAAGAGCGTTACTTACGACTTGAAGCCCGAACGGACTGACCCGTCCGCCGTTTCAACTTCACGGATGGCCGACGCGGTGATCGCCGCTTTGTGATCTTCTTCTTTTTATAAGTTATTTTTTTAACCTTTGGCTTTGGCACTTTTTCTCCAGTGTATTCTTCATAAGCGGCTGTTGATAGGGCGTTGATGACTTGACGAGCATCCCGCTGTTTCTTAAAATCGTAAGTAAAGACCGAAAGGATATAGTTCCCCGGCTTGGTGTAGACGATCCCCGCGTCATTTAAAACTCCGTCAAGGTTCCCGGTCTTGTCGGCAACAACAATATTTTTTGGCACGCCGCGCCAGATCCCCCAGCGGTAGCGCTGATTTTTCATGAATCCGAGCATTTCTTGGGCTGAAGCAGGATAAAAACTTACGCCGTCATTGATCTTAGCGATCAATTTGGCCATATCAAGCGGTGAAGTCCGGTTATTCCCGGGGCCGGGAGGCGCTTTTAACATAGTAGGGTCGGCAACAATGGTGTTTTCTAGCCCGGCCGAGCGGATATAGCTATTGATCTCTGGCGTGCCAATGACGTTAACGATCATCCTAGTCGCGGTATTATCGGAGAGGGAGATCATCATCCTGATCAAATTCCTTAAAGTGTATCGTTGTCCCGGTTTTCGCCATTGCAAAACACCAGAACCGCCCAACTTATCACTTTGCCTTAAGGTAACTTTAGCGTCTAGGTCGAGCTTCCCCTGGTCGGCCAGATAATAGGCGGTGGCCATGACCGGGACTTTGGCGACCGAAGCGGCCGGATATTTATTTGAGCCATTAACGTGGAAAGTGTAACCGGTATTAAGGTCGACAAAGGCGAGGCCGACTTTTCCCTTGTATGGCAAAAGGATTTGCTCGAGCCTAGCCGGCGAAAAGGCCAAGGCGGTGTTACTGGTCAAGAACAATAAAACATATATCAGGAACTTGCGTATTATACTTAGCACGAGTATAATTTTATCATGCCAATAGTAAAAATCGGATTATGGGCCGGGCGCGACAAAGAGACCAAGAAAAAATTGATCGAGAGTGTCACCAAATCTGTTTGCGACACGGTCAAATGCCCGCCGGAAGCGGTCATCGTTGTCCTGGAAGATATCCCCAAAGAAAATTGGGGGCAAAACGGGAAACAGGGAGGATAAAAAATGGCCGAAGAAAAAAGAGAACTATTGAATAAGATAAACACCGATCTCCAAACGGCGATGAAGGCCAAAGATGAACTTCGTTTAAGCGTTTTACGGATGATGAAAAGCAAGGTCCTTAATGTCAATGCCCGAGGGGACCTGCCGGACGCGGAGATCATGGTGATCCTTAACAAGTATGGCAAAAGCATCAAGGAATCGATCGAAGAATTTAAGAAGATTGGTCGGACAAGTGAAATTAGCCAAGCGGAAGCGGAGCTAAAAATTGTCCAGGAATATTTACCAAAGGAACTTTCGGCTGATGAAGTTAAAGCGCTTGTCCAGCAAGTGATCGGAGAGGTTGGGGCAACTACTATTAAAGACATGGGGAACGTGATGAAAGCGGTTAAAGTCAAAGCCCCAGCCAGCGACGGTAAACTGGTCAGTCAATTGGTCAGAGAACTGTTGTCCTAATGGAAATACTTGGTCTTTTAGCCATTGGTTTGGCGGCGGGAACTTTGAGCGGCCTTCTTGGCATTGGCGGCGCGACGATCCTTATACCGACCTTACTCCTTATTTTTAAAACTACCCAGCATATGGCCCAAGGGACTTCGATCGCGGCCCTACTATTACCGGTCGGAGCTTTAGCGGCGATGAAATATTGGCAAGCCGGGAACGTAAACTTAAAATTCGCGGCCTTTATGGCGGTTGGTTTTTTGGTCGGTGGCTATATCGGCGCGGTCTTCGCCCAGCCGTTGTCCGATGATATTTTAAAAAAGATCTTCGCGGTCTACCTTTTGGTTATCGCGATCCAAATGTTGTTCTTCTCAAAATAACGCTTTGACTAGCCTGAGGATCCCTTGTTTCCATGGGACGCGGTGAGAGACTCCACTGGCATGCTCAAAGTTTTTCAAATTAGCTAAGTACCATTCAAAATTTCTCACGAGCGCATCTTTATTGGAGTACTTTGGTTTGAAGCCAATAATTTTTTCTGCTTTCTCGATCGAGACAAAAGAATCCTTAGAGGCGGTTTCATAAACCCATTTATAAAGCGGGGAGAGCTTGAAAAATTCCAGGATCCTAAGCCCCCAAATGACTGGTTCGGCCGGGAAACCGATGATCCTCTTGCCAAAGCCGGCCCGATCAAGGACGGCTTGGTAATCTTCTTTCATAGTAGTGAAATCTTTAGCCCCGATGTTAAAAGTATCGTTAACGGTTTTTTTATCAAGCGTTAAACAAAGGTAAATGGCGGCGCATAAGTCTTCAACATCGAGGAGTTGGTAGCGATTATTGCCGCTGCCGATCATCGGAAAGTTCTTGCCATCTTTAGCCCAATCATAGAAAAGAGCAAAGACGCCAAGCCGTTCCGGGCCGATAAAAGATTTCGGCCGAATGATCGGGACGCACATTCCTTGCTGACGGAATATGAGGCAGACTTCTTCGGCTTTGATCTTAGCGATACCGTACGGGCCGACGCCATCCAGTTTATCTGTTTCCCGGAGAGGATGATGGTCAGGTATGCCGTAAACAGCGGTGGAAGAGACGTGGACGAACCGTTCAACTTTGGCTTTGGCCGCGGCTTCAAGTAAAATATTGGTTCCATCGATGTCGGTAGAGAAGATCTCTTCTTTTTTGTAAAGCGGGAGGGCGGCGGCGGTATGGACCACCAAATTAACCCCAGACATAGCCTTAGCGACGGCTTGTGGATCGCGGATGTCACCGTGGACAATGGTGACCCGGGTCTTTTCCGGATAATCAAAGTCAGCCAAATCGAGCGAGACTATATCAGTTTGGCCTTGGCTAAATAAGTAACGGATCAGGTTGATCCCCAAGAACCCAGCCCCGCCAGTCACTAAGATCTTCATAAAAATGTTCCCTTACTTAATATAATAAATGATGATAATCAGCGAACTGATCCAGAATAAAATATTAATTAATAATGGCATATCGGTCAGCAATAATTCCTCGGGCTTGCCGCCTTTACCTTTTTGGTATATTAAATAAAGATACCTGAAGATGCCGTAAAGGACAAAGGGGACCGAGTAGACGAGGTTATAGCTGCTAAATTTTGCTACTGTATCTGGCCAGAGGGTGTAAAGTGAATAAGCAATGATCGTTGAGCCGGCTACCGCGGAAATTAACTGGTCCAAGAGCGCTGGATTATATTCATCGAGGATCTTCCGGTGTTCCGTTGCATTGCCAGACAGGGTAACTAATTCATTCCGCCTTTTTCCTAGGGCGATAAATAAGGAAAGGAGGATCGTACAGATAAAAAGCCAGGGAGAGAGGATAACCCCGATAACCACGACCCCGGCGATCGCCCGCAAGACAAAGCCGGCGGCAATTGAAAAGACATCGAGAATAACGATCTCACGCAGGATAAAAGTGTAGCTGACCATTAAGATAAAATAGGTTAGTGCTACCAGTCCGAAAGCGATGTTCAGATAAAAGGAAGCGATAAGAGAGAAAGAGGCGAAGATTATGGCCACAAAGAGGGCTAAGGGGACGCTTAATTGGCCCGAAGCAATTGGCCGCAGTTTCTTGGTCGGATGTTTTTGGTCGCTCTCTTTATCCCGGATATCGTTGATCAGGTAGATCGAACTGCTAAGCAGGCAAAACAAGGTAAAAGCGGAGGCGGTTATTGCCAGGAGCGGGAGATCAAAGAATTTAACCGAAAAAATCAACCCGGCAAAAAGAAATAAATTTTTTGCCCACTGTTTGGGGCGGAGCGAACGCCAAATGGCGATCATATCTTTTTAACTAAAAAGAGTTTTTGGCCGTATTCAACCGGCTTGCCGTTTTCGGCCAGGATCTTGACGATCTTGCCCCTGATCTCCGACTCTATCTCATTGAACAATTTCATGGCTTCAATGATGCAAACTACCTTGCCCGGCTCAACATCGTCGCCGACTTTAACAAAAGCGGGCGATTCTGGCGACGGTGATTGGTAGAAAGTCCCGACCATTGGCGAAGTAATGGCGATCAACCCGTCATCTTCCTTGACTTCTTTGGCTGGAGTCGGTAGGTGGGTTTTGGGTTGGGCGACTGGAATGGTAGTTGGTTGGGAGTGAGTAGGGCTAGAAAGACTTTTTTCCCGGCGAACCTCATATTTTACTCCTTGTTCCTCAACTGCTAGGCCAGAAACATCTTCGTCCTTAACCAATTTGATAAGCTTTTTTAATATTTCAAAATCCATTTTTATGCCCTCCCTAGGTATTTGCCTTCCCTGGTGTCGACTCGCAACAGATCTCCGACGTTAACAAAGAATGGGACCTGGATAACAGCACCGGTCTCCATTGTTGCCGGTTTGCCGCCGGAAACAGTGTCCCCTTTAAAACCGGGGGAAGTATCGGTCACTTTTAATTCAACGGAGCCGGGAAGGTCAACATCAAGGACCTCATCGCCATAGAAAGAAATGTTGATCACAAACCCTTCTTTAAGGTATTTTTTTGCTTCTTCTAATTTTTTGGCCGGGATCGCGATCTGTTCGAACGTGACAGGGTCCATGAAATGGTAGGCACTGCCGTCAGCATACAGGAATTGCATCGCTTTATAATCGAGGTGCGCGGTGTCGATCTTTTCACCCGGCTTAAAAGTCTTTTCGATAATAGCGCCGCTCCGGATGTTCTTGAATTTAGCTTTGATCCAGCTTTGCTGGGCGGAACGTTGGTGGTGATACTCAAGGCAGCGGAGCAGATCGTTGCCGATCAAGACCGTGACGCCTGGTTTAACGTCGTTAATAGGAATTGCCATAAAGTAAGTATAACAAACCTTGACTGGTCCTGGCAAGTAAAGTAGAATTTGCCCATGGTAATTCTTGGATTGCTTGCCTGTTATCTCTTAGGTTCGATCCCTTTTGGCTACGTGGTTGCCAGGGCGTGGAATGTCGATATCCGCCGCCACGGTTCGGGAAATATCGGCGCGACCAATGTTTTTCGGATCGTTGGGGTGTGGCCGGGAGTGACAGTCTTTATCCTGGATTTTTTAAAAGGAACTTTGGCTGTTTGGCTCGGGTTTATGGCCAGCAGCGACCCCTTGGTCATCCTGTTATTTGGTTTTGCCGCGATCTTGGGCCACATGTATTCTTGCTTTATGAAGTTTAAGGGGGGGAAAGGAGCGGCGACCGGGCTGGGTGTCTTGGCTGGCATCGCGCCCGATATATTTATAGTCGTTATAATCATCGCGATCATACTAATCTCTGTCACCAGGTATGTTTCGGTCGCTTCGATCTTTACCTCTTTCGCGGTTTGGCTGATGATGGTGGTTTGGCAGAAACCGTCGGCATATATTTGGGTAACTTTTTTCATCGCGGTTTTTATTTTGTTCCGTCATATTCCCAATGTGAAGCGGCTTTTAGCTGGGACCGAGCACCGTTTCGGGCATAGAGAATGAGCCGGGTAGCAGTGATCGGCGCGGGGGCGTGGGGTGCGACACTGGCCGTCCTTTTGGCCGAAAAAGGGAACGAGGTCACTCTCTGGGCTTATGAGGGAGCTACATTTTTACCAGCGATCCCGGTGCCAAAGGATGTTTCGATCGTTGGCGATCTCTCACATATAAAAGACGCCGAAATAGTCTATTTTGTTGTCCCCACCCAATTTATCGGTGGAGTGGCCGAACAAGCTAAAAGCTTTATTAACCCAGCGGCTATTGTTGTCTCAGCCGCTAAAGGGATCGAAGAAAAGAGCCTAAAATTGCCAGTCGAGATTTTAGAAGAAAAGTTGGGCAAGAGAGAATACGCGGTTATTTCCGGGCCAAACCTCTCTTCAGAGATCGCCAAGGGATTGCCAGCGGCGGCCGTAGTGGCCGCCAAATATAAAAATGTTGCTGAAAAGATCCAGGCCAGCTTGATCCAGGAACGTTTTCGGGTCTATACCAATAATGACGTGGTTGGCGTAGAGTTAGGCGGCGCTTTAAAAAATGTGGTGGCGATCGCGGCGGGGGTGGTTGATGGGTTGGGCCTAGGCGATAATGCCAAAGCGGCGCTGTTAATTCGCGGAATAGTAGAGATCACTCGTTTGGGCGTTTCTTGCGGTGCCAAGCCGGAAACCTTTGCCGGGCTTTCGGGGATGGGGGACCTCATTACTACCTGTGCCAGTAAGCTTTCCCGCAACCATTTTGTGGGTGAGGAATTAGCCAAAGGCAAAAAGCTTCCTGATATCTTAAAAGGGATGAAAGATGTGGCCGAAGGAGTCGCAACCACCCGGGCGGCCAGGGAACTAGCTAAAAAACAAGGGATTGAAATGCCGATAACCGCGCAAGTCTACTCTTTATTGTACGAAGGGAAAGAGCCTTACAGCGCTATCTCCGACCTAATGACCAGAGCTGCCACGAAGGAATGAAGAGCGGAAGCGTTGGGCGAAGGGCGAAACGTAAAGCGGAAGAGAAGCGTGTAAAAAGGGAAAAAGAAAACGCCTCACTCAGTACGCATTTCGTTTCGCGCGTCACTAACGCCCAACGCTTTTCCAAAATGAATTAAACACCAATTTAACGTTTTTCTGCTTAGGCCGAACCATCATAAAACTTGGCCGAACGCGATAAATCTTGTCCGCGCCAGCCACGACCCAATTAGGATGATAGGAAATTTTGATCAGATGGGGCTGGTTTAAGCGGGTTGTAGTGAATTCAACGGTTTCCTGGCCGATCTTTTCTGTCTGGGCGAGCGGGATATAGCGGGGATCGCTGCCAACCACCCGATAGACCTCGCAGGACCCGAATCTTTTTTCAAATTTATATTCGGTTAAAACCTGGAGTTGTTTTTTTAATTTTTCTGTCCGGG
Source organism: bacterium (assembly GCA_043812655.1). Taxonomy (GTDB): domain Bacteria; phylum Margulisbacteria; class WOR-1; order O2-12-FULL-45-9; family XYB2-FULL-48-7; genus JBDRLW01. Next base: position 1,559 of record JBDRLW010000044.1, on the reverse strand, counting down.
CGATCAATTGGGTTGCCCCGCACATTTTAAGATGAGTGGCGGCCAGTTTAGGATTGTTTGAGATCTCTGCTTCAATTTGCCTAATAAATGGGGTGGTGATCGAAGAAGAGACAAGCAGCCCCTTTAAAGTATCCCGGCCCGCGAAGCTTTTTAGCGACTCAAAGATCCGGGGAGTGCCAAACTCAATTAGATCATATGTGTTTTCGACTGCCACTCGTCCGCCGCCGGGAGTCTCTCGTAAATATTTTGTCAAAGCGATGAAATCTGGCCAGCTGGCCCGGGTTTCCACCCCAGAATAATTCCAATCGATATGGCTTTTGATCTTGGTGCAATTAACCTTTAACCATAAACTAATTGTTAAAAAGACAAAAAGGATAGAGAAAAAGACAACGACTGGACGTTTATGCTCGGAAAAAAGTGACTGAAGACTAATTGCGCCAATCAGGGTTAAAAATAATTGGACAAAGGTAAAATACCTGGAATCGATCAAGCCAATCCTGGGGGCGGCTAGACCAAGGAGGAATGAAACTATAATGATGAATATAAAATACAATATTCTTGAGTCAAAAACCCCACACTGAAGTGTGGGGAATAATAATACCCCAGACTTTAGCCTGGGGTTTCTAGCTTTTAGCATAGTTGCAAGCGCATAAACTGACAATAGAAAGAAAGGGATCAAGATGGGCGGAAAGATCTCCCAGGGAGAATTGAAGGCATAGGCGTAGGTTAAAGGCGTAGTATAGGGAATATTAAAGAGAAAAGGGATGAACCAATAAGAGATCAGCAAAAAGCCAAGAGAATATATTTTTATTAAGTACCAAAGATTTTTCCAGGGTTGATTGAACAGAAAATAAGATGAGACAACGACGAAAAGAGAGATTGGGATCCCGTGGCTTAGCGCCATTAAGGCGACCAAAACAGCGTTGAGGAAAAGATACTTGTTTTCGTTGATCCCGCGATATAAGGAACCAATAGCGACCAAAAAGAATAACATGCTAAATGATTGGCAAAACTCCCCGACCAAGACGCTCATAATATTCCCCCCCCACATTGCCTGCCAGGGATTAAAAAGATAAGCGAGGGAAAAAAGGCTGGCAATGATCGGGATCGGGAATTCGTAGCGCAAAAAGCGGAACATTAAATAGACCGCCAAGGGAAAGAAAAAAACGCCGGTCACGGAGACCAGTTTAAAGCTGATAGCTAACGGGAAAAAATAGCCAGCGACGGCGGCCAAAATAAAAGGGAGAGGGAAATAATGGTAAAAAAGCGGATAGCCGCAGAAATTATCCATCGTCCAGCCCATTATTTTCCCTTGGGGGAGCAGGACATTCTTTAAATACTCCGTGATGTGGTAATGCGAAGCGATATCTCCGCCGGTAATAGTGTTGGAAAGAAATAGATATCTAGGCTCAAAGTAGAGAAAGAAAAAAAAGAAGGTGAGGAGCAAGAAGAAAAGGTCGATTATGGTTTCTTTTTTCATTTAGCCCTCACCCCTGGCCCCTCTCCCAAGGGGAGAGGGGTAGTTTTTCTTTCTGGTCTGGATGAAACCCACCCTCTCC
>JBDRLW010000043.1:0-3929 GCA_043812655.1 bacterium | reverse complement strand
AAAGCCGATAAATTTGGCATTACTGTAAATGAGCCAACTATCAATTTGAGTAAAGTCATCGACCGCAAAAATGAAATCGTCAGCAAACTTATTAAGGGATTGGATTTTTTAATCCAAAAGAATGGCATTGAAATAATCCATGGCGAAGGTATCTACAAAGAACCTGGTTTTGTCAAAGTCGGTAACCGCGACTTTCGGTCAAAGGCAATAATAGTCGCGACCGGTTCCTCTCCCATCAGTCTGCCCGGTCTCACTTTTGACGGCCAGAAATTCCTTTCTAGCGATCATATTTTAGAGTGCCGGGAAATTCCCGCTAAGTTAGATATTGTCGGCGGCGGTGTGATCGGGATCCACTTCGCTCATATATTCAGTACACTTGGTACTGAAGTTACAGTTTACGAAGCCCTCCCCGATATTTTAACCGGGATTGATGAAGAAGCAGTCGCACTGGTAAAGAGAATACTTAAACGAAAGAATATTAATATTTTAACGGGAACAAAGTTTGAAGCCGCAAACTCTGGCGGTAAAACCTTGATCTGCATCGGCAGAAGATCAAACTCCCCCTGTTTTACAGTCAATGAAAAAATGGAAACTAGTTTGCCAGGCGTCTACGCTGTTGGTGATGTAGTCAGCAAAAAACAACTTGCCCACGTCGCTTACGAGCAGGGTGAAATCGCGGCAGAAAATGCCCTCGGCGGCAACCGAACTTTTAGCTACGAAAACATCCCGATTGGTATTTATACCGACCCCGAGATCGGCAGTGTCGGGTTAACTGAACAAGAAGCCCGCCTACGCTCTTCGAGCTTCGGCGGGCAAGCCAAAGACATCAAGATCGGCAAATTCCCCTTCGCCGCTCTCGGTATTTCCGCCGCCGTGGGGGAACAGGAAGGTTTTGTGAAAATAATTAGTGATGAGAAAGACAACCTGCTTGGCGTCCACATCATCGGGCCGGAAGCCACGACCTTGATCGGAATAGCAACTCTTGCGCTCAGGAATAAACTGAAGGTTGGGCAATTAGCAAATTGTTTCCAGTCTCACCCATCATTCCCGGAAGCGATCCAAGAAGCGGCCTTGGGTGCGTTAAAAAGAGGACTGCACTCGATTGTCAGCTGATTTTTTGCGCGGGTTATTCCAGCCAAGGGATTAATTGGCCAGCTACAAGTTCAACTCTTAGTCTGTAATAATGGTAAACTGTCATTGGCTCTTTTCGCGCATAAGCGGAATATTCAAGGAATGTATAAGCCAAATATCTTCGCAGAAAGAATTCCGGCGATCTATTTTTAAATGATAGGCCTAGCTCCCTAAAATTGTGTTTAGCAAGCATTATTGTTGTCAATGAAGGCTCTTGGCCTTGGTGGTGAATTTCCCGACTTATGGCCCTAATGAGCTCGCTTATATCCATGGCAGGGTTAAGCTTAGCTTGTGAGAAGAACGCTGTCATCCATTGATTGCCACAATTTGAAATGTTTGAGCTATTTGCTGGCAACACTATCCTGGAAGCCTTAAATAAATGGGTTAAATGTAGTTTTTCTTGCGCCTTTTGGGACTGATAATATTCCAATAATTCTTTAAAAAAAAGACAGCCGAAGCTTAAGTCATAATGCCGGTGCGGAAGGTAATCATCGTTTTTTTCCCCCATTATTTTAAACGCGTAAGCCACCTCCGTTGACCAGGCGGATACCTCCTTTGGCGCTATTTCATTTTCCTTAACCCCCAGGAACTGGCTGTCAAAAATATGAGTCAGCTCGTGAAAGAGTGATCCCTCAATAAAATATCTTCCCCAAGCAAGCTGTTCAAGATTGAACATTAATTGTACTATTACTTTCCGCCCTAATATCTCCGCAAAAACTACCGCCGAGCTGGCCTCTTCCGGGCTGGATAATTTAATTGGGATAGGGTGGTTTCCAATAAATCTACGCAATAATTGATCAGCCTTTTCGGCGTCAACCTTGCCGAAGCCGCGATTGGCAATAGTTTTTAGCAGGACAACCGCTATCATCAACCGAACATATTTATTGTCCGGCGCTTCTTTTATATTTTTGATCCAGCCAATAGCCTCGCTCAATAATTTAGGATCGAGAGGGAAATCAAGCATTTGCAAGATTATTTCTTTGAGTTTTGGTTCGTTTTTTGTTTGGCCGAAAAGATCGGGGATAATTAAGGCTTGAGCTTGGCTTATTGTCCAATGTCTTAAGGCAGTATCAGTCAGCGTTACCACGCCATGTCCACCCAAATAGCTAACAGCTAACGCGCCAACACCCAACCCCACAGTTTTTAAAAGTGCTCTTCGGCCTTCACTTATCGGCTTTCCCGTCATCGGAAGGCGTGGTGAGCGCTTAACCTTCAAAGGCCCCTTAATTGTCATAGACAACCGATACGGGTAAGTCCAGCCAATTATTGCAAAACAACAGTAACCTCTTTACCTTGCAACTGGCTTATTTGCGACGATGGGATTTGGCTGCCGCAGCCTACAAGCCAAACCCAATCGCCATGACCTAATCCGGAATTATTAATGAGAGGAATAATGTCCCCTATGGGGTTATAGGAAAGAGAAAGATGCTCCAAATTAGTCAATCCCGCTAAAGGATTTAGGTCGGTTATTTGATTGTCGCTAAGAACAAGCTGCGCCAAATTAGTCAATCCCGCTAAAGGAGCTAGGTCGGTTACTTGATTGTCGCCAAGATAAAGCGAGTGTAAATGAGTAAAACATTCAATCCCGGAAAGATTTTGGATGTTTTTCCCCACTAAGTACAAGCTTGTTGTATTTAATGTATCCTGCATAGTAATTTCATCATTTGGCCCTTTCCCTAAAGCTTCCCTCACCGCGTTAAGAAAATTGATGTCGGCAAACCTATCAGTAATTATTCCATCACCATCAGTATCGCAAGGACAAAGTACTGAGTCGTCGATAATTCCGTTGCAGTCATTATCAATAAGGTCGCAGCTTTCCGTTTGCGGCACTACTTCGGCTTGTTGGACCGCAAAGACCCCATTTATACATGCTTTTATTTCCGGCTTGCAGGGACCGACGTTGCTGGTGCCAATAGGACCAGAGTAGGTTGTTTGATCTGAAATATATTCATCAACCTGGCCATTACAATTATCGTCTTCATTATTACAGCTTTCTGGCATAATTCCATGGATAGGAAAACATTGGTTATTTAAGGGGATATATCCGCCATCATGACAAAATAAAACCTGAAATCCATCCTGACAATCGGGATCAGGCATTCCAGTGTTGCAAGCTTCAACGCTTTGATGCCCCTCCTCGCAAAGACCAGCGTCCGGCTGCTCTTGCGCCGCGTCTGGCATCCCGCTGTCGCTTCCAGAATCAGGCTGGCCAGCGTCCGGCTACCAAATTCCAGAGTCATTTGATCGGTAAATGTCGCCTCCATCATCCCTTACATTATTAGCGCTTGAAGAATCGGGGATATTTTCTAATGAGGGGTTATCGCAGTTAGAGCAACCGAATAGGGCAGAAGGCAACAAGCCAGCCGCAAGCACTACATATGCCGCCGCACCACCAATAATAGAGATAGGGATCGCCGCCGCTTTCGCCACCTTGTCGCTTGTAGTTGCTTCCGGATCATTGAAATTGAAGGTATACTTGTAATAATTGGACCAAGAAACTTTATTTATATCTGACATATTTGGTTTTCTCCTTTATTTGGAAACTCTTTAATCAACCTCACCGTATATATATCGTACGGTTTTGGAGAAAATTTCACGCATTTTAAAATTCTTTTAGAATGAGGAGGAAAGTTCGCAGAAAAAAACTAGAGCATTTCTTAATGGTCTCGAATTCGACACCTTTAAATATCAGAGGAAACGGCAATGGATCATCCTTCGGTGGGCAAGCAAGCCGTTGCCCTACAATAGATATTGTGGATTTATACTGAATCACCCCTCTCCCTCTGGGAGAGGGGCCA
>JBDRLW010000042.1:0-24937 GCA_043812655.1 bacterium | reverse complement strand
TCTTATCCCTTATAACATGAACAATAAGAAATATAAGCCTTCATCCCAGCGAACCACCGATCGTTTTTTTGATATTTTAACCGAACATGGCGTCAATGGCTCTCTACGATATCGAAAAGGTGAAGATATTTCCGCCGCGTGCGGGCAGCTGGTCGCGAAAATATAGCCGAGTAATTCCCTCCATCCATGTTATAATATTTATAATCGGATTAAAGGAGTTTTTCATGTCTGAAGATGTCAAAGAAGCATTAAAAGAGTTAAAAATAAAATTAGGCAATATCTACCACCAAAGGGTGAGACACCTGTTCTTATTTGGTTCTTATGCCAGAGGGGAAGCCCTTCCCTCTTCTGATGTCGATGTCGCTATGATAGTTGATGATTTCAAAAACCCAACAGATGAGATAAAAAACACTTCAGAAATTGTTTCCGCGTTATCATTAAAAAACAATATTTTAATCTCCTTGCATCCGATCAGGGAAAAAGATTATTTGACCAGAAAAACTTCTTTGATCCTTAACTTAAAAAAAGAAGGGATCCCAATATAATACCTAACTCTTACGAGTACAGGGAGATCGGTGATTACGAGCCTTTAGAAAAAATCCCTTACGATGTGGCAGAACAAACTATTGCCAACGCCAAAGAATTTTTAATCGCCGGGAAAAAATATTTAGGCATCTAATTAACGATCAATAATATTTAGTCACTAGAAAATAACCGAGCGCCACAAAACCTAACCCCAAAAAGACATTCAAAAGAATATTCATCGTCAGCATCATATAATTCTTCTCGAAGATCAAAACAAGGTTGTCTTGGCTAAAAGTGGAAAATGTCGTATACGCTCCTAAAAATCCGGTCACAAACAAAAAATGCCCAATCGAATGCCGATTAAATAGCTGATGTTTAACTGATAATGCGAACAATATGCCAATCAGTAAACTTCCCGTCGCATTAACGATCAATGTCCCCAGCGGAAAATGGTGTTTGTGATAATAATGATCGGCGCCAAGATAGACCAGATATCTGCTGATCGATCCTAAAAACCCACCGATGCCAATTGTTAAAAAGTTAAGAAGCATATTTTAAGTATATAATTTATTGTTAAGATGAGCAACTTTTTGTCGGTTAGTTGGATAGTCTGTTAGTTTGTTAGATAAATTTTCCTTCTCCTCTTCCCTCTAACAAACTAGCCAACCAACAAACAAACCAACCCTCCCCCATGTTATAATTTTTATATGAAAGCCTACTTTGTTTCGCTCGGCTGTCCTAAAAACTTAACCGACACGGAAGTTTTGATGGGGAAACTCGCCGCTTCTGGCTATGAGATCACGACTAATCCTGCCGAAGCTGACACTATTGTCGTCAATACCTGCGCCTTTCTCAAAACCGCCCGCGACGAAGCCCTTAAAACCATCAAAGAAATGGCCAATTGGAAAAAGAAAGGCAAGTGTAAACAATTATTAATCGCGGGATGTTTGCCAAAATATCTAGACCACCTCTCTCCCTCTGGGAGAGGGGCCTGGGGTGAGGGCGTTGACGGAACTATCGATAGTATTGGTTTGTTCAACTATTGCACCCCCCGGATTAAAGCCACCTCCCCTTGGTACGCCTACGTCAAAATTGCCGAAGGTTGTGATAACCGCTGTTCTTATTGTCTAATCCCTTCGATCAGAGGCAAACTCCAAGTTCGCGAAGTTGACGATATTATTAGCGAAGTTAAAGGTTTAGCCGCAAGGGGCGTTAAAGAAATGATATTTATCGCTCAAGACACAACTGCCCACCCTAACCTCCCAGAAATCCTTGAAAGATCAGCTAAAATCAAAGGAATTGCCTGGATCAGACTAATGTACGCCCACCCAACCCATCTTAGCGATAAAGTACTTGAGGTAATGGCTAATGAAGATAAGATCGTCAAATATTTAGACTTGCCAATCCAGCACTCGAGTGATAAAATATTAAGGTCAATGAACCGTCCCCATTTTTCGGGGGAGCGGCTTGAAAATTTAATTCATAATATTAGGAGGAAAATTCCACAGATAGCGTTGCGGACAACGGTCATCGTTGGGTTTCCCGGTGAAAACGAGGCTGATTTCCGTGAGCTTCTTGATTTTATTGGTCGCGTAAGGTTTGAGCGCCTCGGCGCTTTCGCTTACCAGAAAGAAAAAGGAACTCCTGCCAGCAAATTGAGGGAGCAGGTTTCCGGGCCAATTAAAGTCAAACGGGTTAAACAGTTAATGCGCCTCGGGGCGCGCCTTTCCAGGGAATTAGGCGAAAAGATGATCGGTCAAACATTAGCAGTCTTGATTGAAGGGAGCCAAGCCGGCGGTTACTACGTCGGCCGAAGTTACATGGATGCTCCCGGCATCGACGGTAATGTTCTGGTCAGGTCAAACAAATCACTATCACCGGGTGAGATCATCAAGGCTCGTATAACCAAAGCGAGGACTTATGATCTTATCGGCTCTCTTACTTGACCCTAGCCAACCGCGTAACACTACTGCGCATTGCTTTAATCCCTCTCTGCCTGATCTGCTTGCTCACCAGCTTGTATGGTTTAGCGGCAATAATCTTTGTCATTCTCTCCGCTTCCGATGCCATAGATGGTTTTATTGCCAGGAAATATAACCAGGTTTCGGAATTGGGTAAACAACTCGATCCCCTAGCTGACAAGATCCTAGTTTTATCAATGCTGATCGGGCTGACCGGTATCGGCAAAGCTGACCCTCTTCCCATTATCTTGATCTGCGCCAGAGAAATAACGGTCTCAACCATCAGAAGCAACAAGGTTTTTGCGGCGATCGTGATCGCCAAATGGAAAACCGTTTTACAACTAGTTGCCATTTTCTTTTTGCTCCTTAACTTACCGCTGGCCGGATTTATCCTTTGGCTGGCAGCTTTACTGTCCCTGGTTTCCGGAGGGGCATATTTGTGGGAGAGCAAGCTCTTCAAACAACTGAAGTTAAGTTAGAAGATTTTTTTGCCAAGGTCTTGTCGGCGATCGGCCGAACGACCGATGAACAGGTCGCGGAGATCTTGGGAAGCACCAAGCAGACGGTCTCGGTCGCGGAATCGGTCACCAGCGGCTTAGTCTCCAGCCGATTGACGGCCTTGCCTGGAAGCTCTGATTATTTTATCGGCGGGATAGTTTGTTATTCCCCGCGGATAAAAGTCACCCAGGTCGGGGTGCCGGCCGCGGTGATCAGCCAGTATGGCGTCGTCAGTAAAGAGACTGCCATCTCGATGGCTGAAGAGATCAGGAAACGGTTTCGGACCGATATCGGCCTGGCGGTAACTGGAGTGGCGGGGCCGGAACCCCTCCCCCCGGCACCGGTCGGTCGGGTTTACATTGCGCTGTCGGCGCAAAATGTGGTCGAGTGGAAAGAGCTTGGGTTAATGGGGACGCGGGCTGAAATCAGGGAAAAAGCCGCCCAAGCCTGTCTCGGGTTGCTTTGGCTCCATTTAGGCGGAAAAGAAGTTTTATAAGGAGGAAAAGTTTATGAGAACATATGGACGCGAAGAAAAAAAGGAAGAGAAGAGTTTGAGTTCGGCCAGCACGATCGAAGGCAAAGGGAAGGCGCTGGGGATCGCGATCGCCCAGATCGAAAAGAATTTTGGCAAAGGGTCGATCATGAAGATGGGGGAAGCGACAAAATTAAACGTCGAAACAATTCCGACCGGAGTCTTGTCCCTTGACGCCGCCCTTGGCGTCGGCGGTCTGCCCAGAGGAAGAATAATTGAGATCTTTGGCCCTGAAGGCGGCGGAAAGACAACCGTGACACTGCACGCGGTAGCTGAAGCCCAAAAGAGAGGCGGTGTAGCGGCTTTTATCGATGCCGAGCACTCGATGGACCCAAAATACGCGGCCAGGTTGGGTGTCAACATTGAAAACCTGTTGATCTCCCAGCCAGATTACGGCGAGCAGGCACTGGAAATCGCGGAAACTTTGATCCGCTCCGGCGCGCTCGACATCATTGTCATCGATTCAGTCGCGGCCCTGGTTCCTAAATCAGAGATCGAAGGCGACATGGGCGATTCAGTCGTTGGCCTTCAAGCCAGGCTGATGTCCCAAGCGCTTAGGAAATTGACCGGCGTTATTTCTAAATCAAAAACGGTCATGATCTTTATCAACCAGCTCCGGGAAAAGATCGGCATCATGTTCGGCAACCCAGAAACAACCCCCGGCGGTCGGGCCCTTAAATTTTACTCTTCGGTCAGGTTAGATGTCCGGGCCGGCGAGAAAATTAAAGATGCCGATAAGATCATCGGGACCAGGACCAAAGTTAAAGTCGTGAAGAACAAGGTCGCTCCGCCCTTCCGTGAAGCCAGCTTCGTCTTGATCCACGGCCAAGGGGTGCTCCGTGAAGCCGATATTATCGATCTGGCTGTCGGACATAATATCATCGCTAAGAACGGTTCATGGTTCACTTATGGGACCGAAAAATTGGGACAAGGTTTTGATGGCGCGATCAAACATCTTAAGGATAATCCCAAGTTGACCAATAAGATCGAAGGGGAGATCAGGAAGGCGTTGGCTGCAGTAGCGTTACAATAGTTAGTTAGTTGGTTAGAATGCTAGTTAGGAGGAATTAAGATGGATATTTACTCATTGTTATATTTAGTTGTCGCTGCCTTAGTCGTTTTTGGTTTAGCTGTTGCCTACCTGATCATTAAAAGACGGGGGGCCGAACAAAAAGTCCGGATCGCCGAAGAAACGGCCAAGCGGATCTTGGAAGATGCCAAGAAAGATTCGGAACGGGTCAAAAAGGAAGCGCTCCTCGAAGCTAAAGATGAAGCGATCAGGCAGCGACACGATTTTGAACGGGAGGCAAAAGAACGGAAGGGAGAACTGACCGCCTTAGAACGCCGTCTTCAGTCGCGCGAAGACCACCTGGAAAACAAAGAAAAGAATTTTGATGCCCGGGAAAAATTGATCAAAAAAGCCGAAGAAGATCTTTTAAAATTAAAAGATACTTTATCGGTGGTTAAAGACCAGTTGATCGTTGAGCTGGAAAAAGTCGCCGCCCTCTCCCGTGAACAGGCCAGAGCAGAACTTTTAACCAGGTTAGACAAAGAGCTGGAGATCGAAGCAAGTAAGAGGATCAAGGCCAATGAAGAAGAGATCAAAAAAGAGAGCGATAAGAAAGCGCGCGAAATTTTAGCCACCGCGATCCAACGTTGTGCCGTTGACCACGTAGTTGAAACAACAACTTCAATGGTCGAGATCCCTAGCGACGATATGAAGGGCCGGATCATCGGGCGGGAAGGCCGCAATATCCGGGCATTTGAAACTTTGACCGGCGTCGACCTGATCGTTGATGATACGCCGGAAGCTGTTATCCTTTCAAGCTTTGATCCTCTAAGGCGAGAGACAGCTAAGCTTACCCTGCAAAAGCTAGTCGTTGACGGCCGGATCCACCCGGCTCGGGTTGAAGAAATGTTTGAAAAATCAAAGACTGAACTCAAGGCGGCAATGTGGGAACACGGCGAACGGGCCGCCATGGAAACAGGAGTCCACGGATTACCACCAGCGATCATCCAATTGCTCGGCAGGCTGCATTACCGGACTTCTTACGGCCAAAACGTCCTCCAACATTCAGTCGAAATGTCTCACCTGGCAGGGATGCTGGCGTCGGAGCTTGGCGTCAATATTAATTTAGCCAAGCGGGCCGCCCTGTTACACGATCTTGGTAAGGCGATCGACCAGGATACCGAAGGGACCCACACCAGGCTGGGCGTCATGTTCGCCGAAAAAGCGGGTGAGTCGCCGGAAGTCTTGCACGCGATCGAGGCCCATCATAATGATGTTGCCCCGCGGACCGTCGAAGCGGTCATCGTCCAGGTTTGCGACGGTATCTCGAGCGCCAGGCCGGGAGCCAGAAGAGATACCCTCGAAGCTTATGTCAAACGGCTGGAAAAACTAGAGACTGTCGCTAAATCTTTTGACGGCGTGGAAAAAGTTTACGCCATTTCGGCCGGCCGTGAAGTCCGGGTTATCGTCCAACCGGAAAAGATCAATGACGACCTGGCCGCCAAGCTCGCCCACGATATCGCTAAAAAAGTTGAGGCTGAACTAGAATATCCGGGTGAAATTAGAGTCACCGTCATCAGAGAAACGAGAACATCAGACATTGCCAAATAGCATTAACATCTTATTTATCGGTGATATTGTCGGTTCGTACGGCCGGGCCATAGTTAAAGAATTATTGCCCGGTCTTAAGGCGGAATACAACGTTGACCTGACGATCGCCAATGGCGAGAATTCCGCCCACGGCTACAGTATCACCGAAAAGATCTACAATTATTATCTTGATAATGGCATTGACGTTCTAACCATGGGGAACCACACCTGGGAAAAGAAGGAACTCCTCAAAAAAGCCAATGAGTTCGACCGGTTAGCTCGGCCAGCTAATTTCCCGGCAGGGACCCCTGGAAAAGATTATATTGTTGTTGAGGCCAAGGGTAAAAAGATCGGCGTGGTCAATCTGCTTGGCCGGGTTTTTATGCAATGCGTCGATTGTCCATTCCAAGCGGCAGAAAAGCTGCTCCCCAAAGTAAAAGAAGAAGCCCCGATCGTGATCGTTGACATGCACGCTGAAGCCACTTCCGAAAAAGTTGCCATGGGTTTATTTTTAGACGGCAAGGTTTCCACCGTCGTTGGCACTCATACCCATGTCATGACCGCCGACAACAGGGTTTTACCGGGCGGCACAGGTTATATCTCCGACATCGGCATGGTTGGCTCCCAAGATTCGGTCATTGGGATGCAAAAAGAACAGATCTTAAAAAAGTTTATCACTCAGCTCCCCGAAAAATTTGAACCGGCCACAACTGGCCCGGGTCTTTTCAACGCTGTTTTAATAATGATCGACAGCCAAAGCGGAAAAACGATAAAGATCGAACGAATTACGAGGCTTACAGCGCCGCCAATCGACTTTCAAGCAGAGAGATCTTAAGCGAAAATTCTTTTTCCTTCACCTTTTCTTTTTCAACCGATTCCGGATTAGCCCGCGAGAGGAAATTTTGGTCTTTTAACCTGGTTTGGATCTTGACTAATTCCTGTTGCAACTTTTCTTTGTCTTTCGTTAAGCGGCCCTTCTCTTTTTCCAGGTCAATTAATCCGGCCAGCAAGACATAAACTTCTGCCCCCTCCAGCACCGCCGAAGCCGACTGGTCAGGCTTCTTGTCCAGCTTAGCCTTAATGGTGATCTTCCCAGTCTTAGCCAGCGACTTCAAATAAGTCTCATTAAATGATCGGCTGGAAACGATCACTACCTCGATCTCACTCCCATGCGAGACATTAAATTCCGCCCTGATATTGCGAACGGCTCTTACCACTTCCATCAGCCTCGCCATCTCCTCTTCGGCTTTAGCGTCTATTTTATTCTCATCCGCTTCCGGCCATTTTTCCAACATAATGGTATTTATTGTTTCAGATTTTTGATTTTGAATTTGTTTAGGATTTAGGATTTCGGGTTTAGAATTTATTCTCTGCCATATCTCTTCTGTAATAAAAGGCATAAAAGGATGAAGCAATTTAAGCGTCGTCGTTAATACTTCTATCAGAACCGCTTGGACAGCTTCCTTAGCCTCTTTATCTTCGCCATAAAGTCTGATTTTGGCAATTTCAACATACCAATCGCAGAATTCCGACCAAATGAAATCATACAGAGTTCTAGCCCCTTCTCCAAATTCATTGTTATCAAGATTTTTTGTTACCTGCTTAATTGTTTGGTTTAACCGGGAAAGGATCCATCGGTCGGACAATTCCAGCTTACTGGAAACCGCGACGGGGAGGAGCAGGTTTTCAGTACCCATTAAAACAAATCGACTAACATTCCAGATCTTATTCGCAAAATTCCGCGCTTCGGTAATTTTATCTTCCGACAGCTTAACATCTTGCCCTTGACCGGCAATAAGAGAGATGAACGCGAACCGGAGCGCGTCCGCCCCCGCCCGATCGATCACTTCCAAAGGATCGATCACGTTTCCCCACGATTTACTCATCTTCTTCCCGTGGATATCCTTAACTAAACCGTGGATATAGACCGTGTGGAAAGGGGCTTCTTTCATAAAATGAATCCCAGCCATGATCATTCTGGCCACCCAGAAAGAAATGATGTCGTAGCTAGTAACTAAAACATTAGTCGGATAGAAAGTTTTTAGATCCTCCGTCTGCTCTGGCCAACCTAAAGTCGAAAACGGCCATAGCGCCGACGAAAACCACGTGTCAAACACATCCGGGTCTTGAGTTATATTTGGGTTGCCGCACTCTGGGCATTTTTCCGGCTTTTCTTCCGCCACCATGATCTCGCCGCATTGGCAGTACCAGGCAGGGATCTGATGTCCCCACCAAAGCTGGCGGGAAATGCACCAATCGCGTAAATTCGTCATCCACTGGAGATAAACCTTAGTCCAGCGGTCGGGGACAAATTCTATTTTCCCCTTTTCTACCGCCGCGATCCCCTTTTCGGCCAACGGCCCGACTTTGACAAACCATTGGTCAGATAAATACGGTTCAATTATCGTCTTGCACCGATAACAATGGCCAACAGAATTATCATAATCTTCTATTTTTACTAACAGACCTGCCCCCTCTAACAAACCAACCAACTTTTCCCTTGCCTTAAACCTATCCATACCTTCTATCCCTGCTACTCCCTCCTTCTCCTTATCATCCCCAAATTCCTTGAGCGTAACACGTCCATCCGGCGTTAATACATTAATAAAGGGTAGATTGTGCCGCATCCCCATTTCGTAGTCATTGGGATCATGAGCTGGAGTAACTTTAACTGCACCAGTCCCAAAAGCAGGATCAACGAAATCATCTTTAATGATCGGGATCTGCCGGCCGATCAACGGAAGTTCGACAGTTGTCCCCCACAGATGCTTATAGCGTTCATCTTTGGGATTAATAGCAATCGCCGTGTCACCTAACATCGTTTCTGGCCTGGTTGTCGCAACAACAATGTATTCTTCCTGGCTACTTGACCCTTGACCCTTGACCCTATATTTTATATGCCAAAGATGGCCTTTTTTTGCCTCATGCTCAACTTCAATATCCGACAAAGCGGTTTTACACCGGGGACACCAATTAATGATCCGTTTCCCCCGATAAATTAAGCCCTCTTTATAGAGTTGGACAAAATGGCGGCGGACAGCTCGCGACAACCCTTCATCCATCGTAAAGCGCTCGCGCGACCAGTCGCACGAAGCACCTAAACGGCGTAATTGTTGGGTGATCCGTCCTCCGTACTCCTTCTTCCATTCCCACACTTTTTCAATGAACTTTTCTCTCCCTAAATCCTCTTTCCTCTTCCCTTCCTTCTTCAGTTCCCGTTCCACCACATTTTGCGTCGCTATCCCAGCATGATCTGTCCCCGGGATCCATAATGTTTTAAACCCCTGCATCCTCTTATAACGGATTAGAACATCCTGGATCGAGTTATTGAGAGCATGCCCCATATGGAGGGATCCTGTGACATTGGGCGGAGGAATGACTATGGTGAAAGTTGGTTTGTCTGTTAGTTGGTTAGGTTTGAAATAACCGCTCTCTTCCCAGATCTTGTACCATTTCTGTTCAACTTCGGATGGATTATAGACTTTTGATAATTCTTCGTTCATAGCGTATATAAATTATAACAGAACCTGCGGCTAAAAGTCGCGGTTCTCAGTACAAGTTCTCCAATATCTTTTCTTCAGAAAAACTTCTTAACCTCAAATAATCCTTCATCCCTTCAAATGCCGCGGAGGCGGGGATCAGCCCAACAATTTCCGATTCAATTATTTCAACCTGATATTCCTTTGCCCATTTTTTAACTTCGTCAAAAACTGTTTTAAGCGGTGTCTTGGGGTGATCGACAATATTCATCGAAACCTGGGTGATCCCCCTGCTCTTCAATTCTAACCCCAACGCCCTAACCCCTACCACCCTAAGGTTCTTCGCGATCGAGCGAGCAAGATCAACATCAGTCGTCCGTAAATTAACATTAAAGGCGATCAAAAAGTCCCTCACCCCAACAGCCACCGCTCCCGCTGTCTGGTGCAAGCCATGGCCGACATCTGGCCGGCGATGCGGAGCATCTATTTCTTGCTTAAGAACACTATACCCACCCTTACGAACATAAGGAAGTTCTTTTCTTTCGGTAATTTTCGCCGCTTCCCCGTAAAAGTAGACCGGGAGTTTTAATTTTTGCCAAAGATCTTGTCCCAATTCATTGGCCAAACGTATGACCTCGGACTTAGGGCATTCCCCGATCGATATAAATGGCATAACATCAACTACCCCAATAAATGGATGGACTCCAGCATGGCTTTTAACATCAAGCAGCTGCATTGCCCTCTCTGTTAGATCGAACGCGGCTTGTTTGATATCTTGAGGATTGCCGATCATGGTAACAACAGAGCGATTGTGGTCTGGGTCAGAGTGGAGGTCAAGGATTTTGGCGGTTTTTACCGCGGCAATAATTTCATCAATTAGGGTTTGGTCAGTTCCTTCAGAAAAGTTGGGAACACATTCAACTAGCAATTTGACCTTCTAGCCCTTTCAGGACATCTTCCAAATCGCTGTTTTCCAGCGTCTCTTTTTCGATCAAAAACTTGGCCATTTTTTCCATCTGCGGTTTATTCTTGGTTAATATTTCCATGGCTTTAAGATGGCTAGCATTAATTATCTTTTCGATCTCGTGGTCAATCTCATCAGCTGTCTTTTCGCTGTAATCCTTCATCTCGGCGATATCACGCCCTAAAAAGATCTGCCGGTCTTTGCGGCCAAAAGTCCGGGGACCCAAAGCCGACATGCCAAACTCGGTCACCATTCGCTTGGCTAGGTCTGTCGCCCGTTCCAGGTCATTGTGGGCCCCTGACGTAACTTCGGCAAAAAAGAGCTCTTCGGCTACCCGGCCACCCATCAAAACCGTGATCTCATCAACCGCTTGGCCTTTGGTCACTAGGTATTTATCTTCCAACGGCAGTTGCAAGGTATAGCCGAGCGCCATTCCCCGCGGCAAGATCGATATCTTATGGACCTTATCAGCGTTCGGTAAGACTTGTGATAGGACCGCATGGCCAACTTCATGGTAAGCGACAATTTGTTTTTCCCGGTCAGAAATAACCCGGCTCTTCTTTTCCGGCCCGGCAATAACCCGATCGACCGCCTCTTCCACCTCATCATTGCCGATCTCTTTTTTCTCTAGCCGCGCCGCTAGGATCGCCGCTTCGTTCAAGGCGTTTTCTAGGTCGGCCCCGGTAAACCCTGGTGTCCGCCGGGCAATGGTTTTTAAGTCAACCCCCGCGGCAAAAGGTTTTCCCTTCGCGTGGATCTTTAGGATATCTTCTCGCCCTTTTAGATCGGGCTTATCTAGGATCACTCGTCTGTCAAACCGGCCGGGACGAAGGAGGGCTGGATCTAAAATATCGGGGCGATTAGTCGCCGCAATAACAATAACGTTGGTCTTGGGATCAAACCCATCCATCTCAACTAATAATTGGTTAAGCGTCTGTTCGCGTTCGTCATGGCCACCGCCGACTCCCGCGCCGCGATGCCGCCCAACCGCGTCAACTTCATCCATAAAGATAATGGAAGGAGTTTGTTTCTTCGCTTGATCAAAAACCGAGCGGACCCGGGCCGCGCCAACGCCAACAAACATCTCGACAAAGTCGGAGCCGGAAATAGAGAAAAATGGCACCCCAGCCTCACCGGCGATCGCCCTGGCGAGCAATGTTTTCCCGGTTCCTGGAGGGCCCATCAGGAGCAAGCCTTTCGGAATTTTCGCGCCAAGCGCTTGGAATTTTTCTGGTGTCTTAAGAAAATCAACTATCTCAACTAATTCTTCTTTGGCTTCATCAACACCAGCAACATCGGCAAAAGTAACGTTAACTTTCCCGGCCAGCGGTTTAATGTTCCCCTTGCCAAAAGCGATCGCTTGGGAGTTGGCTCCCTGCGCCCCCCTCATCATCATCCACCAAAGGAAACCAAAGAACGCGATCGGCACAAGCAGCTGAATGAACAAATTCCAGGCCCAATTTGATTCCATCGGCATATCAACCGAGATCGCCACCCCTTTTTCTCGAAGTTGGGGAACTAAATTAGGATAATTCATCGCCCGGGTAGAAAACTTGGTTTTATCGGTAAGGTTGCCGGTAATAAGATCGCCGGCAAT
The DNA here is from genome assembly GCA_043812655.1 of bacterium. Taxonomy (GTDB): domain Bacteria; phylum Margulisbacteria; class WOR-1; order O2-12-FULL-45-9; family XYB2-FULL-48-7; genus JBDRLW01. Next base: position 12,782 of record JBDRLW010000042.1, on the reverse strand, counting down.
TTTAACATCTTTAACTTTACCCTGGTCAGTCAGGTCAAGAAAATTGGAAAAGGGGATCTCTTTTGACTTTTGGTCAACACCAAAAAATGGGCCAAAGAGCATAATGCCAATGACTATGATCGCCAAATATGTAAGAATAACTCGCCAATTTGCCTTCATATTGAGTAATTATATCATGTTTTCGTCCTGCCTGCAGGCAGGCGTGAGGGCTACTTCTCAGTCTTCTTGATCTTTTCCCAAAGCTTCAAGACTTCCTTAGAATTCTTGGCCTTGGCCTTCCCAAAAACATGAGGGTGGCGGCGGATCATTTTCGCCCCGATCCCTTCAATCACGTCGTCAATCTTAAAATGCTTCTTTTCTGCCGCTATCGCCCCGAGCATGACTACATGCAATAACATGTCGCCGACCTCTTCAGCTAAATGCTTATAATCCTTGTTATCGATCGCCTCGATCGCTTCGTGGACCTCTTCGATCAGGAAGGGCTTAAGGGTCTCAAACGTCTGTTCCCTGTCCCACGGGCACTCCCGGCGCAGTTTGGCCACAATCTCGACCAATTCTTCGAACTTTTTACCGGTACTCATACTTACTATTATACACCCTATCCCATGCAAGTTTTAGCCTCCTTGCCACGATAATATAAGTGAGAAGCATATGGCAGAAACACAAAAACAATCAGGACCTAATCTCCAGGCTCTTGGGCTTAAATCGCCCATGGAGGTTATTGATATATTAGGGACGCTAAAGATCGACGGCGCGCCGATCGTGGCCGACGAGAAAGCGATCCTAAATCCCCAGCTCAAAGCTGAAACAATTATGAGATATTTTCACGAAAAGTTCCATGTTAAACCCAACGAATTGCCGTACATCGCGTCGATCATAAAGCGCGAGCTAAAGAATGGCAACCTGAAATGGAGCGCCTAAGATGAATCCATTATCTGAAATAAAAAATCAAGTCGCTAGTGTCACAAAAGATATCCAACGGTCTATGCCCAGTGTTGGCGGCCCTAGGATTGCGTTAGATAGCCAAAGGATCAGATCAATAATTGATTCCGCCAGAAGCCTCTCCGACCCACACAATGACCTTTATCGAACCTTAACTAAAGGGGTAGAAACGGTTGCCCGCCAGTTGCCGGAAGCTCCAGCGATCGTTAGAACCACTGTCAAGATCGGCAATGAGGTCGCTACAGACATAGCCGAAAAAACCCCGGTCAGTCGAGCTCCTCTTAAACAACTAGCTGGCAATTTTACCGTCCTGTTAGAACTATTAAAAGGCAAATCGGAAGCCAAGGGATTAATTCTTGATCTAAACCAACCGCAACCACAAAGCCTCGCATCGGAGGGATTAGCCCTTGTCTAATACATTAGAAAAACTTGAAAATCTAATAAAAGGCGTCTGGAAACAATCCGGCAACGCCTCGATCATTGCGGCTAAGCACACAGAATTCGTAATTGAGCCAAAAGTGTTTTTGGGCAATAAGATGAACCCAGAAGTTTTAAAATGTTTGGTCTCAAACTACCTGGCTGATGGATCAATAACCAAAAACATCGAGATCAAAGGCGATAGATTGATCATTAAAAGCCCTAAGGGCAAACCACTAGTCGAAGTCAGCGACCCGAAAATTATCCAAGAATTTCTTGCCAGGCAAGTTTAAAGTTTTTACCCGCTTCGACTGATATTCGATCCTGATCTGATGATCTTTCTCTCTTATACTCCGAACTCCCGACTCCAAACTCCTAACTTTAAGCCCTACGATCCGCAGTAACGTCACAACTTCGGGGGGAAGCTTGCCAAACCGGTCAACCATCTCCTGGCCAAGCTCTTTTATCCCCGCTTCGGTCGTCACGAGGTTAAGCCGGCGATAGAGGGCTATCCTTTGCCGATCATCCGTCACATAATCTGATGGGATAGAGGCAGCCACCTTAATGTCAACCTCAACTTCCCTGATCGGCGTCACCTTCTCACCCTTAAGCTCTTTAACCGCTTCATCGAGCAATTGGCAATAGAGATCAAATCCAACCTCATATATATGCCCTGATTGTTCCGCTCCAAGCAAGTTTCCGGCTCCCCTGATCTCTAGATCCCGCATCGCTAACTTATAACCAGAGCCCAAAACGGTAAACTCCTGGATAGCTTTGAGCCTGGCAAGAGCTTGGTCGCTTAAACTCCGTGCGGGATGATAAAAAAGATAGGCGTACGCCCTAGCCGCCGACCTTCCGACCCGTCCCCTGATCTGATAAAGCTGGGAAAGGCCAAGCCGATCAGAGTGGTCGATTAAGATCGTATTCACATTCGTAATATCGAGACCTGATTCGATGATCGAGGTGCAAACCAAAACATCATATTCTTTAGCCATAAAACCCAACATCGTTTTTTCAAGCGTTTTCTCGTCCATTTGTCCATGGCCAACAGCTACTCTTGCTCCCGGAACCAATTTCTTTATCCTGGCCGCGATCCCCGTGATCGAATCGACAAAATTATGGACAAAATAGACCTGCCCACCCCGATCGATCTCGCGGGCGATCGCCTCGCCGATCACTTTTTCGTTAAAAGGTATGACATAAGTGCGAATTGGTGAACGGTCAACCGGCGGCGTCGAGATCAAACTGAATTCACGGATGCCGGAAAGAGAAAAATAAAGCGTCCTGGGGATCGGCGTAGCGGTCAAAGTTAAAACATCAACAGTTTTACGCCATCTCTTTAATTTTTCCTTGTGGCCGACGCCAAACTTCTGTTCTTCATCAACGATAAGCAAGCCAATATCCTTAAATTTAATATCCTTGGACAAGAGCCGATGTGTCCCGATCACAATATCAACGCCACCGATCTCCAATCCTTTAACCACTTCCTTTTGTTCTTTGGCCGAGCGGAAACGGGAGAGCATTTCAATCGTAAAGGGTAAATTTTTGAATCGTTCTTTAAAGTTATTGTAATGCTGCTCAACCAAGATCGTCGTCGGGGCTAGGATCGCTACCTGTTTGCCGGCAGAAGCCGCTTTGGCCGCCGCCCTGATCGCCACTTCGGTCTTGCCATAGCCAACATCGCCGCAAACCAAGCGGTCCATCGGATGGCCGGCTTCCATATCTTTTTTCACGCTATTTATCGCCTTTAACTGGTCGGGGGTCTCATCATAAGGAAAGGTCGCTTCCAGTTCTTTTTGCCAGAGATCATCGGGCGGAAAAGCAAATCCTTCATATTTTTGCCGGGAAGAATAGATCTCGAGGAGTTCTCGGGTCATATCTTTCAGTTCTTTTTTAACCCGGCTCCTCGTCTTGCGCCATTCGCCCGTCCCCATTTTAGATAACCTTGGTGTTCCCTCTCCAGCCCCGCTATATTTTTCGACCATCCCAGCCATCGTCGGCGGAACATAAAGCTTGTCTTCCCCAGCAAATTGAAGATAAAGATATTCTTGGCTAATCCCATCGATATCGAGCGTTTGCGTCCCTTGATAAATTCCGATCCCATAATTTTCATGAACAACATAATCGCCAACTTTAAGATCAGCCAGTAATTCTTCAGCCACGCCCTCTTTTACTTTCCCCCTACTCCCTATCCGCCTACTCCCTTCCCCAAACAATTCGCGGTCGGTAATGATCTCTTGGTTGTTAAAGATAAACCCGCCGTCAAGTTCCCCTTGGATGATCTGGACATCTGGCAATTCTTCTTTCAATCTGGGGGCGTGGCGGCTGACAATGATCGCTTTTTTCGGTATTTCCTCGATCTTGCCAAGATAACTGGGTGGCGAAGTAAAAAACGGTTCTTCCCCAGAGGTTAAAAAGCTGGAAAGAATTATTTTCCCAAGGCTTTTGATCTTGGCAAAGCCTTCTGTCCGCTCTAATTCCACCGGTTCATCAAGAATGATCGTAAGTTCTTTTGGTAATAATTCGCTAACTGCAGCCTCCCCTTTTTCCGCGGCGGGAACGATCGCGTATTCTTTGATCTTTTGGGTTGAGCGCTGCGAATAAGGATCGAACTGTCTGACCGATTCCACTAGGTTGTCGGCAAATTCCAGGCGGATCGGTGCCGGCGCATTAACCGGGAAAATATCAACGATACCACCCCGGACGCTAAACTCTCCCCTCTCCCCAACAATATCAAAGCGTTTGTAATCGTAACTTACCAGCTTACCAACCAAATCATCAATTCTTAATCCTTCCCCCTCACCAACTAACAAACTAACAGACTTTTTACTGCTCTTTGAGAGCATCGCTTTGAGCGGCGCAATAACAATTTGATCTCGCTTTTCCTGCCAGCCGCTTAAAATCTCCAGCCGCTGGCCGATCAACTCTTTACTCGGAGCGATCTCCTCATCAAGATAGGGAAAAATAGCCGGATCCAAGCCAGAAAGGAGGCTTATTTCTTGTCTTATTTTTTCAGCATTGGCAACGGTCGAGGTAATGACCAGTAGTTTTTTTTCTTCCTTGGCAATTAGGCTAAGAACCACCGATTTTGCCGACCCAACTAGGCCGGAAAAGTTTTGCCGGTTTTTGAAATAGGAAGATTGGATCAGGAGATCTACAATAGACTTCATATTATCTTTATTTTACCATTAATAAAATAAATTTCATGTAGGGCAACGGCTTGTCCGTTGCCGTAAATCATAAAGGGCAAGGGATAAACCCTTGCCCTACATTATTAAAATTAAAACTAATAATTAAATCTTCCCAACAATCCCTTCCACTGCCTCCGCCGCTTTTATCACGGCTTCAGCTAAAGCTTCACGTTGTGAGGGAGGAATTTTTGCCAGCACATAATCACTAACATCACCGGACAAGCTTTCACGGCCAATACCGATCCGGACTCGATTAAATTCTGTCGTTCCGATCGACGAGATGATCGATTCGATCCCATGATGGCCACCGGCACTCCCCTTGTCTCTCACCCTAACCATCCCAACTTCGAGATCAACATCATCATAAATGACGATCAATTTGGATGGTGGTATTTTATGCCAAGAGAGGATCTCTTGGACTGCCTGGCCGGAATTATTCATAAATGTTTGGGGTTGGGCAATAATGACTTTGTGGTCCCCGATCTTTCCTTCGCTAATAAGGGAGCGGTGTTTATTCTTTAATGGAGCAATGCCAAGCCTCAACGCCAGTTCAGCTGCAACCTTAAACCCCAGGTTATGCCTGGTCTCTTCATATTCCTTGCCTGGATTCCCTAACCCAACAATGAGATACATAAACTATCTCCCGTAGGAGAAATCAACGCCAAACCTGACGTCGGTAGAAACATTCTTGCTGGGGTCCGTCGGCTTGTCTTTTAAGTAAGAAACCCCTAAGACTTCAACGAACATTTTAAGTTTCTTAAGCAAAGAATCTTCCGATGTCTTATAAGCGCTCCGCCACGGTTCAAACCTGACCCCCACTCCGTAGTCAAGGACATTTAGCCAATAATCGGCTGTCCCTGAATATGTTAAGTCTGCTCTGACATAAGTCTCGATCCCGCGGCCAAGGTGGCGTCCGATCTTCGGCTGGACATAAAGGACATAGCTGTTAAAATCAGTATAGCTAAAGTTTGTCGACCGCATCGACAGGTTTCCCCACAACTCTCCCCAATAGGCCGTCACATCAGGATTGTCCAGGTTCCATTCATGCCAGACGTCAAACCCATACCTGGTGTCACTTCTTTTATTTGCCTCACCGGAAACATTATCTTTCAGAAAAGTGGAAGAAAGTGATTCATAAAAAACTTTAACGTCCGGTATCCAAGCGGTATACCAGTCAGGATACTTCATCGTTTCAAACGGTTTGACCCTGATGCCAGGGCCATAATAGATCGCGTTATCCCAATAATCAGGGGATTGCGATGCCATCGCGTAATAAGCACCATATAATTGGACCGGGGTATCAAGAAGGTAAGCGCCAACCTTGCCTTCAAACCGCCCCAGGATCGAGGTAAAACCTTTCCGCTCTATATTGCTGTCGTAGTAAGCAACATTATTCCAAAGCTCGGCAAAGGGTTTAACCTCTGCCGAGACTTTGGTTACAAACAATAATCCGATAACCAGGAACAGGGCAACTTTTTTCATTTAGCCGTCAACATGACATTGTCAATATTGGCATTAACATTGCCGGAATCGGTACTCCCTAAACATATGAACTGGACTTGGAGCAGGCCGCCCGAACCATTAAGCTGGCCAGGATTCCAAATGTCATCGCCAATTTGTGGGTTTTCATCAACAAAATCAGAAAAAGGAATAGTTACTCTCTTCCAGCCATTCCAATCGATCTTGATCTCGTAGCTAAATTTATCATCATAAATAAAAGTGTAACTCTTGGCTGGGTCTTGTTCCGCCTGCCAATTGTTATTATCATCATCAGCCAACTCTACTTTTAATGTCCCAGAACCTGGTCCATCGCCATAGACATCGACCGAAAAACTATTGTATTTTGAGAGGTCTTGGCCTTCTTTCCCGATATAAGTCCCAAAACCGCCGGCATACCAATTTTTTGCCCGGCCGGAAATAAGCATCGAATAATTACCGACTTCACTCGCGACCTCTTCGTCTCCCCCCTTATAATCATTATTAGAAACAGCTTCTCCCTTGGACAGTTCAAATGTCCACCATTCGCGCGGCGATTTGATGCTCCCCGATTCAAAATTATCGATCATGAAAACCTTGTCGGCAAGCAGCAGTGCTGATGGCGCCGTTTCTGCTTTTTTCGGGGCCGGCCCACCCATCGCCCCTGCGGGGAATGAACAATAACCAATTAACAATGAACAAATAAAAGCCAAACTAGTCAACTTTTTCATCTTTATGCCTCCTCCTTGTATTTCCTTATCGGCCTGATCATAAAATAATTTCACTTAAGTTCTAACACGCCCCAGACACTCGGATCCTTGTAGAAATAAAAGTCTCCGTTCCAGATGAATTGTTTTTCGCGTTCACCGCTCGCGTCGGCATCGTCAAGCGCGATGTCAAACCCGAGCCGCATTCCCGCTTTGGGAGTAAAACCACCAAAGAAACTCCATGGTATTTTCGCTTCCATTACATAGCCTTGTGGTTTTGAAACCTTTTTAACTACAATTTCACCCCCTTGTGGAGATCGATGTCTCTGCCAGCTCCAAATTGTCGGCTTATGCTTGCCGCCATCACCAGTACTAAACCCGATCTGGTAATCGCCCGGGCCAAAAGACTCACGTTTATCTTTTGCGTTAGGATTGATGCCCAGTAATAATTCGATCGCGTCGCCATTCCAGATATCCTGGCGGTCTTTTTTGTTGACTAACGCGATCTTATCGTTTACGACCGCACCAATATAAAGGTTGGTCTCATCCCACATAATTTGGATTTTCCCCGACAAGTCCGCCGGGCCGCCCCATTCCAACCCTTCTTTAAAATATGAGATATCTTTCATCTCGATCGGCTGGCGGCATACCCAATCCGCTAAGCTGCCGTCTATTTTTATCGGCTTGGCCGTCTTGCAAGCTACTGCCGTTTTTTTAGTCTCTTTTTCCTGGTCAATAGCATAATTTCCCATCGCTTCGCCGGAACTGCTGAAGATCGAGTCCTTCATTATTAGCCGGAAAGCGGCTAATGCTTTAGGCGAAGAAGTGATCCGCCAATCAGTTTCTTTTTTTATATCAAACCAGATGATCGCGTCGATGTCTCTCATGCTGGTCTTTAAATACTGTGGAAGCTCTTTGATCCAGGCCGCTTTATCGCCCCCTTTCTCGGCGGCGGCAAATTCGGCGATCATGATCGGTTTGGCCGGCCAGAGCTTTTTAGCTAACCTGACCTGTTCCCTAAACAGATATTTAAAGGCTTGCCAGTCGCTCCAGCTCTGGGTTGTCCCCCAGTTGTATCCGTCAAAGCCGACCCAATCAACATAATCATTGCCGGGATAAGCCGCGACCCAATCATTCCACTTCTCTTTAGGGAAAGAGTAATTCATCGGCGCCCAAACCCACTTGGCATTGGTCGCCCCTTCGCGCCTAAAAACATCAACTATATGTCGGAAAGCTTTGATATAAAGCTGGGGATCTTTATTATTATGGATAAGCCCCCAAGGATATCCATCTATGTTAAACTCATGGGCAACCCGCAAGAAGACAGGAGAACCAAACTCTTTGACCCCTTTAGCCCAAGAAGATATATAACTGTCCCAGCGGCCAGCAACAATATCATTTAACTTGATTTTATTTTTGTCGCTCCAATACCACGGCTCCCAAACAATGTGCGGCACCGCACCGTAATTTTTCACGCTCTGTAGATCTTCTTTAGGGAATGGCTGGGCCCAATCCTGGTACCACATCACCATGGCCGGTTTTTTACCGACCTGTTTTTCAAACTGGGTAATATAATTCATGTTCTTCGGCGCGCCTTCCCGGAAAACGCCAACGAAGACCTGTCTAGCAAGAGCTGAATTTCCAAATCCCAAACTCCAAATCCCAAACAATATCAAAATAAAAAACTTTAAAATATTAAATTTATTGGAGTTTTCTCCTTTTTGGTATTGAAACTTGTTTGGTGCTTGGAAATTGTTATTTGTCATTTTATTACCTCTCTTATCCCTTCACCGCTCCCGCAGTTAGGCCTTTAACTATATGCTTCTGCAGCAAGAAAAACAAGACTACGACCGGCAGTGTCGCCACGGTCGCGGCGGCCATCATCAGGTCAAAACGGTTCTGGTAATTACCGACAAAAAGCCGGATCCCGACCGGGATCGTCATCGTGTCGGCATTTGTTAAGACCCAGGCGAACATCAGTTCATCCCAGGCGTTCAAGAAAATATAAATACCGGTCGCGATAACGCCCGGCATCGCCAGCGGCAAAGCGACATGCCAAAAGACCTGCCAGCCGGAGCAACCGTCGATCTTGGCCGCTTCTTCAAGCTCTTTGGGGATCGAGGCAAAAAAACCGCGTAATATCCAGATCGAAAAAGGGATAAAGAACGCGGAATAGATCAAGATCAACCCCCAATACGATCCTTTGATCGGAATGCCGGTTAAAAGGGTGATCTTAACGAACATGATATAAAGGGGGATAAGATACATGATGGCCGGGATCATTTGAGTAGCTAAAATAGTATTACTAAAAAAATCGGAGCCGGGAAAACGGAAGCGGGATAAAGCATAGGCCGCCATAGTTGAAAAGATCATCGCCAAGATCATCGTTGAGCCGCAAATGACCAGGGAATTCTTAAGATATAGACCAAAGTTGACGTTCTTCCACATGTCAACATAATTGCCCCATTTGACCTCAACTTTCCCTTGGGTGTTATGGGATAAACCGACCCGCCCGATCGCGATATCGGTCGAGCTTTTGAGCGAAGAGAAAACCATCCAGCCGACCGGCAGGAGGGTGATAAAGAGAAACATTAGCATGATCACAGTAATAATAAAATCGATTATTCTCTTTTTAAAATAATATGGCATTTTATGACATTTCCTCGGCTTTTTTGAAATAGGCGAACCAGATATTGACCAAGATCACCATAAAGATCAGGAGCAGGACCGAAGCCGCGGCTCCTGTCCCAAAATTCCAGAGCTGGAACGAGTTGCGGAAGATGTTGGTCATCATCAGATCTCCCCACTCACCCGGGAACCCCGCGCCAAAACCAAACATCATTATAACAATATTAAAGGAATAGGTATTGGAGATCATGCCAAAAAGGATCAAGATAAACCAGACCGGCCGGAGCATCGGCCAGGTGATCATCCAAAACTTGCGCCAGGGACCCGCCCCATCAATGTCGGCCGCTTCATACAGCTCGTCGGGAATAGTCTGCAATCCGGCCAAGAGCATTAACATCGAAAGCGGCCAGTAGCGCCAGATCGTCGGGATAATGATCGCCCAAATAGTGTTGGGACCGGTTAACCATGACGGTTTGTAGGGCAAGAGATGAAGCCAATCAACCAGCATGACATTAACCAAGCCTCCCTGCTTCAGCCACATGATCCCCCAGAGAAGACCGGTCACATAGGTCGGCACGATCCAAGGAAAAAGAAAAAGGGTGCGAACGAGAGAGCGGCCAAAAAATTTCCGGTTAAGCATTAGCGCCACGATCATCCCCACCGCCAGGGTCCCAATGGTAACGACGATCGCGTAGATCACGGTATTCCTGATGGCCTCAAATAGGCCGATCCTAATCGGACTATTTGGATCGATCAAGACCTTGTAATAATTATCAAACCCGACAAACGGGGCCAATAAATATTGTTGGAGGGTCATCTGATTTAACTTGAGGAACGACATGTAGATCCCCTGGACAATAGGCGACAAATGGAGGAGAAGCATGGCGATCAGTGTGGGTGCGATGAAGTAATAAGCAATCCGATTTTGCTTTATTCGATGCCACAGGTTTTTTTTATTGTTCTTATCAGGTCGCGACAAACAATTAGTCCTTCTGCGAATTTTCCTCGTTGGGACTTTTTAGTAGTAGCATTTTATCGCATAACCCAACGCACTTCAAGGGCTTTTTCAGCCGCCAGTCGCGTTCTTTATTGATATTGAACCAGCAAACCAATCTTAAGCGCGGATATTTTGTTCTGATCTTTTGAAAAGCATCTTTGATCCAAGCTTCTTTATCATGAACGCCGTCTTCCCCTGCGGCAAACTCGCCGATCATCATCGGTTTATTGGTTAAAGCAGCTAGTTTATTGTAGGCAGATCCAAAAACCTGGTCAAAAGCCTGCCATTTATCGTAGCCCCAGTTGTAGCCATCAAGTCCCACCCAATCAACATATTGGTCGCCTGGATAATAATTGGCGAACTCATTCCACGGCTCGCTTGGCAAGCTTTCATTGTTGGGGCACCAGACAAAGTTCACGTTATCCGCTCTAAGCTCCCTTTTTACATTATGTATATAGGCCCAAGCCTGTTTATATTCCTTACCTACCCAAGGATACCAATTGCCGTTCATCTCATGGGCAAAACGGAGCAAGAGCGGTTTCCCATATTCTTTGGCCGCTGTTAAAAAGTCCTTTATATATGTATCGTGCTTCCCCGACAGGATCGAGTTAAGCGCCCCCTCCACCCACGGCTCCCACGTTAGCATCGGGACATTTTCGATCTCAATTTTAGGGAAAGGCTCGAACCAATGGATATACCAGTGGACAACCGCGAGTTTAGTCCCGATCAATTTTTCGAAAGCAGGAATATTTTCGTGGCCATTAACAAACGCGCCGACAGCGCAACCCGCATCTTTAGCGGAGGTGGACATTTTTGATTTCGAGGTCTGATTCCGAAGGGCCAACCACCATCACCTGGACTTTGTGGGGGTGTTTAACGATCCCTAGAATTGGAAAGGTAAACTTTTTAAAATATTCGGGCGAAACATCTTGGGTCAAATAATCTTCTTCAAACGAAGTGGCAGGGAAACTTAAATCATCTTTATCAAAGATCTCAACCCTAAGGCGGGTCCAATGCTGTTGCTTCTCGACCGTCCCTTTGATCTCAAGCTCAAGGAGCGAGGGATTTTTGATCTCTTCTTTAACTTCGAGGACGCAACCCAAGTCCGTCCCCCGGCCGGAGAGATAATAGATCTCCCCTTCTTCTTTGGTCGTTTCCCCCTGTTTCCCAAACCCAAAAAATTGGTGCTTATTGCTGTGCATGTGGCTCATTCTAACATAATTAAAGAAAAAGTGAAATTTTTTGTAAAGTATATCGATAGGTAAACGGAATCATTAACAAAAGGAAGGGGTTACTTGAAAATGGGAATGACAGCAACGACGATGGCCGGATTTAGGGAGCAGATGACGGGGAGTATTAAAAATTGGTATAGAGGGAGAGGATTGAGCGGGTCCGGTCTTTTCCAGTACGCCGAAAGGCTTGACACCATGGCAAAGAAAATGAAAGCTGGGGGAAAAAACACCGATGAAATTAAAAAAGCCCTGGCCAGGGAGCAGGCGCATTTACTCGAATATCCCGGGAAATTTGATCCTTCAGCAATCGTTGAGGACGGCAACTATATTGTGGCGGGCAACGATTATGCCGCCAGAATTCAAGAACACATCACTAACGCTTTGAAAAACCTGCTCAATGGATTAGTGCAAAGAGAATGCCACTACGCCGGTTTGGGAACCAGGCTGGAACTAAATGAACCAAAGTTTACCTTAACCGCGGAAAAACTCCTGAATAAATTAACAGAGTTTGCTTCAAGGATCGTCCAACCAGGCTACGAAAACAACACGACATACATTACCCTGGACAAACAAATAAATGCCGAGGGCGGAATTGACGCGATTTCCGCAACGTATGGCAACCTATCAAATTTGACGATCGGCGAAAGGATCTTCTCCGCCAAATTATTCAGCATTTACCAATTAGCGAAAAAAATCTTTACCGTCACGGATGACGCCTTCAAGGATATCGTAGCCGGCCAGAAATTCAAGGTCATTATCAACCAAGATTCCGGCGCGCCGATAATCGAGGCGTTTATTCGAAACAAATTTTTTGGTTTAGACCCAAAGAAAGTTATTTTTATGTACCAAGTAAAACATCCCACCCAGGCAGTGGGGGAAAAAGGGGAATTAGAGCCTGACACGGAAAGAACCTCTCAAGGCAACCACGGGTTAATCGCGTTCCAATCTGTTTTAGAGGAACGATGGTTCAGGTTTATTCCGCTTGACAAGGGCGGGTACATGGAAGAAAGGTTAACGCCGACAGATTACGCTGATTGGCAAAGCGCCAGCGCGATCGAATTAATTGAGAACGTGGAAGACACCGCGCAATACGTCCACCCCCACAACCTCGCATATTTAGGGGCTATTGAAAAAGGGAGAGGCGCCGACAAACAATTTGCCATGAAAATGGTCAATAATAAAGCTGACAACC
>JBDRLW010000041.1:0-2643 GCA_043812655.1 bacterium | reverse complement strand
GCCGAGTAAAGGAGGCGATCAAGCGTGCTCGAAAAGACATTGCTTCTAATAAAGCCTGACGGAGTGGCTAGAGGACTCGAAAATGAGATCATTAAAAGAGTTGGGGCTGTGGGCCTTAAAGTTGATGGCCGCCGCGATGTTTCGTTGTCACTTGAAGAAGCGGCCGAGCTCTATAAACCTCACGTTGGCAAAAGTTTTTACGATGGCTTGATCAAATTTATCACTTCGGGCGCGGTTACCGTTTGTTTAGTTTCAGGAGAAGACGCGATCGCTCGCATCCGAACATTAATGGGGGCGACCGATCCGCTTAAGGCCGAGCCTGGGTCGATCCGCGGCGACCTCAAAGAAAAAAACGTGATCAATGAGGACGGCATCATTAAAAATATTGTCCATGGTTCCGACAGCCCTGAATCGGCGGAGAGGGAATTGGCGATTTTCTTCTCATGAATAAATTTTTCAACCTGCGACTGAACGTCGCGGTTATTTTTGTAATATTATTCTTTTCCACTTCTTTTGCAACGGAACCAAAATTTCCCAGCTATATCGGTTTTGTAAATGACTTTGCGGGGATGCTTGATTCCGCTTCTATAGAAAAATTGAACAACCTCGGCCAAACCTTAGAGAAAAAGACGTCAGCGGAGATGGCGATCGTCACTGTCAAGACTGTTGCTCCTCTTGATCCTAAAACCTACGCGGTTAAATTATTTGAACAATGGAAGATCGGAAAAAAAGGCAAAGATAACGGTCTTTTGATCTTGCTGTCCCAAGATGAACGGCGGGTGGAGATCGAAGTCGGTTATGGATTAGAAGGTGTTATTAACGATGCTAAAGCTGGCGAGATCCTTGATAAATATGTTGTTCCATTCTTTAAAGAAGGCAAGTTTGGCGAAGGCATATATAATGGAGCGGAAGTTATGGCCAACAAGATAGCCGAAAACGCTAAACAGGAATTAGGTGATGATTATCAAGGGCCTAAAAAGAGCAAGGAAAAAGGTTTATCGATCTCTACAATAATTATACTGGCGATCGTCACCCTGATAATTTTATCGATTTTTGCTTCCGGTGCCGGGTCAGGCGTGATTGGAGCGATAGTGGGATTGGTGATCGGTCTTTCTATCGCCGGGATCATTGGCGCGGTGGTTGGCGCGATCATCGGTTTTATGTTATCATTTACCAGATTTAATGATATGACTGGTGGCGGTTTCGGGGGTGGTTTTGGGGGATTTGGCGGAGGTTTTGGCAGCGGTGGTGGAGGGTTTGGTGGTTTTGGCGGGGGCGGGAGTGGTGGCGGGGGTTCCGGTCGTTCATGGTAAAAGGAGGAAAAAGTTATGAGTAAATGGTTATTGGGGATCTTGGCTGTTGTGGTCTTGGTAGGTTTTTGGCTGGTTGGGATGTATAACGGTTTGGTCGGCAAAGACCAAATGGTGAAGCAGAGCTGGGCGCAGGTTGAGAGTCAACTACAAAGACGTTACGATTTGATCCCTAATTTGGTCGAAACGGTCAAAGGCTATGCAACCCATGAAAGAGAATTACTAGAAAATATTACTAAAGCCCGTTCCGCTTGGGCTGGCGCGCAGTCAGGGGAACAGAAAGTTGCGGCGGCTAACCAGGTTGAAGGGTTTCTAGGCCGTTTAATGGTCGTGATGGAAAATTATCCCCAACTTAAAGCTTCGGAAAATTTCCGGGCTCTCCAAGATGAGCTGGCAGGGACCGAAAACCGCGTTGCCGTCGCCAGGATGCGCTACAACGATTCAGTCCAAGAATACAATATGATGGCGCGTTCTTTCCCGACGACAATGTTCGTGAACATGTTCGGCTTTAGCAAGGAAAAAGCCTTTTTTGAATCGGTCAAAGAAGCGAAGGAAGCGCCTAAAGTTAAGTTTTGAGTTGGGAGTAGGGAGTGCGGAGAAGAAAATGAAAATTAGGGTTGAGAATTTAGATCTAAAAGAAGTTAAATGCGACCTACTTGTCGTTAATGAGTTTGAGGGAGTAAAGACTCCAGGCGGGGCGACAGGCGCGGCCGATAAAGCGCTGGGTGGGATAATTACCGAGCTAACTCATGATGGCGAGATCGATGGGAAGCTAGGCAAAGTTACGATCATCCATTTTGGCGGGAAGCTAAAGGCTCGCAAAGTCGCGGTCGTCGGTTTAGGGAAGAAAGACAAGTTCGACCTGGAAGCTGTCAGAACCGCTTCGGCCGCGGCGATAAAAACCGCCAGGGAAGTAAAGGCGAAAACAGTGGCGACGATCATTCACGGTTGTGGCTGTGGTGAACTCGATGTCGAACAATCGGCTAAAGCGGTGGTTGAGGGATCGGTCCTTGGGGTTTATAAATTTACCGGCTATGCCAAAGAAAAAGATTCGCCGGAACTTAAGATCGAACAATTAATATTGATTGATAATGATCCCACAAAAGTAAAAAATGCCAGCCGGGGAGCCAAGCTTGGCCTAATAATTGCCGAAGCGGAAAATTATGTCAGGGATCTAGTCAATGAACCGTCTAATAAGATGACTCCGACTGCTTTTGGCTCGCTGTCGAAAAAGATCGCTAAAATTAATGGTTTGAAATATGCTTGTCTTGATCCAAGAGAAGAGGGGATGGAAGCTCTGTGGTCGGTGGCTAAAGGGTCGGATGAGCCGCCT
>JBDRLW010000040.1:0-14257 GCA_043812655.1 bacterium | reverse complement strand
TTCCGATATGGAAAAAGGCTTTATCGCCGCCGATGTGGCGGGATATCAAGACATGATGAAAGAAGGATCCTACTCAAAAGTTAAAGAAAAAGGGCTCTTGCGGACAGAGGGGAAGAGCTACACCGTCCAAGACGGCGATATCGTGATCATTAAGTTCAACGTTTGATTTCTCCCCTATTTATGGTATAATTATTTTACTATGAACGGATATGAATTGATCTTATTGTTTGACCCGGCCTTGGGAGAAGAGAAAATATCAGCTCTTTTGACCAAAATTGAAGACAAAATAAAAGCCGGTAAAGGTGAAGTTGATAAGACAGAAAAGTGGGGGACAAAACGACTCGCTTCGATGTTAAGAAAAGCCCCCAAATTGACCCAGGCCTATTATGTTTTGGTCCGCTTCCGCGGCCCCTCAAATTTACCGGCCGAGCTTAAGGCCTATCTTAAAGTCACCGAGAATGTGATCAGGTATTTTATTTCCAAAGCGGTTGAGACCGCCGAGGTCACGACGGAAAAAATAGAGATTGCTGGCACCCCGATCGAAGGAGCGCCGCTTGGCGAGCTTAAATAGGATCATTTTGGTTGGCCGCTTGACCGCAGATCCGGAAAGCCGTTCCACTGCCGACGGTGCGCCGATCGCTAAGTTTCGCTTGGCGGTAAACCGGCCAGTTGGCGGCCAAGGCGCGGAAAACGGCGTCGATCTTATCGATGTGGTTGCCTGGTCAAAATTAGCGGAAATATGCGCCCAGTATTTAAAGAAAGACCGCTTGGTCTTGGTTGAAGGCCGGACCCAGGTTCGGTCTTATGAAGACCAAGCGGGGCAACGCAAGTGGGTAACCGAGGTTGTCGCCCGCAATATGACGATGCTTGATAAGCCCGGGCAAGAAAAAGGATCTGCTGTTCCGGTCAATAGCTCGGTGGAGACCGAAACAATTGATGATGACCCGGAAATGCCAAACGACTTGCCGTTCTAAGAAATGTACAATAAAGTATTTTTAATTGGCAATTTGACCCGTGACCCTGATCTCCGTTATACAACGAGCGGGATACCGGTGGCAAGGTTGACGCTGGCGGTGAATAGATTTAAGAAAAAAGGCACAGGCGTAGGGGAAGGCGAAGGGGGAGCGGGAGGACAAGATGTTGATTTTATTAATGTTGTGGCGTGGCGCAGGCTAGCCGAGATTTGCGGCGAGTTCTTAAAAAAAGGGCGTCCGGTGGCAATAGAAGGCCGGCTTCAGATCAGCAGTTTTACTGGCCGGGATGGGCAAAAGAGGACGATGGCCGAAGTGGTAGCCGACAACATGCAGATGCTGGGGAGTAAACCTGGCAGCGGACCAATGAAAAGCGAAGCGGCGGTGGAAACAACCGCCGTAAATGAAGAAGATATCCCATTTTAAAAGGAGTAAAGAGATGACGAGGGAAGCTAGAAAACCAAAACAACAGCAGCAATTCAAGAAAAGGAAAAGACGACCGTGCGTTTTTTGCGTCGACCAGAAAGGTCTTGACTATAAAGACATCGGTTTCGTCCGGCGGTTCATGACCGACCGGGGGAAGATCGCGCCGCGCCGGATGTCCGGGTGCTGCACCCTGCACCAGCGGATGGTCGCTAAAGCGATTAAAAGAGCGAGGCAGATCGGCGCCTTGCCGTTCGTGGTAGATTAACATGAAAGTTATTTTCTTAGAAGATGACCGGATCGAGAAAGTATCGGAAGGCTATGCCAGGAACTATCTTTTGCCGCGCAAGCTGGCGATTCTAGCGACCCCAAAGGCGGAAGCCCTGGTCGAAAAACGGAAAGAAAAGAAACAAGCCGAAGTGGAACAGAAAAAAGCGGAACTAAACGCGGTCGCGGAAAAATTAGCGGCCGGAGAATTAGAAATATTGGCCGATGCCGGTGAAGGCGGCAAGCTCTTTGGTTCGATCACGACCGCCGACATTGTCAAAGCGATCAAGGAAAGCCTTGGCCTCGAGATCGACAAACGCAAGATCATAATTATTGATTCAATTAAGATGGTAGGCGAACACAAGGTTAAAGTTAAATTGTTCCACGATATTTTTGCGCCGCTTTTGGTCAAAGTTACCGCTAGATAAAGAATGAGCTCTCTAGAAGAGAAGCTAAAGGCCTTGCCCGGCCAGCCGGGAGTTTATCTTTTTAAAGATAAGAACGGCGGGATCATCTACGTCGGCAAAGCCAAATCACTTAAAAAGAGGGTCGCTTCATATTTTAAACCCCACGAAGACGTCAAGACGACAATCTTGGTCAGTCGTCTCCGGGATATTGATTACATAATCACTAAAACCGAGCTTGAAGCTCTGATCCTCGAGGACGAACTGGTAAAAAAATACAAGCCTCGCTACAACATCGCCCTAAAAGACGACAAAGCATACCCCTTTATTAAGGTCACTGTTAAAGAAAAATGGCCGCGGCTGATGCTGGCCAGACGCAAGGAAAAGGACGGCGCCCTTTATTACGGGCGTTATCAAGGCGGGATGGTCAGGGCGATCATTAGGCTGGTAAAAAAACTTTTTCCCATCCGCTGGTGCCATGAATCGCCCCTGGTAATGCGGGAACAGCCGTGTTTATACTACCACACAAAAAATTGCGCTGCCCCTTGCGTCGGTAAGATCAGCCACGATAATTATTTGTCGTTAATTGACGGGATCAAATTACTGCTGAAGGGTAAGATGAAGGAAGCCAAGGGGAAACTGGAAGAAGAAATGAGGAAAGCGGCGGAGAACCAGGACTTTGAACGGGCGAAATATTTTAGGGATAGTTTGAAGTTATTAGCAAAGATGATGGGCGCCAAAGTTGAGATCAAGGCCAAGCTAACACCGGCGGCCACCAGCGACCTGCAAGAGCTGGGAAAGGTATTAAAGCTCGCAAAAACACCGCAACGGTTGGAATGTTTTGATATTTCCAACATTTCCGGAACGAATATAGTCGGTTCAATGGCAACGTTTGTTGATGGGTTGCCTCTCAAAGCCGATTATCGCCGGTTCAAGATCCGTTCCCTCCCGGACCAAAACGATGTTTACGCTATTTACGAGATAGTAAAGCGGCGCTATGCCGGTTCGTTGTCAAAGAAAATGAGCTTACCCGACCTAGTTGTAGTTGACGGTGGCCTGGCCCAGGTGAATTTTGGCCGCAAAGCGTTGATCGAAGCAGGGCTAGGAAGGCTGCCAATAATCGGGCTGGCCAAAAAAGAAGAAGAGCTCTACCGTCCGGGAGAAGGGAGAACTATTAAGCTGCCAAAGGAGGCTAAAGCGCTAAGGCTCCTCCAAAGGATTAGGGATGAAGCCCACCGTTTTGCGGTCAGCTTCCATCGAGAAAAAAGAGAGCGATTATGATATCATTAGAAGGCAATGAAAATAATTTTCGGGCTGCTTTTTACCCTTTTAGTCATCCAGGCTATTATGGCGGAACCAGCAACAACGTCCGCGAACCTTGATGAACAAGAAAAACTAAAGCAGATCAAAAATGAAATAAAAGCCAGCAAGGAAAAAATAAAAGAGACCAAGGTTAAACAGCAGGAAGTCCTAGGGAAGATCGTTGAAATAAACAGGGAATTGAAGCAGGCGGCAAAAAAATTAACCAAGGCAACCACGAGGGTCAGAGAAAACGAGGGGAAGATCGGCCAGCTGACAGTAGAATTGCGAGAGACGGAAAAAGACTTGAAAAAAAAGGCCAGCCTGATTGAGCGGCGTGTTATGGAAGCGTATAAAAATGGCCGGGTTAATTATTTCGATCTTTTATTTGCTTCCAGCTCGATGTCTGATTTTTTAAGCCGCTTGTATTATTTTGAAAAAATTGTCGGCCAGAATGCCGACCTGATCCGGGGGGCCAAGAACGACCTGAAGACCGCCAAGGTCAAAAAGGAATCACTGCGGGAAAAGACCAAAGAAATAAAGGAGCTGGCGGTGGTCATTGCCGAACAAAAAAAGGTCGCCGCCCAGCAAGCGATAGAAAAGAAAAAAGCGCTGAACCAATTAAAGGAAAGGGAAAAACTTTTTGTTGAGCGCTTAGCAGAACTGGAAAAGAGCTCAGTAGAGCTTGAGGCCATGATCCAACGGAAAATGGCGGAGCGCTCCAAAACGGGGATGGTTTCTCAGGGAACAGGGACCATGATCTGGCCGCTTCAGGGACGGATCACCCTCCGTTACGGGGCTAGGCATCGGTTGCAAGGCCGGCATACTGGGATTGATATCGCCACGCCATATGGCACGCCGATCCTGGCCGCCGATGGCGGCGAAGTGATCTTTGCCGGTTGGTGGGATGGGTATGGGAAGGCGATCGTTATTGACCATGGCAAGGGGATCGCCACTGTTTACGCCCACCTTTCCCGGATCTACCCGGCGGTGGGGAATCCGGTGGCTAAAGGCCAGACAATTGGGTTAGAGGGAAGTACCGGTTATTCAACCGGGCCCCACTTGCATTTTGAGGTCAGAAAAAATGGTCGTCCGGTAAACCCGATAAAATATTTACCAAGGAGGTAATAATGAACAAGTTTAGTCGATCAAAAGTTGGTTTAGTGATAATTGTAGTGGCGGTAGCGTTAACCGCTTTCTCGGTCGGGAAAGGGATGGCGCAGGGCGGTAGCCTGGAGAGGAAGCTGGAGACTTATTTGCAAGTTTTGCAGATCGTCAAAAGTGATTATGTGGAAAAAAACGTTGATGACCAAAAACTAGTTTACGGTTCGATCCGCGGCTTGCTTGACGGCTTAGGCGACCCTTATTCCCGTTTTATGGAGCCAAAGTCCTATAAGGAAATGAAGATGAGGTTGAACGGCTCCTATTCAGGGATTGGTATCTATATTGGGATAAAAGACAAGACGCTGGTCGTTATTTCGCCGATCGACGACTCGCCAGCTAAAAAGCTGGGAGTGAAAGCTGGCGATTATATCATGAAAATAGAAGGTAAAGAGACCAAGGATATGGCATTGGAAGAAGCGGTCAGCATGATCCGCGGGCCGCAAGGCACAAAAGTGAAGCTGGCCATTTTCCGTAAAAACTGGAAAGAAGCAAAAGATTTTAATATTACCCGAAAGAAGATCGTGATCAAAAGCACCGCCTCTAAAATGCTGGGGAATAATATCGCTTATATTAAATTAAATACGTTTGAAAATATCAACGCCGCCAGGGAATTCGAAAAAGCGTTAAGAAAATCAAAAAATGCTGATGGTTTGATCCTTGATGTTAGGGGTAATGGAGGCGGTCTTTTGCAAAACGCGATCGATATCGGCAGCATGTTTATCCGGCAAGGTGTTATTGTCCAGACGGTTGACCGGGAAGGCCGTAAGGAACAACTGGAATCAACTGGCAGGGTGATCTGGAATAAACCGGTGGTAATGCTTATCAATGAAACCTCGGCGTCGGCTTCGGAGATCTTAGCCGGGGCCCTGCGCGACCATAAAGTCGCGACCTTGGTCGGCAACCACACTTTTGGCAAGGCTTCGGTCCAAAATGTCAGGAATTTAAATGATGGGTCCGCCGTTTTGATCACAATCGCCCATTATTTGACGCCAAACGGGGAAGACATCAATAAAAAAGGGATTTCGGCGGAAGTGGTAGTCACTGTGCCGACCAAGGAAGCTGAAGAGCTGGGGATCGAGATGCCGGAAGAGGCTAAAGATATCCAGTTGCAGAAAGCCGAAAAGATCTTGCTCGAAAAAATTGGACGGGAGAAGAACTATGGCCAAGGTTGAAGAAATTTTAGATAAAGTAGAAACGTATAAAAAAACTGACCCGACGGGGATGATGGAGATAGTTGGAAAAATGCCGGAGATGACGGCCGAAGCAGAAGGGTTTACGGCTTATTTAACCATTCCCAAAGTCAAGAAAATTAGCCGGGTGGTTGTTTTAGGAATGGGCGGTTCGGCGATTTCCGGCGACCTAGCCGCCGACCTTTTAGTGAAAACAGCCAAGGTTCCAATCGTAACAAACCGCGGCTACAACTTACCGGAATATGTTGACGAAGAGACGGTTGTTATTGCCCTCTCTTATTCCGGGAATACGGAAGAAACCATAAGTGCGGTCAAAGAAGCGGCCAAGAGAAGGGCGGCCATTATTTGCTTGACTTCGGGCGGGGAACTTAAGAAAATGGCAGAAGAAAAAAAATATCCGTGCGTACTGCTGCCAGGCGGCCTTCAGCCTCGCGCCGCGCTCCCCTATCTTTTGATCCCTTTAATTAGCGTGTTAAATAAATTGGGGATAGCGGCGAACCCATCAAGCGACATTAAAGAGGCAGTGGCGCTCTTGTCAAAACTCAAAGAAGAATATGGCCCAGAAAAACCCGCCCGGCAAAATCCGGCCAAAACACTAGCGAAAAAAATAGTCGGTAAAGTCCCCTTTGTTTTTGGCAGTGTGATGACCACGGCGGCCGTGGCTTATCGGTTTAAGACCCAGTTTAACGAAAATAGCAAGGCGACCGCGATCGCGGGACAGTTTCCGGAGCTCAACCATAACGAGATCGTCAATGTTTATGCCTTGAAAAAAGAAGGGAATGGTTTCGCGTCGATCGTCTTGCGCGATGAAGCCGACAATGAACGGATAAAAAAACGGATAGAGATTACGAAATCATTGGTTAGCCGGTTAGTTGGCGGGACAAACGAAGTTTATTCGCAGGGGAGGTCAAAGCTGGCGAGGATGCTTTCTTTGGTGTTTTTTGGTGATTATGTTAGCGTCTATTTAGCCCTGCTTCAGGGGATAGATCCGACCCCGGTCGAAGCGATCGCCAAACTAAAAAGGGAACTTAAAAGATGAAAGGGGTTATTATCGCGGGGGGGCTTGGCACTAGACTGCGTCCGTTAACCAATTGGACGCCGAAGCCGATCGTCCCGGTCGCTAACCGGCCATTTATCCTTTACCAGATCGATCTTTTGCGTCGCCATGGGATAACCGAGGTTATCTTAAACCTTCATTACCTGTCGCGCGAAATCAAGAAGCTTTTAGGCGACGGGAGAAAATATGGCGTTAAAATATATTACTCGATCGAACGGGAACCATTAGGGACGGCTGGCGCGGTGAAGAACGCCGAAAAATATTTTGATGAAGAGCCTTTGTTGGTTTTTAATGGTGACGTCTTGACCGATATCGATCTTTCGGCGGTCATTGATTTCCACAAAAAGCAAAAATCCAGGGCGACCATAACTTTAACCAGGGTGGAAGATCCAACCTCGTATGGGTTGATACTGACCAATCGCGAAGGGGTGGTTACGAGCTTTGTTGAGAAGCCGAGTTGGGAGCAGGTTCGGCGCTATGCCGAAGTTGGGCCGGCCGACACGATCAACGCTGGCATCTATGTCCTTGATCCGAAAATATTTCGGGTTGTTCCAGCTAAGATGGAACACTCTTTTGAGCGCCAGTTATTTCCCTCACTTTTAGAAAAAGGAGAACTTGTCTGCGGCTTTATATCCGATAGTTATTGGATGGATATTGGCAAGCCTTCGCAGTACCGGGAAGCGCACGAGGCGATCTTACGGGGCGAAGTTAAAGTCGCGGTCAACGGTAAAACCAAGAACGCGCTGACCTTGGTCGGGAAAAAAGTGCGGCTAGGAAAAAAAGTCAAGATCAAAGAATATAGCGTGATCGGCGACAAGGTCTCTCTTGGCGACGGTTCGGTCGTGAACAATTCGATCATTTGGCCGGGGAGTAAAATCGGCCGGCACGTTACCCTTGATGGATGTATAATAGGGGCAGGCTGCGTCGTTGAAGAGGGATCAATTATTGGCGGCGGCGTGGTGTTAGCCGACCATAGCGTCATAAAAAAAGGATCGATCATATGCTCAAAGTAGTAGCCAAAGAAGATGTGGCAGCCGAAGTAGAACGCCTCGTTGCCAAGAAGGCCATGCCGCTGGCTGGGGCGGAAATAGCCGCCGTCAAGAAAATAATTAAAATGGTCAGGGCAGAAGGCGACGAAGCGCTAGTTAAACTGACCGAGCAATATGACGGGGTCAGGTTGTTGCCGGAACAAATAGCCGTCTCCGCGGCCGCCGTCAAGAACGCCTACAATAATGTAGAAGATGGTTTTATCGCTTCACTTGCCAAAGCGATCCAGAACATTACTTATTACCACAAAAAGCAAAAAAGCGATGAATGGTTCGAGACTTTGCCGCTCGATGTAGTTTTAGGCCAACGCCTTATACCCCTTAGCCGCGTTGGGATCTATGTCCCTGGGGGTCGGGCGGCGTACCCTTCTTCGGTCTTAATGAACGCGATCCCGGCCAAGGTTGCCGGCGTAGAGGAGATAATAATGGTTTCTCCCCCGCCGATCAACCCGCACGTCTTGGTCGCGGCCGCCGAAGTCGGCATTACCAAGATCTTCCAGGTTGGCGGGGCGCAAGCGGTCGCCGCGCTCGCCTATGGGACAGGGACTATCCCGGTGGTCGACAAAATTGTAGGGCCAGGCAACATTTATGTAACGCTGGCTAAAAAAGAAGTGTTTGGCGTGGTGGGGATAGAGAGCTTGGCCGGCCCATCGGATGTTTTGATCATTGCCGATGCTGATGCTGACGCGGAGTTTATCGCCGCCGACCTGTTAGCCCAAGCGGAACATGATCCCAGCTCGATCGCGATCTTGGCGACCAACGCCCAGAAAGTGATCGACAAAGTAGAAAAGGAAATTATCGCCCATCAAGGCGAACTTTCACGTCATAAAATCATTGAACAGGCGGAGATAGTCTTGCTGAAAGTGGAAAATATCAAGCAAGCGGTCGAAATAGCCAATAAAATAGGGCCGGAGCATCTTGAGCTGGAAATTGCCGCGCCCCAAAGGGTTTTAGAGCAGATCAAAAATGCTGGCGCGATCTTTTTGGGCCCCCATTCCCCGGTTGTAGTGGGGGATTATATCGCGGGGCCAAACCATGTCTTGCCGACCGGCGGCACGGCGAGGTTTTCTTCGCCATTAGGGGTTTATGATTTCGTGAAACACCAGAGCATTATCGGTTATACAAAACCGGCCTTAAAAAATGTTTGGCAGGATGTAAAAAGATTAGCTGAAATTGAAGGGCTCGACGCTCACGCCCGCTCGATCAACGTCCGATTCTCTTAAGCAGTTCTTGCGGATTATCCTTGATCGCTTTGATCGCTTCTTTATCAGACAACCCAGCCTCTTTGCAGAGGGCAAAAGCCTGCTCTTGGGTAATTAGATCGGTTTGATGGTGGCAATCGGTGTCAACAATTAATTTTGCCCCATGTTTAAGGGCCATTTTGGCGATGTGTTGATTTCCTTTTTTATGGCCCTGCCTGGCGGTGAGTTCTAGAAAGACCCCGTTCTTGGCCGCTAAAGCTGCTTCTTCATCAGTGATCTTGCCTGGGTGGGCTAGAATATCGACATAGCCTTTTGCCTTGACTGCCGCAAAATTTGTTCCCGGGTAGACCGGCTCAACCGGCGATTGGCCATGGACAACAATGATCTTTGCCCCAAGAGCCCTGGCTTTTTTGCAATACTCGGCAATGTGTTGCGGTTGCAGATAACTGACCTCAACGCCGGGGATAAATTTGATCGGTAGCTTCCCTTTCATCTTTTTGGCAAAGAGAGTTAAGGCTTTAATGACCGATTCAATATTTGAGGCATCAATGTGGTCGGTAATAGCCAAACAAGAATGCCCCTTCATTTCCGCTTCACGGATCAGCGCGGCAGGGAGGAGTTCCCCATCGCTAAAGATCGAGTGGCAGTGGAATTCTACGCGTGAGCCTAAGTCCATATAAGTATGTTATCATGTAAGGGTATGCCAATCAAACCACGTTGCCCCTATTATGGCGTCTGCGGCGGCTGTCAGCTGCAGCATCTGGAGTATGAGGAACAACTGATCATGAAGCAAGGGATGGTCAGGGAAGAAATGGATAAGCAAGGATTAGCAGGGGTAGAGGTCCGGCCAACCATTGGCATGGACGACCCGTGGTTTTACCGGAATAAGGTCCAATTCCCGATCCGGTCAGAAAACAACCACTTGATCATGGGCTACTTTAAAAGACGGTCGCATGAAGTGGTTAATATTAAAGAATGTTATATCCAGGACCCTTTCATCACTGAAATTGCCCAGGTCGCCCGCAAGATCATGGAAGAGAGAGGTTTAACCGCTTATGACGAAAAGACCGGTCAGGGATTGATGCGCCATTTTATTGGACGGGCAGGGGTTAAAACCAACGAACTCTTATTGGGTTTGGTTATCAATGGCAAAGGGATCCCGGCCGGCTTTACCATTGCCAATGAGATCAAAAAGCAAGAGCGCCTGATGCACCGGTTAGTTTCCCGCCATGACGATTATCCGTCTTACGAGAAAAAACGCCGCATTGTCGGTATCGTTCAAAACGTCAATAAAGCCAGAGGCAATGTGATCATGGGAAAAGACAATACTACCCTTTTTGGCACTCCTTATATGCGGGAAAGGCTTGGTAAATACACGTTTAAAGTTGGGATCCTCTCCTTTTTTCAGGTTAACCCGATCCAAGCGGTAAAACTTTACGATGTTATTGCCAAATTTGCTGATCTAAGTGGAACAGAGATCGTGGTTGATGCTTATGCCGGGATCGGTTCGATCGCGTTTTGGCTGTCTGGAAAAGCGGGGATCGTGGTTGGGATCGAAGAGCGGAAAGAAGCGGTACATAATGCACAACAAAATATTGATCTGAATAAAATTAATAATGTGCGAATGGTTGAAGGTTTAGCCGAAAAATCTTTTCCCAAAAAAGCTGAAGTGGTTGTTCTTGACCCCCCTCGTGGCGGCTGTTCGGAAAAGGTTTTAGAACTAGTAGGACGGGCGGCGCCAAGGCAGATCATTTATGTTTCTTGCAATCCAGAGACCATGGCGAGAGATTTAAGGATTTTAGCGGGTGCGGGTTACAAAACCGAAGTTGTCCAGCCGGTTGATATGTTTCCCCAGACGGAGCATATTGAGTCGGTCGCGAGGTTAAGCCGCGGGGGCTGACTTTTTAAGCAGGCCTTTTTTACGCGCCACTTCTTTTTTCCGTTTGCGGCGCTGTTTTATTTCTTTTTGCTTTTGTCTAGGCATAAATTAATTATATCATGGTTTCCGGCGGGAAGCCAATTTACGTCTTTTCCGCCGGAGGCGGATCCGCCTTTGGCGGAAAAGCGCCGAAACCAGGTCATTTGTCTCCTGGCAAAGTTACGAGTTCGCTTTTTTAATTCTTCTATCATTTCTTCTTTCGTCCACTTACCATCAAGATACTCAACGACTTCCTTGTAACCTAAAGCTTGGAAAGAGGGGAGAGTTTTCGCGTAACCCTTAGCCAACAAACCTTTAACTTCCTCGATCAACCCTTTTTCGATCATAGTATCGACACGTTGGTTGATTTTTTCGTAGAGCTCGGGCTTGGGTAGGTCTAGGCCGATGAGAATTTGTTCGGAACCTGCGACTGAACGTCGCGGTTCCTCAGCCCCAATGGAACCGACCTTGCCTGCCGGCAGGCAGGGACTTTTAGTCTCAGGTTCCATTCGTTTTTTCTGCAACTCACTGATCTTTTTACCCGTCAATTCATAGACTTCAAGCGCCCGAATGATCCTTTTTTTATCGTTAGCGTGGATCTTAGTGGCGGCAAGGGGATCGATCGTAGAAAGTTGAGCGTAGAGCGTTGAGGTCGGTTCTTTTTCTAATCTGGCTCGGATATCTTTATCGGCAGGAGTGATCGGGAAAGCAAAACCTTCCAGCAGCGACCACAAATAGAGTCCAGTTCCTCCGACAATAATTGGAATTTTCCCATTATTTTGAATTTTGGGTTTTGCAGTTTGAGTTTCTCTGACGAAGTCAGAGACCGTCCATTCTTCGTCAGGTTTTTTGATGTCGATTAGGTGATGGGGGATCCCTTGGCGTTCTTCGAGCGTTGGCTTAGCGGTGCCAATATCCATGCCGCGATAGACCTGCATCGAATCAGCGGAAATAATTTCGCCGCCGATCTCTTTGGCTAGATCAATAGCGAGCTTTGTTTTTCCGACCGCGGTGGGGCCAAGGATTATGTATGAACTCACTAATCTCTTGAGTTACGCAGGATAAGAAGCCGTACAAGGTTCATAACAGCCATGGTGGTGGCGGCAATATAGGTTAGGGCGGCAGCATTTAATACTTCTCTGGCCATCGGAAGTTCTTGAGTGGTTAAATAATTACCGTCAGATAAGACCTTGATCGCCCTGTTGCTGGCATTAAACTCAACCGGCAGGGTGATGACCGAGAAAACAACTGCCAGGGAAAAAAGAATGATCCCCAGGTCCATAAACATTGGGATGCTGGCAAACATCCCTATCAGGAATAGCGGGAAAGCCAGCGTCGTTCCTAGGTTTGTTACAGGGACAAGCCCATTGCGGAGCTTTAATGGCGCGTAGGACTTGGAATCTTGGATCGCATGACCGGCCTCATGGGCGGCGACGCCGATGGCGGCAACGGAATTACTGCCGTAAACATTTTCTGAGAGGTGCAAGGTTTTATCGCGCGGGTCATAATGGTCGGTCAATTCTCCGGCAACCGGTTTAACCGCCACGTTTTGCATGTTATTGCGATCAAGCACAAAACGGGCGACCTGGGCGCCGGTATAATTGCGGGAGCTAGCCACCTTTGAATATTTTTCGTAGGTGCTTTTGACCTTGAACTGGGCATAAAGCGCCAAGATCATGGCAGGGATAAGCAATAAAAACGTCGAATCGAAGAACATGACTATATTATACTAAAATTAGACCCCTCTAACAATAGTATTAGGGACGTATTTTTTAGCGATTGCCTGCATTTCCAGGAGTTTTTCTTTGGAGTAGGCGGGTAGAGAGCGCATTTTTTCATCTAATGTATGGATCGGGACAAACTGTTGCAAAACAAGTTTCTTCGCATTGCTGATCGACTTGGCCATTTCCTCGATTTCTGCTTTGCCTAAGAGAGTTGGAACAACGGTAGTCCTGAATTCATAATCTAGGCCGGAATTCATAATGATCTTGATGCTTTCTTTGATTTTTTCGAGGTCAACCTTGGTGTTGGTTAGTTGGTTGTACTTATCGTTTAAGGGAGCCTTGAGGTCCATCGCGACAAAATCTGTTAGTCGGTTAGTCAGTAAGTTTGTTAGTAGGGACGGATTAGTGCCGTTGGTGTCGAGTTTGATGAGAAAACCAAGCGTCCTAAACCGCTTAATTAATTCAGGAAGCCAGGGGTGCATGGTTGGTTCGCCGCCGGTGATGACGATACCGTCGATAAAGTCTTTTCCCCGTTCCAGGAAGCCTTCAATTTTTTCCATTTTAACTTCAGGGAGGATTTCTGGAGTCTCAACCAGCAAGCTATTATTGCAAAAAGGACAGCGAAAGTTGCAGTA
Organism: bacterium; assembly: GCA_043812655.1. Lineage (GTDB taxonomy): Bacteria > Margulisbacteria > WOR-1 > O2-12-FULL-45-9 > XYB2-FULL-48-7 > JBDRLW01. The sequence goes on along the minus strand of JBDRLW010000040.1, from coordinate 957 downwards.
GGGGAGAAAAACGACCGAACAAACTTTTCCATCCCAATCTAGAAAAGAGGTTTCGATAAACCCCCGCACCAAAATGTTTGGTGTGGGGGTAAAGCCCCGCAGATTAAACTTTGAATCCACCGTGTTTTTTAAAATGTTCAACTAACCCGCCGTCGGCGAGGAGCGTTTGCATTGTTTTAGGGAGAGGAGCGATCTTAACTTCGATATTTTTGGTTTTGTTTATGATCTTCCCGCCATCTAAGTCGACTTCCAGCTCATCTCCTTCAGTAAATTTGTCGGTGTCGCACTCAATGGCCAAAAGACCAAGATTAAAACAGTTGCGATAAAATATCCGGGCAAAAGATTTAGCGAGAACTGCGGAGATATTGGCATATTTGATCGCCATCGGAGCTTGTTCACGGGAAGATCCACAGCCGAAATTCTTTCCGGCAATCAGGAAATCGCCTTTTTCCAGGCGAGAATAAAATTTAGGATCAAGATCTTCCATCACATGTTTGGCCAGTTCATTCGGGTCTTGGATCTTAAATTTATAGCGACCAGAAATTATGTAATCGGTATTGATATCATTATCTTGCGGTAGCCGCCGGGCTTTACCTTTTAAATTCATAAATAATTCCTCGGATCAGCAATTTTACCTTCGATCATTGATGCGGCGACGGTCGCGGGCGAACCAAGATAAATAAAAGAATTAACATTTCCCATCCGGCCTTTAAAATTGCGGTTAGCTGTTGAAATAACATTTTCCCCGTCAGACGGGACGCCGTTGTGGGTGCCGACACAAGGCCCGCAGCCAGGGGTAACGGCAACCGCGCCAGCCTCAATTAATGCTTGATACGTCCCATCTTTTATCATGTCCATCATAATATCTTTTGAGGCAGGCGCGACAATCAGTCTGGTCCCAGCTTTAACTTTTTTCCCTTTAAGGATCTTGGCCGCGATCTGAAAATCCTCGAGCCG
>JBDRLW010000039.1:0-40602 GCA_043812655.1 bacterium | reverse complement strand
CCGGCGCAATCCCCTCCGCCAGTTAAAATCCCAATCCTCTTAATATTGATATCTTTACCCTGGAAGTTTACTTTCATGTTTGTTCAAACCCCTTTCTTTCCTTAAACAGGAAGCCAGCGACTGAACGTCGCGGTTTCCAGGAATAACTAACCTTTGCCTGCCGAACCTAATACATTCGTATTCTTAGCGATAATTAATTTTTTTAATTCTTCCCTGGCTGGGCCTAAATACTTTCTTGGGTCAAATTCCGACGGCTTTTCCGCGAAGACTTTCCTGATGATCGCGGTGACGACCAGGCGGCCGTCGCTGTCGATATTGATCTTGCGGACCGATGAAGTCGCTGCCCGACGGAGCTGGTCTTCGGGGATGCCAACGGCATTGTCCATCTTGCCGCCAAACTTATTGATCATTTGGACATATTCTTGAACAACTGATGACGCTCCGTGGAGGACGATCGGGAACCCAGGCAGTCTCTTGGCCACTTCATCTAAAATATCAAAGCGGAGCGGGGGGACCGATTCTCCCGGTTTTATTTTAAATTTATAAGCGCCGTGAGAGGTGCCGATCGAGATCGCCAATGAATCAACCCCGGTCTTTTTGACAAAGTCTTCGACCTGCGCCGGATCAGTGTAAGTGTGTTTTTCCGCTTTAACCTCATCTTCGATACCTGCCAAAACCCCTAGCTCGCCTTCAACCGTGACGTCGAATTGGTGGGCATATTCAACGACCTTTTTGGTCAGCGCGACATTCTCGTCATAGGGGAAATGAGAAGCATCGATCATCACCGAAGAGAAGCCGTAATCAACGCACGATTTACAAAGCTCAAAAGTGTCCCCGTGGTCAAGGTGGAGACAGATCGGGATATTACTTTTTAATTCCTTGCGGCACATCTCGACCGCGCCCTGGGCCATGTAACGGAGCAGGGTCTGGTTCGCATACTTTCTGGCCCCCGAAGAAACCTGGATAATGACCGGGGAATTACTCTCCGCGCAGCCGCCGATGATCGCCTGCAGCTGCTCCATATTATTAAAATTGTACGCCGGGATCGCGTACTTCCCCTCCGCTGCTTTCCCAAACATTGCCTTCGTATTAACCAACCCTAACTCTTCATACAATCTTTTTGCCATTTTTTTTCTCCTTTCTTTTTTTAGAACTTCACGATCTTAGCAAAACCATCAGCTTTAAGAGACGCTCCTCCAACTAAACCGCCGTCGATGTCGGGTTGACCCATTAATGTTTTAACATTATCTGGGGTCATTGAACCACCGTATAAAATCCTGATTTGATCAGCTACAGTCTTATCAAAGATCTCCGAAATTAGTTTGCGGATAAAAGCATGGACTTCTTCGGCTTGTTCGGGGGTGGCGGTCTTCCCAGTCCCGATTGCCCAAACGGGTTCGTAAGCGATAACTACTTTATCCATTTGTTCTTTGGGTAGATCTTTCAAGCCGCCGCGAACTTGGGTTTCAATTACTTTCAGGGTTTTATTCGCTTCGCGTTCAGTTAAAGTTTCACCAACACAAATGATCGGCTTAAGATTATGTTTGAGGGCCGCGTTCAACCGTTTGTTCACAGTTTCATCTGTTTCGCTAAAATATTGGCGGCGTTCGGAGTGGCCGATGATCACATAAGTACAGCCGACCGATTTGAGCATCTGCGGAGAAATTTCGCCGGTAAAGGCTCCTTTCTCTTCCCAAAAAAGATTTTGCGCGCCGACCATGATATTGGAATCGCGTAAAGCAACAGAAACCTCATTAATGGCGGTAAATGGCGGGCAAACTAATACATCCCGGTCATTAATATTGCCAACCAACTTGTTCAATTCCGTCACCAATTGGACCGACTCGGTCAAGGTCGTATTCATTTTCCAATTTCCGGCCAATAATGGTTTTCTCATTTTTTCCCCCTTTCTTATTCTGATCCTGAAGGCGAATGAATTAAAATATAGCAGGTTGACCTGCCAGCCCCTTCAGATTTTACTAGGCCTTTGTCTACTAGCATTGTCATCTCTAAGTGAGCGGTTTTGTGGGAGACGCTAAAGGCCTCCCGATATTCACGATTGGTAATAGCGGGATGTTCGGCTAGCATTTGCAGGGCGCGGATCTGGCGTTTATTCAAGCCTTTGCCTGACCAGGGGTTGGTGATATCTTTTTCTTCGTTCTCTTTAGTTGGCCTGGAGATATTGCCATCGCGCAGATAACAAATTTCATCTGACTTATATGGTTTATCTAACCCTTCTGGAACATTAATGACAACCAAAGTTTTATCACCTTTAGCGATCAATTCAATGACTGGGGTAATGACAGGCACGCAATGGGTCTTGCCGATACTTTTTATCCAATCTTCAAAATTCTCATCAATTTTAACACCGATCAAATGTTTGCTTTTATCGTCGATCCCGTAAATTATCCGGCCGCCGTCAGCATTGGAAAAAGAGACCATTTCTCTGGCGATGTCGTCTTCCGCGGGGATATTCTTTTCAAATTCAACCGATTGGCCTTCGCCTTGTTCCAATAGTTCTAAAATTACATCCCAACTCATACTAGAGGGAATGATATCATATGTTATAATCTTGGGCAATGACGAATGAATTAATAACTCTCACCCCGACCGAAATAAATTTCGGTCGACCCTCTTCCAGAGGGAGAGGGTGGATCTCGTCAATGTTTAAAGTGAAAACTACCCCTCTCCCTTTGGGAGAGGGGCCAGGGGTGAGGGTCAAGTGATGAACATATTTGATGAATTATTGAACTTAATTTTCCCGCCAAAGTGCGAGGTTTGCCGGCGGGGTAGCCCCGAGGCGCTTTGCGGGGAATGTTTTTCCCAGATCAAGTTCATGAAGCCGAACTTAGGGATCTATTCAGCCACGGCTTATGATGGGGTCATTAAAGAATCGATCCATCGGTTCAAGTTCAATAAACGGAAAAAATTGGCGGAACCGCTTGGGGTATTATTGGTCAATTACTTAGGCCATAAGCCTGGTTTAAAAATAGATGAGCTTGATGGGATCATCCCGGTCCCTCTTCATGAAAAAAGAATGAGGGAGCGGGGTTTTAACCAAGTTGAACTTTTAGCGAGCACCTTGACCAAGTATTTTGAATTGCCGGTTACTCCGGCGTTGGAAAGATTAAAAAACACCCATCCGCAATTTGACCTGCAGAGGGATGCCCGACTTAATAATGTAAAAGGGGCATTTAGGGTGATCAATCCCAAAGCGGTTTATAATAAAAAAGTTTTATTGCTCGATGATATTTACACGACCGGCGCGACCATTAGCGAATGCGGCCGGGTCTTAAAAAATGCCGGGGCCAAACGGGTTGAGGTCTTGACGCTGGCGCGGGCGGTTTAATTCTGCTAAAATAACTTAATTAGGAGGGAAAGAAGATGCAAATACAAATTACCGGCCATGGCCTCGAAGTGACCCCGGCGCTTAAGGAATATGTCCAGAAAAAGATCACCAAGCTGGAGGAGTTTTTTAACAATATCCAAAAAGCGGAAATAGTGCTTGACGCGACCTCCAACGCTAATGTTGACCTGCGGCAAGTCGTGGAAATAAGGGCGTGGATGGCCGGCAAGAAAATGATCCAGGCCAAACAGGCGGGCAAAGACATGTACGCGGCTTTTGACTTGACGCTGGAAGAAGCCAAGCGCCAGGTGGAAAAGCATAAAGAAAAACTTGGCCACGAAAAGATCAGGGAAGCCAAAAAATTAAAACAACTGTCAAGAGAAATTCCTCAAGAGCTTTAAGCGGATATGCTTGAATGGCTGGCTAAAATATTTGGTGAGGCCTCACAGAGGAAACTTGAAAGTTTTGCTCCGCTGGTAGAACAGATAAACGCCCTCGAACCAGATTACAAAAAACTGTCTGATGAAGAACTCCGTGGCTTGACCGTCCAGTTTAGGCAAAAGTTGGCTGAAGGTAAAACCCTCGATGAAATCCTCCCTGACGCTTTCGCGGCGGTCAGAGAAGCTTCTGTCCGCACTACCGGCATGCGCCACTTCGATGTCCAGCTGATCGGCGGCTTGGTCCTGCACCAGGGGAAGATCGCCGAAATGAAGACCGGTGAAGGCAAAACCCTTGTCGCGACACTCCCTCTTTTTCTTAACGCCCTAGAAGGGAAAGGGGCTCATTTAGTTACAGTCAATGATTACCTGGCCAAGCGCGACAGTGAATGGATGGGTGCGGTCTTTCGGGCGTTGGGCATGGAAGTTGGTGTTATCCAGAACTACATGGAGCCACCGGAGAGGAAAATCGCTTACGCCGCCGATATCACGTACGGTACCAATAACGAATTTGGTTTTGATTATCTGCGCGATGCGATGGCAACGTCGATCGAAGAATGCGTTCAGCGTGATCTGCATTATGCCATTGTTGACGAAGTTGACAGTATTTTGATCGATGAAGCCAGGACCCCTTTAATTATTTCTGGGATGGTCGAGGAGACCGTTTCCAACTATATAAAAGCCAACGAGATTGCCAAGAGACTAGCCAAAGCGACCGATTTTACCGTAGACGAAAAAACCAAAAATACGATCTTGACCGAACATGGCACAAAAAAAGTTGAAAAGTTGCTGAATGTTGAATACCTCTTTGATGTTGCCCATATGGATCTAGCCCATCAGCTGATCCAATCACTCCGAGCCTGGCACGCTTTCCAGAAGAACGTCGATTACGTTGTGAAAGACGGCGAAGTTCTCATTGTCGATGAATTTACCGGGCGCCTCATGGTTGGGCGGCGTTATTCTGAAGGGCTCCACCAAGCGATCGAAGCTAAAGAAGGGGTTGAGGTCCAAAATGAATCGCAAACCCTGGCGACGATAACTTTCCAGAACTATTTCCGTTTGTTTAAGAAGATCGCCGGGATGACCGGGACAGCTAAAACTGAAGAGGCGGAATTCTGGAAAATTTATAAGCTTGAAGTCATCCAAGTGCCGACCCACTTTCCGATGATCAGGAAAGACCATTCTGACCTGGTTTACAAGAATAAACGGTCAAAATTCCGGGCCGTGGTCAATGAAATTGCTGAATGGCATAAAAAAGGGCGACCGGTTTTAGTCGGCACGATCTCAATTGAAAATTCGGAGCTATTATCCGAGATGATCCAGCGGCGGGGAATTCCGCACCATGTCCTTAATGCCAAACATCATGAAAGAGAAGCGGACATTATTTCAAAAGCGGGACAGCGCGGGATGGTAACGATCTCGACCAACATGGCGGGACGCGGGACTGACATTGTGTTAGGTGAAGGGGTGGCGGATTTAGGCGGACTTCACGTGATCGGGACCGAGCGGCACGAAAGCCGGCGGATCGACAACCAGCTCCGCGGCCGCTCTGGCCGGCAGGGCGATCAAGGTTCATCGAGATTTTATGTCTCGCTCGAAGATGACCTGATGCGGCTGTTTGGCTCGAACCGGGTTTCCGGGATGATGGAACGGCTGGGATTTGAAGAAGATATGCCGATCGAGCACAAATTAATTTCCCGCGCGATCGAGAACGCCCAGAAAAAAGTTGAAGAATACCATTTTGGGATGCGCAAACAGGTCCTTGAATTTGACGATGTCATGAATAAACAGCGCGAATCGATCTATGCTCTTAGGCGCCGGATCTTAGAGGGCAATGCTTTGCGGGAAAAGATCATGGAGATGATCAACCAGCTGGCGGAAGATAAGCCGGAAGAAGAACGCCAAGCTTTTATTGACGAATTGAAAAAAGAATATGAAAACAAAGAAGCTGAAGTTGGCGAACATAATATGCGGGAAATTGAGCGGCTGGTCATGCTTAAAGTCATTGATACCGCCTGGATCGAACAATTACATAATATGGACGTCTTAAAAGAGGGGATCGGGCTTAGGGGTTGGGGAGGGAAAGATCCTTTAATTGAGTATAAGATGGAAGGTTACGGGATGTTCCAAGATATGATGCGAGGAGTCAGGGAACAGATCTTTGAGATGATCTTGAAAGTCCAAGTCACCGGGGGCGAAGAAGCCTTGCCAAAAAAACGGATAGTTAGTTACGGGGCGCCGGAAAAAAGTGAAAAGCCAAAGCCGGTCAAGGCCTCTGTTAAAGTTGGGCGGAACGACCAGTGCCCTTGCGGTTCCGGTAAAAAATATAAAAAATGCTGCATGAAGAGTTAAGGGGAGAAGTAACGGAGCTTGGAGTTCGGAGTCGGGAGGTCGGAAATCTCCTTGATGTTCCGGGTAAACAGAAACGTCTGGAAGAATTGGAAAATGAAGTCGCGGACCCAAAACTTTGGGAAAACCAAGAAAAAGCCAAACGGCTCCTGCAAGAAAAGAAGAATTTAGATAAAGAGCTGGAAATTTGGGCCGCCCTCAAAGCGGGAGTGGAAGATGTTTCCGCCTTGGTAGAAATGGCCGGAGAGAGCGACCTGAATTCTTTAGCCGCTGAAGTTAGCGAACTCAAAAAAAAATTAGAGACCCTAGAACTTGCGACCCTGTTAGGCGGCGAATACGACCAGAACAACGCGATCGTGGCGATCAATGCTGGGGCTGGTGGCGCCGACGCCCAAGATTGGGCGCAGATCCTTTTACGAATGTATACCCGGTGGGCTGAAAGTAAAGGCTTTAGTGTTGATATGCCTGAACTATCCTACGGTGAAGGAAACGGGATAAAAGGCGTGACGCTGGTTGTGTCCGGCCCTTATGCTTATGGCTATTTAAAAACCGAAGCGGGGATCCATCGTTTGGTCCGGATCTCGCCTTTTTCTTCAGAAGGCAAGCGCCACACTTCTTTTGTTTCAGTTGAAGTGATCCCCGAAATTACGGAAGACGTTAAAGTTGATATTGATCCCAGTGACCTGCGGGTTGATACTTATCGGGCTTCTGGCCCTGGCGGGCAGAACGTTAATAAAGTCAGTTCGGCCATCAGGATTACCCATATACCGACGGGGATCGTCACCCAAAGCCAGAGCGACCGCTCCCAACATGCCAACCGTGAAACGGCGCTTCGCCTCTTGAAAGCTAAATTATACGAGATGATGCTGGCCCAACGGAAAGACAAGATCGAAGAATTGCGGGGCGAAAAGAAGAAGATCGAATGGGGGAGCCAGATCCGCTCCTATGTTTTCCAGCCGTATACAATGGTCAAAGACCATCGGACCGGCGTTGAAGTCGGCGACGTGCAAAAAGTGATCGATGGCGAACTTGACCCCTTTATTGAAGCGGCCTTAAAAGGGGTGAAAAAATAATGGGAAAGAACATCTTAATTATTATTTTAACCGTAGCTGTTTTATTGGGTGGGTATTTAGGGTTTAAGCGGTTCATGGTAGAGCAAGCCAGCCGTCAGGTTGAGATCGTGGTTGATCTGAAAGGTTTGAAGAAGATCGCTAATTTGGAAAAGCGTCCGCTGGCTCAAATCTTAAAGAAGGTAAAGGAGCTGGGAATAACTGAACTGGGTATTTATGAAGAGACCCTGACCATAGCGGCGGCCAAAGGAGAGATCCAATATAAAAATAGCACAGAATTTAAAACTAATATCCAAGTTAACAACAGCCAAAACTACGAACGGCTTATCAACCAATTAAGGCTCGTGCTTGGTAATAATGGTGTTAGACCTGTAGGCAATAATGTTATTCAGATAAATGAAGCCGAAGAAGAGCTGCGCGAATTGGGTCTTGGGATAACAGCTGCTGAAAAAAATGATTTAGAACAAAAAGGTTTTAGCTTGGTCCCCAGGATCTTAAATGATCCCCGCTACAACAAAACAAATATTAGGCAAAAGATCGAAACGATCGGCAAGCATGACCTTGTCATCTTTGATGGGGAAGATATTTTGGGGAGTCCTGATGCCTTGCCAGAGTTAGCGGCGGCAATGAAGACTAACAAGATCAAATATGGTTTTGTAGAAATCGTGAAGCAAAAAGGGGACCAAAAATTAAAAAAGCTGATGCAGGGAGAGACCTTCCGTGTCCATAGCGTGCCAAAAGATGAGCTTAAGAAGATCACCAAAGAAGAAGCGCTTGACCGGTTTTGTCGGGCGGCGCGGGAGAGGGGGGTAAAGGTCTTTTATCTGCGGCCATTTTTACCGCCGGAATTAAAAGGACCGGTAGTTGATTACAATCTCCAATATTTTGGCGAAGTTAAGGGGAAACTAGAAAAAGCCGGCTTTGTTGTCGGTAAAGTAGCGCCAGAAACTAAATTGCAGGTTAGAACCTGGCAAATTATTTGCTTGGGTCTTGGAGTAGTTGTGAGTGGATCGTTTTTGCTTAATTTATTTGTGCCGCTTTCGACATCATTAATGTTTTTGGCGTTAATGGTAGCGGCGGTGATGATGGCCTTAATTAGCGCTAATGGTGGAACGTTATTATTGCAAAAACTTTTAGCCTTTTCTGCTGGGGTTATTTTCCCGGCTTATGCCGTTACTTCAACTTTTTCGGTTAAACGGGAAGGATGGAATGGCGTTAGATTTATTCTAAATATCCTAGCCGAAACTTTTATCGGTATATTTATTATGGTGGGGTTGTTGGCCGATTATCGCTTTATGAGCGGGACTTATGTTTTCCCCGGCGTTAAATTGGTTTTGATATTACCGGTATTAATAGTTGCCGGATATTTCTTGCTTCAGCAGGGGAAAGGGAAATTGCTCGATTACTTGAACTCAAAAGTAACGATCATGTCGGTTTTGGTTGGTGCGGTGGCTTTAGGCGCTCTAGGGATTTTAGTCGCTCGTTCAGGTAACTTTGTATTGCCTGTCCCAGGTTTTGAAAAAACTTTCCGCAATTGGCTGGAAGTCCTGCTTTTTATCCGTCCCAGGACCAAAGAATTCTTGATCGGCTATCCTTTTATTTATCTTGCCGCGGTTCATTACTTAAGGGGAGAAAAAACCTGGTTGTGGCTGCTCGCCGCAGTTGGCGTAATTGCCCCGATCTCTGTTTTTAATACTTTTTCCCATATTCATACGCCGATTTTAGTTTCATTAATTCGGACCTTTAACGGCCTGATCTTAGGCCTGATCTTTGGAGCGTTGGCCTCTTGGCTTTATCAAAAATATAGTCAAAAATGAAAATCGAAATTTGTTTTTGTAGCCCTCACCCCGACCGAAATAAATTTCGGTCGACCCACTCCCAGGGGGAGCGGGTGGGGATTGCCAGGGCTTATAATAAAAACTACCCCTCTCCCTTTGGGAGAGGGGACAGGGGTGAGGGTCAAAGGGCTCCGCTTTTATGAAAATAGCTATATCCGGTTACTACGGCTATGGGAACCTTGGGGACGAAGCGGTCCTAGAGGCGACCAGGCTTGGCTTGCGCAAGTATTTTCCAGAAGCCAGCTTAACTGTTTTATCTTCAAAAAATCACAACCCATTCAATCTAGTAAATGAAATAAGGTCGGCGGATCTTCTCCTTTCCGGCGGCGGGAGCCTATTCCAGGACGCGACTAGCAGCCGGAGCTTTTTTTATTATATTGGAATAATATTTTTGGCTAAGTTGTTCAGGAAAAGGGTCGTGGTCTTTGCCCAAGGATTTGGGCCGCTAAAGAAAAAGTTGAACCAAACAATCGCTAGAATTATTTTAGATCAGGTCGATCTAATTTTACTGCGTGATGAAGGATCAAAGGAACGACTTATTAAAATCGGGATAACTAAGCCTCCGACCCGCGTAACCGGCGATGCGGCTGGCCTTTTAAAATGCCGGAACAAAGAAACAGGCAGTGGGATCTTAAAACTTGAAGGCATTGGTTTGAACCGACCGATAGTAGGGGTCGCCTTAAGGAAAGCGGCCAATCCAAAAGTTATGGCGAGGCAGCTCGATATTTTAGCGGAAAAATATAAACTATTGACAGTTTTCCTGTTATTCCAGCCGGCGGTCGATACCGAGCCGGCGGTTGAAGTCGCGGAATTGATGAAAAAAAAATCGGCGGTTGTTTTTCGGCATTGCGCCCCACAAGAGATGCTCTCCCTCTATGGTTGTTTTAATTATTTTATTGGGATGCGGCTCCATTCGTTGATCTTTGCCGCTTTAGCCGGTGTGCCAATGGTGGGGGTCTCTTACGATCCTAAAGTTAGCGCGTTCATGGACTGGCTGGGCCAACCTTTTATTGACCTTAGTAATCCCAGCAACCTAGCTTTGAAATTTGATCAAGTGGTGAAAGATAAAGAACAAATTAAGGATATTTTGACGGAAAAGAGCAAAGAGATGGCAGAAAAAGCGGAACTGAACTTTAAATATTTAGGAGGCTAAAAATGGGTGAAAAAAAGGAAGCGTTGATCACGGGGATCACCGGTCAAGATGGGTCGTATTTGGCGGAATTATTATTGGCTAAAGGCTATGAGGTCCATGGAATTGTCCGCCGGGTGGCTTTTGAGGATATTGAACACCGGATGTGGCGGCTGCGCGGATTTTATGACAAGATGATCTTGCACCCTGCTTCACTGGAAAATTATGCCAGTGTTTTTAAAATTGTGGAAAAGATCGTGCCTGACGAATGCTATCACCTAGCGGCACAGAGTTTTGTCAGCTACTCATTTGAAGATGAATTTTCGACCATTAATGTCAATCTTAACGGCACCCATTATATTCTTTCAGCGGTCAAGGAAAAAGCGCCGCAATGCAAGCTTTATTTTGCCGGATCTTCAGAAATGTTCGGGCTGGTCAGGGAGACGCCGCAAAATGAAAATACTCCTTTTTATCCCCGTTCGCCATACGGGATCTCAAAAGTAGCCGGTTTTGACCTGACCCGGAATTATCGCGAGGCCTATGGTCTTTTTGCCTGCAGCGGTATTTTATTTAACCATGAATCGCCCAGGCGGGGTTTTGAATTTGTGACGAGGAAAATTTCCAACGCGGCGGCAAAGATCAAGCTGGGACGAGAGAGTGAATTAAAATTAGGCAACTTGGAAGCTAAAAGAGATTGGGGGTTTGCCGGTGATTACGTCAAAGCCATGTGGCTGATGCTGCAGCAAGATAAGCCAGATGATTATGTGATCGCGACAGGGGAAGCCCATTCGGTCAAGGAATTCGCGGAATTAGCCTTTAGCCATCTGGGGCTCGATTACCAAAAGTATGTGAAATTTGACGATAGGTTGCGCCGTCCGGCTGAAGTCAATGTTCTGCGGGGTGATTACGGCAAAGCCAAAAAGGTTTTATCTTGGCGGCCAACTGTAAAGTTTGAGGGATTAGTATCCATGATGGTTGACGCTGATCTGAAGCGGTTATCCGCATGCGCTTAGCGGTCGTTCACGATTATCTTTGTCAATTTGGCGGAGCAGAAAGAGTAATATCCGCCCTTAATGAAGTGTATCCGCAAGCACCGATCTATACTTCAATATTCGATGAAACAAAAATGCCGGTTAATTTTCAGCGGATGGAGATAAACACGTCCTTTATGCAAAAGATCCCTTTGGTTTTTCCTTTATTTAAAGCTTTGTTTTGGCTGTATCCCCTCGCTTTTGAACGGTTTGACCTCTCTGGCTACGAGGTTATTCTTTCGTCGAGTTCCGCTTATGCTAAAGGCGTGAAGAAACGACCAGGACAACTTCATTTATGTTACTGTTACACGCCGATGCGCTTTGTCTGGCGCTATGATGATTATGTGAAAAGAGAGGCTTTCCCCGCTTGGCTTAAGCAGGTGTTGCCATTTTTTCTTGAGCCGATAAAAAATTGGGACCTTAAAAATTCGGCCGAGGTTGACGGGTTTATAGCGATCTCTAAAACCGTCGCCGACAGGATAAAACAAACATACGGCCGGGATTCTGTTATAATATATCCACCGGTTGAGACCGATTTTTTCCGGCCGTCAAAAGTTGACGGTGATTACTATTTGATCGTTTCGCGCCTTAACGCTTATAAACGGATCGACCTGGCGGTTAAGGCTTTTAACCAATTGGACCTACCGTTAAAGATAATTGGCGATGGGCCGGACCGGAAAACTTTGGCGAGGCAAGCGGGGCCGAATATTGAATTTTTAGGCCGGCTTTCGGATATTAAGACAGCCAAATATCTTAGCGAATGCCGGGCGCTGGTCTTTACCGGAGAAGAGGATTTTGGGATCGTGCCGCTTGAGGCGATGGCTTGCGGCCGGCCGGTAATTGCTTATAATGGCGGGGGAGCGCAGGAGACGATCGTGAGCGGCGAAACTGGTTTATTCTTTGAACAGCAAACGGTCCAATCGCTTGTAGCGGCGGTTGAAGCCTTTAAATTTAAGGTGTTTGATAAAGAGAAGATCCGGGAACATGCCAAAAGGTTCGATAAAAAAGTATTTCAGCGCAAGATCAGTGAATATATAAAAGGCAAATATGAAGAAAGATCAGGCAAATAATAATTGGCTTAATTTTGATTTCATCATTGAAATAATATTTTTAATCGTTATCTTCTTTGTGCCGACTATTTTTGATCGGCGGCTAGGGATCGTCTTTTCGGGGACAAAAGTCGCCTGGATGAGAGGTTTGGTCGTTATTATCCTTGGATTATGGTCTCTAAAAATAATAATTACCAAGGAGCATCGTTTCATTAGGACCGCTCTTGATTGGCCGATCTTAGCGTTCCTATTAACAACGACTATCGCAACCTTAACTTCGGTTGGTGTTTATACCAGTTTTGCCGGGTTTTATGGCCGGTTCGAAGGGCTAACGACCTGGTATATCCTTGGCTTGTTGTTTTTTATCACGACCAACTACATCCACTCGGCAGAGCAGGTCAAAAGAGTGTTGGCTTTGGTGATACCTGTCGCTTGTATTATGTCTCTCTATAGTATTATTCAACGGCATGACCTTGATCCGTACATGTGGGGTGGAGTGCCGACGAAAGAGAGGGTGATCGGGACGATTGGCCAACCTAATTTTAATGCCGCTTATGTATTAATGGCGTTTTTTCTGGGTTTGGTTTTTTTCTTGGAAAAAAGATCGTCCCCAAAAGTCATTGACTGGCAGGCTGGTTTGTGGCCGCTGGGAGCTTTTTTGTTCTCACAAGTTGCCTTCATTTTTATGATCTATAATCTTGATGCCCAAGACATTATTGCCTGGTACCTGATCTTTGGGTCTGTCACAGCGTCGTCGATTTACTTTGCTTTTAATTATAATAAACTGCCGCTGGTCTTATTGGAGATCATTATCGGCCTAAGCTTACTACTTAACTATATTAATTTGCTTTATACCCAGAGCCGCGGCGGATATTTGGGTATATTTGCCGGGGCGGTCTTGTTTGGCCTGATCCTTGGCCGGCAGTGGTTATTTACTACTTGGAAAAAGACCGTGTTTATTGTCTTGGCAATCGTGGCAATTTCGGCTTATACGATGATGCAGCCGGGTTATTCACCGTTCGAACGTTTTACCAATGAAATAAAAGTTGACAATCAGGGTGAAACCTCAAAACTTGAACTTAAGGGGGCGGCCGGTTCCCGGGGTGAAACCTGGAAGAGCGCTTTTTGTATTATCGCTGATAACCCGGTTTTTGGGGTCGGTCCAGAAGTCTTAAAAATGGTCTTTCCCCGTTATGAAACCGAGCTGTTCCGGTTCCGCGAAGCTTTTCATGTTAAACAAGACCGGTGCCACAATGAAACGATGGATGTCCCGGTTACCAAAGGGCTGATCTCTCTTGGCCTCTACATTTATATTATATTTTTGATCTTTAAGTTGGGGATCGCTAAGGCAAAAAATATTTCAGAAGACAAGCGCTTGGTCATGGCCGGTTTATTGGCCGCGATCTTAGCCTTTCTCGTCCAAAACCAGTTCAGCTTTGGCGTAGTGGCGATCACTTCCCTCTTTTGGGTTTTATGGGGCTGTGTGATGGTGATGAATAGGGATAATAGTGGTGAAACCGCGAAGTTCAAGAAAATCTCTTTTGCTGAGATCCCGTGGTTATCTGTGGCGGCGGTCGTCATATTGTTTAGCTGGCTTTTTTACGCTTCATTCCTCTCTTTCCGGGCGGATATTGATTTTAAGTCAGGGAAAAATAACTTAGAAACCAGGAATTTTACCGGCGCGGAAAAAGATTTCAAGAGTTCACTCAAGGTCTTGCCGCTGGAAGGCAATACTATTTCCCATTTGGCCATAACTTACCTTAATACCGGTAAAGCCAGTGAAGCGATCAAAGAATTAAATTATGGTGCCAAGGTCGACCCTTATAATGCTGATAACTTTTTCATGCTGGCTCGTGTTTATTTTTCCCTTAACGATCAAGTTCTGGCCAGTAAAAATATAGAGATCGCTTTAAAGATCGATCCTTATTACGCGGAAGTTTATGAGCTTAAAGGTGATCTTTTGGCGCGGCAGGGGAATTTAGCGGCGGCCGCGACTCAGTATGAGAAGGCTTTAGTGGTTAATCCGACCCTGCCATCGGTTATCCGGAAAGTTGTGGATACAGACCGGAGGCTGAACCAGTTGCCAAGAGCCAAAAAACTTTTAGCCGAAATGGCTGAGAAGATCCCAGACAATATCGATCTGTTCAAAGCGTATGAGCAGCTAAAATGATCGTTAGAATATTAGTTGACGCGGCGTTAATTAATTTATCTTTTGTTTTTGCTTATTATGTCAGGTTCAAGATACTCCTTTTTATCACGCCAAGCGCTATGCCGATATTTGAAAAATATTTAAGCGTTTTAGTTTTTATTACCTTGGTTTGGCTAGCGATCTTTAAGTTGATCGGCCTATACGAAAACAAAAAGAACACGATCTTAATTGATGAGGTCGCGCTGGTTTTTAGCGGCGTTACCATGTCGACAATGGTCCTGCTCGGGCTTCTTTTTCTCTACCGCGAGTTATGGTTCTCCCGGTTAGTTATCGTCAATGCCTGGTGGATCGCTTTATTAGCTTTAACGGCAATAAGAATCAGTTTTTTTTGGTTCACCCGGACGTTGCGGAGCAGGGGGCTCTTGATAAAAAATACTTTGATCCTGGGGTCGGGAGAAATGGTCGAAACACTAAAAGAGAAAATGCTCCGGGATAAAGGCTTGGGGTATCGAGTTGTTGGGATCTTACCGGAAGACGCGGGTAAAGCCCAGGTCATCGAATTGATCAAGAAGCATAAGGTAGCGGAAATAATGGTCGCTACCGCCGGACTAAACACTGAAAAGCTTTTAGATATTATTACTGAATGTGAAAAGTATGGCGTAGAGTTTAAGGTCGTTCCAGGTATTTTAGAGCTGATCGCCAGCCGGGTTGACGCCGATGAGTTAGCAGGGATCCCGCTACTTACCGTCGCGGAAATAAAGTTGCAGGGGTTTAACGCTTTAGTAAAAAGGATGACCGATATTATTTTGTCGGCCATAGGGCTAATTATTATCTCTCCAATATTGATCGTATTTGCCTGTTTAGTGAAGATCACTTCGCCTGGTCCGGTCTTTTTTATGCAAGAGAGGGTGGGCCTGGACGGGAAGACTTTCCCAATGTTCAAATTCCGCTCGATGATCAAAGATGCCGATAAGCTTTTACCCCAGCTGGAAAAATTATCAGAGACAAAAGGGCATCTGTTTAAAATTAAGAATGATCCGCGCATTACGAAGCTGGGACGGTTCATGCGCCGTTTTAGCATCGATGAACTGCCGCAGCTAATGAATGTTCTTTTTGGCCAGATGAGCTTAGTTGGCCCCCGGCCGCCGCTGCCGCGGGAAGTCGGTAAATACAATGCTTGGCAAAAGAAGCGTCTCCGGGTTCGGCCGGGGATCACTGGTCCATGGCAGGTGTCAGGCCGCTCACAGCTTCCATTTTCTGACATGGTGAGGCTGGATATTTATTATATTGAGAACTGGTCGCTGTGGCTTGATTTTAAGATCTTGCTCCGGACAATTCCCGAAGTTATCACGGCCAGAGGGGCTTATTGAAGGATTATTATTTTCCCTTTTTTTATCTCCGTATCACTACTGGAAGTGAATTTTAAGACATAAGGATAGACGCCGTTCTGGACCTGGCGGCCGAAAGCGTCGACTCCATTCCAAGCAGTATTGCCACTATTTGTCATGGTGATCTCTTTTTTCCAGATCAAATTGCCGGCTAAATCAAAAATATAAATACTTAAGGCGGATGGAAGATTTAATTTATAAGTAAAATACATTAAGCCGTCATTTTTCGGTGAAAACGGGTTAGGCCCGTTGCCAAAACCGGTAACCAGTGAAAAAGCGGTTAAACTACTGTTTTCAATCAAATAACTGGAAATGCTTCCCGTTGCATTTACTTCGGCGGTTAAGTTAGCCGGAGGCTCGCCAATGTTTATATTGAATTGCTTTTCAATTGTTTCACCCTCAATCGATAATGACATGATAGTCAATTTTACCCCGTCAGCTGAATTTTCGGGGATCGTCACAAACCCGGCGATCCGGCCGCTGGCTTTGTCATAGACCAAAGTCTCTGACAGTTTTGTTCCGGAGAGAAAAAGCGGGACATCTATTTCATCTTCCAGCCTATTTTGCGGATCGGTCACGCTGGCCTCAACTAGGATCGTCGATCCCGCGGTAAACCAATCGGTCGACCGGGGCTTGATGATCTGGATGATGGAACGTTCTGGCTCATATGAAAATGAAAAAGGCAAAGATGATGAGTTTCCGGCTTCATCGGTCGCGACTAAGACTAAATTATTTTTTCCTTTTACTAAAGAGAAAGGAAAGCTTATGGCACCAATCACTTCTTTGGTTATTAATTGACCGTTTATTAGCAGGCTTGACCGCTCATTGACCTGGCATTCGATGGTTATGTTTTTATTGTTAAAAATAATCTCAGTCGGTTTAAGTAGTTTAATTATTGGCGGGACTCGGTCAATGACAAAACCAATGACGGCGCTTGATTCACTAGTCAGGGTTCCGTTAAAGGTTGTGCCCCGCAAATAATAATTCCCGTCTGGTAGGTCGAGTTGGCTAAAACTAACTGTTCCTTCAGGAGAGGTCGGCAAATTAAATCGGGTGGCGTTCCAGGTGCTGTTTGGGAAAAAATTAGGCGTAGCGGAGAGCTCGATCTTATTTAGGGTTGGTTCCGGAAAGGTTGACAGGTATCTAATAATAAAACTATTCTTAGGTGACAATATTTTAGGTGGAGTAGGGCGCTCTTGGAACAGCGGCCTTTGTTTGACCGGCCCAAAATGCTGGCCGCCATCCAGTGAAATGATCGTATATTTTTGCGATCGATCTAAATATTTGGTCTCCCAAGAAGCATAAATAACCGGTGAAAGATAAAAGATCTCGGGGCTGACGATCTCATCATAACTGCTGAAAATTACCTTCGCTTCATAAGTTGCCTCAAAAGAAGAAAGGTATCCGAGCGACCAGATCTGGGTTTGGCTTTCCTGGCTGACTGACAAGAGGTGGCTTCGGCCGCTAACTTCAACCGTGATAGCACTATCGATCGCCATGACTGCGGAGGACATGATAAAACAGCACAATAAAGCTAAAATCTTGCGCACGTGCCAATTCTACCATTCTTTACAGGGCGGCGTAAACAGGTTATAATTTTATCAACCTGCGACTAAAAGTCGCGGTTCCTTTAGTTTCCAACGGAACCGAGGCTTTCAGCCTCAGGTTGTGAAATAAAAATGAAGAAAACTACCAAGATCATAATTGTTGGTGCTGGGCCGGTTGGTTGTTATCTTGGCCAGCTTTTAAAGCATTATGGGTTTTCCCCTCTTATTCTTGAAGAACATCCGGAAGTTGGCCGGCCAGTCTCTTGCGCCGGGATCGTGGGCCGGGACCTGTTTGAAGAGATGAAACTGCCGGTCTCCGATAAATCGATCATCAATAAAATTGACGGGGCAAAAATAAAGTACAATGGGACGGCGTTTGACTTGAACCGTCCGGGGGTCGCCTACATTGTCGATCGAGCGGCATTTGATAAGGAATTAAGCCACAAGTTAGAAATAGAATTTAATACCGAGCTTAAAGAGGCCAATAGAATTAAAGACGGTTATCTCTTAAAGACAAGCAACGGGGAGTATTTTGCCGAGGTTGTAATTGGCGCCGACGGGCCAAATTCGCGGGTAAGAAAATATTTAGGGTTTGGTTCAGAAATGAAGCTTTACAACGGCTACCAATTCAGGGTGAAACTTGAGACTGAACCGCAAAATTTTGTTTCAGTCAGTTACATTAAGCCATTTTCCTTATTTACCTGGATCATCCCTGAAGGGAATGGGATCGTGAGGATCGGGACGATAGCGCATAACCCTTTTAAAGAGCTGCAGTCTTTTATGGAGAAAAACAACCTTAAAGGTGAGATCATTGAGAAAAACGCCGGCGCGATCCCGATCGGGACTTGTGAGTTGGTTAAGGATAATGCTGCTCTAGTTGGCGATGCGGCTTGCCAGGTTAAGCCGATCACGTCGGGCGGGATCTTTTACGGGATGAAAGCGGCAGAGCTATTAGCTGAAGCTATTAATAATAATAATTTAGCCGAATATGCGATCAAATGGGGGGATAAATTTGAACGGGAGATCAAGCTTTGCCTGCTTTTGCGTAATATTATGGAAAATATGGATGAGCAAGTTTTAAGGAAAATATTTGAGTATATAAAAGAAAATGCCAGGACGCTTGAGAAGATCGGTGATTTTGAGAACCACACTTCGGTCATTTGGAGTCTGATCTCTAATCCTAAGACCTACCCGACCATTGGGACGCTCCTGGTGGGTTTAGCGAAAAACCCAAAATTTTTACTCCGGTCTCTTTTTCGCCTGCCGCAAAGATGAGAAAGCTTGTTATTGGCGTGCTGGTTCTTCTTGGCTTATTTATTCTAACCCCTTTTATGTTGCAATGGGCGGGCAACCGGCTGATTGTGGCTGATAAATTAGGAAAAGCGGATGTTATTATTGTCTTAGGTGGGGATGGCAATGGGGAAAGGGTAGACATGGGGGTTAAACTATTTAAACAGGGCATGGCGCCAAAATTGCTGATGTCGGGCGGTCCGCTGGCTTGGAAATTGACCTTTGCCGACTGGATGAAGAAACAAGCGGTGGAGTTAGGAGTTAAGAGTTCGGAGATTCTGACTGAGAACAAATCAAGGTCAACAATTGAGGACGCGGAGTTTTGTTTGCCGATCGTAAAGCAACACGGATTTCGCTCTGTTATTTTAGTCACTTCCCCAACACATTCAAGAAGAGCTCGCAACACCTTCCGTAAGATGTTTGGGAAAGAGGGGATAAAAGTACTGGTTCAGCCGGCGTATCCTGCCGAGTTCGATCCTAACAAGTGGTGGACCAGGCACGAAGATCTCCAGCCGGTTGTTTGGGA
Organism: bacterium; assembly: GCA_043812655.1. GTDB lineage: Bacteria > Margulisbacteria > WOR-1 > O2-12-FULL-45-9 > XYB2-FULL-48-7 > JBDRLW01. The sequence goes on along the minus strand of JBDRLW010000039.1, from coordinate 21,453 downwards.
ATATGTTTCAATGGTATTATATTTTGTAAAGGGGTACTAAAATGAAAATTGGGATCGGTTATGATGTCCATAAGTTAGTTAAGGGCCGGAAGTTAATCGTTGGCGGAGTAAAGATCCCATACTCTAAAGGGTTGCTTGGCTGGTCTGACGGTGATGTTTTGATCCACGCGATTATGGACGCGATCATTGGGGCGTTGGGTGAGGGTGATATAGGTAAACACTTCCCGCCAGGCGACAAAAATTTTAAAGGGATATCGAGCCTGAAACTTTTGGAATATGTGAAGGAGCTTTTGCGTAACCGAGGTTATTCTGTTAATAATATCGACGCTACCATCGTGGCGGAAGAACCGAAATTCGCTCCTTATATCGAGAAGATGAAAGAAAAAATCGCCAGTACGCTGGACATGCCGGCCGACCTGGTCAACATAAAAGGCAAGACCGAGGAAAAGCTTGGGTTTACCGGTTCCAAAAAAGGGATGAAGGCTTACTCGGTCTGTTTGATCCACAAGGAGATCTGATGAGATTAGGGATTAATATCGACCACGTTGCGACATTGCGGGAAGCGAGGAAAGAAGGCATTCCCGATGTTATCGAAGCGGCCAAAGCGGTAATTGCCGGCGGAGCCGACGGGATCGTTTGCCACTTGCGCGAAGACCGGCGCCATATTAATGATAAAGATGTTGTCGCTTTAAGGAAATTACCGACGCGGCTAGATCTGGAGATGGCGGCAACAGATGAGATGTTAAAGATCGCCTTGAAAATTAAACCAGAGATGGTGACTTTGGTGCCGGAGAAGAGGCAAGAGCTGACAACGGAGGGGGGGCTCGACGTCATTAAGTACTCAAAAAAACTGAAAAATATTATTAAAAAACTCCAAGGTAAAGGAATAAAAGTTAGCTTATTTATTGAACCGGAGAAAAAGCAGATTGAAGAGGCTGCAGTTTTAGTGGCCGATTTTATTGAAATACATACTGGAAGATATGGAAGATTGAGTTGTACCCCACACTTAAGTGTGGGGAATATTAATAAAGAAATTGACAGAATTGGGATTGCGGCCGAACAAGCCCGCTGGATCGGTTTAAAGATCAATGCTGGGCATGGTTTGGATTATAATAACGTAAAAGCGGTGGCTAATATTTCCGGGATTGAGGAGTTGAATATTGGGTTTTCTGTTATTGCGAGATCGCTTTTTGTCGGCTTAGAAAAAGCAGTGCGAGAAATGAAGGCGTGCCTACGGCAGCCAAGGAGGCTATAGGATGAAAATTGCGATCGGTTCGGACCATGGTGGTTTTAAGTTAAAAAAAGAAATCATTAAGTATTTAGCTAAGAAGAAAATTGAATATAAGGATTATGGCACTTACTCCGAAGAATCTTGTGATTATCCTGATTTTGCATTCCCAGTTGCTAAAGCAGTGGCTGCCAAAAAGTTTGATCGGGGGATACTAATTTGCGGGTCCGGTGTTGGGGTGACGATTGCGGCGAACCGATTCAAAGGAGTTCGGGCCGTTAATGTTTTTGATGAATATGTCGCTAAACAAAGCCGAGAGCACGGGAATGCCAATATATTGTGTTTAGGGGGAAGAAGGCTTTCTTCGAAAAAAGCCAAAAAAATCATTAATCTTTGGTTAAAGACGCAATTTTCCGGCGATGCCAGGCACACGAAAAGAATAAAAGGTCTTGACCGCTATGGCAGCATTTGATAATATAAACTTTATGATGGAGTCATATGTTTATACTAAACAATAAACAGAGAGAAGAGTTCTCGAAAAGTTTCATGAAACTGGCCGAATATACTTTACTGACCTTAGTAATTGGCCAAGTTGCTCTAAATAAATTTAATATTTATATTATTTGTTTGGCTATTTTTGCGGCTGTAGCAATGTATTTTATAGCATTTTTTGTTTTGAGAAAATATGAGGAGGTATAATTATGATTGATCCACTCTGGACAATTCCTTTGGTTGGTTTGGTCATTGCCTTTTTGGGCGGCATAGTGGCGCTCTTAGATTATTTAAGCACCAATAAAAATAAACAGCTTCATCATCATAAAAGGGCGTAGTTTTAAGCGCTGGTGAAAGCCTTTATTTTAGCGGCCGGATACGGAACAAGACTTGAACCGCTGACGATCGCAGTGCCAAAACCGATGATCCCGGTGGCTGGTTTGCCAGTTATGGAGCATAATATTGAATTGCTGGAAAAATATGGATTTACAGATGTTACTGCCAATATCCACTACCACCCCGAACAGATCGAAAATTATTTTGGTTTAAAGCTTGATTATTCATTTGAAGAGGAGCTGTTAGGGACTGCTGGCGGGGTGAAAAGGATGGCAAAAGCGACAAATGAGACTTTTCTTGTTTTATCATCCGATGCCTTAACTGATATTGACCTGGGGAAAATGCTGGCGTTCCACCGGCAAAAAAAAGCGATAGTGACGGTGGCTCTTTCTAAAGTATTTGATGTTACCGAGTTTGGTGTTGTGGTGCAAGATAAGAGCGGAAGAATTGTCGGTTTCCAAGAAAAACCAAAGCCAGAGCAAGCCTTAAGCGACTTAGCTAATACCGGCATTTATATTTTTGAACCGGAAATATTAAAATATATTCCAGAAGGCTTTTATGACTTTGGACGGCAATTATTCCCTAAGTTAGTGGAAAAAGATGTTCCTCTGTTTGGCTACCAACTATCCGGCTATTGGAATGATGTTGGGAATCTTGACCAATATCGGCAGTCTAATTACGACGTCGTGAATGGCAAAGTCGCGGTCCGCTCCGCCGCCAAGAAGTTAGGATCAAGCATATTAGGAGAAGGGTGCTCTATTGCTAGTGACGCCAAAGTCGATAATTCCATTATTTGGTCAGAGGTGATAATTGCTTCCGGCGCCCAGGTAGAAAGCTCAATAATCGGCAGTTTTACTTATATTGGCAAGAACGTCAAGATCGGCGCGGGATCGGTGATCGCCAACCGCTGTCAGATCCACTCGGGGGTCGAACTTCCGCCAGGGACAAGGCTCCATCCCGATACGATCGTTTAACCGCGCAAGTATTTCCCCTTAAAATACGATAATATTCATGTAATGCCTAAATTAAAATTTGGATATTTGGTCTTGTTTGGATTTTGGATCTTGTCATTTGGATTTTCCGTGCAGGCCCAAGACCTTGGCGCGCGGCCAATGGGCTTTGGCGGGGCTTTTATGGGCTTAGCCGATGACGCGAACGCGGTTTTTAGTAATCCAGCTGGAATTGGTTTGGTCTCAAAAGAATCCGCGACAGCTTCTACTCGCTTGCTTGAAGGGACCAATTATTCTATGATCGCTGGAGTTGAGACGACTGATTATGGCAGTTTTGGCGTCGGTTATGTTGCTTCAACTAGCACCAGCCAAGAAGCCCAACAAACACTATATCTTTCACTGGCCAGAAACCTTAACCAAGCGATGGTTATTCCCGAAAATATGGGGTTACTGTCCCTTGGCGTCAATTTACAAATTATTAACCAGAAGAATGTGGCAGCCAGATATGATGGCAAGGTCGGTGTGATCTTTAAACCGGCCGACTATATTTCTTTTGGCGTTGCGGCTGGCAAACGTGACTTAAAAAGTGGTGTTTCTGGTAATCTTTTTAATAACAAAATTACCTGGACGGCGGAACAGGATAAAGTTGGATGCGAGTGGAAGCCGGTAGACCTCTTAGCTTTTAGGGTGGGGACGAATTCGTCTGGGGTAGGTGTTAAAGTAAATGGAGTGGCAATTGACTATGCTTATTCCAACCAAGCCCATTATTGGTCGGTGGGAGTGTTATAGCCTCACCCCGTCTGCCTACGGCAGACACCCCTCTCCACAGAGTGGAGAGGGGAATGAATTTGCCAAAGGCGAAGAAAGGGGTGAGGAGGATGCAAGTTTTTGGTCAGTTGGCGCGATAAGATAAGTGTGAAGGAAAATAATATTTTAATAGGGAGTAAATAATGGCAGCTGCTGATAGTATAGGAATTGTAAGGTCATCAAGCGCTAATAGTGCTAGCATCGCAATTCCTTATAGCGACAAGCCAACTTATGATCGAATCTATGATCTAGTGAAAGAACTTCGCGGAGGCAAAGAGTATGACAAACGAGCATTCAATGCAAAATTAGATAAGATCTTTGCCAACGGCGGCAAGATGAGCAAGGCTCAATTTACCGAATTACTCGAACTAAATACCACGGGTCCAGTCAGGACCGCTTTTTGGCTCCTCTTTACCGGGACTAAAGATGATTCGAATCTTCCATCAGGCATGACTAGCGTTGCCAGATATGTTGGAGAGGAAGTATTTTCTCAACCGTTTTATACATTGTTTGGCAATTCTTTTGGTGCTCATATGGCTACGACCATGGACCGTGGAATATTGGGACCGATCGGACAAACGCAAGCGACGATCGATAGCCCGGAAGAATTTGAAAAGGCCTTGCTCGATTGCCAGGAAACTATTGGGGTAACAGGCGACACCTTACAAAGCCTCTCACATAATCCGAATATTATTCCAGTAAAAAAGCAAGATATTCGGATTGTTCTCAAAGATATGAAATTAACTAAAACCGACATAGGTAAAAGTAAGCTTTTAGAAGCTAATTTTAAGCGGGCGTTGGCCGCGAGAGGAAAAACACCTGGCGACATGAATGATGACTTGACTGATATGACCGATAAGGATTGGGAACGCATGGGCTATGGGTTATTTATTCGTTATTCAAGTTCTGCTATCTGGAGGGAGCTTGGAATTCATGATATTGAGCGGCTAGACTTGTCTGATCCCTTGATGAGAGAGCGGTTTGGCGTTGGTTTTAAAGCGTATGTGACTGAAGATAAATTACCGACGAAGAAAGAAATTACCGGTTTACTTGAGTTTCAGGATAGGGTAGCAATATTTAGGAAATGGGCAGATAAAAATATTCCACCAAATGATCTTAATGCCGCTCTGGGTAAATTTGATATTAATAGATATGATAATGATGAATTCAATAAAAAACATGGTCGGACATTTGCTGGGATTATGGACGATTGTAAGACCCTGGGGAAACAGGGCATATTAGATATTTTAAAAGATCGGAAATATAGAAAATTAAATGGTTCACCAAGTTAAGAGGAGATGATATAATATGTCAGTTCAATTAGTTAGTGGTAGGCCGAATAGTTATCGAACTAACCCAGGTGGGGTTCTAAGAGCTGGTGAACAGCTTCAGCAAGCACTAAAAGGTGCGGTGGTTAATGGCCGAGCTTTTGACCGAAAAGACGCTCTGACCGGAGAAAATGAAGGGATTCTTTCTCTTAATATTAATGCGGTACCGACCAAGTCCTTGCTTGATGTTGTAGTTGATATAATTGGGAATGCCGTTGCCAGGATGTTTGGTAAAGGGCCAAGGCCAGGTGTAATGATATCCCGAGGAGAGGAAAAAAAAGTCGATGGACGTGTTTAATTCAATAAATTGGATTGTTGTTTTTGGCATTCTGGCGGTCTTTTTTATCAGCTGGAATGTCTATGCTATTATTCGCTCTTCAATCATTAAAAAGCAAGCCGAAGAAGAGGTTAAAAAGATCGATGCTAAGATCGCTGGTGTTAACCAAGAAATTGCCGCGGTAAAGAAAGAATTGGCTGACCAAATTAAGCGTTTAAGCCGCTAAAAATCCCCTTCAAAATCAAAGAAAAAAGCGCAAGTTTTACCCTATTTATACCGATATATTATATATGAGGGGTAAGCAATAACTATGAGCTTTGGATCAGTCGTTAATTCAGGCGTTTCTTACGTTGAAGATAAAGCAAAAGACACGGTAAACAATACCGAAGAAACTGCTTCATATCTTGCCGCGGAGGCGTCTTCAGCCGCCAATAATACCAACAACCAAGTCCAAAATGCTTTGGGCGCCGGTGATTCTTTTGGCGGTAGTAACAATTATGCTTCAAGCGGGATCGGCGGTTCCGGCAACCCCTTTAAAGGCCTGGCCCAAGGCGCGGCGAACCCTAAGGAAGAATTCTCCAACTATTTATACAATTTACCGTCGAAAGAAAAAGTGTTTGGTAATGGGAAAAAGGCTGCTCAAATACTAATTGATGAATACTTGGAAATTATATTCCCGGCACATAAAGAAGTTCAGGAGGAAATTGATGGTGTAGCAACACCGATATTGGAGTGGGCGATTCCGAAGGCGCAGGACGGGATTAAAAAAGGCGGAAAAGCTCTTGGTGACGCAATTGAATTCTGGAATATGATCACCAATAACGACGCTGACAATGAAGACCATGGCGAAACCCACGAATATTATACTATCCACCAATACAGCGTTAAAGATGATGACGGTAATTATCACAATGAATATACGGTGGAAGACAAGAATGGTGAAACCCACACTTTTTCCAGCCGGGAAGAAGCGGAAGCTTTTATCGAGCAAGATAGCGCCGGGACTCAGGGAGCCTTTATAGTTAGATACGTTAGCGCCTCTGGTGGGACACATGATGAGTTTGATGTTTATGTTGATGGTAAATTGGTTGAAAGGTCAGGTGACCGGCAAAGCGCGGAATCATATGTTAGCGAACATGGCTACCAATACGCAGAAAATCCTTGTGCTCCAAACAGCCCGGAAGATGTTGATAAAAAATATCGTATTCAGCACGAGCAGGGCGAAGGTTATGACGATTACGTTATCTATGACGATCGGGGGAATGTTGTGGCGATCTTTGATTCCCAGGAATCAGCTGACGCTTGGATAATCGAGCAAAAAAACAAATGGCATGACAATGCCGACACCAGCTATTTAACGGAATACAATTCCATCAACGCCATTAATAGCGGCAGTTCCGACGCCGAAATGGCCGCCGCGATCGACGGTGAAATGACTACTACTATGGACGGGTTTGATGAGAAGGATTTCTATTATTTTGATGAGGAAGGGAAACAGCACATTGATGGGGAGCGTTTAGCCGCCTTCGCCCAAAAGATCAGTGTTCTCTGCGGCCTGACGGTAGCGATCAGCATGCTGATGAAAGCCGAAAATGAAAAAGCCGGTCTGGTACACCAGGAAATGACCGGTGTCGCGGCCGATAAAGGCTTGGATACTGATACTATCATCGCTAAATATGTCCAGAACAAACAGAAGATCGTCACTATTTTTATGACCGAATTAGTAGGGGCGACGCTTGACCAGCTCGAAGCCTGGTATAAAGAGACGCAAGCTCTTGACCTGTTAAAGTTATTCCCGCCGTTCGCGATCGCCGACTATCTCTCCGGCGGAATTTTGACCATTGGGATCACCCTGGTCACCATGGAACAGACCAGTAAATATCTTGACGCTGTCAATGAAGTGTTGAGCACCATGAGGCAGATCTTAACCGCCCAGCGGCAAGAAGATGATAAAAAGGCGGACGAAGAAAAAGCCGAAGAGAAAAAGAATGACCGTCAAGAACTGGATAAAAAATTACAAAGAGCCCAGGAGAACATGGCGAATGAAGGCGTTGATTCTGTTACCTACCGGGATAAAGCTGGTTATTCCCACATTAATCCCGACCAGATGAGCGATCTGCGCCAACGGTTTTACGGCCTTGGCAACTTGAGACGGGCTTGGATGATGCTGGCGGAAGAAGATGATACCCAGCGTAATATGATCCACGAGGAGATGACCGGTGTCGGCGGCCGTGAACGGAGCCAAAGCGCGAAAAGACTGTCAGAACTGGAAAGCAGCCGCGACCTGATGCTCTTTGAAACCACGATCAATTTATCAATGCGCAAAATGAATTTGGAAAACACCCGCAAATATCAGGAATACCAGGTTACAGCCGGCTTAATAAAATTACCCTTTAATGTTGTTGCCAATGGGCTGACTGTTTTGGCGACGGCTCCATCACTTGGTTTTGGCGCGGCGGCCCTTGTTTGTATGATGTTCCCTGCTACTGCTTGGCTGGCACCAATATTTGGAGGCATCTCGGCCGGTTGGGGAATTTTTGTTGGGCTCCCTCTTGGTATTGCTGCGGCTGCTATTAGACTGACAGGTGAAGGGTTAGCTTACTTATTTTTGCGAGACCATAGATATCAAGAAGAGCCGACGGAAACAGAGCAGACAGAGCACGATACCAACACCGGTAATGAGGATGTTGATACCTGGAATCAGACGGCAAATGCGGAAGAGAAAACTAATGGCAAGGCCAATGAAGAAAATACGCTTGATATTGAGAGCGATCCTTTTGGCTGGCTGCAGGAAAACGTCCTGGAAAATGGGCCGTGGCCCAGCGGCGCGCATAAGCCGGTCAGAGAAAAAACAGTGGTCAGGACGATCGCTGATCGGGTTAGAAAAGATACCGGTTTTGAGATCGTTGGCGGTTGGCATGTTGATAGCAAGCAGGTGGGGGAACTGCAGAAACCTTTAAACCGGATCCAGAATTTAAGAAGGGTCCTCTGGGCCTTGCACAAAGAAAAAGCTTCTCTTAGAAAACTTGTTCACTTAGAAATGACCGGTAAGGGCGGACGGGAGAATTCTGACCTGGTGGAGAACGCCATGGAAGCGGAATTCATGCTGGCCCAGTTTAAACTGGAAATGGCCGTCTTTTTGCTCAATGAAGTCGCGACCAGCCGGAACATGGAATTTGCCCAGAACCAGCAAATGGTGCAGGCGATCTTGAGTTTTATCTTAACTATAACGCTTGAAACTGCTGGCGCTTCTGCTGGTATGTGGTCAGCGGCAACTGGCGTTGGAGCGACTAAAGGCGGAGCTACGGCAATTTTAGCAGCGGCTGGGATCGGCGCTTCTCTCGGCATGCAGGCTGGAGCGGCTGTTGCCGGCGCGGTTTCGGTCGGTGCCAGCAAATCAGTCGACGCGGTACAGATGATGACCGATTATCTGGAACAATATGTTTTACGCGAGATATTCAAAAAAGATGAAAGGACCGGGACTGAAGCTAAAATTGACCAGACTGAAGCCCAGATATATGAAGAACTAATGACCAATGGCGTTACCACTAATAATGGTGATATGTATTGGAACTTAAATAACAACCTGATCAAAGAACTGCGGAAAAGATTAATGCGGATCGCCTATACCAGGGAGGCGATCGCCAAGTTAACCGCGGCTAAAGCCGAAGCCCGCAATCTTGTTCACGTGGAAATGACCGGAGTTTCTGGCCGCCGGCCGGGAGCCTTGGTTAACAGCGTTAACCAGGCGGAGTTTGAAAAAACGATGAAGGTATTCGATTCACTGGTCCAACTGCAAGCGCAGAAAGTTGAAGCCCATAAACGGCATGTTGACGCCGCCAGGGATATCGCGATTTCCGTGATCAAAACAACAGTTAACTTATCGCTTATTAGTATTACAGCGCTTGCTTGCTGGGCTTTTGGTTCACCGGCGGCCGGCATAATGGCGGCGGTAACTTCACTTGTCAACTCGGGCTTAGAGTTTTTGATCAGCCAAGTAAAAACGGCGCTTTCCTTATTTACTATTGCCCAAATAGCCAAGAGAGAATTAACCAAGAAAAAGGAAAACGACAAAGCAAACGACGCGACCCTTGGCCGGTTAGATGAGTCAGAAGCCGATGTTTATGCTTCTGTTTCTTATGAGATGGTCGAAGGGGTTGGCGGCGGCCGGTTGGGGATCAGCAATGGCGCGATGGCTCTCCTCCAGCATAAGATGGATAAAATATTCAACATCCGTGATGTGGTTGCTAAATTACGGGCGGCCCAAGCGGAACTCCGGAACCAGATCCACGCTACCATGACCGGAGTTAGCGGCCGGCCAACCCAGACAGACCAGGCCTTTGCTTATGCCAGGACGATCGCGTTTGGCGAGCTTGGCGCTACACTTAAAAACCTGGAAACACTGATCGAGCGGATTAACGAGATCAGCGAAGACCAGCGGTCGGCTGTCTTGTCAATGGTCCAGATGACCGTGGCGGTTATGGAGCTCGTGATCGCTATTGCCAGCGCGAAAAATGAAAATGGCCAGAAAGAGATCAGCGATAAATTTGAAGAAGGCGGTGATCTTTTTTCAGTCAAGAAAGAACTGGATAACAAAGAGGCCCGAATCGCTGATCTGGAAAAGATCATTAAAGAAGCCAATAAAACCAAAAAAGATGTCAGCAAAGAAATGCTGGAGTATAAAGACCTAATGGAAAAAATTGAGCCGCTGCGGAAAAAAGTCGCGAGCTTTAATGAGCCGATGGAAGTTTTGCGCCATGAAGCCGAGAAATTCAGACACCTCAATTTCGCGATCAGCATGATGGAGATGACCGCCAGCCAGCTGGTGAGCGATATTGTCGATAAGAACTTGAGCTTGCTTGGCCGGACGATCGGCTCGAAAAAAAGGGCCTATAACAAAGAGCTGGATAAAGACTCGGAAGAGAAGAACGGGAGGCAGAAAGGGGTGGCCGCTTCGGGTTCCCGGCTGGAAACCAGTTCAGTTAGAAGCCAAATTAGCTCCGGCGATATGGACCTTAACCTCCAGGCGGCGGAATACGAAAGCGCGAAAAATGACGACATGATCGCGATGCTGCAGAGAGTAATTGATAGCACCGCTAAATTTCTCCTATCCTTAAAGAAGCCGGATAAAGCTGCAACCAATTATTTGGTTGGGGATAAAAATAAGAGGATGGAAGATGGCTTGGCTGTTCCTGTCGGCGCGGCGCCAGTAGAGCCGCAAGCTCCCAAGGTTTTGGCGCCACAGGCCAACCCCACACCGGTCAAGAAAGTTGAGGCTGGGCAAAAAGCCGAGATTGCCAAAGTTACAGTTGATCAAACTAAGATAAAAGTCCAGGCATCAGCCAAGGATGTTAATCATGTTTTAGCCGCCATGGAGAAAGAAAAACGCGGACGTCAGGAATCGTGGCGGGATGACGCGATGAAATTGGCCGAGATCGAAAACAATATTGGGCGAGTAAACAGCACAAGCCGCTCGTATACCAGTGTATAATAATGGAGATAATAAATGAACATTAATAATCTTGGTTGGGTAACAGCGGGACAAGAGATCAAGGGTAAAGCTACCCAGTCTTCAAACTCGCTAGCTGTTGGTGAAGCTGGTTTTGTTGGTAAGATGAATGAGATCGCCGCTAAAGCCGGCGTTGTCTCTAAAGGCGACAGCGCCTCGGCCGGCGGGCTGCACAATAAAAAAATGGTCAAGGAGACGGGCTTCAGCTATCAGACGGAAGAGGAAGAAACCGTTGATTCTGTGTTCGGTAAGATCACAAAAATTGAAGAGATGCTGAAAGAGAAGTTTGGCGGCCAATGCAAGTAATAATGGGGATTAAACGATAATATAAGTAGAAGAAAATATGAGTAAAATTGAAAATCAGATAAATATTAATCCTAATAATAACATTAAAGCGCAAACCGAGGCCGCTTATGCCAACGTTGGCAATGCTTTGCGCGATAAGACGATCTCCGCCCTGGCTAGATTTGAAGAAATTAATGATCTGGCCCCGCTTAACCTTAAAAATGAAAATGTCCTTGAAGAAACAAGCTCCCAGGAACTCCCTTTTAGCTTTAGCTACGGCCCTATTGGCCTCAAAGTTAACGAATTGATCTAAAAGAGGCCTCTGTTTAATTTTCGTCAAATTATTTCCTCTTTAATGTGGCAATAAAAATGCTCCAGCCATTAATAATGGAAATTCAAACTGCAAATGGCTCGACAAGCTTGCCATCCCAGCCATCCCGAGCACTGCCGAGGGACTACAAACTTCAAAACAACTGTGAAGAAATTCAAACCTCAAACTGCAAACTACAAAATAATAGTCAAGCTCGAAAAGATCAAAAACCAAAAGTATATGATATCAGGGAAAGGCTGTTTATTTTTTCCAAAAGGATACTGGAAATATGCAAAAAATTACCGCAAAGGCCAGAAGCGGAAATAATTAGGAAACAGTTGGCAAGGGCAGGGACGTCAATTGGGGCGAATTATGAGGAAGCTGACGGGGCGTTAACTAAAAAAGACTTTATCAATAAGGTCTGTATTGCTAGAAAAGAGGCCAAAGAAACCAGATATTGGTTACGAATAGTTAATACCTCTTTTATAGCAGAAAACCGGCTGGACTTTGATATCGATGAAATTGAGCAAATAACCAGCATTTTAAGCGCAATAATCATAAAATGCGGCGGGCGGACCTCAAGATAGCCTTAAAGAAACTCAAACCACAAACTACAAACTTCAAAATAAGCTCCAAATTAGGAAAAAAGAGCAAAAAACTGAATGGATGATTTGTTGTTTGATTTTTAATGTTTTCCCCTTTATTTTGAGTTTTGCAGTTTGCAGTTTATTCCCTTTATTTGGATGTTTGCAGTTTGAAGTTGTTCTCCTTTTGCACCCCCCCATGCAAGTTTTCTTTCTCTTTCCACGATAATAATAGTGTGATAAGCACAGCAGATTCACTTAAAGCGAACTCGGGCAGCAATTTTCAACCACTTAGCAATAATTCCAGCCGCGATCTATTAAGCACCCTGGGCGAACGCGTCCATCAGGGGATCGAGAGAATGAATGTGGCGGTTAATAACCAGGGAGAAACACTCGATCCATCGACGGTAAGAAAAGCTATTTCAGGCATGACCGGCGTCCAATTGCCCGGTACGCTCCATGATTTTGTGGTTTGAAAAAGGACATGTCCTCCGAAGCGCAAAGCGCGAAGGAGGATGCAAGTTTCCGGTTGTTTGTTACGACTAGTATATGGAAGGGTAATTCGACCTGCCCCTCGACAAGGCAGGGAGAAAAAAAAGACAAAAGGAGGTGAATAGGTATGGCAAGTCCAATTAATGATCTTTCAGCTCAGAGACCGGCGGACAGCGATCAGTATGTGGATAAGAAAATGACTAATGATATGAGAGATAGCCTTACGAGTAGAATCGTTGCTGATCTTGATGTTGGTCATGGAGGAATTTCTCTAGGGGATTATAGGATAGCTGCAAAAAGGGTTGATTTAGACTTATCCGTTGGTGGGGGAGGCGACCCCGAAACTCCAGCTCCAGAAGATAGAGCTAGCCCCACTAATGATTACGATACGCGCCCTGACGGCTCAGATAATCCATCTGTTTATGAAAGCGCAACCGCCATTGTTTCTGAGACTACAGAAAGAAACAAGGATATTATGGATGCGATCAAAGAACAGATAGGACAAGATACAAATGGGGATGGAGTTTCAGATTGGGACGGTGGGTCAGTCAATATTAACATCGGTGGGAAGCCTATTGATGTTGCTTCAGCTTTAGGAAGCTTAGTGCTTGATGATAGCTTGCAAAAAGGTTCAACCTTGACGCAGATAGCGGCTCAAGCAGTGGCTAATGAGAACCAGAAAGCGAGCAAGACTCAACAGACCCTGGCGTAAATAAATAACTCCCCCCTGGGGGGAAGTCTAAAATGGAGGTGAATTAAAATGGCAGGACAACCGGTAAACCAATCAATTAGTGAATTAGCGCAAAGTATAGTTAGTAATATTGATTCGGCCCAAAATAGCATTATGAGCGCTATCAGCAATGAGCTTACATCTGGCTGGGATGGTGGATCTGTGATGGTAAATTTAGGAGGGCCTAACCCAATAGACGTAACTAGCGCCCTTGGTTCACTCGTGCTTTCAGACACTCAAGAGAAGTCGAGGACAGCGTCGACGCTGGCGACTCAATTTGTCAGCACCCAGAATCAAGTGGTTAATAAAACCTTACAAACTTTAGCATAAAGTTTTTATGAGTTCCCGGGTAACCGGGAACTCTATTAAAGGGTCAAAAAATGGCCCTTTAGTAGAGTAACAAAAAGGAGATAAAATAAATGACAAACGCGAATGGGAATATGTTGGGGTTCTCGCCGATCATTAACCCATCCTTTATCAGCGGCAATCGGATAGATGTTAAACAAGCGGTCAACGGCTTTTGGGATGAAATGTCCGCTCTTTTGGCTGGTTACGCGGAGCTATCCCTTAATCCTGACCCGGAAAAAATGCTCCAGGTTGGCAGCGTATTTTTGCCTGGCGACCAGTTGAATTCCACTACCGCGGCTTTAGTTATTGAAGACCGTCTGCAAAAAATAGGCCAGGCGCAAACCCAGATCATCGATATCCTCTCCAAACAGTTTAAATTCGATGAACAGTTAAACTCTTTATTTAACTAATTTTTGAGAGGATAAAAAATGAGCTATTACAGGAACTATATTGGTAATTCGGCGACCATGCCAAAGCCTCGCCGGCCGATGAAAGTGGATAACCCCGACCTCGCCCGCGTTTACCAGCACAATAGTGAATCCCGGCGCAGTTTTAAATCGATCGGCGCGGACATAAATTTTTTAATGGAAGCGATGAAGTTTTTCTCGCCAGAAGAACGGGCCGCCTATTCTGGCGATACAACGGCGGAACAAGATTGGAGCCAATTTTGGGGCGAGACGGATCCAGGCGGCGCAACGGCCAAACCTTGGGGCGCTGGGGCTGGCGAAACGGGTAAAAACCTTGAATTTAGCTCCGGGATCGCTGACTTTAATCATTTTATAGTTGAAGCTGATGACAGATACCGAGGCAGTGACCAAAAAGCCTATGATCTGATCGCCAATACTAATCCTGATAAGCCATTCGGTTATGAAGATGACACCTTGGGTTTTTTACCACTAGGGCAATTGAGCCAGCAATTAAAGGATTATGGGAGGATGTTTGGGATCGACCCAGTTGATTATGCGAAAATATGGAGAGGCGTTTCTGACCGAGCCAACGCGAATTACGGCGTTAAGAATTTCTATGATATTGTGATGTCGGGCGATTATGAAACAGCCCCGGGATCCAAAAGCCAAAAAGCGGTCGACCTGGCGGTCTTACTATTGGATGCCAGACGGCGGATCTTTAGCGTGATGAATAAAGTTTTTGGTTCACCGCAAGATATTGCCCGGCAGGTTGACGGCCAAGCCGATCCAAACGATGAAGAGATGATCTTAAAATTTAATTTGTGGGCCAGCCAAGGGGCCGATCCGCACAACATCGCTTTTTTTGACCTTTTCTTAAAGATCCAAAAATCCTTGCATGCGATGATGCCGGCTTATTTTTCTAATTCAAGCGATTTTATAGGTGGGGATCTGCCGCTTGAACAGCAAGCTAAATTCCAAAAATTCGGCCAATGGTTGAGCGAAGGGCTTAATGAGGCAGCCAGCACAAACGGTTATTACTTGGTAGATATTAGCCAATTAAAAGCCGAATTATTCGCGACCGCCACCAGCGATAAACAACCCTATTTTGGGACGGCAGTAGATGCCGGCCAGCATGTTGGCTGGGATGTTTATTCTTATGGCTTTAATCCCAACGACCCATCGATCAACCCGTTAGCTACGGATGATTCTTTGTCCGGGCAGCTGCAAAAAATATATTATCTGACCGAAAGTTATAGGAATGGAGAGCCCGAAAAGTATCTTGGCGGTTCAAATTGGGTGGTCCATGCCTTGGGTGAATTGGTCAAATTTTCCAATAAAGACGTGGCCAGGATAGTGACCAATAATATATTTAACGGCCGTAAATCGGAAATATATAAGGAAGAGATGGATGATTATAACCAGCGCAAAGAGGAATTGGCTTACGAAGAAGCGCGGGCTAGCGTCGTGAAAAAGAAAAGCCGCATGAAAAAAGCGGCTTATAGAAAAGAAGAAGAGAACAAAAAGAAGGTCACCCAAGCGCCAAAATCAAATTGGGCCCAAAAACGTCTGGCCTATTATAAAGCTAGCGGGACCAAAGATACTGTCCAAAAACGGATGGCTGCCCGCAACCTGGCAAAAGCAAAATCAAGAATAAAACCTGCCAGCACGGCCAGCAACGAACAGAAGAAAAAGTAAGAAAAACCCCAGTTTTAACGCAAGAAAACAGCCCTTTGGTCCGATATATATATAGAGGATATGTGTAACCTATGAACAATACCGGAGCATCTATGGATATGGGCTTTGCCCAGGAAAAACTCTACGCGGCGGCCAAGCAAACTTTTAGGAATACCGCGAATGATCCTGACATGGAAAATTCTTCAGACGTTTCTTGGCAAGCGGTAGATGGTAAAGACGGTAAAATCGATTACGGCATCCGCTGCGATGACGCGGTCTATATGTCAATGATTGCGGGAACGATGACGGAAGACCAAGTGGAATCTCTAGACGGGAAGAAAAACCTGAAGTTCAGGGAAAAAGCCACCAAGGCACTCGAAGAAAAAATGTTGAAGTTAGGGATGGATGTTTATAGCCACAACTATTTTATGGCCGAACTGGCAAAAATGGGAGTGGGGATCATCGGTTTTCAGCTTAGTGTTTTAGGCGTTGACCCAGCCAGGATCAAGGATTTGCTGGCCGAAGCGAAAAAAAAGAAGATCGAGATGATCGATCTGGGCGTTAAACAATTGGTCAGCGAAAAAATGCTCTTTGGGATAGTGACAGGAGCCAGGATGTCATGAGCAGTAAAAAACTAAAAGCCCAACTCCGGATATTTAAAGAGCTGGAAACCCAGCTGATGCTGCAGGCGGACCGGGTTGGGATCAAAGACCGGTATGAGTCCCTTTCGCTCCGTGAATTAGAAGGGGAAGCATTACAGAAACACCTGGTCTCTTTTTATCAAGAAAGATCAAACCTGGAATATGAAATGCAATTGTTCGGGACCAATAAGAAAGAGACCTTGATCAAACTAGAAAGGCTGGAAAGCTATATTAAAAGGGCGGAGCGCATGGCGGCGGCGACCGAGCAGAAGATCAAGCAAGTGGCTGGGAGGACCGGGCCGGACCAAGACAGGGCGCTTAAAGCGACCGCCAAAAAGGGGATATCATATGGGGCTTAATGGTGTCGTAGATAACAGCGCTTCACAACAGATGTCCATTGCTTTAAGCAATGGGGCCGTTAATGATATGAAGTCCGTTGACAGGCAATCGACCCTTAAGGATAAAGATTACCAGGTAAAAACAGAAACAGAGATCGGCCGGCTGGTCAAAGAGAACAAAAGTTCCGGCAAAGCCGGGATGGATGTGCTCATTAACCTGACCGGGAAACTAGCCACCCTGGGGATTAATTTAAATCCAGAAAAATTCTCCGGCAAGGCCAATGATGCCATGGAAAATGAGCTTAAGCAAATGCTGGGCGGCCCAGGCAAATATGATGACCTGGTTGACCTTAAAAATATTATTGCCAAAACCTCGGGAAAAAAGGGCGGGCAGGGCGAGCAAGAACAGCAACAAAATAATTCTCAAGGTAAAAGCGGATTATCACTTGATAAAGAGACCCAGATCCAAGTCAGGGAATATGCCGCGGTCTATGCCGCTTACACGGTCAGCCATACTCCGGAACTCAAGAAAAAACTAGTAAAGTTGGAGACGGAACTTAGGAGCAAGGGGTTAGGCGAAAAAGAATTTATCTCCATCAAGACCGCGACAAGCAACAGTGTTCGCAGCGAGCTAGCCCAGCAGATCAGAGACACTTTTATGAAAAAAGTGCTTAGCCGGACGAAATCGATCGACAAATTAATGGGCGACAAAGGGCTGAGCGATCTCTTTGATTTCGCGATCAAGAGCGGAGTGCTTGATAAACGGGGCGCGAAAATGATGATGAGCGAGATCTTAAAAGAAACCGCCGGTGAGGTTAGGGATTTTGCCAAAACAAAAATAGAAGAAAAATTAATGCAGCAACAATTAACCACTGATCCCAGCCAAGGGAAAAAAGGAGTAACGGAGATAAAAGAATTATTAGAACTGGCGGCTAAAGCCGGAGTGAATTTAAATGAGTTTACCCAGAGCTGGAACCTGAAGAAGGTCCATCTTGGCCTGAATCCTTTTAATGCTTCTATTGGCCAGGGAGCGCCAGGCGGCCAATCAGGCGCCGATCAACAGCAGAATAAAGACCAATATGAATATACTAAAGATGACGAAAAAGACCTCTTGACCAACCGGTTGCGGGCCCTACACATGCACCGTGCTCTGGCTGGCGACTGGAAGAGCATGATGGAGACCCATTTCAAGGTCCGGCGGCTAAAGAACGGGTTAATTGCTTTGGGCGTTGGGAGCAACGAATTGGAGAAGATCGAGAAGGAAGGGCGGCAGATCGCCTGTATCAGGCTGGGCGAGATGTTGTTCGGGGTGCTGGAAGAGAGAGCCACCCTTTATGAGCTGGCCGGGCCGGCTTTCCGGCTGATCGAACAAAAGATCAAAGGGTTGATCAATAACTTAAAACGGCTTGATTATGACTTAAGCGAGGTTGAATTCAATTCATTAAGAGATAAAGCCAATATTAAGGTCTTTGATGCCGCCAGGGAAGAATTGTTAACATTAAGAGACCTGGTCAGGACCAAAAAATCATCGCCGGCAACAGATAAACGCTATACATTGGTCAAGAAACTTTTAACGAGATTAAAAGAAGAATCGAATTTATTCATGGAATTGCCGGACGAAGAACCTTCACAAGTACAGGAGGCGGTATAAAATGAGCCTATCAGTAAGCGGCCCAGAAAATATTTTGAAGATCATAGCCGATAATGACCCGCGTAAAGCAGTTGAAAAAGTCTTGGCCGATCTGCACAAGGCATTGGCCGAGATCAATAAGCTAGCCGAAAAAGAGAAAGGCGTGGCCAGGGATAAGGCGAAGTTAATAGCGAAAAAACTAGATAAACTGTTCGCCGGATTAAGCCAGCTGAAATTTGGCGGGGAATTTACCGACATATTAATAGAAGGGCTGAAGGCGATCAAAGACCTGGATCCAGACCTATTCAAGCAGATCATTTCGGCTAACTTACAGCGAACCATCGAGGTAAAGGCTTTAAAAGCTAAGATAGCTAACGCGGCGATCGGTGGGATCGTTGTTTAAAGATTTGCTCATGCAAGTTTTTGCCTAGATAATCCGATATAATATATGGAAGAGAAGCTCGGTTAGCCTGTAACCGGGTGGAATGTAACCAAGTTCTAATAACAGGCTTGGTTTTTTTATTTTTTAGGGGGAATTAAAATGATGATTGGAGACGGTGGCAAGGTTAGTTTCGCGCAGCCTGTTAATGAAGTTAAAGGAACGCCATATGCTGGTTCTATTGCTAAGATCGATTCATTATTTGAAAAAAACGCTGATTTGCAACTTAAGATAGGTCAATATACAGTTAAAGCTGAAAGTGGGAAGATCAAAATATATAAAGATGGCCAAGAAGAAACAGGTAAAAATATTCAAGATGTACTTATAGAAGTCTTTGGTAGGGATAAAGCGCCTTATATTCTTAACGGTGTTTTAATAGCTTTTAACGCTTTGAATCTTAATGATAAAACAGTAGATGTTGAGAAACTTTATAAAGAAGTTAAGACAGAAGTCGAAAAGCTAAAGGATAAATCTCCCAAGGATGTTAATGCAAAAGCGGCTGAAATTGTTACTCAAGGTAAAATTCAAGCTATGCAAGCGGCCGCTGAACCAGCGCCTGTACCAGCGGCTCCTGCAAAAGAGCTAGCGCCTGCAGTTGCGGCTCCGGTAGCCGCTCCGCCAGTTGCACCACCACCACCAGCCGCATTTGATGCAAATGTTATACCTCCTGGTTTTAGACGGGTTACAGTGAAATACGAAGGGAATACCTGTTATGTTGACTATAAGGATGAAGATAAAAGTGAAACTATGGGGAAAGCCGAATTGAAAACCGCTGTAATATTAGATGCTACCGGAAAAGAGATCGGAAAACTTTCCGATAATTTTGCCCTTTTTATTGACCGGCACGGTGATTGGGAAACGAGGGGCGAAGATAAAGAGATAAGTGACGCGGAACTCCAGGATGTGATTGGGGTGGTTGTCAGCCTCTATGCCAAAGAATTGAAAATGGATTACGCGAAGGCTTTATCCGCTTATAACAATGCCAAGACTTTCCGGAATGTGAGGATCAGCGAGTTAAGTGAAACGCGGATCGAAGCGACTGGCTGGTTAAATGGTGTTGATTTAAAAGACGAGACGGCAGTCAGAAAAGCGCTTAATGGAAAACTAAGCAACGCTTTGACTGAAATTGTTATAGCTTATATTAGTAATAATAAAGATAAAAAAGATGCCAAGCCAATTGATGGGAGTGATGTTGCTTCTTATCTCCTCCGCTGTTCGATGGCGACGATGACTGGCGTTTATGATGAGTATGGCGTGACCGAAGATATATTCAAAAACATGCCTAACTTTGATCCCAAAGAAGTGACGAAGAATAAATTTATGGCCTGGTTCCGCGGGGAAAACGTGAATGGGGAAGAGGAGAGCGGGAATAAGGAAGTAGAATTATTAAGAAAAAAACAAAATGCTCGAGTTGGAATCCAAGACGCGTCAACCGCTGCTGACGCAGTAAAAAAATATGAAGAGGCCAGGGCGATACTTGGGGAAGATAATGACGCAATAAGAATTATTGTGGAAAAATATCTAGGGGAAGAAAAATATGAAGAGGCTATCAAATTCGCAGATAAGTTGCCGCCAGCTTTAAAAAAGAAATGTTTTGCTGACGTAATACAAACAAAGCAAAAAGCGTTTGTTGATAAAGCCAACAGCTCTGATCTTTCTGGAGCAAAAGTAGAAATAGAAGCGTTAAAATCACTTATCGACAAAATGGGAGTAGAAAGAAAAGAATATCTGAATGAGTTTTATAAAGCTTCTTTCCAATTAGCTTTAAAATACGCGGAAAAGGGTGATAAATCAGCCGCATACGCACTTATTGGCGCTTTACCCGAGGATGTTGAGATTGGATTTAAAGATGGAGATTCATTAAAAAATCTTTCAGTATTAGAGGCTCGTTTTATGATTGCAGAAAAACTTAGCGATAATGAACCGATGCAAAAGATTATTGATGATACCAATGCTTCCAAAACTAAAAAGGCTAAAGCGCTAGCCTCCAAGGCAAGAATTAAGCTTAATCAGGCAAAAAAAACTGCCGATTCCAGCTTGTATAAAAAAGCATTCGAGAGCTTCAAAAAGGCCTGGGAATCAATCAAAACAGAAACGGATAGCCAATCAACAGAGTTATCGGGAAGATTAGACCAGGAAATGACTGAAGTACAGCGATTGGTTGATGAAAAAGCAAGTTCAATGACTACAAGAACTAGTAGATCACAGGAAAATGAATGGATTAAATTAGGGGAAGACTTAAGGAAAATGAGGGCGGGCCAGCAGGTTGCGGAAGCAAAACCCGCAAAGAAGGGCAGAGGAAAAACTGTCAACCAAGAAATAGATGATATACTATCTTCATCAAATAATCGGGAAAAAAAAGTCTCCGATTTTATAACGGCTTTGAGTAAGCTGAGAGGAAAAACAATAAGCGAGGTAACCGCAATATTACATAAAGTTCGAACTGCAGGTTTTAATGTTAATCCAATAACATCAAGCGAAGGCAAAATAACACAGGTCAATGTATCTTAGTACCGAATCCCCAACGAGGAGATAAAAACAATGCCATCTGAAGCGATAGGCCAATTTAATGTATATGGCAAACAAATTGTTGCTCTAAAAAAAACTTTCCAAGTTGATGAGTCTTCACAGCCGGAAGTTGAGAAAAG
>JBDRLW010000038.1:0-4624 GCA_043812655.1 bacterium | reverse complement strand
CCTGGAAACCGCGACGTTCAGTCGCTGGCTTCCTGTTTAAGGAAAGAAAGGGGTTTGAACAAACATGAAAGTAAACTTCCAGGGTAAAGATATCAATATTAAGAGGATTGGGATTTTAACTGGCGGAGGGGATTGCGCCGGACATAACGCGGTGATCGTCGGCCTTTTGCGGCGGATCAATCAAGCCAATCTAACCCTCCCTGCTGACGAAAAGATGGAGTTAGTCGGTTTACTCGAAGGTTGGAAAGCTTTAACCCGTGATCCAGGGAAGGAAATGGATAAGATAGTTAAACCGTTGAACTTGATCGATATTGAAGAATCTTTCACCGTCGCCGGAACAATTCTTAAATCCTCCCGCACTAACCTCTTCTCTAAGGCAAACATTGAAGCTAAGTTGCCGGAAAAAGCGATGGAGAACATTAAAAAGTTAAAGCTGGACTGCCTGGTCGTCCTCGGCGGCGACGATACCCTTGGCGCGGCCGGTAAACTCGGGCAACAGTTCGTTTTCCCAATGTTCGGCGCCCCCAAGACAATGGATAACGATGTTTACGGGACCGACATGACTTATGGTTTTGAATCTTCAGTCGAAGAATCGGTCCACTTTATCGAGAACTGCCGGACCACCGCGAAATCGCATAACCGCTGTTTCGTCATCGAAGTAATGGGCCGCCACGCCGGCTGGGTCGCTCTCTGGGCGGGAATTGCCGGCGGAGCTGAAGTCACCCTACTCCCCGAAGAGATCCTAAACCTGGATGAAGTTATTGCCAAGGTCGAGAAAACCATCGCGGCCAAACAGCATTGCCTCGTAGTTGTTTCTGAAGGCGCAAGGTTGTTTGATACCCGTTATCCGGAAAAAGTAAATAAACGTCATCAGGAACTGCTGGATACCGTTATGGCTGATCCGAAATACGCGCTGGTTAAAGCCCGCCACGGTATGCCGAAGAAAAAAGACTCTTTCGGCAATGAACAATTAGGCGGCATCGGCGAATATGTCTTCGCGATCCTCGAAAAACACACTAAAGGCTTTGAATATCGCTATCAAAACTGCGGCCACGCCATCCGCGGCGGCACCGCCCATGTGGTCGACCGGATCCTCGGCCTCCGCTATGGCGACGCGATCTTTGAATTCATGAAAACGAATACGTTTGGGGTCTACCCGGGACTTGAGGGCGACTCGGTCATCTCGCGCAATCTGCTGGACGTCAAAGGCGGCCGTTTTGTCCCGCAGTCGCATCAGCTTTTTGGCATGCGCAACGCAGCCGAATATTATTGATGGTCGTCCACGAAGAGCACAGGTTAAGTTTTTTTGAAAAGTATCTGACCGGTTGGGTAATAGGCTGTATCGCTCTTGGTATTTTACTTGGTAAACAATTCCCGGGCATCGCGCTAACTCTTGACAGTATTTCTATCTACCAAGTCTCTATCCCCATTGCCATCGCGTTGTTTTTCATGATGTACCCGATCATGGTAAAGATCGATTTTGCCAAGGTCATCAAAGCGGGCAAAACGCCAAAACCTGTCCTGTTAACTCTTTTTATCAATTGGTGCGTTAAACCTTTTACAATGATCATCATTGCCACGCTGTTTTTAGGCATTATTTTTAAAGGCTGGCTGCCGGGGTTTGAGGTCCTTAAAGACGGTTCACAGGTAGAATTATTTCGTTCATATATTGCCGGCTGTATTTTACTCGGGATCGCGCCTTGCACGGCGATGGTTTTGATCTGGGGCCATTTGGCCAAAGGGAATGACGGCCATACCCTGGTAATGGTAGCGATCAATTCTTTGGCCATGCTTTTTCTTTACGCGCCGCTGGGCGGCTGGCTGTTGGGAATCAACCAGATGCCGATCCCCTGGAAAACGATCGTCTTTTCGGTTTTAATTTACGTTGGCCTCCCCCTCTTGCTTGGTTATTTTTCCCGTAAAATGATCATTGCCAAAAAAGGTTTCAAATGGTTTGAGGAAATATTTGTCCATTATTTGACACCAGTTTCTATTGGCGCGCTTCTCTTCACCCTGGTCCTTTTGTTCTCATTTAAAGGAGAATTAATTACCAATAACCCTCAAATAATATTTTTAATTGCCGTTCCCCTCTTTATCCAAACCTGCTTAATTTTTGGGCTCACTTATCTGTTGGCAAAATGGCTCGGCTTACCCTACCGCGACGCGGCGCCATCCGCGCTAATCGGCGCCAGCAACCATTTTGAGGTCGCGATCGCTACTTCCGCTATTCTTTTTGGCTTGTCTTCCGGCGCTTCGCTGGCTACAGTAGTTGGGGTTTTGATCGAAGTCCCGGTAATGCTTATGCTAGTTAGGATCTGTTTATTGACTAAAGGAGGTTTTAGTTATGAGCGGGAAAAATAGTTTCACTCTGGAAAAAGCGAAAGAAATAGGTGAAAAGATCGGGATCAAGTGGGATAAGTTCGATATCGAGCAATTCCGGCGGGGAATGGATGTTGAGCTTGAGCATGGAACAGTTGACCCAAATACCAATGTCACCAACGACGACCCAACCATCACTGGCAAGATCGCCCTCGCCCACCTGAACGAATTTCCCGATTACTACACCCGGCTCGATAAGATGGAAGAGGAAGCCGATAAATTCTGGGGCAAAGATTGAATCGATTTTTCTATTCCAATTTCCTATGCCTTCTCCTCTGCCTCTGCCTTTCCCCTGCAGTATTTGCCGAACGGACTCTTTATTGGGATAATTTCCAGGTCGATATCCAAATCAATCAAGACTCAACTGTCAATATCACCGAAAAACAAACATATGTCTTTAATGGCGCCTGGAACGGCGGGACCAGGGATATTACTACTAAGGGATTTGATTCAATATCCGATATTGAACTATTTGAGGATAATACCCCCTACACTCTCGGCAGTCTGGATAAGTATCATTACACCGTAGATAAAAGCCTTGGCAACATCAATATTAAATGGCGCTCACGCAACGTTGATGAAACACCTTACCAAAACACCCGAAAGACCTTTACGATCAAATATAAACTGGATGGGGCGATCGCTTATAAAAAAGATAATGATGAGTTCTATTGGAAGGCGATATTTGAAGACCGGACCGGAGAAGTTAGAAGGGCTAAAGTTACTATTCATTTACCCTCGGCAATTAAACCAGAAGAACTAAAGATCAACCTCTTTACTGGGGCGCCAAACTCCACTTGGCACTTGATCAACCCTAAAACGATCGTCTTTACCGGCAATAATCTATTTCCGGGGGAACTCTTCGAAGTTAAGGTAAATTTACCAGTTGGAAGTGTGGAGCGGATCATCTCTCCAAGAAAAATGGTCAAAACCTATGTTTCCCCATATCTCCCCTTGATCTTTCCCTTCATTACCCTGATCATAATGTCTATACTTTTTGTCCGTTTGGGGAAAGAATATCCGGTCAGCGGCGTCCCAAAGACCATTTCTTCTCCGCCGTCAGACCTGCCGCCGGCGGTCGCCGGGACGATCATCGACGAAAAAGCGGGAATGCCCGAACTCCTCTCGACGATCATTGACCTGGCCAGGCGCGGTTACATCGAGATCACCGAAGCGGCGGAAAAGATCTGGTTTTTATCGTCCCGCGATTTTACGCTGCAACTGAAAAAACTCCCGGGGAAAATCGCTGATTATGAACGCGAGATTTTGAACGGCCTTTTTGGCTCACTGCGCGAAGGAGATAAGGTTAAGATATCTGAACTGAAGAATAAATTCTACACCCATCTCCCCAGGATCTATGACCACCTCTTTGGCCAGGCGATCAAATGCGGTTTTTTTGAGAGCGATCCCAGGCAGGTCAAGCTCAAGTATTTTGCCATTGGCGTCGTGATCGCTCTCCTGGGATTGATCCCGGTCGCTTTGACCGACCCCACCGCCCTGTTCCTTATTGTCTGGCTGGCCGGTTTTGCCGGGATCCCGGGCGGAATGATGGTTTATTTGTTAATCAATAAGAACGCCTCTTTCTGGAATATCGCCTTCCTGCTGCTTTTCGTGGTCGTCGGTTTTTCAGTCACGACACCGATCCTCTACCATTTTTACGCCCAGTCCAACTCTTTGATAATAATCCCGCTCCTCTCCGGATTGATCCTTTCCGGCCTGATCATTCTCCTATTCGCGCCTTTTATGCCAAGAAAAACTTTACTGGGCGCAGTCGAAAAAGAAAAGTGGCTCGCTTTTAAGCGTTTCCTGCAGCACGCGGATAAGCATGACCAGGAAATATTTGAGGAATATCTCCCCTACGCGGTCGCCTTTGGCATCCAGAACGACTGGATAAAAAAGTTTGCCTCTTTAGGGCTCTCTGCCCCGCTTTGGTACCATTCGACGTTCAGTGATGGCTCGGGAAAAACCTTCAGTTCTTCTTCACTGGAAAGTTTTAGCGGGTTTGGCGGAGGCTCAAGCGGCGGCGCCGGGGCTGGACGTTCATTCTCTCTCGATCACATGGCTTCGGGATTTAATTCAATGATGTCAGACATGTCCTCTTCCCTCTCCAGCTCCCCTTCTAGTAGCGGTTCAGGCAGCGGAGGTGGTGGTGGTGGCGGCGGAGGTGGTGGCGGTGGCTGGTAACTTTTGTTATAATGGATTCACATGGAAAAAAATTTAAACGACTCTTTAAAAGCGTTATTTA
>JBDRLW010000037.1:0-3141 GCA_043812655.1 bacterium | reverse complement strand
GTCCTCATCCCTCGCGGCGGCAAAAGCCTGATCCAAAGCGTGATCAAGAATTCCTCTGTCCCGGTGATCGAGACCGGCGAAGGAAATTGCCACGCCTACGTTGAAAAATCCGCCGACCTAAAAAAAGCGGTCGAGATCGTCTACAATGCCAAGGTCTCCCGCCCCTCGGTCTGCAACGCGATCGAGACTTTGTTGGTCGATGAAGCGATCGCCGACCAATTCTTGCCCCTGGTGAAAAAACGGCTGGACACCGCCCACGTTGAACTCCGGGGCGACGCTTTTGTGCAAACTATTTTATCCGGCACCAAGCCGGCGACCGAAGAAGATTGGCAAACCGAATTTCTCGCCCTAATTCTGGCGATCAAAGTGGTCCCCGGCATCAGCGCGGCGATCGCCCATATCAACAAATACGGGACCAAACATTCGGAGACAATTATTACCAAAGATAAAAAAGCGGCCAAGAAGTTCCAAGCCGAAGTTGACGCCGCCGCGGTTTACGTTAACGCTTCCACCCGCTTTACCGACGGCTACGAATTTGGTTTTGGCGCCGAGATCGGCATCTCCACGCAAAAACTGCATGCCAGAGGACCCATGGGACTACCCGAACTCACTTCTTACAAATACCTCATCGAAGGTAACGGACAGATAAGAAAATGAAAAATGATTTAATGTAAAATTAAAAATGAATGTGTCGCTTCGCGACTTTAATCAAATAAAATGCCGAAGGCATACCTTCATTTTTCATTAGGTCATTTTACATTTTTCATTAATCTTATAGACATTTATGCAAAACATTCGAATAGGTGTTTTAGGTGGGACATTTAACCCGATCCACAACGGGCATTTGGCGCTGGCTAAAGCGGCCAAAAGACAATTCAAGCTCGATCAAATAATTTTTATTCCCTCGGGGACGCCTCCCCACAAAGACCTAAGCAAAGTGATCGATAAAGAAGAGCGGTTTGAGATGGTCAAGCTAGCTATTCAAGGCATTCAGGGCTATTCGGTTTCCCGGCTGGAACTCGACCGCCCCGGCCCATCATACGCCGTCGACACTTTTAAGAAGTTAAGACGCAAATACGGTGAGAAGACTAAGCTTTTTTACATCATGGGGCTCGACTCGCTTAATGAACTGTCAGAATGGCATAAACCGGAAGAATTATTCAAGCTCTGCGAATTTATCGTGGCCACAAGACCGGGAGCTAAACCGCTTTATCATAATCTAGAACTCGATGATAAGACTTCGGCGTCCGATATCAGGAAGAGGATAAAAGTTGGCAAGCCGGTTAGTCGGTTAGTGCCGAAAATTGTTGAAGAATATATCAAGAAAAGAGGCTTATACGGGGGTCCTCAGCCCTCACCCCCGTCAGCGCTTAAGTAATGCACCCCCTCTCCCAGAGGTAGAGGGGGTAGGAAAAAATCCTTGCCTTCATACCCTCTCCCTTTGGGAGAGGGGGGAATGTTTAGCGAAAGCGGGTGAGGGCTGTAAATAAAAAAGGAGACTTATAATGATCATTCCCAACGCGAAAAAGTTCGTATTGCCAAATGGATTACGGGTCGTGACGGAAGAGATCCCGAGCCTCCGCTCGGTCGCCATGGGGATCATGGTCGGGACCGGTTCGGGGAACGAAGAGATAAAAGAAGCCGGCATCTCCCACTACATCGAACATATGATGTTCAAGGGGACAAAAAAAAGATCGGCATTTGAGATCGCCCACGCGCTTGACTCGGTCGGCGGCAAGATGAACGCCTATACCAGCAAAGAAGCAACGATGTATTACGCCGTTGTCCTTGACCAGCACATCGATATCCAGATCGATGTCCTCTGCGATATGGTCCTTAATTCCCTTTACGATCCTAAAGAGATGGAGATCGAAAAAGGGGTTATTTTAGAAGAGATCAAGATGTACGAAGACACGCCCGACGAGCTGATCCACGATTATTTCGCGGAGAAGATCTTGCACGGCCATCCGCTCGGCCGCCCGACGATCGGCTTGGCCGAGACGGTTAAAGCCATTAAACGCGATGATATTCTGGCTTACCTAAAAAAACGCTATTCGCCGAAAAACATGCTGATCTCTATCGCCGGCGCGATCCCGGCCAATTTAAAAGACCAGCTTCTCCCCTATTTCGCGGATTTTAATGGGCCGGAAGTCAATTTGAACCACGTTCCCGCCCAGATCAAAGGGACGCTCTCGCTTAAACATAAAAAGACCGAACAAACCCATTTGTGCCTAGGCGCTAAAGGCCCATCGCAGCTTGATGAAGAGCGGTACACTTTTACTATCCTGGATAATATTTTGGGCGGGAGCATGAGTTCGCGGCTCTTCCAAGAGGTCAGGGAAAAGCGCGGCCTCGTCTATTCGATCTACGCCGCCTCTTCCCCCTTCCGCGACTTTGGGATCTCCTATATCTACGCCGGGACCAGCAAAGAAAACTTGGAACAGGTGATCAATTTGATCCTGGAACAATTCCGGCTCGTCAAGAAAGAAGGTTTAACCCAAGAAGAGATCACCAAAGCCAAAGAAAATATCAAAGGCTCGATGGTTCTAGGCCTGGAATCGTCATCTTCGCGGATGTCGTGGCTGGCTAAATCGGAATTTTATTACGGCCGGTCTATCACGATCGATGAAGTTTTTGAGAAGATCGAAAAGGTGACCAATGATGATATCATCCGCCTGGCGAACCAATATATTAAAGACGAATATCTGACTTTAGCGGTAATTGGCGACCTGGAAGAACTGCCGGTGAAAGAGCTGAAAGGGTAAGAAGAACAGACCCTTTAGTTCTCACTCTCGATCCTTGCCATCATCAATGATACATCATTAAGAAAGTTCGCCTGTTCAACCCGGTTGCCAGGGGCAACGGTTTGCGCGAGCAACAGTAAAAGCGCCCCTGAATCTATCCTTTTTCTACGCTGGTGCTTAATGACTAATTTTTTCAGGCACCTGGCCACAAACCTGGCGCGGAAAGCGCGGTCAAATGAAAGGTAACGAACGACCTGTACAATATAATCATTTTTATCGTACATTCCGTCAAACGAATCAAGGTTATTGACCATTTTTTCCAGGGCTTCGGCCCTAGCCGCAAGGTCTTCCGATCTTATTGCCGATTCTAAGTCCGTAACAAAAAAATATTCGGCTA
>JBDRLW010000036.1:0-8470 GCA_043812655.1 bacterium | reverse complement strand
GTATTAGGATCAAAATACGTCCCAACCGCTTCGCTATAGACCGCATCAAACAAGTTTTCGGCCTTAAATTCCAGATCGACCAAATTGATCTTTTTGGCGATCCTTAGGTCGACTATTGTATAAGCCGGCAAGCTAACCGTATTGTATTGGTCGCCATATCTTTGTCCAACATGTTTAACTAGTAAACTACTCTCTCCCAAGATCAAACCTAAGTTATATTTTGATTGTGGAGTGTAGCGGATCGTTTTGCCGACTGCTAAGGGATCAAAATCCTTATTATCGACCGCCTTTTGGTAGGTATAGTTAATAAAACCCCGCCCATTATCCCCAAGTTTGCGCTCTAGCTCAAACTCTACGCCTTGAGAATAAACCTCCCCGACATTTTTTGCCCTCGTTTCAGTCGTTGAACTCTGCCAATCCCACAAGATCATGTCGGTAATATTCGAAACATAATAATTAAGCTTGGCGGTGGTATTTTCGGCAAATTTCTTTTCTAAGCCGATTTCGTAGGCCACAGATCTTTCCGGTTTTAAATTCGTATCGCCGAACATCCAACCGTCATTCCAATAAAGCTCGTTCAAGGTTGGCGCCCTAAAAGCGGTCCCGGCTGAAGCCCGGACGATCAGGTCCTCCGTCGCCTGGCAAGCCCAACCAAGTCGAGGGTTTATGGAAATACCCGCGGTCGAATGTTTGTCTCCCCGCACAGTAACCGCGAACGAATTTTGGTCGCCGATCTTAAATTCATCCTGCACAAAAGCGGCCAAATTACTGACCAGGTGCTCCCCTGCCATGGTCGACTTTCCTGTATCTTCTCTCGCTTCCAATCCATAAAGCAGTTCGCCATAATTAAAGGGCCGCCTTTGCTGCCATTCTATCCCGGTTTGCTTGGTCGTCGTTTGGGTCGCTCCCCATGTATATGGGTCTAGTTTTTGGTCTAAATTATTCTGGAAGACCCTCACTTGGCTGTTGTCATTTTTCAAGCAAAGGCTGATAAAATTATTATTGTCTTTTTGGCGGTCATTAGGCGAACTGGCCGAGGTTGGGACAGCTTCCAGCGTCGGTACTCCAGGCACACCCTTTACCGCATCATAATAATTGTAATCAATGAGACACTCGGCGATTGGCAGGTTAAAATTAACTTTCCCATATAAACTGTTGGCCAAATAATCACTGTTTGTCCTAAAGCCTTGCGATCTTAGCTGATCGGCCACGACTAAATAATTTTCTCCGGCCAGAGAAACCTTGTATTGGTTCGTCGCATTGGTCCCCGAAGAAATATATAAGCCGGTACTGCTTTTTTTCGTATCTTTTGAAATAATATTGACGACACCAGCAATGGCATCAGAACCATACACCGCTGATAAAGGCGCTTTAACCACTTCGATCCGTTCAATATTGTCGGCTAATAGATCGCCCAGATCGAACATCCCCAGTGTCGGGGAATTGATCCTCTTGCCATCAACCAAGATCAACACTTGTGAAGCATTAGAACCTCTTAAGCGGATCGAATTCAATGATCCATAAGAACCAAACGATTGGGAATCAACTCCCGGTAAAACCCTTAAGACTTCTCCAACTGTCTTGAAGTTCTTAAGCTCTTCAGCTGAAATAATCGAAGTGTTCCAGGGAGATTTACTTGCCAATTGCGGCAACCTGGTCGCCGTCACCACCACTTCTTCACCGTAGAAACGGGGGATGTCTAAGGCAAATGAAAAATTAAAAATGGAAAATGAAAAATGAAGGATTAATAATAGAACACCAAACCTAACCAACTTACCAATGGCTCGACGAGCTCGCCATTCCAGCCATTCCGAGCACTGCCGAGGAACTAACCAACTATTCTTAACCATCACTCTATACCTCCTGAAAAATTTTGAAGTATAGAATTCTCGGGAAAACTCTATTGAACGTTCCGTGCCAAGGAAGGGTTAGAACCTTCTAACTAACTATGCCTCTCCCGCTGAGTAGCTTGACCGGAAATGATCAGGACCATTTCGCCTTTAACCGGACCAGTTTTTAGCCTTTCCAACACCTCCCCCGCGGTTCCTCTGATAACTTCTTCGAACTTCTTCGTCAATTCCCTGGCTACCGCGACCTGCCGCTCCCCCATTATCGCCTTAACCTCTTCAACTGTCTTAGCGATCCTAAAAGGAGATTCATAGATTATAAGGGTTTTCTCTTCGTCTTTCAAACGCTCTAGCGCTTTCCGTTTTTTCCCCGGCTTCTTGGGCAAGAACCCGATAAAAATGAACCCGTCGGTAGCTAAGCCGGACGCGACCAGCGCGGTTATCGCCGCTGATGGGCCAGGGATAACCTCAACCCTGATATTCTGTTCTACTGATGCCCTGATAAGTTCTTCGCCCGGGTCCGATATCCCCGGCATGCCAGAGTCAGATACAAGAGCAATATTTTTCCCTTCTTGGATCAGATCAATAAGATAAGATGTTTTGCCTTTGATATTAAATTTATGGTACGAAGTAGTCGGCGTAGTTATATTGTATTTTGCGGTTAGAATCCTGGTTTGGCGGGTATCTTCAGCGGCAATCAGATCAGCTTCTGATAAGATCCTGACCGCCCGGAAAGTCATATCTTCAAGATTCCCGATCGGGGTTCCGACGACAAAAAGCGTCCCAGGCATTTAGACGCTTTCTGGCTGGGGAGAAATCGCTTCAGCTAGGAATGCTTCCTCTTCTCTTCCCGATTCTACTTTTACCCGGCCATGGTAGGTTGACCCTTCTTCAATAATTATCCTGCCGGCGGTTAAATCACCTTGCACTCGTCCGGTTTTTGTAACGTCCAGTGTTTCTTTAGCTGTTATATTCCCTTCAACTTTTCCGGAAACGACCACTACCCCGCCAATAACTTCGCCGACAACTTTGCCACCAGCCGAAATTATAACTTCACCCTTGGCCTGGATCAAACCTTCAAATTCACCATTAACATTGATCGATCCCTTGGTGATCATTTCTCCTTTAAATTTGGCGTTTTCTCCAACCACCGAATCAACCCCGCCTTGAAGAAGCGATAGTTTTTTTCCACCAGACATTAAATTTTCAAACATACCCATGATTTACCTCCATAACCTGCTAGCGGTTAAGATATTTAGGTCAAGATATGCCACTGGATTGACCGGAGTGGACCACTTCCTGACTTCATAATGCAAATGAGGACCGGTTGTCCTTCCGGTCATTCCAACATAACTAATAATTTGGCCTTTTTTTACTCTCTCTCCCGGCCTGACCGCAAACCCAGAACTGTGGGCATATAAAGTAGAAATACCATTGCCATGGCTAATTTCCACTGTTTTCCCATAACCAGTGCGCCACCCGGTGAAAGTCACCACTCCATTCGCGGTCGCCCTAGCCGGCGCTCCATATCTGGCTCTAATATCAATTCCAGTATGGTAACCCCTCCAAGGATAAGTCCGGTATCCCATCCGGGAAACAATGCGGCCAAAAATTGGCCAAGATTGCGGCGTTGAGGCAAAACGAGCCCTAACCGTTTCGACCCAACTTTTTAGCTCTTCTAAACTTTTTTCCCTTTCCGCTATTTTCAGGTCGATCCTATCAAAATAGACGGACGATTTTTGTTTAGACAAGGTGATCTTACTTTTCCAACTCTTTAATCCAAGAGCCTTGCGTAGCTCATTCTCCTTCTGGGAAAGCTCTTCGATCGCTTTATCAACCTTCTCCGCTTTATTAGAGAAAGAAGAGATCACTTGTTCCTGCTTCTTTGTTTCATTGATCATTCGCGCGTAATCCACTAAACGGCGGGAGAGGGCCGTTGAGTAAAGAAGGGAAGAACTAAAGATAAAAAAGGCTAAAACCAAGACTGAACCGATTATATATACCAAGCTTGCTGGAACTTTAATACTGATCGGTTTTCCCCTAGCATCGTGGGGAACCACCATTATGGAGTAATACCGCTTGGCTTTTGGCTTGGTAACCATTTTAATAGTATATTCCCCCTCAAGGTTATAAGTCAAGAATCGGGGCGAGAGGATTTGAACCTCCGACCTCACGGTCCCGAACCGTGCGCTCTACCAAGTCCCGACGTCACTATCATAGTATTACATTGAACGTCGGGATCCCGACTTTCCACTATTATATATATTAATGTCGTCGGGACTAAGCTACGAAAAGAATCGGGGCGAGAGGATTTGAACCTCCGACCTCACGGTCCCGAACCGTGCGCTCTACCAAGCTAAGCTACGCCCCGAAATCCTTTCCAAGCCGCACCAACACTCTTCTCTTGGCCGGAAAAGTAACGTTTAAGGTCTATCCGGTGGGCATAAAGGGCTAAAATAAAAGCCCCAATCCCCAGAATGAAATACTCTGCCGGCCAGGAAGACATCCACATCATAACAGGAATAAACCCGATTACCAAAACGGTCGTCGGAATAAAGTACCGGATCACGATCAGCCCTAGAACCCATAGTAATATTAAAATAGTCGTAAAAATTGGATCAATAGCAAAAAGAACTCCGCCAGTTGTCGCGACCCCTTTACCTCCATTAAACCTTAAGAAAACCGGGAAATCATGGCCAATTATCGCCGCCAAACCAGTTAAAGAAATTCCTATTGCCGGAAGTCCAGCCGCTTGGGCTATATAAACCGCCACAAGCCCTTTGCTAATATCACCGATCAAAGAAAGTATCCCAACAATCGGGCCGCCAACAACTAGCGCGTTAGTCGCCCCCACATTTCCCGACCCACCATGACGAGGATCTGCTCCTTTAAGTTTGGAAAACAGATAACTAAATGGGATCGAACCGATCAGATAACTTGCTGCGATAGTAAATAATGTTGTCATTTATAAACTCTAAACACTAAACTCTAAATTCTAAATAAATTACAAATTATAATTACCAAAATCAAAAACCGTTTTATTGTTTAGAATTTGGTATTTTGGTATTGTTTAGAGTTTAGAATTTAGGATTTAGAATTTATGCTACACTACTTTATCTAAACCAAAAGCTTTATGAAGGACCTGGACCGCTTTTTTCCCTTCGCCCGATTTAACCACGCAAGAAATTTTTATTTCCGAAGTGGTGATCATCTGGATATTGATCTTTTCTGCCGCTAAGGTTTCGAACATTTTCGAAGCTGTCCCGGGTTGGCTGACCATGCCGATCCCAACCAATGAAACCTTGGCTACATCGGAATCAGAAACAACTGTTTTAGCACTTAACTCTTTGGCTACACATTCAGCTACACCAACCGCTTTTTTCAGGTCTGGGCGTTCAACGGTAAAAGCCATGTCCGCCTGCGTCCCTTGCGAATGGATAGATTGAACGATCATGTCAACGTTGATCTTCTCTTTGGCTAAAGCACCGAATATTTTAGCGGCGGTCCCTGGCTTATCCGGCACATTTAAGATCCCAATCTTGGCAATATTTTCGTCCAGGGCGATCCCCCTCACCGCTTCTTTTTTTTCCATTTTTGACGCCTCCTCAATATATGTCCCTTCGTCTTCTTTTGTCGAAGAGCGAAGATGGATAGTGATCCCGTAAACGCTAGCACATTCAACAGAGCGAGGATGGAGAACTTGGGCTCCTAAACTCGCCAATTCCAGCATTTCTTCATAAGAAATAGATCTTAATTTCTTGGCTTGCGGAACGATCCTAGGATCGGTCGTATAAACCCCATCAACATCAGTATAAATATCGCAAACCTGGGCTTTTAACGCCGCCGCGATCGCTACCGCCGAGGTATCGGACCCGCCCCGACCGATCGTGATAATGTCGCCCTGGCTATCTATCCCTTGAAATCCGGTGATCACTACAACCTTGCCGGCTTTTAATTCTTTTTTCAGCCGGTCGAGCTTAACTTCCTTGATCCGGGCTTTTTTATAGATGTCTTCTGTCACCACGCCCGCTTGCCCGCCGGTTAAAGAGACCGCGGGACATCCCATTTGCTGCAACGCCATGGCCAGCAAGGCGGCCGAAACCTGTTCGCCGGTCGAAACCAGCATGTCATATTCGCGGGGATCGGGATTATCGGTCACTTTGTTCATCAGGCTGATCAGTTCATCAGTGGTGTGGCCCATGGCAGAAACAATTACAATAACTTCATAACCCTGATCCCGGACTTTTTTTACTCTCTCCGCAACTTTTTTTATCTTTTCCGGCGTGCCAACTGAAGTGCCGCCGTATTTGTGAACAATAACTTCCATTGTGAGTTAATTATAGCAGACTTTTTATGGCCTTTGAAGTCAACAGTTCGTATTGACCAAGCGGCAAATTCCCCAGTTTAATATTCGCTATCCTAATTCTTTGCAATCTTACTACCCGATTCCCAACAGCTTCGACCATCAACCTGATCTGCCGCTTTTTACCTTCTTTCAGAACTATTCTAAAATACCTATCACCACACGGATAAACCCTCGCCGGCAATGTCTTTCCCTCTTCTGTAATTACTCCCGTTTTCAACTTCCTTAATTGGTCATTGGTCATTGGAAATTGGACATTGACCTCATATTCTTTCTCATGCTCATATCGTGGGTGGGTTAATTCATTCGCCAAGTCGCCATCATTGGTTAAGATCATGAGGCCTTCGGAATCTTTATCGAGCCGGCCAACAGGGTAAAGCCGATAAGGCAGATCAGAAACCAAGTCAAGAATTGTCTCTTCCCCTTTTTGGCTCTTACAAGTGCTAACATAACCGGCCGGTTTATTTAATTTGAGGTAAATTTTCTTTTCTGGCTGGCTGATCTTCTTCCCATCAACTTCAATTTCATCTTTCCCTGGATCAATCTTTACTCCCAACTCCAAACCCCCAACTCCATTCACCGTCACCCTCCCCTCAACGATCAGATCCTCCACCCCCCGCCGCGACGCCACGCCGCAATCAGCCAAGTACTTTTGTAGACGGATAGTTTTCATGTTATAATTATAGCATCATGCCGCAAGATCATTCGTTTGACATCGTTTCCAAGCCCAATATGCAGGAGATCGATAATGCCATTTCGATGGCAATGAAGGAGATCTCAACCCGCTTTGATTTTAAGGGGTCGATCAGCAATATCGCCAAAGAAGGAACAGATAAGATCAAAGTCGTCTCCGAAGACGAATTTAAATTAAAGAACGTCATCACCGTCCTGCAAGATAAACTGGCCAGACGGCAAGTGGCGATGAAATTCTTTGAGTTTGGCAAGATCGACGAAGCTTTGGGCGGAACCGTTAAACAAGAGATCAAGATCTTGTCCGGCATTCCCCAAGAAAAGGCTAAAGAGATCACTAAACTGATCAAAGCTTCGGGCCTTAAGGTCCAAACCCAGATCCAGGGCGATGAGATCCGTGTTTCATCCAAGAAGATCGATGATCTGCAGGCCGCTATGCAGCGGCTTAAAGCGGCCAACCTTCCCCTAGCCTTATCATACGTCAATTTTCGTTAAACAGAAAACAGGAAACCTGAGACTGAATGTCTCGGTTTCCTGTTCACCATTTTGGAAACCGCGAAGTTTATTCGCAGGTTTCCAAAATGAATAACATATTAGACAAAACATTGATAGAGCTCCAGTCTGACTTTAAGGAATTAAAGTTACCCTCTTTCCGTGCCAAACAGGTCTTTATTTGGCTCCATAAAAAAACGGTTTTTAATTTTGCCCTAATGACCGATCTCCCCGAAAGCCTGCGCGCCGAATTAAAAAACAAATATTGGATCAAAACGATCAGAGAAAAAACCAGAGTAGTTTCAAAAGACGGGACCAAAAAATATCTTTTTGAGCTTTCTGAAGGTTATTTAATTGAATCTGTCTTACTGCAAAATAAAAAAGACCGTAAAACCCTCTGCGTTTCGACGCAAGTCGGCTGCAACCAAGCCTGCTCTTTTTGCGCCACGGGAACCATGGGTTTTAAACGGAATTTAGAAGTTTCGGAGATCATCGGCCAAGTCTACGAGGTCATGAAGGAAAACCCCGAACTTTCTAATATTGTTTACATGGGAATGGGCGAGCCATTCATGAATTATGAGAACGTGGTCAAAAGCCTTAGGATCTTGATCGAACCTGCCGGCGCTTGCTTTGGGCAACGGCGGATCACCGTCTCCACCTGCGGCCTTCCCGATAAGATCATGGCTTTTGCCCGGGAAGATTTCCAAGTTAGGCTCTCTGTTTCGCTTAATGCTGTCGACGACACTTTGCGCTGCCAGCTGATGCCGGTTAACCGGAAGCATCCGCTCCGGGAATTATTATCAGCCATTAAATATTACACCAAAAAAAGCGGCCGGATCGTGACCTTTGAATATATCATGATAGATGGCGTAAATGACAGCGAAGCTGATGCTCTAAAAGTGGTAAAGATCTGTCAAGGCCTAGGCGCTAAAGTTAATCTTATCCCTTATAACATGAACAATAAGAAATATAAGCCTTCATCCCAGCGAACCACCGATCGTTTTTTTGATATTTTAACCGAACATGGCGTCAATGGCTCTCTACGATATCGAAAAGGTGAAGATATTTCCGCCGCGTG
>JBDRLW010000035.1:0-3272 GCA_043812655.1 bacterium | reverse complement strand
AACATCGCGGCGGCCATCAACTTTAAGGCCCACAGCCCCAACTCTTTTAATGATCTCATTTTCGAGTCCTCTAGCCACTCCGTCAGGCTTTATTAGAAGCAATGTCTTTTCGAGCACGCTTGATCGCCTCCTTTACTCGGCTTCCTGCCGTCCCGCCTACCATATCGCGGCTGGCAACGCTGCTTTCAGTTGAAAGGATCCGGGTAACATCGTAAGAGATCCGTTCGGAAAAGCCTTTAAGCTGTTTAAGGGAAAGATATTCGAGCTGCATGTTTGATTCTTCACAGTAAGCGACGATCTTGCCGACGATCGAGTGCGCTTCGCGAAAAGGCACGCCTTGGCGGACCAAATAATAAGCCAAGTCTGTTGCCGTTAAAAAGCCTTTTTTGGCCGCCGCTTTCATCTGTTCGGCATTAACTTCCATCGTCGCCACCATCGAAGCAAAGATCGGTAAAACCGCTTTAACGGTATCAACCGCGTCAAAGACCGCTTCTTTATCTTCCTGCATATCCCGGTTGTATGCCAGCGGCAACCCTTTCATCAAGGTAAGAAGCGTCGTCAAGTCGCCATAGACCCGAGCCGTTTTTCCGCGGGTCAATTCCGCCACGTCGGGATTTTTTTTCTGCGGCATGATCGAGGAGCCGGTCGTATACTTGTCTGATAATTCAATAAAATCAAATTCGTAAGTCGACCAAATGATCAGCTCTTCAGAAAAGCGGGAAAGATGGGTCATCAGGAGCGCGCAAGCCGAAACAAAGTCGATGGCGAAATCGCGGTCGGACACCGCGTCCATGCTGTTTTTGGAAACCTTGGCAAAACCAAGCCCTTTGGCCAGCGCGGCCCGATCGATCTCAAAACCGGTCCCGGCCAAAGCACCAGAACCAAGGGTCAAGACATCAGCCTCTTCGCCCGCCGCTTGAAAACGTTTCCTATCCCGTTCCAGCATTTCGTAGTAAGCCATAAGATGGTGGGAAAAAAGGATCGGCTGGGCCCGCTGCAAGTGAGTATAGCCCGGCATGATCACTTTTATATTCTTATCGGCTAGATCAACCAGGACTGATTGCAAAGCCTTAATTAAGAGGACAACTTCGGTCACTTCATATTTCAGGTA
Organism: bacterium; assembly: GCA_043812655.1. Lineage (GTDB taxonomy): Bacteria > Margulisbacteria > WOR-1 > O2-12-FULL-45-9 > XYB2-FULL-48-7 > JBDRLW01. Next base: position 2,161 of record JBDRLW010000035.1, on the reverse strand, counting down.
CATCCGCAGGTCGGTCGAGACCTGGTCATTGCGCGAGCGGCCGGCATGGAGCTTTTTCCCCATATCCCCCACTTTGTCGATCAACATCGCCTCGATGTTCATATGGATATCTTCTAGCTCCGGCCGGAGGATCGCTTTGCCGTTCTCGATCTCTTTCATGATCGCTTCCAAAGCTTTAACGATCTTTTTCTCTTCCTTAGAAGTTAAGATCCTGACCCGAACCAGTTCTTTGGCATAAACAATGCTCTGGACAATATCTTGTTTGTATAATCTTGAGTCAAAATGGATTGAGCTGGTAAAAGTCTCGGTCGCTTTTGCCGTCCCTTCTTTAAACCTTCCCGACCACGGTTTATTCCCCTGTTTACTCATCTCGTTTCTCCTTCTTACTTGCCGGCTGGCAAGTTATCTAACAAAGCTTGGACCTTTTGCGGTAAGCCAAAGAGATTAATAAAGCCTTCAGCGTCTTTATGGTTATAGACCTCTTCTTTTTCAAATGAAGCCAGTTTTGGGTCATAAAGTGATTTCTTTGCCCGGCGGCCAACAACCGTACAACTGCCTTTATATAGTTTGAGTCGCACAACACCAGAAACATTTTGCTGGGTTGAATCGATGAACGCGTCGAGCGCCTTTTTAAGCGGCGTAAACCATTGGCCGTTATAGACCAGCTCCGCGTAGCGTCCGGCAATTAAAGCTTTGTAATGGCTGGTATCGCGGTCTAAAGTAATAGTTTCCAGCGCCCGGTGCGCCGCGTATAAAATTGTTCCGCCGGGAGTTTCGTAAACTCCCCGCGACTTGATCCCGACCAGCCGGTTTTCGACGATATCAACCCGGCCAACGCCGTTGCGTCCGCCGATCTTATTTACCTCTTTGATCAGTTTTACCGGCTCATATTTTTTCCCATTGATCCCAGTCGGCACGCCTTGCTCAAAATCAACTTCAATGTATTCCGGTTTATCTGGCGCTTTTTCCGGGCTAACGGAAAGGATGAACATCTCTTCTTTCGGCTCAAACCATGGATCCTCCAATACGCCGCCTTCGTAACTGATATGCCACAGGTTCCGGTCCGAAGAATAAGGTTTTAATTTGGTTACCGGCACAGGGATCTCATGCAACTTGGCATATTCGATCTCTTCTTCGCGGCCGTGAAGTTCCCATTCCCGCCACGGAGCAATGATCTTCATTTCGGGAGCGAGCGCTTTAAAGGTCAGTTCAAACCGGACCTGGTCATTCCCCTTCCCTGTCGCACCATGGGCCACGGCGTCGGCTTTCTCTTCTTTGGCGATCTCGATCTGGCGCTTGGCAATAAGCGGCCGGGCAATTGAGGTGCCTAAAAGATATTCTCCCTCATAAACGGCACCAGCTTTGATCATCGGAAAAAGAAAATCTTTGGCAAATTCTTCCTGGAGGTCTTCAATGTAGATCTTTGAGGCGCCGGTCTTGAGCGCTTTCTCTTTTAATCCGTCAAGTTCCTCTTCCTGGCCAACGTTAGCGGCATAAGCCACTACATCACATTCATAATTATCCTTGAGCCATTTGATCATGATCGAGGTATCGAGCCCGCCCGAATAAGCTAAAACTACTTTTTTAACGTTAGACATATTTTTTTGTCGATTGGTTGGGCGACTGGAATAGTTGATAGTTAGTCTGTTAGTTGGCTTGTTGGTTAGTTTGTTAGGGGAAAAAATCTTTTATCTAACAAACTTACAGACTAACAAACCATCAACTCCCCACTATTCTAGCCGCTCAACCCAAAGACTTTCCTCCTAATAATTTTACTAATATCGCCTTCTGCACGTGAAGGCGGTTTTCCGCCTGGTCAAAGACAACTGAATTTGATGATTCGATCACTTCGTCAGTTACCTCATAGCCACGGTGGGCCGGCAAACAGTGCATAAAGATATAATCCGGTTTTGCGTATTTAACCAACTCCGCGTTTACCTGGAAATCTCCGAACTCCCGACTCCTAACTCCCTGCTCACTCTCCTGACCCATCGAGGCCCACACGTCAGTGTAAATGACATCGGCGTCCTTGGCGGCCACAACCGGGTCGTTTAGGATCGTTATTTCTACCCCAGCTGCCTTGGCGTCTTGCATCGCCAGTTCAGCGATCTTTTCATCCGGCTCATACCCCACTGGCGTCGCCACAGTTAAATTTATTCCA
>JBDRLW010000034.1:0-5508 GCA_043812655.1 bacterium | reverse complement strand
ATGGATTATTTCAATGCCATTCTTTTGGATTAAAAAATCCAATCCCTTAATAAGTTTGCTGACGATTTCATTTTTGCGGTCGATGACTTTACTCAAATTGATAGTTGGCTCATTTACAGTAATGCCAAATTTATCGGCTTTACTAAGCTTTTCGAAGAGATTAATTGAAGCGATGAGCGATTTGGTCGGGATGCAGCCGCGATTGAGGCAGGTGCCGCCGAGTTTATCCTTTTCGATAAGAGCGACTTTGGCTCCCAATTGTGCCGCCCTGATCGCGGCGACATAACCGCCGGGGCCGCCGCCTAAGACAACAACATCAAATTTATCTGACATAGTTCACCTCATAATATGGTCGAATTCTAAAGCTAACACCCAAGTCTTCAGCAATTTTACGGCAAGCTTCTTTATCGACAGTCGGTAGATCGACGACAGTTACTTCAACCTTAGGAATATATATTTTAGCTTCTTTAATGAATTCAATGATGGCTGGATATGTTTGCTTCCCAAATTGTGGGCGGCAGATCTTTTCATAAACTGCGGTGTTTTGGGCGTTGAGGCTAATAGAGATGAAATCGATCAGGCCTTTGAGTTCGGGTAGGATGTTTCTTCCCCAGAATAAATTACCAGTTCCGTTCGTGTCCAATCTAATCTTAACCCCCTCTCTTATCTCCCCCTTAATAAGGGGGAGATGTCCGAAGGACAGAGGGGGTTTAATTGTTCGCGCGACTTCTTTGGCGATATCCAACCGAATTGTCGGTTCCCCGTAGCCGCAAAAGACGATCTGTTTATATTTGGTCGGGTCGCCGATCGCGGTGATCAGTTCTTCGGCGGTTGGTTCTTTAGTCAGCCAGAGATCATGTGCCTGGTTAAATTTCCGGCTCTTGTTGCGGATGCAAAAAGGGCACTCGTTGGTGCAACGGTTGGTTAGGTTGAGGTACAAGGAATCGCCGACGGTGTAAACGAAATCGCTCATGCTAAGGCTTGGCGCAATAATTCTTGCACTTTATCCGGCTTAGCCCGTCCCTTGGTCGCTTTCATCACCTGACCGACAAGGAACATCATTACGGCCTCTTTTCCCGCTTTAAATTGTTCAACTTGTTTAGGATTGCCAGCAATGACTTCGGTGACGATCTTTTGCAGTTCGCCTTCGTCGGAAATTTGCGTCAGCCCGGATTCCGCGATCACATCTTTGATCGATTGACCGGTTTTTAAGGCGTCAAAAAGGACGGTCTTGGCTAGTTTGTTGCTTAAGGTCCCGTCGTCGATCAATTTGACCAATTCAGCTAACTGCGCTGGGGTGAAGGAGAGAGCCGATAAGGAATTTTTGTTTTCATTTAGATAGGCGGTTAAGTCACCGACCAGCCAATTGGCAATAGAGACCGGTTTGTTATAACTTTTAACGGCGGTTTCAAAATATTCGGTTAATTCAATGTCAGCAATAATTAAGGCCGCGATCTCTGGCGTGAGCCCATAATCTTTAATAAATCGTTCTTGGCGTTCCCAAGGAAGTTCTCCAATAGTTTTTTTAATTTCATCAACCCAAGAGCTCTCCGGTTCGATCGGGACGAGGTCGGGTTCGGGAAAATAACGATAATCGTGGGCAAATTCTTTGCTGCGCATCCCTGAAGTCGTCTCCGTCACGTCATTATAAAACCTGGTTTCCTGGATGATCTTGCCGCCTTCTTCTAAAACTTCTCTATGCCTTTTAGCTTCGGAGAGTAACGCCTTTTCGATCGCTTTAAAAGAGTTAATGTTCTTTACTTCTGTTTTAACTCCTAACTTCGAACTACCAACTTCCCTAATTGACAAATTAGCGTCACACCGCAGGGATCCTTCTTCCATCTTGGCATCGCAAACTCCAAGATAACGGAGGAGGGCGGCCAGAGCAGTGGTATAGGCGGCGGCTTCTTCAGGAGAACGCAGATCAGGTTCACTGACGATCTCCATAAGGGGGACGCCGGTCCGGTTATAATCGGCTAGCGATTCGTCGGCGCCCATGATCCGATCAGCTCCGACATGGACAAGCTTGCCGGCATCTTCTTCTAAATGGACGCGGGTGATGCCGATCTTTCTTTTAACTCCCCCGACCGTGATTTCCAGCCAGCCTTTGGTCGCCAGCGGGAGCTCATACTGTGAAACCTGGTAATTTTTAGGCAGGTCAGGATAGAAATAATGCTTCCTGGCAAAGACTGATGACGGTTCGATCGTGCAATTGAGGGCAAGAGCGGTTTTGATCGCCAGTTCGACCGCTTTTTTGTTGGTCACCGGGAGAACACCAGGCTGGCCGGTGCAGACCGGGCAGATGTTGGTGTTGGGCGGATTGCCAAACTTAGTCGAACAAGCGCAAAACATTTTACTGGCAGTTAATAACTGCGCGTGGACTTCCAGGCCGATAACGGTTTCGTATTTCATGCTATTTGTTGATCAGTTCCTTTAATTCATCTTTGGTCAAGCCTTTTAGGTCGAGCCATTGTTTGGAGACCGGGATCACGATCTCGGCCGAATAACTCCCTTGTTTTTCTTTAACGAGCAGGAGTTTGCCCGCGCTAAATTCCCAAACATAAAGATATTCGCAAACTTTGACATTAGGAGAGGAAGCCGGTTTTTTAACGGTTTTTGGTTTGACCGGTTTTTTGGCATATTTAACTTTGCTTTTTTTCTTTTGAACGGGTTTTGGTTTGGGCTCTAGCGGTTCTTCGGCTTTTTCTTTAGAGACGAAAACCGTAAAAGTCTTGTCTTTTGCTTTGCGCAAGATCAGGTATTTTTTGATCACTTTTAAGCCTTCATATTCAAGCCTAAGGGTGAGATATTTTTCTCCGTCTTTTAAGCTGATGTCCGTGCCAAAATTACCTTGCGCGTCAAAATCGACCGGCTGGTCGTTAGCATAAATGGCGACAATACCAGGCGCCGCCTGGCCGTAGATCTCGCCGGAGACGGCAGGATATTTTTCCGTGGCTATGGCAACCGAGGCTAAGAGCAGCAGTAATGAAAAATGAAAAATGAAAAATGAAAAATGAATGTATAAGCTATTTAGATTAAATCGCGGAGCGATACCACCATTTTTAATTTTTAATTTTTCATTGTTTTTCATTTCCCCAACATTGCCTCCCGCTTGTGCCAATCGGTGTTTTGCTCATAGGCGAACGCGACTCGCAGTAGGGTTTCTTCGGCAAAAGCTTGACCGATGATCTGTAAGCCGATCGGGAGGCCATTTGAAAGCCCGCAGGGGAGCGACAAAGCTGGAAGACCGGCCAGGTTGACCGGGATAGTGGCGATATCGGAAAGATACATTGAGAGCGGATCGGCAACTTTTTCGCCCACCTTAAAAGCCACAGTTGGTGAAGTAGGGGAGATCAAAACATCGCATTTCTTGAACGCTTTATTAAAATCCTCTGTAATGACCGTCCGGACTTTTAGGGCTTTTAAGTAATAAGCGTCATAATAACCGGCGGAAAGGGCGTAAGTCCCCAGCATGATCCGCCTTTTTACTTCCGGGCCAAAACCTTCGCGCCTGGTTTCAGAGTACATGGAGATAAGATCTTTGGCTGCTTTTGTCCGGTGGCCGTATTTGACGCCGTCATACCTGGCTAAGTTAGAGCTGGCTTCGGCCGGAGCGATCAGGTAATAAGTTGCGACAGCATATTCGAACGAAGGAAGTGAAACTTCTATTATTTCAGCGCCCAAGTTTGTTAGTTTGTTGGCCGCTTCACTCACGCTATTTTTAACCGCTGGGTCAATACCAGTGCCCATTAATTCTTTGACCAAACCAACTTTAAGGTTTTTAATATCGGTCGTTAGTGCTTTCTGATAATCGGGAACAGGAATATCGACCGAAGTAGAATCTTTTTTATCGTGGCCCGCGATGACCTGAAGCAGCTTGGCCGTATCAGTGACATTGCGAGTTAAAGGGCCGATCTGGTCGAGCGAGGAAGCAAAAGCGACCAACCCGTAACGCGAAACCCGCCCGTAAGTTGGCTTAAGCCCGACGACACCGCAGAAGGAGGCCGGTTGGCGGATACTCCCGCCGGTATCGGAACCGATCGCCATAACGACTTCACCGGCCGCGACTGCCGCCGCCGAACCGCCGGATGAACCGCCGGGGACCCTTTCCAGGTCCCACGGGTTTTTCGTCGGGAAAAAAGCCGAGTTTTCGGTCGATGAACCCATCGCGAATTCGTCCATATTAGTTTTACCGATGATCACGGCGCCAGCCGCTTTTAATTTATCAATGACGGTGGCGTTATATGGCGGTTTATAATCAGCTAAAAACTTGGAACTGCAGGTGGTCCGCAAGCCTTGCGTGCACATGTTATCTTTAACGGCGATCGGGATACCGGTCAGCGGCGTAACATCGTTGTTGTTTTTGATCCTCTCGTCGGCGGCTTTGGCTTGGCGGAGGGCTTCATCACGGCAAAGAGTGACAAAGGCTTTGACTTTATTTTCAACCTTGTCGATCCGGCTAAAAAAAGCTTCGGTCTGCTCAAGTGAACTCATTCGATGATCCTTGGGACCCGGAACATCTGGTTGGCTGTATCAGGCCCATTGGTTAAAATATCGGCCACATTATCGCAAACAATAACTTTATCTTCACGATAAACATTTTTCATGGGGATCGAATGGGAGGTTGGGGGAACGCCGTCGGTATTGATCTTTTGTAAATTATCGGCGAAATCTAAGATCGCGCCAACCTGATCAGTAAAAATGGTTTTTTCTTCTGGTGAAAGCCCAAGCCGGGCTAATCTGGCTACGTGTTCAATATCGATTTTCATGTAGTTATTATAGCTTTAGAGGCGTAGACTGGCAACGGGGGAAAGATTTAAGTCGGCCAGTTGGTTAGTTGGCTGGTTGGTTTTTAACTTGTAGAAAGCGGCGCAAGCTATCATCGCCGCGTTGTCGGTGCAGAGAATAAGCGGAGGGACAATTACCTCTAGCCCTTCAGCACCTCCCTTTTCCTGCAATTCTTCCCTTAATCGTGAATTTGCTGAGACGCCGCCAGCCAGCGTGACAGTTTTACAGCCATGTTCTTTGGCCGCTCTAATGGTTTTATCGACTAAGACGTCGACGATGGCTTGTTGGAAACTAGCACAAAGGTTTGCAGGAAACCTGCGACTGAACGTCGCGGTTTCCTGGTCTTTATTCAAATAATTGACAACAGCAGTTTTGAGACCACTGAAGCTGAAGTCATAAACAAACTCCTTCTCGATCATTGGCCGCTTGAATTCGATCGCGTGGGGATTGCCTTCTTTGGCTAATTTATCAATGATCGGCCCGCCGGGATAACCGATGCTTAAAAACCTGGCGATCTTATCAAATGCTTCACCCGCCGCGTCGTCGCGTGTCCTGCCCAGCGTCTTATATTTTCCATGTCCTTCGACGAGAACTAACATCGTATGCCCGCCGCTGACTAAAAGGCAAATGAAGGGAAAGTTCGGAGTTGGGAGTTCGGAGTTGGGAGCCAAAAAATTCGCATAGATATGGCCTTCGAGGTGGTTCACGCCGATGAGTGGT
>JBDRLW010000033.1:0-16888 GCA_043812655.1 bacterium | reverse complement strand
CGCCGGGCCAGGTCTTGATGGATGTCGCTGGTAAATTTAACGTTCGAAGGATGCCGCCCGTCAACGTATTTTTCGTCAGCCCGAAAAGTGGTGACCTCGTAGGGAGTCTTGTCCAGTAAAACTGTGACAGTCCCGTAATCGATCCCGGTCGGAATGACTTTGGGAAAAAGCTTGGCGACTTCATCGGGTTTCGCGGCGGTCGTGATATCCCACTCTTTGGGCGCCTTGCCGAGCAAGGAATCGCGGACCGCGCCGCCGACCAGGTAAGCGGCAAACCCGGCCGATTTTAGCGTCTTAATAATTTGTTTCGCGTTCGTATCCATCTTCAACAATATACTCCAGATGAAAGTTGTTGTAAAGGTATATAGTGTGTAATATAATACGAGCATGAAGTTGACTGACTTCCAGAAGGGTTTGAGCATAGTCTTGATCGCCTTTTTCCTTTTGGGCGGGATAATCTTTGCGACCCGCGTTATGATGGGGGATTCTTTTTCCAAGGAAGAAGCCCAGCACGCCCTTTATGGGGTTTGGCTGGCGAAAGACATAAGGGCCCTTGATTGGGGCGGTTTCTGGTACGATACCCACCGGCAAATGTTTTGGCCGTTCTTCCATTCTTGGGTCCTCTCGATCTTCTTTTTTATTTTTGGCGTCGGATATTTGCAGGCCAGGTTGCTTAGTTTCCTGCTCTTTTTTGGGATGCTGATCTTAATGTATGACGTCTCTTTTCGTCTCTGCAGCAAATCGGGGTGGAAGATCGGCTTGATCTCGGTATTTTTGGCTTTATCTTCGCCGCTGGCCATTAGATATGCCACCGAAAACACGCTCGAGGGGCTAGGGGCGATGATCTTTTTGGCCACTTTTTACCTTTATACCCGTTGCGAACAACGGAAGCTGACGATCGATTATGTCTTCTTAGGTCTTCTTATGGGCTTATCGATCTACACCAATTATTTATACGCTTATTTAATGATCCCCTCGTTCATCGTGATGACGATCGGCAAAGTCGGCCCGATCTTTGCCCAAGCGGTGCATTTGGAGCATGAGGGGGAAAAGGCGGCGCTTCCTTTTGTCTGGTGGGCGTACCGGAAGTTAATAGTCTTAGCTGTCTTGTCAACTTTAATTGTTAGCTGGTTCTTTACCGCCGCTTTTTCCCGCAAGATCATGCTGCTTCTCCAGGCGATCTTCCGCTATTCCGGCGGGGATATGGTCTTTGGGTTTTGGCCGACCCTTTTTTACTATCCGTGGGTGATCATTAATAAATTTACTTTTTCGCCCTGGCTGGGGTTGATCTTCTTGGTCTCACTTTTTACCCCGTTCGTGGCTTTCCGCTTTGCCCAATTTGGCAAGCTCTACACTTTTGTTTGGACTGTTTTGATCTTGGCGACCTTGACGATCCCATCCAAAGCCCCGCAGATCATCTATATAATTGCCCCATTCATCTTTATGCTGGCGGCGGCCGCCGTTGTCTATTTTATGGATAAGTATAAAAAGCACGCGATCACCGCGGTGGCGGTGATATTGATCCCGGCCCTTGTTTCTTTTCCCCAGCTAGTGGGGCTCTATTTCCCGCCCCAGCCGGCCGAGAAGGTGGTCCAAGTCCTAGATTATTTCCACCAAAGTGTTTTGCCCCGCGATCCGATCGCCTCGGCCATTAACACGCAAAGATTCCCTTCCGAAGTAGTGGCTTTCCACTTTTGGGATTGGAATGCCCCAGTGTTGGTCGACCCGATCATTGGCGACGAAGAGATGTTCCGCGGCGGCCAATACTTTTTGAGCTTGGAACTGGGGACAGAAACAATGTTTGAGCCGACCGACGACTCTTCTTACCGCTGGAACAGCTTTTTGGCCGAAAAGGTCAAGCAAGGGGAAGCCAAAGAGTATTCAGCCAGGCGCTTTAGCGCTTTAGGCCTGACTGCCAAGATCTACGAAAAGACGAGCCGCTGACCCCTTATCCCCAAATAACCTGAAATTTCCTGGATTATTGCCCGATAACAACTCGGATGCCAAGAAGGCATCTGATTATGGCAATAGCTAGCAACAAAGTCCAAGAATTATGCAATTATGGCCGGGCCAGACGGGCAATCGGCAATTTACACCGTATTAGGCCGACCTTTCCAGATAAAGCATCACTAAAACATCTTCCCGTTGGGCTTTATTATCATGTGTTAGACTCCCTTATTTTATATTTGGAACAAAAACTTACAATCCCAACCGCTGGACCACAACTAGCTATGGCTGGAAATAGGCCGCCAATACAAACACAAGACAATTATCTGGAAGGTCCGATGATGATGGTTGGTGTGGGCAAGGAAAATAAAACCTTTTCTTTAGAAGAGGTGGCAACTAAATTTATTGCACATGTTAAAAGCAGTGTCCTTTCAAAGAAGAAAAGAAACAAGGATCAACCGCCGGTTATCACCCGACAGATTATTTCCCAAAATGAAATGGATAAACATTTTAATTCCTTTCGATATCGTAATAATTATGAAAAGGAAGTTTTGTTTAATTATTTGGTAGGCAATCACTATTTATTGGTCGATTTTGACAGGAAACAAGATGATGTGGCGGGCGGGACAGTACAATTTGAGTATATTATTGAAAAACAACAAGATCAGATCAAGAGAATGTCAAAAACATACGAAAGTCGTTTAGATAGTGAAAACATAAGGAACATTCACTCGGCCGTAAGAATAATGATAGAAGAACTAGAAAAGCTTTGGGAAGGCGTAAGCGTTTATCTTTTTGATGGGAAAGAGTTAAAGATTACAGGGAGAAACCGTGGGCAGTTGAAAGTTTCTACCTATCAATACTGGAGCACGCCGCAGGGAATTGCTAAAAAAGTGTTGGATGAATATTTAAATAACGGTACAACCGGTCTGCGCATTGACTTGCAGGCAGAACTGCTATTGTTAGAGGACAAAGAGCGGGCAAAAGAATCATGTGTTTCATTGAAATCAATTGATGGGGACTACACCATATTTTTACTTGATTCAGGCAACCCTGGCAGCATGTTGGTGAAATTATTGATTAAGCCAGAGATGAAGGACAAAAAAGATGGATGGGCCCTGACAGATGTGTTGGGGATCGTTTACCTGGACAATAGGCTTTTGAAGAGCGATGTTATTGGCAAGGCGATCGCCGCCATTTATCCCGCGATAAGATATAAACCTCCGACCTCTCTGGCGGAACATGTAAATGCTGTTGTGGCGCAGTTAAATGAGTTGATCTTATGGCCGACAGCAAAGGTAATAGGACAAATAATTGGTGCAGGGAGTATTCGGGCGATACTTAGCGCCGAATCGCCGATAAATACCACCGATGGCGTTGGTAAAAGTGGGTCTACATCCTCGCCGAAGCTGGCGCCTATTACAGAGGAGCCAAAGTCAGCGGAAGGATCTCTTGCTCTTGTTCCCGCTTCCAGTGATACGAGAATGACCACAAGAATGGATCAATATAGCGATTCGAGTTATGTTGATGGGTTCCTTGGTTACCAAATTGAGGTTAACCATGACCCAGCGCTAAATTTTGGAGAAAACGAGGAAATTAGAGCGAGAGTTGTTAGCGATGCCCAAGCGTTGACTGCCTCTGCGATTGGACAAACCCCAACTGCGCAGGAGATGACAGATCATTTAATAAAAGTGAGCGTCTCTGAAACAGTTAGGGATATGGATGGGAAGGTTGTTGCTTTTGGAACATCAAGATATTTTGATGGCTATACGAACAATAAAGGCGAGAGAGAAAAATTAACCCTATTATGGGGAACAATGGTCCACCCTGATCATCGCCGAAAGGGGTGGCTGATAAAGCTTAATTATGATTTAATTAGGGCCGCTAAAAGTGCGGTTGCTTTTTCCCTTAAGGGCATAAAATTCTTTAAAAGGCCGTTTGTTGCGGCTCCAATGGTAGTGAGAACCCAGAATGAAGCAGTTTGGACTGCTTGTAACCGCCATTTTGCGGGAGTTACGCCGATCGGTAGAAAACCAAAAGACAGGCAGCAACAAATGATCCAATATGCCGCTAAGAAACAAGGCTGGGAATTAGACGAGAACAATGTTCAGCGCGGTGCTTATAGTTCAAAGAGGGTAGATAACGAGAAAGACTTGATTCCGGGCTTAGGGCCAAACGACGCTTTTGTTTTTGCGGGGGACTTTACTTTTTGGAGGGCGTTGTTGACTAAAGTGATCGTTGATATAGTTTATCCAATAAGGTTTATTTTTAGAAAAAAGAGAAAAAACAAACAATAATTTTCGACTGCTACTTATTTACCTTATCATTAAACCTGCTTATTAGAGATTCAGTCGCTGCCGGATCACCAGTCAAACTGCAATAGAACATTTCTTTAGACAGGTCTGTGGGGGAGAGGCCTAAGACTTGAGAGATTAAATAGTGGCTATGTGAAAAACCTAATAAAATCCCAAGCTTGGCAATTTCTGTTTGGAGCTTGTTTGACAGCTTAACATATTCCTGATAATTATTTCCGTCGATTTTATAAGGCAATGGCGGCCAGAACCGCATGGGAAGTGAAAGGATTAGGGGGTATTGTAAAAGATAATCTAAAACCTCTGGACTTTGCATTGTTGGCTGGGCTTTTTGTTCTATCTGGTATAAAAATTGGTCTCTTTGGATAGGATAGACAACTTCAATTCCCGCTTCTGCCGCGTGGTCTGATACATAAGTTCCAGGATACAATCCAAGCGCCTGGGACGGCGCGGAAAGAGGACGCGTCTCTTTGAGAAAATCAATAATAAGCTTGCCCTCGTTTGCTGGCATTCCTGGATATGGATAAATAAAGCTGCCGATCGTGGCGATGCCAGCGGTCCTAGCCGCGATCATGGCGGCTTTAATGTCTTCTATTTTCTCTCCTTTACCCATAAGTTTTAATGTCTCATTATCGGCTGCTTCAACGCCAAAAAAGATCGATGAAGCGCCGGCTGAATGAAGTTTTTTCATTAACTCGATGGGGTCTGCAGTTTTTGCGCGTTCATCTCTGCCCCTCATAAAAAGGACCCAGTTGAATTTTCCCTGCAGTCTTCTGCCGATGAGCTCATCGGCGATTTCCTCGGCCTGGCTGGGAGGGGTGCTGCTTCCCACTAGCTCAAAATGGGTGAGACCAAATTTATTATAGAGCGCGATCATTTCATCGACGACGTTTTTGGCCGGTTTTAAATATCTGTCCGAGCCGCTAAGCATCGGCTGGGGGCAGAAACGGCAACGATAAAGACAGCCGCGCGAAGCCTCGATAAAAGCATATTTCATTACCCCTTTGAAATCCTGGTCTTCGTAATTTCCGGCTGACATTGCGACCCAGTCTTGCAAGGAAAGGCGTTGCCTTGGGGTAGCGATAATTTTTCCTGCCTCATTCTGAAAGACGAGGTTAGGAATATCGCTTAATTGGTTTAAATTGCCGGCTTTTAGGTCTCCGATAATATTAGCTAAACGGATAATAGAGAGCTCTCCTTCGCCGACAACAAGTGCGGTTGGCGCTGATGTTCCCCGATAGATCGAGCTGGCAAAATGGCTAGTTTGCGGTCCGCCAAAAAAGATGGGTAGGGTAGGGTTTTCTGCCCTGATAATGTTAGACATGATCATGGAGCCGGTGGTGCTGCTGCCCAAATATAGGGAAAACCCGACCGCGTCAATTCCTTCGTTTTTGATTTTAGTTGAAAGTTCTTGGCCTAATTGTTGGAAAACCGATTGTTCAATTGCCGTCAATTGTTGGGAAAGCTTTTTTAATGTTTCCATATCATTCTTAAATTGGGGAATTTTCCAGAACCTGGCCAAAAGACTTTTGCCTTCTACCACGACAGGCTTAACGCTCCGCGCAAAAATGTCTGCCAATTCTTTTACAATAAGTGGGGGAAACATTCTGGGTGAGAGAGAGGTCGCGAAGTTTGCTACTTGCGCATCATGGCTAGCGCTTCTTAACGCTCTTCTTAGCATTAATTGGCCGGGTCCAGGGACTTTTCCCGATAGATCAGTTTTACTTAAGCCTCCAACCAATAATAATTTACTCATTGTGTCTCCTTTTACGTAAAGTGATTGTTTCTTAAGTTTCTATCGATAGAAGGAGATTGAAATTTCACTCAATTAAGGCTATCATTAAATGATCAGGATAATATTACTTTATGTTAAAGGGGTAAACTAAGTGTTACTAACCCTATTTCTTCTTTTTGTTCAATGTCTCTTAGGCTTTTATGTTTTACTACGTACATCCAGGGCAAAAAGCGGTTTTTATTTTGCCTTTTTTTGTTTTTCTCTTTCCTTATGGGCTTTTGCCGCTTATATGCTGCAACACTCCCAAAATGTTGGAGAGGTAGAGTTTTGGGGAAAATATATTTTTTTAGGGCCGGTGCTAATAGCATATTATTTTCTTAATTTTAGTTTTATTTTCCCAAGCGGTGAAATAAGTAAAAAAGTTAAGCTGATAACAATATTACCAACGGTGGTTTTTTTATTTATAATCCCCACCAGATTGATTTTAGCGAAGGGGGAATTGGCTTTGTCTGGGCCCGTAGCAATTTGGGGGGCGGCCTATCCTCTTTTTGCCCTTTATTTTTTAGCTTATTTTTTTTGGGGTATTTTTAATTTCTATAAGAAATATCAAAACAGTAAAGGCCAGGAAAGGAATCAAATTAAGTATGTTTTTGCTGGGCTGTTTTTGTCTTTTATCTTTGGCATCCTCTTTAATTTAGCTTTACCGGCTCTTGGGACATCAAGATATGTTAATATTGGGCCATTTTTTACATTGATTTTAGTTGCCTTTACTTCTTATGCCATTGTGAAGCTTCGACTTATGGACATCTCCGTGGTCATCAGCCGGGCGGCGGCGGAATTGTTGACGATCGTTTTTTTAGGGGGCATTTACATTGGCCTGATCTTGGCCTATGAAACATTTGTCTCTTCTGTAATTGGCTGGCCATTTATTTTGGGCTCCATTGTTTACGGCGTGATTGTCGGTGAGACCTTCCAGGGGATAAGATTTTTCCTGCAAACGACATCAGATAAATTATTCCTGCGGGGCAAGTATGATTATTATAAGGAATTATCTGACGCCAGCTCGAAAGTCGGCGAAAAGCTGCAGCTGCCCCATATATTAGGCGTGCTGTATGACACATTTTATAATGTTGTGGAGATCTCTAACCCGAAAATATTCTTGCCGGAAAAATTTAGTGAGATAGAAAGGACTTCGCACTGCTATTTAGTTTACAACAAAGAAACATACAAGCCTCAACCAGGAGGACAAAGCGTTGATAATGACAGTGATCTGGTGAAGGAATTAATCGCCAAACGGCAGCCACTGCACGAGGTGAAAGAACTCGGCGCCTCTTTGGTTGTCCCGTGTTTGCTGGAAGACCGTTTGATCGCTTTTTTTGCTTTGGGGCCAAAGATGTCGGAAAACGCTTATACCGATGAGGACCTGCGTCTTTTAGAGGTTTTAGCCAACCAGGTAGCGATCTCACTTGACCACACCCGGTCCTACGAAAAAATTAAGGGTGATTTGGAGATAGTAGAGAAACAAATGGAGCGGTCACAGCGCTTGGCTTCGCTGGGGACGTTGACGGCTGGTGTGACGCACGAGATCAGGAACCCTCTGACAGTGATCAGGGCGGAAGCGGAAAGGATCGCGAATAATGAACGGAGCTTAGAGGAATTGCAGAAATTCCGGGACCTGGTTTTAAGGCACATCGATCGGATCGCCGGCATTGTCCAACGGATGCTTAGCCTGGCCAAAGAAAAGCCTAAACAGATAACTGAAGTGAATTTAAATGAATTGATCGATGCCACGTTCCTCTGTTTTAGTTTAGGCCACATTACTTGCCATAAAGAACTTGGCCAAATTAATGCCATTAAAGGGGATCACGTTGAATTGCAGGAAGTGTTGGTTAATTTGATCCAGAACGCGGTTGAAGCGATGCCGAGCGGCGGCAAACTTACTGTTAAATCTTATATGGAAGAGGGGCGAGTGGCGATCGAAGTTATCGACACGGGGAAAGGGATCCCTGATGAGATCAAAGAGAAAATATTCGATCCTTTTTACTCGACCAGGCACGAAGGAACTGGCTTGGGCTTATCGATCGTTTATCGGATCGTCCGCGAACACGGGGGCGACATCAAGGTCGAGAGCGAAGTCGGGAAAGGGACAACTTTTAAGCTTCTTTTTTAGGCGGGTTTTTTTTGAATTCTTCTTTTTTGCCAATGTGCCGCTCAAAGGTGTCGAGGACCATCTTGCCTTCCCGGCCTTCAAAAAAGCCGTCAACGGTCGTGATCAATTCTTCACCTTTAAAAGGCTTCTTGATGTAGTTGATGACAAAACCGGAAGTCGCTTTGTCCCACTTTTCCTCGTCTTCCCAGGCGGTCAGCATCGAGACGCCGATATCTTCGCCGTAATCTTTGCGGACTTTTTCGAGGAATTGGAGGCCGTCCATTTCTGGCATCTTAATGTCGAGCAGGATCAAGCGGATCTTATTGCCACCCAGCCCTAAAAACACTTTGTTCTTGGCTAAAAGATTTAAACCATCTTTAGCTGAATTGGCGACAACCACATCATAGCGCTTGGTATCTTTTATCGTGTTGGCGATCGCGTTAGCGACATCAACTTCATCATCTACCACCATAACTAAAGGATTTGACATAATTACCTCCGGTAAATGACAAATGACAAATGTCAAATGTCAAATTAATAAGTCGCATATATATAATACAATAGGGTGTGTTAAAATACAAGATGGTTATGAAAAAACGTTTTATCCTACTAGCTATTTTGCTGTTGATCGCCGTGGTCGTTGGGATCGTTTTGGTCCGTGGGAGAGGTGAGGGGACGGCGGAAGAGACGACAAATGGCGAGACGATCTTACCTAAAAAGAAAACCATCTCCGATAAAGGGGTCTATGTTACGGCCACCATGGCTAATTTGCCGGTCCGCTTTGGCAGGCTGCGGGCGGGGGCTAAAAAGAGCGGCATTAATACGCTGGTCATTGACGTTAAAGAAATAATTGCCAAACCATTATTTGAGCTGATCAAAGACAAAAAACTAACCCCGGGAACAAAAGCGGCCGCTGATCCTTGGCTGAAAAAATTAACCAAAGAATTGCACGACGAGGGGTTTATTGTTTCAGCCAGGATCGTAGTAATAAAAGACGACCATTTAGTTTTGGCCAGGCAAGATTTAGGCGTGAAAGTAGCGGGGGGGGGTCTTTACCGGGACTTAAAAGGGGGGAAGTGGGCCGATCCTTACTCGGACGAGGTTAGGTTATATAATGAATTAATAGCCGAGACCGCCGCTCTTTCGGGAGTTGATGAAGTCCAATTTGATTATATCCGGTTCCCGGCCGAAGGGGGAGCCAGGAACGCGGTTTATCCCCATATTAAAGAAGGGGTTACGAGGGTTGATATCATTTGCGAATTCCTGCGGGGGGTCAAAGAGCGCCTGACAAAATATAACACCTCGATCGCAGTCGATATTTTTGGCGTCACCGCTTGGCAGAGCAAAAACGACATCGCCGCTTTAGGCCAGGACCTAAAAAGGATGGCTCCATATTTAGACGTTATCTCGCCGATGCTTTATCCTTCTCATTTTCACGCCGGTTATGACGGCTATGGCAATCCCGGCTCTTATCCATATTATTTTATGAACGCGGGAGTGGCCCGGGCAAAAGAGATCTTGTCTGGTGAAGCGGTCGCCCTAGTTCCTTGGATCCAAGGGTTTAACTTAAGGTCTCCAAACTACGGCCCGAATTATATTCTTGAGCAAATTAAAGGCTGCAAAGACGCGGAGATCGAACGGTACCTGATCTGGAACGCCAGGAACGACTACTCTGTCTCCTTTAACGCGCTTGGCAAACCGTGATATCCATGAGATAATATAGGGTACAGGAGGAGCCAATCATGAATAAGACAGTGGTTTCATTATTGGCGATAGCATTTTTAGCTACTTCAGTTTTAGCCGCGGCCGGACGATTTCAGATTTATTCGGACAAGGGATCAGGTTTTGGGTGGGGAAAAAGGACCGTTTTGCTTGATACCGAAACCGGAAAGACTTGGAAGCTGGACGGGAAAAAGTGGCAAATCTTACAAAGAGGCGCACCCCGGGTCATTGTGCCGCCAATCATTCCAACAAAAGAAAGCATGGTTTCCAAGGCAACGACGACAATTAAGCCGCAACCGGTCGATCTTAGCGTTAAAATTAAGCTGGCCGAAGAATTGGCCGCGCTGAAGAAAAAATACGCCGAGGACATGAAAGAAATGAGGCGTAAACTTAGCGAGAAAGAAAAGGCGATAGCGAAAGCTAAAGCGGTTAAAAAAACAAAACCAGCCACAACCGCGCCGGAGGAAAACAGCGAGTCAGAAGAAACCCCGCCCGCTTGGCTGAGTGAATAGGTTATACGGGAAGAAATTCCTTGATCTTTGCCATAAGGGTGTCGGACTCGAATGGTTTTAAAATATAGCTATCGGCGCCAGTGTTTTTAGCGACGTCTTCTACCTTTCCTGCTTGGCTAGCGGTAAAAAGGATGATCGGGATCTGTTTGAATTCCGGATCAGACTTAAGTATCTTACAGACCTCTTCGCCTCTCATCTTTGGCAATAATAGGTCTAGCAGGATCAGGTCTGGCTTAGCCTTTTTAGCCATGCTTAACCCGTCCTCTCCATCTTTGGCTGTTAACACCTGATAGCCGGCGTTTTCCAAGCGGACGGTCGTGACCATAATAATATCGGATTCATCGTCAATCAACAAAATAGTTTTTTTCATTTTCATCTCCTTTCATCGGTTTGTCGGCAAAGTGAAAAAGAACTTGCTCCCTTTGCCAGGCTGCGACATGGACCAGATCTTGCCGCCATGATGCTTGATGATCTCTTGGCAGATCGTTAGTCCCAGGCCGGTGCCGCTGATCTTCCCTTTTACTTTATCGCTTAGTTGGACATATTTTTCAAATACCCGCTCCTGGTCTTTGTTGGAAAAACCTTTGCCTGTATCCGCCACGCAAACCTCGACCATTTGTTGCTTCACTTGAGGGGTAAGGGTGACAGTGATCCCCCCCTTTTTCGGTGAACTTAAGGGCATTATCCAGAAGGTTAAAGATAACTTGGGTGATCCGGTCGGAGTCAAAGTTAAAAGCCGGCAGGTCGGCCGGCAAGTCGGTTCTTAGGTATAGGCCTCGACTATCAAAAGTGCCGTTTAAGCTTTCAGCGCATTCCTTAATGATCCGGAGCAGGTCATTTTCTTGTAAATTGAAGGTCATTTTACTTTGTTCGAGTTTGGCAAAATCAAGGATATTAATGATCAAGCGGTAGAGGCGATCAATGTTTCGCTTGGCTAAAGACAGCAAGTGTTTTTGTTTCTCATTGAGCGGGCCCATTGTTTCATCTAAGATCAGGCCGATCCCTTCTTTGAGCGGGGTCAGCGGAGTTCGGAGCTCGTGGGTAATAGAGGTGGTGAAATCACTTTTAATTTTGTATAGTTGTTCCAGCTCTTGGTTCTTTTCTTTTATTTTCTCCATGAACCTTAAGTTTTCAGTTATGTCGTGCAGGACGATCAATTCTCCGGTGACATTATTGTTTTGATCGCTTAGGATCGCGGCGCTCAGCTCAAAGAACAACTGGCGGCCGTTTTTATCGTTCGCTTCTACAACGTAAGGCTTGACCCCCTGGCCGATATCCTTGGCGGCGAATTTTTTTAGGATAAGCTCAAGGCTTCCTTCCGTAAAAAAATGGCTAAAAGCCGCCAGATTTTTACCGACAACATTATTTTTGTCTTCAGCCAGAAAAGATAAGCCTTTGTCGTTAATATCAATGATCTCCCCTTCATTATTAAGCTGGATCATGACGTTGACCGTAGAATTAAAGATGAGCCGCAGCCGATTTTCAGATTCGCGCAACCCGGAAATATCACGGACCAAAAGCATGATCGCGGGATGGTCTTTATAGTTTAGCGGAGTAGCCGCGGTCTCTAACAAAATTGAAGCGCCGTCCAAGCGGACAAAGGTCTCTTCCGCCGACGGCATTGGGATTCCCTCGGCCAGCATTTTTTCTGCCCGCTCCGAAAAGCTTTTTTGACTGCTTGAATGGATGAAGCCCATTAACGGCTGGCCGGCCAGCTCTTCAGGACTGGTCGCGCCGAGCAGATTGGCGGCCGCGCCGTTGGCGAAAACGATTTTGCCGCCGCTATAGATGGCAACGCCTTCGGGTGAAAGTTCGACCAGCCTCCGGTAAAGGATTTCGCTTTCTTGCAGCTTTGCTTTTAATGTCATTTTTTTTGCAACATTTAAAATATCTAAAGTTAAGCTACTTCTGCGAGGACGAGTAGTCATTTGAGCCTATTATCCTATATTTGTTCTGCTTTTGGCAAGTGGAAGATTAAATAAAATGGTGGAGCTGAGGGGAGTCGAACCCCTGTCCGGAAAGGCAACCCCGAAAGCCGCTACGAGCGTAGCTTCAATTAAAAGTTCGCTTAAGATTTGACCTGAAACGAGGAATTTCTTAAGCTATCCGATGTCTTTTACTTTGTAGCCTGCCAACCAGAAAAAACAAGTTACGTAGCCGACAAAATAACGCCTAACCCCGGACCTATCGGCGAACCCGGAAGGCGGTCCCGCTTATTTTATTAAGCGAGAGCTAACGCTGGGGTTTCAGTCCAGATGACGCTAGCCATCAGGTTCTTGAGACTCCCAAACGCTTGTGCAGGTGTGTTTGCACTTAAAATTTGCCATCTTGATTTACGAGGTGAGATGACATCCTCGGCTCGCAGCTTCCGCGGCCACAACTCCCCGTCAAAACCCTTACAGCCCCACGCGCCCGCCTTGCGGCGGGAAATAACAAATAACAAGTTCCAAATTACAAATAAATCTAAATATTTAAATCAAAAACATCAAATAAAAACCTTTTAATATTGCGATTTGATATTTTGGTATTGTTTGTAGTTTGGTGCTTGTAATTTGGAATTTATTAAATGAAACCGTGCACTGCTTCCTGTAATAACGATAAAAAGCCGTTCGCTTGATCCTCGTTCATATTTAATAACATTTCCTCCAACATGTGCCAGCTCTCGGCGTCGTCCATTAATTCCTTGTTCTCTTTGATCGCGATGATCTCGTCTTCGATCTCTTTTTGCTTGCGCTTACTAGCCTCTTCCATCGCCCCTTGCGGGTTGGTCGTCCCGGTCTCCTGGATGACGCGGTCGATAATGTCTTCAAACTTCAGCTCTTTTTCTTTAGCTTCAGCCGCGATGATCGCCATCCGGGTCGAGAGGGCGTGGGTGTCAAGCTCGGGACCGCGTCCGATCCCCGGCCTGGCCGGCTGTTGGACGGCCGGTTTTTGGACGAGCTTTTCTTCCGGCTTGACCTCCGGCTGCAGCCCTTTGGGATTGATCGGCGGGGTGAACGGTTTGTCGCCCGGGACGTTAATGCTCATACCAGTTTCATCTCCTTGAGGACCATTTTAGAAATAGCTTTGGCCAATTCTTGGCTCTTTTTATTTTCTGTTTCCGTCAATTCGCTCTTTTTGATCCCGGCCATTTCACCGCGGACCAACTTTTCCGCTTCGGCGTAAAGGTCGGCGACGGTATATTTTTTATTGTCTAGATTTGTGGGCATTATTTTTTCCTTTAAAAGCTGCCTCAATTTCTCTTTCAACTGTTTTACGTCTAATTGTATCACGCTTCTCGTATTTCCTTTTCGCTTTGGCCAAGGCTAGGTCAACCTTCGCCCAATTTCCTTCAAAGTATACCTTAAGAGGAATTAGTGTCAATCCTTTTTCGGCCACTTTGCCGATCAATTTCAGCATTTCTCTTTTTTGCAGCAAGACTTTGCGGCGTCTTAGCGGATCGATCTTATTGACGTCGGCGGAAGAATAGGGGGTGATGTGGATATGATAGAGCCAGACTTCGCCATTCTCGACCCGGCCAAAACTGTCTTGCAGGTTGAGGCGTCCCAGGCGGATCGACTTTACCTCATTTCCGGTCAAGACTAGCCCAGCCTTATAGACTTCAATGATCGCGTAATCAAAGCGGGCCTTCCTATTATCCGCCGCGACTTTATAGTAGGTGTTCGAGGCCATAAACCAGCCCGCTTAAGCTTTTGATCTTGCGGATCGCCAGTACCACGCCGGGCATAAAAGATTCCCGGTTGATCGTATCGTGCCTGATCGTCAGCGTCTGCCCCAACCCGCCAAAGATCACTTCTTGGTGGGCGACTAATCCCGGCAAGCGGACGGAATGGATCGGGATCTCTTTTCCCATTAAATGGGCGGTCTTCACCGCCGTTCCCGACGGTTTATCTACCTTGGTCTCGTGGTGGAACTCGATGATCTCGGCGCTGGGCAGATGTTTGATCGCTTCACTGGCGAACTTCATCATCAAGACGGCCCCGACCGCGAAGTTTGGCGCGACCAGGCAATTAACTTTATTTTTCTCGCATAGTTTTTTGATCTCTTCTAAGTCTGCTGGGCTAATTCCCGTCGTGCCGATCACTCCATGGACCCCGCTATTTAAAATCGTCCGGATGTTTTCCATAACCACTTTAGGCTGGGTGAAGTCGACGACAACTTTGGCGCCGCTCTTTTTGATCTCGCTGGCTAAGTCATCTCCCGCGTCGGTCTGCGCGACTAATTTTAGGTCCGCTTCTTTCCCGACCGCTTTTACCGTCTCAAGCCCCATCTTTCCTTTAGCGCCGTTAACTATGACCTTTATCATGATTTTCCTCCTTAACTGATTAATGAAAAATGAAAAATGACTTAATTAAAAATGAAGGAATGCCTTCGGCATATAATTCAGAATTTTACCTTCATTTTTCATTACTTCCCAGTATGCCCAAACCCTCCAGCTCCTCGCTCTGAAGCTGGCAATTCAGCCACTTCCTCAAAAACGATCCGTTCGTATTTGTTGATGATCATCTGGGCGATCCGGTCGCCGCGTTTAACGATCAAATCACCTTTACTGTGGTTCATCAGGATCACCCCAACTTCACCCCGGTAATCGGCGTCGACGGTTCCTGGCGTATTAAGGACAGAAACGCCTTGTTTGAGCGCCAAACCAGACCGCGGCCGCACCTGCGCTTCATAACCATCAGGTAGAGCAATTGCCAGGCCAGTCGGGACAAGCTTCCACTCGCCGGACGGGATTATCAGGTCCTTCTCAACCGCGGCGTAGAGGTCCATCCCGGCGGCATGGATGCTCATATATTTTGGCAAAGGGAGCTCTTTTCCGTGCGGTAAGACCTTAACTTGGACTTTTAACATGAAATTTCCTCCAAAACTATCGATATAAATTATAGCAGGGGGAACTAACCCCGTAAAGGAGAAGAGAAGAGTCTATGGCGTATAAAATATACCCGAAGCCGGCCTACACAATGAACAGAGAGGCGATGTTAATGCCTGGTAGGGGATTTTTGGCCCGCGTGAAAAGATCAACGTTTCAGGAGAAAATAAAGATTTTAATGGCAGAAGCGTTAACGACTCATCCCAATAGTAAAATACAACAAGAGAACTGGTTGATCATGGTAGTCAAAGAGCTGGAATTTGACGGAGTGGAAATGGGGATATGCGTTGCCGCCCTTTCGGAACGGCTTTTCCCTGGCGATATTGATGAACAACTGGAATACGCGGAAAAAGCAGGAGGCTATATTTATGGCCGGATTACCAACAACCGGGTCCCTAAGCCTGAAGTTAGTTCATATTTAAGCGGCGTGATGTCGGTGTTGGGAGAGAGAAAAAGCCTCCACGAGCTCAACCGGATAATTAATGAAAACGGCCCTGATGTTGAAAACATCATTGGAGCAATAATCAAGCATCTGCAAGATTCTGGCCCTTTAGTTGAGTATCAGTCGCAGTTTGCCATGGTTGTCGCTTTGAATTTACATAATGATGATAGACCAAGGCGGCAAGATATAATCGCGTATATGGCAAGCTCCCTTTTCGCGGAACCGCCTGGTCAACGGGAGTTTATTCGCCGGGTAAATATGTTGATTAGCGAGCGGGAGAACGCTAATTGAATATACAATTATCAAAATGAATTTTAAGCCGATCAATTTTATTCGTGAAAAGATCCCCAGGCCGTTTCCCAGGATTTTTAAGGTTAAGCCGTTGGCACAACTTCCGGAAGAAATTAGGGTGAGAAAGATGCAAGGATATTTGTCGCCCGCGAACCAGGAAGTCTCCTTATTGGAAATTATGGCTGGCCGGATCGGGATACGATCGGATCTCCTGGGGGAAATGGGGATAAACGAGAAAAGAATAGACCTGCCGGCTTTGCGGCAGTTCCTGGAAGAAGGTATTCCCAAGGGAATAAAAGTTCGCCACGATGAAGAACGGAGTGTTGATAATGTCATCAGCGCGATAGTCGGCCGGATCGGGGAAGAAAAAGAGGTTTTTGTCCCGATCAAAAGGAAAGAAGCGCAAAAATTTATCGACCGCGATGACTTGACCGATGAGCAGGCGCGGCAAGCGTTTAATGTTTATATCAGGAGCTTATCTTTGGCTGGCCAGGTTAAATTTCTTTGTGAATATGGGGCAAAAGAAAGACCGGGAAACAACGAAAGCCAGGCCAACCTTTTGCTTTACATATTAGCCGACATACACGCGGAAGCTCCTTTTAACCTTGGCAAAATGATCGCTTTGATCGCCGAAAAATATTATGATGACGAAGAAAAGATAGGGCAATATATTAGATCAGCCGGCCATTTTGTCTTGGAGGGGAAAGAACTCCCTTTTCGTGAAGCTTATATCAAAGGGATGCTGTCTGGTCTTGGGGTTGCCGACCTAGCCGAATATTTTTTTGTTACGGACTTAGAATCGGCAATAAGATCGGAAGACCTTGCGGCTAGGGCCGAAGCCCTGGAAAAAATGGTCAATAACCTTGATTCGTTTGACGGAATGTACGATAAAAATGATTATATTGTAC
>JBDRLW010000032.1:0-33306 GCA_043812655.1 bacterium | reverse complement strand
GTTCATCCGACTGATCATCCGCTCAACATTAGAAAGGAGAAAAGCCCTTCCCTGGGCAAAAGAATCAAACGCCCCAGCTTTGATCAGGCTTTCTACAACTTTTTTATTAACCGTCCTGGTATCAACCCGGTTATAAAAATCATCGAACGAAGCAAAGGGGCCGCCTTTGGTTCTCGCTTCTAAGATCGAATCGATGGCGGCAATGCCGACGTTTTTAATGGCGGTCAAACCAAACCTGATCCCCTCTTTGGTGACGGTAAATGTCCGCTCGCTCTCGTTAACATCGGGCGGCAGGATCTTTTGGTTCATTTTCTTGGCTTCGGCTAGATAGAGCCGGGTTTTGTCAGTATTTCCCATGACGGAAGTTAGGAGCGCCGCTAAAAACTCGGCCGGGAAATTAGCCTTTAAATAAGCGGTCTGGTATGAGATAAAAGCGTAACAGGTTGAGTGTGACTTATTGAAACCGTAACCGGCGAACTTGGCGCAGAGATTAAATAGCTCGGCCGCTTTGTGTTTTGATATCCCCCGCTTGACCGCCCCTTCGATAAAGTGCTCTTTCTGCTTCTCCATCTCCTTAACTTTTTTCTTACCCATGGCGGCGCGCAGGACATCCGCTTGTCCCATCGAAAAGCCGGCGATCTTACTGGCGATCTCCATCACTTGTTCCTGGTAAAGGATGACGCCGTAGGTTTCCCGCAGGATCGGTTGCAGTTCCGGCAGTTCATACTTGATCGGGACCTTTTTATGTTTCCGTTTGACAAAATCTTCGACCATGCCGCTTTCGAGCGGCCCTGGTCGATACAAGGCGAGTAAGGCGATAATTTCTTCAAAATAAGATGGCTTAAGGTCTTTTATTAGTTGTTGCATCCCCCGGCTTTCAAGCTGGAAAATCCCGATCGTATCGCCGGCATTAAAAAGACGGTATGTATTGAGATCATCAAGCGGAATAGTATTGATATCAACATCAATATTCCGGTTTTTCTTCAGTATCTCGACCGCGTGGGCGATCATAGTCAAATTACGTAACCCTAAAAAATCCATTTTAAGGAGACCAATTTTGTCTAAATCGTTCATCGTATATTGGGTGACGATTGAGTTTTCATCGAGCCGTTGGAGCGGCGCGTATTCCATCACCGGCTTTTGGGAGATCACTACGCCAGCGGCGTGGACCGAAGCGTGGCGGACCATCCCTTCAATTCCCATGGCGGTATCAAGCAGTTTTTTGATGATCGGATTCTCGTATGCTGTTTTAAGTTCTTTGACCCCGCTCAGGGCGGAAGAAAGTGTTACATCGGGACCGATCGGGACAAGCTTGGCGATCTTATCTACTTCGGGCAGTGGGACTCTTTGGACCCGGCCGACATCGCGGATCGCTGCCCGCGCCGCCATCGTTCCAAAGGTGATGATTTGGGCGACATGGTCAGAACCATATTTTTTAGTTACATATTCAATAACTTTTCCCCGGTTTTCAAAACAAAAGTCAATATCAATATCAGGCATGGAAATTCGCTCGAGGTTGAGAAAACGTTCAAAGATCAAGCCGTATTTTAGCGGTTCAATATTAGTGATGCCCAAAGCGTAAGAGACGATACTGCCGCCAGCTGAACCCCTGCCCGGTCCAACCTGGATCCCATTAGTTTTGGCCCAATTGATGAAATCTTGGACGATCAAGAAATATGAGGCGTAACCCATCTTTTCAATAGTGTAGAGCTCGTACTTTACCCGGTCGATAACTTCGGGCGGGAGGAGCGACCCATATTTCTTTTTTATCCCTTCCCAAACTAATTTTTCCAGGAAAGATTCCGGGGTATTTCCTTCTGGTACTTCAAAGTTTGGCAGGTGGAGAACCCCCATTTCTAATTTAAAGTCGCATTTTTCCGCGATGGCCAAGGTATTAGTTATCGCTTGCGGCACTTCGGCAAAAAGCCGGGCCATTTCCGCTGGAGTTTTCATGTAAAATTCTTGGGAGTCAAACTTAAAACGTTTTTCATCATCTAAGAAAGCATTAGTTTGGATGCAAAGCAGGACATCTTGCAGATAGATATCTTCACGGGTCAAACAATGGACGTCATTTGTGGCTACTAGTGGGATCCCAGTTTCTTTTGAGAGTTCGCCAAAAGCCGGCTTGAGTCCGGCAAATTGCTCCATTTTCAAATCCATGACTTCGAGATAATAATCATCGCCCCAAAGCTCTCTTTGCCGCAGAGCAATGCCTTTAGCCTTGGCTTTGTCCCCTTCTAAGAGAGCCCGGGAAATTTCCCCATCAGCACAGCCAGATAGAATGATCAGTCCTTCATGGTATTTTTCCAGGAGTTCACGGTCAACCCGAGGGCGATTATAAAACCCTTCGATCGAGGCTAATGAAACCAGATTAACCAGATTTTTGTAGCCAGTTTCATTTTTGACCAAAGCGGTTAAATGGTAGGGAGAGCGGTCTTCTTTGGTCTCTTTATCGTGGCGGGACCTTGGCGCGACATAAAGTTCGCAACCGATTATCGGTTTTACCTCGGTTTCCTTAGCTTGGCGGTAAAAATCAACCGCGGCGTACATGTTTCCGTGGTCGGTGACGGCCAATGCCGGCATATTATGTTCTTTGGCCCTCTTTATGAGGTCAGCGATCCGGCAGGCGCCATCGAGCAGGCTGTATTCGGTATGGGTATGAAGATGGACAAACTTTTCGTGAGGCATTGTTCCCGATTATAACAAAAAAGGCCGTATCTCTCAATACGACCCCTTTTGCTAACTAGTTAGCAAACAGAAACTATCCGCCGATCCGGAACATGCTGGTCCCGCAATCAGGACATTTTCCCTTAGACGCCTTTCGGCCATTCTTCATTGTTACGACCTTCGCATCTTGCATGGTCTGTTTCTTTTTGCATTTGACACAATAAGCTTTAACTTCCGCCATTATAAAAACACCTCCCTTTCATTTTTGAATTCTACGTCCTGCGCTACTACCTGTCAAGCCTTAGAATAATTTATCCCCGACCGATTTGACCCTGATCCCGAGCATATAGTTCCGAGTTGCTCCGTTCAACATGTCGTCACCCTGAACGAGCATATCCATGTACGGCTGGATCTCATGTTCGTAGCCCACGCGGACCTTCGGAGCATTTGGCCGTGGGTTATTGATATCATAAATATCGGCCAGCATATTTCCCCCAAAATTAGACTTGATGAACATCCCGCCACCCAACTGGCTATTGATCACACCTAACCGGTAGCCAACGCTTTCATTGATCTTATTGGTCAAGAGAAAATCAAGCAAACTCATCTGCCTGGTCGGACCTTCGCCAAACCCGATCCGGTAATAAGTCTTTTCGTTTTGGATGATGTCAACGTCGCCGCGGACCGCATTAGCTGTACTGCCGACATCAACGCCGCCGGAAGCGCGTAAATTCACTTTTCCCACGCTTTCAAAGAAGCGGTTGGCGGAAGAAAGGGTCTTTTCGGTCTCGCCGATCGTCCCCTTAACATTTGCCTGGAATTTCGGGTCGCCAACGATATCCTTAATCCCTTGATTGGTCTCCCGGAGCTCATCGGTCAACAGCTCAATTTTCCCGGCCGCCTTATCCGCCGTAAAGACCGCGTTCTTAAAGGCTTGCTGTAGGGCGGGGTCTTCGATGATTAGCCGGACACTTTCCAGGATCGCCTTGGTCTCGACCAGGTTCTGCGCCGCGATATCAATAAAGTCGACGATCGCCGCTGTCCGCTCTCCTAAGATTTCCATGGAGGGATTATACATGGCTTCCGAAGTTCCCGGCTTGATCTCTAGATATTTTAAGCCGACTATCCCGTCGTAAGCGACGCGCAAGCTGGAATCGACCGGGATCCTGATGCGCGGCTCGATCACGGAAAATACTTTAATATCATATGGACTGGGGTCGATCTTGGTCACTTTACCGACTTTTAACCCGCGGAAACGGACTTCTGAACCAAGCGTTAGCCCCTCAATATTATTAAATGACCCGGTTAAAATATAACCTTCCCTCATTTTAAAAATTTCCGTCTTCCAGATAATGACCATTGACAAGATGGTTAGTGCGATAACCATCAGAATCCCGACTTTAGCTGAATTGGACAGTCCCATATTACAAACCTCCCGAAATAAATTTTGCGACGATAGGATTTTTTGAGTTTTTTGTCTCTTCCGGCGTGCCGATATCGATCAACTTTCCTTCATTCAGCATGTAAACCTTGTTGGCCACCCGATAAACCGTTTGCAAAACATGGGTCACCAGGATCGACGTAACTTTTAATTCACGGCCCAATTTTACCATTAAATTCTCGATCGTGACAGAAGTGATCGGGTCAAGGCCGGTGGTCGGCTCGTCGTAAAGGATGATCTTGGGGTCAAAAGCCAGCGCTCTGGCGATGCAAACCCGGCGCTGCATCCCGCCTGACAATTCAGAAGGCATCAGCTCGCCAACCCCTTCCAGTTCCACCATTTTTAGTTTTTCCGCCACGATCCTCTTTATTTCCCGCTCGCTTTTATTCGTATGCTCGCGCAGGGCAAAAGCCACATTTTCATAGACGTTCATTGAGTCGAATAAAGCCGAGGTTTGGAAGATCATCCCGATCTTTTTGCGCAGTTCGATCAGCTCATCATCCGAAAGCCGGCCGACGTTTTGCTGGTTGACAAAGATCGAGCCGGAGGTCGGTTCGATCAAGCGGATAATTAATCTTAGGATGGTGCTCTTGCCGCAACCGGAAGGGCCGATGATCGCGACCGAGGAGCCGTCCTCTATTTGCAGGTCGCAAGCTTCGATGACCTTAACTTTGCCGAAATATTTAGTTAGTTTCTGGAATTTTATCATTTAAATAACAGCATTGAGAGAAAATAATTGACGATAAAAAGGCTGATCAAAGTGATCACGACCGAAGAAGTGGTCGCCTCTCCTACTCCCTTAGCCCCGCCTTTGGTATTAAGGCCGCGATAACACGCGACGATCGAAATGATCATGCCAAAAATGGCGGTTTTCATCAACCCGCCGTAAAGATCCCATAATCTGGACAATGATTGGGCGGTGTCCATGTATTCGACCGGATTGATCTTGCCAACGTAGATCGCGACGACATATCCACCGAAAAAGGCCATAATGATCGTCAGGATAGTGAGCAGAGGGAGCATGAGGGTCGTTGCTAGGAATCGCGGGATAATTAAATAGCGGACAGGGCTTACCCCCAGCGCTTCCATCGCGTCGATCTGCTCCGTTACCTTCATGGTCCCGATTTCCGCGGTGATCGAAGCGGCTACGCGAGCCGCCACTACGATCCCGGTGATCGCCGGGCCAAGTTCGCGGGTGATCGCGACGCTCATCAGCCCCCCAACATATTTACCGGCGCCAAACTTAGAAAATTCAGCCGCTATTTGGATCGCAAAAACCATGCCGACAAAAGCGGAAGTGGTGAGGGCCAGAGGGAGCGAATCAACCCCGACTTTAACCATTTGTTCGAGGGTTAACTTGAGGTTGACTTTTCCTCTAAAGATATCACGGACGACTTTTCCGGCCAGATCGGCGATCTCGCCAAGAATTTCCAGGAAATGAATGGTCCTATTGCCGATATTTTCAGAAATATTTTCGTATAACATTTGGTATTTGCCCTATTATATCAGACGCGATCAAGCTGTATTCCCCTTTTTCTTTAGCCGCCAGATCGCCCGCTAATCCATGTAAGTATACGCCAAACGTCGCCGCTTCCCAAGCGTTGATTCCTTGGGCCAGGAAGGCAGTGATCATGCCGGTTAAAACATCTCCTGTTCCGCCAGTTGCCATTCCGGGATTACCGGTTGAATTGATATAAGTATTGCCAACTTGGTCGGCTACAACAGTTTTATTTCCTTTAAGCACGGCAATACAATTATATTTCTTTGCGGCGGCTTTGGCTGTTTCTAGGCGATTACTTTGTACTTCATCAACTGTTTTTCCCATTAGTCTAGCCATTTCGCCCTGATGCGGCGTGATGATCGTGGGGTTTGGCGGCATGTTGAATAGTGCATCGGCATCTACAACAAGTTGATTAGCTGGGATTTGAACTGTTTTGTTGCCTAAACCGGGACCGATGGCGATCGCATCGGGATTGATAGCACTTATCTTTTCAAGAGGAATAACTATAACTTCAGGGGTCATGGTGTTGGCGTAATTGACAAGTTCAGTTGGGACGGCGAGGTAAACGAGGCCGGCTCCGCATCTTAAACAGCCACGAGAAGCTAAAACCGCGGCTCCCAGCATTCCAGAAGAGCCAGCGACAATAAGCGCCTTACCGTAAGTCCCCTTATGGCTATCCAGTTTTCTTTTCGGTAGTTTGAAAGTTTTACTTTTCGACATAAACCGATGCGACCGCGTACTGTAGACTGTGCGACAAGCTAAGATGAACCTTTTTACTGGCTTTTCCCCTAATTGATAGAAAAGGTTTGCCGGCTTTATTATTAAAAACCTCGATCTCTTTCCAGTCAATGCCACTGATCCCAGTCCCAATCGCCTTTGAATAAGCTTCTTTAGCTGCAAAACGGGCAGCTAGCTGGTGTGACCGTCGGCCGCAATATTTAAGTTCCTTGTTGGTAAAAATCCTCTTTAAGAACTTATCACCGTATTTTTTGATCGAATCTTTTATCCGTTCGGTCTCAACAATATCGATCCCTACCCCGACAATCATTAGTAGACCGGCGTAACCCAATCGCTATATTTGGGATTATCGCCCCTGGCGGCGGCAAAGTAAAGGCTTTGGATGTTTTTAGTTATCGGGCCAACCTTCCCCTCTTTGATCTTTTTATCATCGACTTCAATGATCGGTGAAACCTGGGCGCCTGTACCGCAGAAGAAAAGTTCGTCGGCTGAATATAGTTCTTCTTGTTTGATCTGTCTTTCCACGGTCGCCATCTTTAACTCATTTTTAGCTAAGGTCATAATACAAACCCTGGTAATTCCCGGCAAGATCGTTTCTGATAATGGTGGAGTAATCAACTTACCGTCTTTAACCATGAAGAGATTCTCGCCCGAACCTTCGGCAACTGTTTTTTCGTGTGAAAGGAGGATTGCTTCGTCGTATCCCTTTTCCAGCGCTTCGGCTTTAGCCAAAGAAGAATTAAAGTAAGAGCCATTGATCTTCGCTCCCTGCGGAGCGGAATGGGCCGAGATCCTCCACCACTTGGAGACACAAACTCTGATCCCCTTGCTTATATCAAGATAGGCGCCAAACGGGGCGACAAACATGCAAAAATCTTCTTCAACTCCTATTAAACCGAGCCCGATCTTCTCTTGCGATTTGTAATAGATCGGCCGAATATAAATATCTTCGTGATAATCATTTTTCCTGACCAGTTCAAGGGTGATCTTTTCTAGTTCGGCCAAAGAATATTTAACTGATGATTTTAAGGCGAGCTGGGTAGACCGCTCCAGCCGCTCATAATGCTCGCGCAGCTTGACGATGAACATCTGTCTTTTTTCGGCGTTCCAGTAGCCTCTGATCCCCTCAAAAACCCCGGTACCATAGTTGAACGCATGGGTCATGATCCCGATCTTCGCTTCGTTAAATGGGACGATTTTACCTTTAAAAAAAGCGTATTTCATTTAAAGATATTCTAACATAATAAATTTGTGGGGGAAAGGTTGATCTGAGAAGGAGAGGGTTTCTCCTTAGCATCCTTTCGTTAACAAGTAATTTTAGTTGGTTTTACTTCGCATCAGGGTTTGGTATGATGAATATTTCACTCCGACCACAAGATATATCGCCATTAAAGGAAGAATAGTAATAAGCCAAATAAGCCCTAACTTGTTTATTGCTGTTATGCAAGAAAATCCTAAAAGTGTTTTCCCCTGGTTTTAATTTACAAATGGTCCGCCCATATTGATTACAACTGTTCTGTGGCCAATGTTTTCCTTTTGGATCAATAATAAATATATTTGCATATGAGCCATTTTCTGGCATTCTTAATACTCTCAAGTGTAAATCGTAGGCATTTGTATTCGAAGTTCGTGGCTCTTCCCCATATTTTAGTTCAGGCTTCGAAATTGCTTCGAAAAACACGGGGCTTGTTTTCTTTGATTGTTAATTTCACTCAAATATTGTCGAGCAAGTCCCCGCAAAACCAAACATTCTTTGCTATCCTTTAACGATAGAAACCAGGCTTCAAAATCATATTTAAATTTACGTAGAAATTCGTCTGCTAGACTTAATAAATCCCTGCTCAGCAATCTTTTTTCATCCATTTTTATTAAAAGTTCTAATAATAGATCTTTTTCTCCAGCAGTTCTAAGATATTCCATAATATTTTTAAGTAAAAATTTATCAATTATCCCAGTCTTTATCATTTCTAATGCGATGGATTGTATCACTTCATAATGATCTTTTTTATCATCTCTATAACTATTATGAATAAATGGCTCGATAGACAACGCAGTTTTAAACGCATCTTGAAATAAGCCGACCTTAGTCATCCCTAAAACGATGGCTTTTATTAATATCCAGTTATCCTTTTTCATTCCAAATATGTCATCAATACCAATATCATTAATTGATTGAGTCATTTTAAATGCGTCTTGATATAAACCAACTCTAGTCATTTCTGAAATTATACTTATAATTGCTACCCACTTATCATAATCATGATCCATAGATTGTGCCATTTCAAAGGCATCTTGGTATTGACCGGTTTGAGCTGCTTCAGAAATTATATATTGGGATAATTCTCTTTTGCCATTGTGGAAGCCAAGTGATTGGGCCATGCGGAGTCCTTCTTGAAACAAACCAACTTTGGTCATATTTAAAATTATGTCTTTAATCGCTTGGCCGTATTGGTCTACACAATTAATAGATTGAGACATTTCAGCAACTTCTTGATATAAGTCAGCCGCAATCATTTCTGAAAAAATAACATTTATTGCTTCAAACTTGGCATCATTTCTCAGAGATTGAGCCATTTTAAAGGCCTCCTGATATAAGCCGACTGTTATCATTTCTGAAACTATATTTATAACGACTTTATCTCTGACATTGTAATGCTTGATGGATTGCGCCATTTCAAATGCTTCTTTAAATAGACCTGCACTGGCCATTTCTGAGATAATATTTTCAATTATTGTATCTTGTTGTTTAAAGAAAGAATCTAATGAAAAAACCATATTACATGCTTCTTGATATAAACCAACTGAAGTCATTTCTTGCATAATTGACTTTATTTTTACTTCTTCACTCTTATCCCAACCCATGCGATTAGAACGCTCATGTTTTGTTACAATAGCTCCAAATTTATCTTCAAGCATTTTAACTAATGTTGTCTTTTCCTCGTTTGTTAACGTGTTTTTTTGTTTTTCTTCCTTAGAAATATCTGATTTTGTTAGTAAATAATATTTAGCTTCGGCCTCGGTTATTTCCCCATCCCCATCTATGTCAGCTTTTTCGTTATAGTTCTCCTCTGTCCATAAATTCCAGACAGACTTCTTTTCGATGATCCCATCTTGATTTACATCATTAAATCCTAAAAGTTTATATAGCGCCGAGTTCCTTGGGGTAGCATTTGATATTGGAGCACATCCGTTCATAATTTCCACCAATCCTTTTTATTGTTTTTTACTTCGACTTTTTGAGTTTGTTTTCCGCTATATTAATATCTGGACATAATTACAAGAATTTCAGTCTATTTTTGAATTGTCTATTATCCTGAAGTAAATGAGGCAAAAAGGCCGACTTTTACATCTTGTCCGGAGCGGAGACACCAAGCAGTTTTAAGACGTTTTCTTCTTCTTGGACGCTAAGAGTTTCTTTACTTCGCGGTCAAAGTCGGAGACATAATATTTATCCTGAACTTGGCGATATTTTTCGTATTCTTTTAGCACTAAGGCCTCGGCAATTTCATGACTAATCTTCCCGGTATTAGTTAAAATTTCGTATTCACTAAATTTGAGGAAGGCGTTAAGCTTCTCCACCCAATCCTTCATTGTCATTGCTCTACCTCGCGCTGCTTGCATTTCGGCATAATCAAGATACATTGGACAGTAGCAAAAAATTGCTTGCTCTCATACGCTTTTGGCGAATAATCTATCGCTGTCGCGTAAATATCGGTGATTTTTTGGTAAATCATCCGCTCACTAGTGCGGATATCTTTGATTTCTTCATAAAGCTCATCAAAATATCTAGTGCTAAAACGAGAACCGTATTTCATTCGATTTGCATCTAGAGCATAGCCTTTATGGATATAATTTTTTAGAATTCCAGTCGCCCATTGGCGAAATTGCGTGCCGCGTTCGGAGTTTACGCGATAGCCGACGGCTATAACCGCTTCCAATGAATACATTTTTGAGGTTCTCTCAATCTCTCGCTCCCCTTCAGTTTGAACTTGTAAGAAATCCTTACAAGTTCCTTCCTGTTCAATTTCCCCTTCAGCGTAAATATTTTTAAGATGCTGCGTGATGTTTTGTGCTGTTGTATCAAAAAGTTCCGCCATTTTTTTTTGAGTAAGCCAAATATTTTCATCGCGTAAAAATATCTCTACTTTCACCTTACCATTTGGGGTGGTATAGAGTAGAAACTCCGTAAAGCTGTTGTTGGGAACAAGTGACTTCTTCTTTTTTTTCATCCTACATCTTATCCGGAGCGGAGACCCCAAGCAGGTTTAAGACATTTCTCAAGGTTATTCGAGTCGTGTCTACTAATACTAGCCGGGCGGGATTACCCAGCACCCGACATTTTTCGTAGAAATGGTGGAAGACGGTGGCCAATTCCTTACCATACTCCGTTAACCGCTGCGGATGGCGCAGTTGCGCCGCCGATTCTACAACATCGGGAAAAGATAACAGTTTTAACATCAATTCCCTCTCTGCGGGATGAGTTAGCGTGGTTAAGTCTGTAGTCTGTAGTTTTTGGTCTGTAGACTTCCCTAGGATACTGCAAATCCTCGCATGAGCGTACTGGACGTAAAAGACAGGATTATCATTTGACTGCTTCTTAGCCAATTCCAGGTCAAAATCAAGATGGGAATTAACGTCGGTGGCCGCGAAGAAAAAGCGGGTTGCGTCAGCCCCTATTTCTTCGATCACTTCTTCCAGCGTGACCATTTCACCGGTTCGCTTCGACATCCTGACCGGCTCGTCACCTCTATATAATGTAACCAGCTGGCCGATAATGATCTCAAATTTCTCGACCGGCAGATCAAGCGCTTTTAGCGCCCCTTTTAAGCGATTAATATAACCATGGTGGTCGGTTCCCCAGATATTAATTAAGCGGTCGTAGCCGCGTTCAAATTTATCAAGATGATACGCGATGTCAGCGGCAAAATAAGTTGGGACGCCGTTTTCTCTGACCAAAACTCTATTTTTGTCATCGCCAATTTCTTGTGATTTAAACCAGATCGCCCCACCTTCTTCAAACGTTTTGCCTTTCTTAGTCAATTTATCAATGGCGTAACGGACTTTATCTTTAGCGTGCAGTTCACTCTCAAAGAAAAAACGGTCAAAATTAACTCCAACCTGGCTCATCACCTTTTTTTGCCCAGCCAAGATGAACTCCAGCATCTCTTCAGTTGAGTTACCCTCAACATCTTTAATGTAACTGCCGCCATAACCATTTTCTGGCGGTTCTTGGCCAGCTCGGGCGGCATTGACCGATTCGGTTAATTTTTCAACTTGATTGCCAATATTATTCACATAAAACTCGGTTTCAACCTGATAGCCGGCGGCTTTAAGTGCCCTGGCAATAATATCCCCGATCACCGCCCAACGGCCGTGGCCAACATGAAGCGGACCGGTTGGATTGGCAGAGACATATTCAAGTAATATTTTTTGGCCATTGCCTCGCTTGGTTTCACCCCAAGTGGTATCCGCTTTTAAAATATTCTTTATCTCGGAGTGGATAAAATCAGCTTTGAGGAAAAAATTGATAAAGCCAGGCTTGGCGATCTCAACTCGTTCAAAAACCTCGGCCTTTTTAAGGAGAGAAGTTAATTCTTCCGCTAGTTGCAGCGGATCTATTGAGAGCTTTTTGGCCGTAACTATAGCGGCATTGGTCGCGTAATCACCAAATTCTAATCTGGGCGAAACATCAATTTTAATTGATCTAAGATCATTTATTCCTTTTTCCGCCAACGCTGAAAAAAGGAGATGCTCAATTATTCTTCGGGTCATCCACTAGCTTCCGCAGCAATCCTTCCCTTTTTTATTTATTTCATCCTTGAGCTCGTTGAATTTTTCTTTTCCTTTTTCGACCGCTTCTTTTAGTTTTTGGCGGTTCTCTTCACCTTTTTGGGGAGCAAACAGAAGCCCGGCCACAAACCCAACCAACCCGCCGATCGTCAAACTTTTCATGATCTTTCCCATAATCTTCGCCTCCTTTTATTTTTTGAACAAAATCTGCAGCGCTTTTTTTAAGCCTGCCGCAAAACCAATGATCGTTGACTCTGAAGAGAGCTTGCTCTTCATTATCCCTAAACCGCCAAGAAAAGCCGTTAAAATATCAAGGACAGAAGTCACGGCCAAAACTTTTTCTTTCACTTCATGGGTCATTTTGCGGATATCAATAAAGATCAAGATCCCCTGGATAACCGCGACGGTCAAAGAAAGCAGCAACAAGATCCCGCAGAAAAGAAGAATGTTGATCAAATATGTTTGGATCATTTTTCCCTCCAGTATTTCTAGAAACCAGCGACTAAACGTCGCGGTTTCAAATTATTATAAGGAACCGCGAAGTTCATTCGCAGGTTCCTTGAGAAACTACATCTCTACTTCTTTAGTGGCCTTGACCGCTTCTTCTTTGCCGGCTTCGAGCGCTTCGGAAAACCGGTCGATCATGCCATCAAGCCCAAGCTGGCTCAAGCGTTCTTTTATCATTTCACGGGTCTTATCGCCAGCGGCTGGAGCCAAGATCAAGCCGACTGCTACGCCTATCAACCCGCCTAATATTAAACCGTCTAGCAATCCTGACTCTTTATTTCCCATATCTTACCCGTGGATATGAACCCAATAATTTCAAGAATGATGTTTTACGCCTGATCTCGCCAAGAGTTTCGGCAATGATCTTGTCTTGCCTATGCCCTTGCATATCGGCAAAGAAATAATAATCGCCTAGCGCTTTTTTCGACGGGCGGGATTCGATCTTTGTCAGGTTGATATTCCTCATCGCGATCTCGCTGAGAACATCATGCAATCCGCCTGGCCGGTCTTTGGCGATCGAAAAAACGATCGAGGTCTTATCATTCCCGGTCCGGACATGATCTTTTTTGGCTAAAACAACAAACCTGGTCTTATTCTCATCGGCATTAATTTTAGTCGCTAAGGCCTTTAAACCATAAAGTTTGCCGGCGGCGGCTGTGCCAATGGCCGCGAATGTCCCTTTGCCTGATAAGGGACTGGCGACCTGCTTGACCGCATCAGCGGTACTATAGGCCAAATGGAGTTTGGCTTTGGGTAAATATTTCCTAAGATAATCTTTGCATTGGTCGAGACCTTGAGGATGAGAGATGATATCCGTAATATCTTTAAGTCTTACCCCTTTTGGCGCCATCAGGGCATGATAAACAGGGAGGATGATCTCTTGCCTGATCAGAAGATCAACTTCTTTGACCAACATATCGGTCACTATCCCGATCGTTCCTTCGATCGAGTTTTCGATCGGGAGGATAGCTTCCTTAACTTTGCCCTGGTCAGCGGCATTAAGCAGGTCATGGAAAGTCGAAAACGGGATCAAATTGGCCTTATCCTCTAATTTT
Organism: bacterium; assembly: GCA_043812655.1. Lineage (GTDB taxonomy): Bacteria > Margulisbacteria > WOR-1 > O2-12-FULL-45-9 > XYB2-FULL-48-7 > JBDRLW01. The sequence goes on along the minus strand of JBDRLW010000032.1, from coordinate 19,607 downwards.
TTAACATAAAGCCGGCTCGCTTCTTCCGAATATGTCCCTTCAGGACCTAAGAACCCCACCTTCATACTTGATAACCTCCAAATCTGATTCTTTAAGCATTTCCGCGGCTAATTCGTCCGGATAGCCGCCGCCATAGACAAGTTTAACGATCCCGGCGTTGAGCATCATCTTAACACAGATAACACACGGTTGGTAGTTGCAATAAAGAGTGCCCCCCTCGATCTTCACACCGTGCCAAGCCGCTTGAATAACAGCGTTTTGTTCAGCGTGAAGCCCGCGGCAAAGCTCATGGCGCTGGCCGGTCGGCACATTCATTTGTTTCCTGATGCAAGATTTTTCGGTGCAATGGTCAAACCCTTTGGGCGCGCCGTTATAACCAGAAGAAAGTATGCGGTGGTCTTTAACAATGATCGCCCCAACCTGGCGTTTGATGCAAGTTGCCCGTTCGCTGACATCTTGCGTGATCTTCATGAAATAATCGTCCCAGCCTGGCCGTAGTTTTTTCATTTTTTCTTTTTAATGACCGCTTTAACCGCCTTGGCAATCTCTTCGGCGGTTAAGCCATATTTAACCAGTAATTCTTCCGGCTTACCCGATTCGCCAAAAACATCCCTCATCCCGATCCGAGCCATTGGAACAGGTTTATTTTCAACGACGATTTCGGTGACCGCTCCACCCAAACCGCCAATGATCGAATGTTCCTCGGCGGTAACGATAGCGCCAGTTTCTGCCGCGCAGCGGATTATTAAGTCCTTATCGATCGGTTTAATTGTATGCATATTTACTACTCGGATATTTATGCCTTCGCCCTTTAATTTGTCAGCCGCGTCAAGAGCGGCAGAGACCATAAGGCCGCAAGCGATAACCGTTGCCTCTTTTCCATCTTGGATGATATTCCCTTTGCCGATCTTAAACTCATAACCTGGTTTATCGTTAATAACAGGAACTTTTGAGCGGCCAAGGCGGATATACATGGGGCCGTAAAATTCGGCCGCGGCGATGATCGTCTTTTCTGTTTCAATCGAATCGGCAGGGACGATCACTGTCATGTTAGGCAAAGCGCGCATGATCGCAATATCTTCATTAGCTTGGTGAGAGGCGCCATCTTCGCCGACCGTAATGCCGGCGTGAGTAACGACCACTTTAACATTTAGCCTGGTATAGGCGGCGGTCATCCTGATCTGATCCCAAGCTCTCCCAGAACCAAAAACGGCAAATGTCGAAGCAAAGGCGATTTTTCCGGAGGCTGCCAGACCGGCAGCTGTTCCGATCATATCTTGCTCGGCGATCCCCATGTCAAAAAAACGTTCCGGGAATAATTTGGCGAAATTGATCGTTTTGGTCGAAGCCGAGAGGTCGGCATCAAGGACAACAATATTTGGATTGGTCTTACCCAGTTCCGCTAAAGTTTTACCATAAGCGTCGCGGGTGGCGATCATCATTGGCATAGTTCACAGATCGCCTTGGTCTGTTCTTCTGTGGTGGGCGCCTTTCCATGATAATCTAAAGGGCTTTGTTCCATGAAGCTAACGCCCTTTCCTTTTATTGTATCGGCAATTATTACTGTTGGTTTCCCCCTGGTCTTTTCCGCTTTGTCTAACGCGTCAATAATTGCTTCGATCTTATGGCCGTCGCAAGAGATCACGTTCCAGCCAAAAGCTTTCCATTTATCGGCAAAAGGCGCCAAGTTCTTTATCTCCTCGATCTTCCCGTCGATCTGGTATTTATTATGGTCGACTATGGCGGTCAGGTTATCGAGCTTATAATGGGCCGAGGTCATGGCCGCTTCCCAGACTTGTCCCTCTTGGCACTCGCCGTCGCCAAGCAAACAATAGACGCGATAATTTTTTTTATCAAGCCTTCCAGCCAAAGCCATCCCATTGGCTGTTGATAATCCTTGGCCGAGCGATCCGGTCGACATTTCTATGCCAGGCAGGGACAACATATCAATGTGCCCTTGGAGAGAACTTCCGACCTGGCGCAGGGTTTTAAGATATTCAACAGGGAAATAACCCGATTCGGCCAGAGCCGCGTATAAGACCGGAGCGGCGTGGCCTTTGCTCATGACAAAACGGTCGCGGTCGATCCAACCTGGATCTTTGGGATTATGTTTAAGTTTATGAAAATAAAGGACCGTAATAATATCGGCGGCAGAAAGCGAACCTCCCGGGTGTCCCGAAGCGGCCGCGCATGTCATTTCAATAATATGTCGTCTTAATTTTACCGCTATGCCGGCCAGTTCGCTCTTGTTCATTGAGTCGATTTTACCATGATCTTGATCTCTGGCTCAAGCTTAATTTTAAACTTATTGTAAACTAAGTTTTCCATTTTAGTCATTAATTTAAGGACATCGCTCGACTTGGCGTCGCCAAGGTTAACGATAAAGTTCGCGTGCTTGGCGGAAACTCCGGCGTCCCCCACCCGGAGTCCCTTGCAGCCGGCATCTTCTAAAAGTTTACCGGCAAAGGTCCCTGGTGGATTTTTAAATATCGATCCGGCATTAGGGATGCCGAGCGGCTGGCGATTTTTTCTTTTAGAGGTGAATTCTTTTAACCTTGCCATCACCGCCGGCTTATTGCTTTTCTTTAGCTTAAAAGTCGTGGAAACGACAATGTTTTTTTTATCTTGTAATAAGCTATGGCGGTAAGAAAAATCCAACGCGTCTTTGCTGAATATTTTTTCCTTCCCCTTATAATCAAGGGTCGTAACATTTTCGATCAGTCTACTGATATCTTCTCCCCAAGCGCCAGCATTCATGACTACCGCGCCGCCAATAGTCCCGGGTATCCCGGCTAAAAACTCCAGGCCAGCTAGCCCATGATTAGCGGCGGCAATGATCAATTGGCCTAAAAGTGCCCCGCCTCCGGCGACCAGCCGCCCTTCAGATTCCTTTACTTCCTTTAAACCCCCAGCCATTTTGATCACCAAGCCAGCAAAGCCTTTATCGAGGCATAAAAGATTTGTCCCGGCTCCGATCAGCGCGATCGGTAAAGCTTTTTCTTTGGCGAATAAAATGGCCGCCTTTAAGTCGTCAATATTTTTTGGCGTGCAGAAATAATCGGCCGGCCCGCCGATCCGGAACGAAGTATGTTTTTTTAATGGTTCGTTGCGTAAATATTTCATGTTAATAAATTCTAAACACTAAACTCTAAACAAACTCAAAATAATAAATTTTAAATATTTGAAATTAGATAATTATTTAGAGTTTAGAATTTAGGATTTGGAGCTTTTAAATCCTCATCTTCAGCCTAGACAATATTTCCCTCCCCACGGTATGAATGTCTCCCGCGCCGAGCGTCATAATTATATCCCCTTCTTTGATCTCGTCTAAAAGCAAGTCAACGATCTGTTCTTTTTTCGGGACAAAAGAGGCTTTTTGGGGATCAAGCAGGTCAGAGATAGTTTGTCCAGAAATACCGGGGATCGGTGCTTCGGAAGCGGCATAAACATCGGCAATGATCGTTTTGTCGGCATTATCAAACGCCTCACCGAACTTATCTTTGAGTAAAAGCGTCCTGGTATAACGATGAGGCTGGAAAACACAGATGATCCGGCGTCCCGGCCAGCCGCTTCTGGCCGCGGTCAGCGTTGCTTTGATCTCGGTCGGATGGTGGGCGTAATCATCGATGATCAAGACCCCTTTTTCTTCCCCAACGGTTGAAAACCGCCGCCTAGCCCCGACAAAGGAACGGAGCGCCCCTTTGATCAAAGGAAAATCGATCCCCATTTCAAAGCCAACGGCAAAAACAGCCAAGCTGTTCAAAATGTTTTGCCAGCCGGGGACAGAAAGCTCTACGTCGCCTAGCTCCTTATTTTTATTGAAAAGCTTGTAACGCGACAAGTATTTATCATAAGTTAGGTCTTTGGCAGTATAATCTAGATCGCCAGTTAGCCCATAAGTAATGTAACGGTGGTGGTTATTAGCCATCAGTTTCTGGTTATTGGGATCGTTCCCTTCCATCACGATAAAACCGTCCTCCGCCAGCCGGCTGACAAATTTTTCAAAAGTTGCCAGCAATTCTTCCATATCGCCAAAATGTTCCATATGGTCGGCTTCAATATTGGTAATAATTTCAACGGTCGGAGAATAAAAAAGAAAGGAGCTGTCAGATTCGTCGGCTTCGGTGACCATCACCTTGCCGTTGCCCAATTTGGCGTTCCCATCAACATAATCCATATCACAGCCGATCATAAAGGTTGGATTAAGCTTGGCCGCTTCCAGCACTTTAGCCAGCATGGCTGTTGTCGTTGTTTTACCATGGGTTCCCGCGACGGCGATGCGCTCTTTTGACCGGTCCATGATCATTGCCAACATCTCAGCCCTTTTTAATATCCGGATACCTTTGCCTTTTGCTTCCATCATTTCAGGGTTATCTTTAGTGACGGCTGAAGAATAGACCACAATATCAGCTTCTCTGACCAGCGACGCTTCATGGCCAATACAGATCTTAACGCCCAACTCTTTTAGCCGCATAGTGTTGGGTCCTTCTTTAACGTCAGACCCGCTGACTTTATGCCCCATTTCCTTGAGGATCTTGGCGATGGCCGACATGCCGCAGCCGCCAACACCGATCAGATGGATATTTTTGGGCCGATCTATATCAAGCTTTTTCATTAATGTTATCTACTATCTTTTTAGCCGCGTCTGGTTTGGCCAATGTTTTAGCCGCTTTACCCATTCCAACTAATTTATTTTCCAGCTCTTTTAATTTGGCAACAAAAACATCAGGGACAAAATCATTATTTTTAATGACGATCCCCGCTCCAGCTTTGGCCACTACCGCGGCATTAAGATCTTGATGGCCTTCAGCCGAGAACGGGAACGGGACCAAGATCATCGGCAATCCGCTGGCGGTAAATTCAGCAATAGCAGTTGCTCCAGCCCGGCTGACTACCAGGTCGGAGGCAGCGACCGCCTCACCTACATTATACAGGTAATCGACGGGACGATAAAAGGGGCAATCCTTCAACCTGCGAATGAAATTCGCGGTTCCTTTAGTTTTTCCAATGGAACCGAGACTTTCAGTCTCAGGTTCCATTATTTGAGGATAATCCCTTTTTCCGATCAGATGGATAATGTACCAATCACTGCCGGCTAATTTTGGCAGTGATCCCAATATTGTCTGGTTGATCTGTCTTGAGCCTTGGCTTCCGCCCATAATTAACAGAACTTTTTTCCCGGCAGGGATCGCCAGCTCCTTTTTGGCGGTTTCCTTATTAGTAGCCAAGATCTCTTTTCTGATCGGATTGCCAACAACAAGGCCTGAATGGAAGGCCAAAGATTCCTTATAAGTCAAAAATATTTTATTAGCGAATCGGAAACAAAGTTTGTTTGTTATTCCCGGCAAGACATTTTGTTCGTGGATATAAACCGGGACATTTAAAATCTTGGCCGCAACAACGGAGGTTAAGCTGGCATAACCGCCGGTTGAAATTAAGGCCTGCGGTTTAAAAGCTTTAATAATTGATAAGGCCTGGAAAAAACCAAAAGCCGAAACGAACGGGGCCGAGATCGCCTTATATGATAGTTTGCGCAGAAGCGCCCTGGCTTTTATCAGTTTGATATCAAAGCCCGCCTTTGGCACCAGCTCTTTTTCTAATCCTTCCTCACTGCCAATGAAAAGGATCTCGGTCTTGGGGTCACGCGATCTTATTTCTTCGGCAATAGCGATCCCCGGATAGATATGGCCGCCGGTCCCGCCGGAAACGATAATGGTTTTCATGGCTTTCTGGAGACGTTGAGGACTAACCCGACAGCGAATAGGTTGAGGATCGTGGCGGTCCCGCCATAGCTGATAAAGGGCAGAGGAATGCCTGTTGTTGGGATCAGCCCCAAGACAACAGAAATATTAATGATCGCTTGCAGTGTTATCCAAGAAACGAGGCCGGTAACCAGTAAATATTTAAACCGATCAGGAGTGGCGACGGCGATCTTGAAACCTCTAAAAGCAAAGAAGGCGAATAACGCCACGATCCCTACTCCGCCAATAAACCCGAGCTCTTCACAAGTGATCGCAAAAATAAAATCGGTGAATTGTTGGGGAAGATAAAAAAACTTCTGCCTGGAACCGCCCAGCCCCAAGCCAAAAAGCCCGCCCGAGCCGACCGCTAAAAGCGATTGGATAATATGGAAGCCGACGCCTTGGGGATCTTTCCACGGATCAACAAATGCGAGCAGTCGCCTCATCCGATATGGTGTGGTTAAACTAATAATTAAAACGCCAATGCCGGCTAAACTGCCAAGGCTTAAAAGATAATTAGTGTTGACCCCAGCCACGAGTAACATCGCAAAGACCGTTGCCCCAATAGTAATGACCGTCCCTAGATCCGGTTGTTTAAGGATCAGGAGTGAGACCAAGCCGAGCCAAAAGAGCGGCGGAACAAAGCCTTTAATAAGATCACCAACATGTTCTTGATTATCGGTCAGCCATTTAGCCATAAAAAGGACCATGGCAAACTTGATGAATTCAGACGGCTGGAATGACAAAATACCTAGATCGATCCATCTAGAAGCCCCGAGAACCTTACGCCCAACACCGGGGACAAAGACCAATGCCAGCAAAAAAATGGCGATCCCCATTATTGGATAAGTTTTGGATTTTAAATTATCAAGATCGAGTCGCAGCCCATAAAGAAGAGCGATAACGCCGATCGCGATATAAAAGAGCTGCTTTTTTAAATAATAAAAAGTATCGCCATGTTTGATCGCCATGGTTGGGCTGGCGGAAAAAACCATGATCAGCCCTATCGCCGATAGCGCTAAGACTGAAAAAAGAAAAAAATAATCTATGGGTTTAGATTTCTGCATATAACTTTATAAACTGTCCCTCGCTCCTCATAATTTTTAAACATATCGAAACTGGCACAGGCGGGTGAAAGTAATACTATATCACCAGGCGCGGCGAGTGAAAATGCCTTTTTTACCCCCGCCTCCATCGACATTCCGGCCTGATGATAATGGTCATAGCCTCCGTCTTTTAAGGCAGCGGCGAATATTTCGGCCGCTTCGCCGATCAAAATGACAGTTTTTACACTAGCTTTGATCTTATTAATTAATGGAGTTAGATCTACCCCTTTTTCTTTTCCTCCCAAGATCAGAACTATCCCTTTCCCCGCAAAAGTCTCAATAGCTACCATGGTGGAATCTGGGTTCGTCCCCTTGGAATCGTTGTAAAAATCAATATTATTTATCCGGGTGACGAACTCGATCCGGTGTTCTACCCCAGGGAAGGTTTTCAATACTTTTGCGGTCACTTCTTTAGGAATGCCACAAAGATTAGCGACCGAGGCAGCGGCCAGCGCATTTTCCAGGTTATGTCGTCCTGGAATTTTGATCTCACTTGGAGCTATGGTGATGATTTCTGCTGCCTTGGCTTTTGAAAATCCTTGTTTCTCACACTTCGCCTCTCGTACCATCTTTCTAACTTCCCCATCATCTTCGTTGTAGACAACACAATCGTCACCTTGCTGGTTTTTAAATATTTTAGCCTTCTGTTTAATATATTCAGCCATTGTATGATGGCGCTCCAAATGATCTGGCTGGATATTTAAAATAACGGAAATACGCGGTCGAAATTTATCGATCGTCTCCAGCTGGTAACTGCTAACCTCAACTACAATATGATCGAGCTGGCTATCATCAACGGCCACTAAAGGATCACCAATATTCCCAGCTACCGCGACTTTTTTACCTCCAGCTTTCAATATTTCACCGATCAAAGTTGTTGTTGTTGTTTTTCCATTTGTCCCCGTAATGGCAATAATTGGCTTGGTTAAAAAATACGAAGCCAGCTCAAGCTCGGAAATAATCGGGATCTGTCTTTTCTTGGCTTCTTCAAGGACTGGGATATCAAGATGGATCCCCGGGCTAACGATGATAAGCTCTGATCCTTCAATGTCGCTTAGTTTATGGCCGCCAAGCTTGGTATCAGATGTCTTTACGATTGAGCCGACTGATTCCAGCTTCTTAACGGCCGCCAACCCACTTTTACCCAAGCCGAAGACTGTGACATGCTTACCTGTTAAATTCATATTCACCTCACCCTAACTCCAATTACAGCCAGAATGATCCCCGCGACCCAAAAGCCGATCACGACTCTTTTTTCAGCTATACCCATTAATTCAAAGTGGTGGTGCAAAGGAGCCATTTTAAAGATCCTTCTTTTAAATAGTTTATAGGAAAAGACCTGGAGAATGACGGATAAGGCTTCAATGACAAAGATCCCGCCGATAAGAGCCAGTCGAAGCTCTTTGTGCATGATGATTGCCAGACCAGCCAACGCGGCGCCAATGGCAAGTGAACCGACATCACCCATAAAAACCTTGGCTTTGGGAAAATTATAATAAAGAAAAGCAAAGATCGCACCGGCTGATATCAAGGAAAAGGTGACCGCTTCCGGTTGGGACCGCTGCAGCGCCAAAACCGCAAAAGCCATAAAAGCTATCCCGGCAGTTCCTGCCAACAAACCATTTAAGCCGTCGGTCAAGTTGGTCGCGTTCGCCGCTCCAACGATGATAAAGATGATCGCTAATTGATGGATGACCGAACCGGTAAAAGAGAGAGAAAAACCGGCGGCAAAGAGTGTTTGGGCGATTATTTTTTGCCAAAAAGTCAACCCTTGGTTTTTTCCCCGAAAGACCTTAAGGAGATCGTCAACCAAACCGATAGTGGCATACGAAACAGTTAATAAGATCAAGGCAATATATTGGGGATAAAGATCAATATTGATCAGTATAATCGTTAGGATAATTATCGTTAAAATAAACCCGATGCCGGCCATTGTTGGGGTTCCGGTTTTTACCTGATGGGATGACGGTCCTTCCGCTCTCACAGTTTGTCCAGCCTTCAAAACTTGTAGCGTTATAACTATAGGAAAGGTAATGATCAGAGAGAGCAATCCCGCGGTAAAAAAAGCAAAAATTAGGCTTATCACTCCTAAATTTTACTATATTATGGGTCGGTATTCAATGATTCTATTGCCCAAAGAAAAAGCCCCGAGCTATTAACACAGGGCTTTTCTTATGTCGAGCAATTAGAAATAAAAACTTGTAGTCAAAATTGCGCCCGGCAAAATTAAGGTTGTTGAAACGCCACCGGCTGAATTCATCGCAAAAACAATTAAATCACCGGAAATTGCCAGATTTGGCTGAACCAAAGATCTAAAACCATATGTCCCGCCAAACATTGTTGAACCTTGTACGCCTGTTGTGCTGATATTGGTGAAATAACCACCGATGGTATTTTGCACCGCTCCGGCATCTCGCAAGGTATAGTCAACTTTACCAGTAATAATTGTATTAGTCACATTATTACCCGAGGCATAAGATACCCCAAAAGTCCCCATCACTTCTTTATTGAAATGAAATTGGACAACAGGAATACCATAAGTGGTAGAAATACCATTTGCAGCAATTACTCCGGTTACAGCCATTGCGCCAACAGCCATCTTACCACTCCATGAGTCACCGCTTGAAGCGGCAACTGGAGCTGGGGCTGGGGCCTCAGCTGCTTTATACATCTTGGTAGGAAGCTTAGCGGCAAAAGCGGCTGTCCCTAAAATGACAATCGTCAAAACTAAAGCGATTTTTTTCATTTTTTTCACCCCCTTCTTATCAAAAATCCAACCAACAAATTACAAACTACAAAAGATTGCTATTTCCCCTTGAACAGATTATGCAAGAAGTCTGCCGCCATGTCTTTGCAGCCAAGGCCAAAGGCGATCGCGGCCGCGAGCCCAAGCGCGCCAATGATCACGTCCAGCTTAGCTACTATCAAATCTGTTTTGATCCCAAGCTGGGCTAACGCTAACAGAAAAGCAAACACTATTACAATATAATAAATGAGGCGGGAAAAGGTTTTTGCGCCGTCCAAGCCAAAATTGATCGCCATGGCTTTAATAATAGATGAAAGCAAAGCAGCCAGGAATAAACCGGTCCCCAGGACAAGGGCAACAACAAAAACCGTGCGAATAAAACCAAAGAAAACAAACATCAGCTCCCTGGTTGGCACCCCCAGCACTTTGGCGACCGTCAGCATTGAAATAAAGATCGTAGTCCAGTACGCCAGGTCGCCTATCAGGTCGATCGTACTCCGTTTGATCTCACCTTTTTCCAGAAAAGAAGCGAGACCAATCTTTTTAGCACCAAGATCAAGGCGCAAGGCTTTAAGCAAGGTCGTGGTGATCCACCAAACAGCTTTGGCTAAAAGAAACCCGATGAAGGGAATGATTAGCGCTAAAATTAATTTAATTTTGACCGGCCAAAGCGCGATCAAGGGAGACAATAGTTGTTCCATAAACACCCCTTTTTAGGCTTTTAATATAGCAAGCAGGACAGAAATAGTCAAGAAGGTAATTGCCAAACCCCAAGTGATCTTGTCGAGGCCTTCTTCCATGCCTTTGGGCGTCCCAAAAATCTTGGCTGACCCGCCAATCCCACCCAACCCCTCACCCTTAGCCGCGTGAAGAAGAACAGCGACTATCAACAGGGCGGCAGAAACGAACTGGACCAATAACAATAAACCTTTCATTTTAACCTTCCTTTATGGAGCCGAGCGGGATCGAACCGCTGACCTCCTCGTTGCGAACGAGGCGTTCTTCCAGCTGAACTACGGCCCCAAATCTATTTATCTTGAAGGCACGCAATCCCAGGCAGAACTTTGCCTTCAACAAATTCCAGTGACGCGCCGCCACCGGTTGAAATATGCGTCATTTTATCGGCTAGGCCGGCTTTTTCAATGGCCGCGACAGAATCACCGCCGCCAATGACCGAAACCGCTCCTTTAGTTGTTGCTTCAGCGACCATTTTAGCGATAGCCATGGTTCCGCTCGAGAATTTATCGAACTCAAAAACGCCCATTGGCCCGTTCCAGAAAATAGTTTTAGCTTTTTTGATCGCGTGTCCAAATTTGGTGATCGTGTCGGGACCAATGTCCATCCCTTGCCAATTTTCGGGGATACCGGCCCGAGTAACGACTTGAGAATTGGCATTGGCGTCAAATTTATCGGCCACAACGTGGTCGATCGGCAGCATTAACGTTTTATTAAGATCGATGGCTTGCTTTAATATTTCTTTGGCTAGAGGGATCTTGTCTTCTTCAACCAAAGAGTTTCCGACCGAGACATTCCTGGCCTTAAAAAAAGTGTAAGCCATCCCGCCGCCGACGATCAGAGTATCAACCTTTGACAGAAGGCTTTGAATAACATCGATCTTACCGGAGATCTTTGCTCCGCCAAGGATAGCTACAAACGGCCTGGCCGGGTTCTCTAAAAGCTGGCCTAAAAACTTGATCTCTTTCTCCATCAAAAAACCAGCGTAACCTTTTAGATATTTGGTTACCCCTTCGGTCGAAGCATGCGCCCTGTGGGCGGTACCAAAAGCGTCATTAACGTAAATATCAGCGAGTGAGGCTAGCTTTTTAGCGAATCCCGGGTCATTCTTTTCCTCTTCTTTGTAGAAGCGGACATTTTCGAGGAGCAGAACATCGCCCTCTTTTAATTTAGCGATCGCTGCTTCAACTTCTGGCCCGATACAATCTTTAACATAGGCAACGTCTTTGCCCATGAGTTTAGAAAGTGGTTTTACTAGAGGCGCTAAACGGAATTTATCTTCTGGACCTGATTTAGGCCGGCCAAGATGGGAAACGAGGATAACTTTTGCCCCTTTATCGGCTAAATATTTAATAGTAGGAACCGCTGACCTGATCCTAGTATCATCGGTGATATTTAACTTATCATCGAGCGGGACGTTAAAATCAACCCTAACTAAAACCTTTTTACCCTTTAAATCAGCAATATCCTCGATAGTTTTCTTAGCCATAAACCTATAATTTTGAGGCTACCAGTTTCAAAAGATCAACTGTCCGGCAAGAATAACCCCATTCATTATCGTACCAAGAAACAATTTTAAAGAAGCGTTTTTCGCCTTTTAGGTTATTTTGCAAGGTCGCCAGCGAATCATAGATCGAAGAGCGGTTGTCATGGATAAAATCGGTTGAAACGATTTCTTCATCGGCAATGCCTAATATCCCTTTGAGGTAAGAACCGGCGGCTTTTTTGAGCGCCGCGTCAATTTCCTCGATTGAAGTATCTTTGACAGACCGGAAAGTTAAATCAACGACTGAAACGTCGGCTGTTGGAACCCGAAATGACATACCAGTTAATTTACCCTTGGTAACTGGCAAAACTTCACCGACCGCTTTAGCCGCGCCGGTGGTTGAAGGAATGATGTTGATCGCCGCCGCCCTGCCGCCTCTCCAATCTTTTTTCGAAGGACCATCAACGGTTTTTTGGGTGGCAGTATAAGCGTGGATCGTGGTCATAAGACCAGTTTCAATACCGATCCCTTCTTTGAGGATCGCGTGAACGACAGGAGCTAAACAGTTAGTGGTGCAAGAGGCATTGGAAACGATATTGTGGGTTTTGGCATCATATTCGTTATCATTAACGCCCATGACGATGGTTTTGACCTCGCCTTTACCGGGAGCAGAAATAATAACTTTCTTGGCGCCGGCGGCTAAATGGCCTTTGGCTTTTTCCGAATCGGTGAAAAGGCCGGTCGATTCGATAACGATCTCAACGCCTAAAGCTTTCCAAGGGAGCGCGCTGGGCTCTTTGGTCGCCATCACGCATTTAATTTTATTGCCGTTAACCACGAGGACATCTTCCCCTTCATGGGCCACTGTCCCCTTGAACCGTCCGTGGACGGAATCATATTTCATCTGATAAGCGAAATACTTCGCGTCGGTTGAAACGTCTACGACCGCGACGACTTCGATCTCCTTCCCCAGCACCCCTTTATCAACCATCGCGCTAATAACCTGCCGACCGATCCTGCCGAAACCATTGATCCCAACTTTAACTGCCATATTTTTCTCTCCCTTCTTAATTTGAAACCGGTAAAATTATAACATCGATTTTCGGCAGGGTCAACTTCTGCTATAATCAAACCGTGGAAGAAAGTTTTGCCTGGAAGATTGTATATGTGGCGACGATTTTTTCCCTGTTGGTTTTAGGGTTAGCTTATTATTTGATCAGCCCCAGAGATTCCACTTATTACAGCGATGAAAAGACCAATAAAGTCGCGGAATTTACTAGTGCCAGGACCTCCGGCCGCAAAGATGGCAAACGGGTTTGGGAATTCAAAGCGAAAACCGGTTGGACAGAAAAAAACCAGGAAATCACCCATTTGCAGGGCGTTTCAGAGGGATACATTTATAATAAGGAAGGCCGCTTGATCGTTAACGATCTTTCCGCGAATGGCACCGATGTTTACCGGCGAACTGATATTGTTGAAGCGTTCGGCCAAGTTAAAGCCGACATTGACCTAAGCAAATTTTCTTCCCAAAAGAAAGCCAAGGTTGATTGGACAAAAGTTACCGCCGACCGGATGAAATATTCAAACCGCAATAAAACGTCGGAGATCAGCGGTCATATAACTTTAATAAAAAGGAATAATATTATTATTGCGGAACAGATCAATGTTGATCACGACAGGAAAATTGCGCTTATTCCCAGTCAAGCCACGGTCAAGCGTAAAGACGGGATAATTAAGGCAGACAGCCTGGAATATTTTGGGGAAACAGAACAATCAAACGCGAACGGGAACATTATTTTAGATCTCAAAGAAAAGAAGATCAAGACCCAGGTTAAATGCAACGAGGCTAGTTTTAATAACGATCCAGAAAAAGACGTAACTTTAAACGGCAATCTTGAGGTTGTCCAGGGCAAGAAAGTTTCGGTCGCCGATTCCGGAGTATATTCAAAGAACCGGAAATCTCTTCGTCTTTTGGGGAGAACAAAAACAATAATAGAAAAAGTTGGGGCGGTAATAAAAAAGGAATCGGTGGAAAAGTTGAAATCACCTGAGCAGAAAGAATTACTTCATGAAAAGACGGTGGTAACTGCCAATAAAATGTTTTTCTCGACCAAGACCGGCGACGCTAAAGCTTTTGGCAATGTCATTGTCACCCAAAAAGGCCGCGAAGCCAAAGCCGATTCGGCGACTTATGATGATAAAAATGAATTTTTAACCTTAACCGGTAATGTTTTCATGAAGAAAAAAGACCAGTGGATCTCCTGCAAACAAGTTATTGTTTCAATTAATAAAGAGACCTTTGAAGCTTTGGGCGTTAAAGAAGCGAAGTTTAAATTATAAACCATTACCTTGATTAGAGAACCAAAGAGGTCCAGATCGCAGGGCAAAATAGAGAACAGACTCCCATTCCTCTCTTTTTCTGGTTGGAATTGTTTCTTGATAGTTGGAAATGCTTCCGTTTCTAGTATCTAAAATAATTGAACGATTATTTCCCCCTAGGACATCCTCCTCGACAACTGGGATCATGTTATCTTTTAAGAAATTGTGGATGTTTTGTAATAATTCTTCCGATTTTCCGGTTTGGCCGCCAACTATACTGGCTCGAAGGTTATTTTTTTTTACTCCAACCCTTTTAAGATGATAAAGCATATCTTTATAAGAATTGATCGTCGTAGTCGCGTCAATATGAGCTAACATTCCGGTTTTTGTTGTCGAGTCATACAAAACCAGGGCAATACAAGTATTAATACCGAATGTTTCAAGGTATGGGGACCGACCTTCTCCCGGCCGGGTCAGGGCGAATTCTTTTTGGCCAACTTCGATCGCACCTGGGATATCATCAATCGTCGCCCGTTCTTGTTTTGTTGGCCCGGCGATATTTAAGACCAGTTTAGTTAATGTTCCAATACCTTGTATCAAGATTATTTTCCTCAAATATTATATATTAGCCATTTGTTTTAGATAATTTATCTTTAGCTACATGAAATATTTTATTTAATCCATTAATTGCTCTTAATAAACTATCTGGATCCTGATAAAAATCTTTATGGTTTAATTTCCAATTTATAGTCGCTACTTCTACTTCTAACTCTTGTACATTTTTGATCTCTCCGCCTCCTGGCTGATATTTTTGGATGCCTAATTGAGCAATTCTGCCCCGATTGTTAAGATATTTAGCGATCAGAGAGAGATTTTCATTAATATTTTGTAATAATTGTCTCATTCTGGATGACAAACTTCTGTTAACTGATATTTGAAGTTTTACTTGAGTAGTCATTCCGCTTGAATCAGTTCGCGGAGCTCGATGTCCCCAGATATTTGCTACCATTTTTAGTCCTCCAAATTAACAGTTTGCTTGACATATATTTATCGTAATGTTTTAGTAAAAATTTCATGCCTGCCACTATACGCAATCCTTGACGAACACTTGACGTAATGATACAATATAATTCATGTACAAGCCTAAATATCGAATAACGCCCTATCTGCTCAAGCTAGTTGACGAAGCTAGCTCACTTCGGGCTTGGATAGAGGGTAATACTTTGCAGGTTTCCTGGCTTCCTGTGTTACAAAGAGAAGCTAGGACCAAAAACACCCACTCTTCCACGGCTATTGAAGGAAATCCTTTAACCTTGAACCAAGTTAATGCTATTTCGCGCGGTGAAAAGACGGGCGTACCGCAGATCCATGAAAAAGAGGTCACCAACTACCTCGAAGCGATGCATTGGATCGAAAAAAACGCTCACACTAAAATAACTGAAGAATCATTTCTTAATTTACATCAAATGCTTACCCAAAACTTACTGCCGGCTGAAGCTTCTGGCAAGTATAAGATAAAACAGAATTTTGTCGCTAATGAAAAAGGGGTCAAGATCTATACGCCCCCTACTCCGGAGGAAACGCCGGGATTAGTTGGTGAATTGGTTAGTTGGTTAGAGAAGAAAGAGACGAAAGACTTACATGCTATTCTGGTTTGCGCTATCCTCCACCATCGTCTCGTCTCGATCCACCCTTTTTCCGATGGAAATGGCCGGATCGCTCGGGCGATTGGCACTTGGCTGATTTTCCAGCGCGGCTACGATACTCATCACATCTTCAGCCTTGATGAATTCTTTGCCGGCAATCGCCAATTCTATTATCAAAAGATCGAACAAGCCAGAGAACTTGATGATGATCTAACCTATTGGATCGAATATGTCGCCGAAGGGATCATTAAAACCTTAAAAGACGCTAAGAAGAGGATCGAAGATCTGCAAGTCTCTTCAAAGCATAAGCTCCTACTCTCTCCCCGCCAGGAAGAATTAGTTAGAATTATTCGAGATAGGCCTTATATTAATGTAGCGATCTTGCGAGATGAGATGAAAATAACCAGAGCCCGTATCAACCAGCTCATTACTCCGCTTATTACGAGTGGTTTAGTAGCCAGAGAAGGAATTGGCAAGGCGACCAGATACCGGTTATACCACTAAAAGATTAACTTATGCCGGCGCATGGAGATGCTTTGCAGGATACCGATCGCGGTTAAGTTGATGATCAGTGATGTCCCCCCAAAGCTTAAGAATGGCAGAGGAATGCCGACCACAGGGAGGATCCCCAAGACCATGCCAATATTAGCAAAGACGTGAAAAGTGAGCAAGGTCACAATACCCGAGGCCAGCATTTTACCGAAAGGATCACGCGCTTCGGCCGCGATCACTAGTCCCCGCCAAATAACCACCCCAAAAAGAATAATAACGATTAATGACCCGACAAAACCAAATTCTTCACCGATCACCGAAAAGATAAAATCGGAATGTTGTTCGGGAATAAATTGGAGCTGGGTTTGCGTCCCTTGAAGAAAACCTTTGCCAAAGAGACCCCCGCCCCCGATCGCAATTAAGCTTTGGATGGTATGATAACCGGCGCCAAATGGATCGGCTTTCGGATTAAGGAAAGCGACGATCCGCTTTTGTTGATAGGTTTTGAGCATTCCCCAGATCATGGGTAATGCTAGGCCAACGGCCAAATTACTCCCAAAAATAACCAGCCATTCCCAGGTTTTAGCCCGGGAAAGAAAAAGATAAAGAGCCAAGCCTAAGAGATAAATTATCCAGACATAAAGAAATGGCCGCATAAAGATCGAAATGATCGGCGTGCCTAAAATGATCAATAGTTTTGGTGAATGGCCGGAAGACGCTAGCATGCCAAACAAAATGGCCATAAAGACCAGTGCCGTCCCAAGATCCGGTTGTTTAAAAATCAGGAGGAACGGTATCCCCATTAAAACCAACAAATAGCCTGTATCCATTAAGCCCTTGATCTTTTCCCGATTAGCAAAAAAGACGCTTAAGACCAGGATCAGCCCAAGCTTAGAAAATTCCGAGGGCTGAAAAGTAAAGGAACCGAGCGCTATCCACCGTTGTGCCCCTTGCGCCCCATGGCCGGTAAAAAGAACCAAGCCTAAAAGAAGGATCGTCACGCCATATACATAAGGAGCGATCTTTTTTAAATGGCGATAATCGAAATATGCGGCCAGGCTCAAACCGATAAAACCGATCAAAAAAGCAATGGATTGGCGTTTAACAAAGAGGAAAGGATCGGCGCTAAGTTTAAACTGCATCCTGAAAGTAGCACTAAAGATAGCGAGAATACCGAGTACTAATAAAATTCCAGTTGCCGACCAGAGAAGAAGATCGGAAAGTTTAAGCATCCGAAAGTTGATCATAAAGATAGAAGAAGGGCCCGGGCTTTATTTAATGTCTCTAGGTGCTCTTTACCGGGATCAGAATCCATGACGATCCCTGCCCCAGCCTGGATAAAAGCCTCATTATCCTTAAGTAAGATCGTTCTGATTGCGATCGCCGTGTCTAGATCGCCGGAAAAACTTAAATAACCGACACAACCGGCGTAAAGCCCCCGTTTAAGGTTCTCAAGTTCATCAATTATCTCCATGGCCCGGACTTTAGGCGCGCCGCTAACAGTTCCCGCCGGAAAACAAGCCTTTAGGAGGTCGATCGAATCTTTTCCTTTTTTAAGTTTGCCGGTCACATTGCTGACAATATGCATGACGTGGGAATAACGCTCAATTGTCATCTCTTCCGTGACTTTAACTGTGCCGTAATCACAAACTCTCCCCAGGTCATTCCGGCCGAGGTCGACCAGCATAATATGTTCGGCCCGTTCTTTTTTTGAAGCCAAAAGTTCAACCGCCAGCTTTTTGTCGGCTTCTTCGGTCTTGCCACGCGGCCTAGTCCCAGCGATCGGCCTAAGTGTCGCTGTTTTGCCCTCTAGCCTGACCATCACTTCCGGCGACGCGCCGATAACTTTGGTCCTGCCAAGATCAAGATAGTACATGTATGGCGATGGATTTATCATCCGGAGTTTCCTATATATATCAAAGGGGGCCAGCTTGGTTTCCGTCTTTAATCTTTGTGAGAGCACGACCTGGATAATATCACCAGAGCGAATATAGGCTTTGGCTTTTTTCACGATAGTTTTAAACTCTTCTTCTGTCGTGCTCGATGTAAAATCTTTTTGGTCGGAATTAACTAGTTCAGTTTCTGCCCCGATAGGTTGCTTTAACTTGTTTTCTATCTCCGCGATCTTAGCGCAAGCTTGCTCATAGCCCCCAGCTTTGGCATTGGAGATCACAATGATCTTGCGTTTAATGTGATCGAAGACTAAAAGCGAATCGGCCAGGATAAATTGCATGAGAGGAAGGTTTAAAGTATCCGGATTCTTGTCCGGAATTTTCTCTATCTCCCTGACCGCGTCGTAACTGATATAACCGACTAAACCGCCATTAAATCTGGGCAGTCCAGGAATTCTGATCGCTTTATATCTTTTTAAGATTTCCCTGATCTCTTCAAACGACTTGGGACATAGGACATCGGACATAGAACTTGTCCCTAAAAACGAATACCTGGCGATCTTTTCCCCTCCTTCAACTGATTCAAGGAGAAAAGAACATTCGCCAGCTATTTTGCGGTAGGCCGAAACCGGCGTCTCCATATCAGCCACGATCTCTTTATAGACCGGGATCAAATTCCCTTTTTCCGCTAACTTATTAAACTCTTCTTTATTTGGGTAGATCATTTTTTTCTGCTTAGAACATATTCTGCCAAACTAATTAAACTGGACGATTTTTTGCCAAAGATTGACACAGCTTTTATCGCTTTAGCCATCTCTTCAGCCGCCAGCTCTTTTGACTTATCCAGCCCGACCACAAAAGGAAACCCTTTGCCAATATCGGCTCCGGCTGGCTTTCCCAGCTGTTCGCTAGTCGACGTTGAATCAAGTATATCATCGGCAATCTGGAAGGCAAGACCCAGATGGTGGGCATAATTAGTTAAAGCTTCCACTTTTTTTGGTGACGCGCCGCAAATTAAGGCGGTTCCCCTAACACAAGCTATTAAAAGCGCCCCGGTTTTCCAGTTATGGACCTCTACTAATTCTTTGATCGACATTTTCTTTTTAGTTGATTGGATGTCAGCTACCTGCCCTTCAACTACAACCATTAGCGCGGAAGCCAATTCGCTTAAAGCTTTGGGGTAATTAGCGATGATCTTAAAAGCTAAAGTATTGAGCCCATCGCCGGCTAAAATTGCCAGAGCTTCGCCATATTCTTTGTGGCAAGTTGTTTTGCCCCGGCGCAGATCGGAATTATCCATCGGTGGCAGATCATCGTGGATGAGAGTAAAGGTGTGGATCATTTCGACCGCGCAGGCAAAGGGTAAGACCTTTTTAGACGGACAACCTAAAACTTCTGCAACAGCAAGGCAAAGCGTTGGCCGGAATCTTTTCCCGCCGGCAAA
>JBDRLW010000031.1:0-29896 GCA_043812655.1 bacterium | reverse complement strand
TCGCCTGCCCTTGCATGATCGTGTCCATCGCGATCCCTGCTTCTTGGCGAGTTAAGTCCTGCCCCTCAACGATTTTTTTGATCGCGTCTTTCATGACAGTATTATATCCCCTTGCTGACGGCTGAGCAAGAGATATAGTATTGACACCCAAAGATGACAATGGGAAAATATACCCAATATGAAAAAAATAATTGCCGCGATCATGATCCTGGCCCTTGTCATTATTGTCTCGATACCGATCGGTCGATTTTTCATCAGTTCTCATGCCTCCTACGACACCCTGATCAAAGGGGGCTTGGTCTATGACGGCAGTACCGACCAGCCCGGGGTGAGAGATATTGGAATTAAGGGCGACAAGATCGTGGCCATCGGGATAAATTTGCCCGGATCAGCTAAAAAGACCATTAACGCGAAGGACTTGATCGTCACTCCCGGTTTTATCGACGTGCATAACCATACTGACCTGGGGTTGCTGATGGCTATTTTCATGTCGGGCAAAAAGGACGATCTCTCCATGATCAATGACGCGTGGCGCAACAACCATAATTATTCGACCCAGGGCATAACCACTATCGTGACCGGGTTATGCGGCGCCGGTTTCTGGGATACCAAGCAATGGCTGGGCCTGGTGAAATCGGAGAATTTCGCCAGCAACGTTTACCATCTTATCCCCTACGGCATGCTACGGCAACAGCTTTTCGGGGACAACCAGCCGACGAAACTGACTAAAGAAGAGCTGGAGAAGCTTAAAAGTATAGTTGAAAAAGAAATGCAAAATGGCGCGATCGGCCTGACCGTGGGGCTGGAGTATGCCCCCACTTGTTTCACTACGACTGACGAATTGGTCGAGATCGCCAAAGTGGTCGCTAAATACGGCGGGCTTTACGATGCCCATATCCGCAACCAGACAGGGCTAGGTGAATTGAACTCGATCCGGGAAACGATCGAGATCGCCAAAAGAGCCAAGATCCCCGTCCACATCTCGCATATCCAGCTCAACTTGCCCTGGGAGAAAGTTACCTCAAAACAGATGCTTGATCTGATCGAGCAGGCTCGGGCTGAAGGCGTGGATATCACCGCTGACCAGCATCCCTATGACGCCGGCTATGCCGTCCTCTCCTACCGCTTGCCAGATAAATATAAGACCGGCACCGGCGTAAATCCAAAATATAAAAATCCCGCGGGCAAAGCGGAGATGATCAAAGAAACAAAAAAAATATTTACTTACCTTGGCCCGGAAAAGATCAGCCTGACCGACGGCCCCGAAAAATACCGCAACAAGACGATCAAGGAGATCGCGGAGATTGAAGGCAAAGATCCCGCCGAGGTCTATGTTGATCTGTCCTGCCTGGAACCCGCACCCTACGCACTTTTTCAAGAGATCAGCGATAAGGTCAACCGGGAGATCATGCCGCATGAATATGTTTTCACCGCTTCTGATGGTTTTACTGTTTTCGTGCCGGAGCAATCCCCGCATCCCCGGTTCTTCGGCTGTTTCCCCAGAAAGATCCAAAAATACGCGCTAAGTGAAAAGCTGTTAACCTTGAACGACGCGATCCGCTCCATGACTTCATTGCCAGCCAAAAAGTTTAAGCTTACAAGTCGCGGAGAGATCAAGGTCGGCAATTTCGCCGATATCGCGGTGATCGACCTGAAGAATTTAAAAGAGAACGCCACTTATGCCGAGCGCAGCCTTTATTCGGCAGGGATCGAATATTTGCTGGTCAACGGCACGCTCTCGATCGATCAAGGCAAGCTGACCGGCAAACGGGGCGGCCGCGGCAATACTTTATGAAGTATTTTACAGCGCTGATCGCCGCGCTAACCATCTTTGCTTCTCTTGCCCAAGCACAAGTGCTGGCTCCCGCGCTGACGAACGCTCCCGGGAAATGGTCGGTTTCCCTGCTCGGCGCGCGGCAAACGAACTGCAATAACAATAGCGCTCTGACCCAAACAATGTACGGCCTGGACCTATCTTATGGACTAGTTGACCGTACCCAGCTTGACCTGACCTACGAATCCGGCAATTTTAGCGGCATTACTGGCATGGTGATGTCGTTGCGCAGTTTTACCACTTCTTTGAAATATAATTTTCTAATCGAAGCTCCTGTTTCTCTCGCGATCGGCGCCAGTTATACTTTCATCTCCCAGCAGGACAATTTTGCCGGCTCGCCCAGCGGCAGTAGTTTCGGCGGCAAGATCGTGGCCAGTAAAGTGTTCCCGCCTTTTATTCCCTACTTCTGCCTTAACCGTTCCTTCACCTCTCTGGCCGGGGAAAGTAATGCCACGGATGCGACGCTGGGGAGCGTCTTGTTGTTCGCTAACGGATTTTCCGCCTCAGTGGAAAACACTTGGCAAATGCAGTCGGGCGGCTACACCAGCGGCCAGTTCAGCATCGCTGCGAGTTATAGCCTGTAGTTACTTTCAAATAAAAGATCAAAGTGGATCTCCCGGACCGCGAGCTTAAGCGGGCTGGTCCGGGTAAAAGCGTTGATCCGCGCGGAAACTTCGGGGATCAAATTTTTGGGGATAAAATAATTATTAATGATACTTAAATCCCGGAACAAGAGAAAATTATAAGTTTTATCTCCCCCTCACCACCTTTTTGGTTGACAGAAAATGCCGGTGATGGGAAAATAACCTTGCTTGGCGGCAGATCACGGCAAAGGCGGAAAAATGAAAAACTATGGACTGATATTTCTTTTACTTCTAGCTCCGTTTATTTTGGGCTGCGCGGAGGTCCCGCTGGATGTCAAAAGGTTTGACCCGGTAATTAACCGCACCGGGATCAGCAGAACGCTCCTCAATAACGAAGCCTACGCGGTTTTTAATGGCGTTGAATATAAAATCTCCGCCGCTCTCTTTTCTTACAATACCATTTTCGCCTTATTGATCGACATTCAGAACAATACCGACAAAAACATCCTCCCCGGCGAATATTCCATCTCGCTGGCCGACGGCCGGGACTTAAAACCGATCAAAATGCTTTCCCGGCAAGACCTAATGGCGACCAAGGCAAAATATTCCGGCGGAGGCGGCGGCGGCATCCAGGACCAGCTGATCCAGACCACCATGGACACTGTCATGAATATGACAAATGTCGAGACTAAACAAAAACTGGTCAAGGTCCTTGACCAGGGGATCAACGCATACTTTTCTTTTCGGCCGATCTACGCCCACGATCAACGCCAAGGGACTCTCTGTTTCCTCCCCGACTTTGTGCTGGAATATCCGATCACCCTCAAGGTCAAGATCGGGGAAAAAGCAGAAACCTTTATTTTCTATCCGCGGAAGATTTGATCTATGCCATACAAAGTCGTTAAAAGAAAGGGCGCAAAACCATGGAAGATCATCGCGCTTAACACCGGCGAGATCGTCGGGAGTTCAACCAGTAAGAAGAAGGCCGAAGCTTCAGTCCGCGCTAGATTAGGCGCCAGCCATGGCTGGAAACCAACGGGACGCAGGAGATAGATGTCTCGTATAACCCCCCAAAAAATAGTCGAGCTGGAAAACCGCCTGAAGACCCGAGGCATTAGGAAAGAAGATGTGGTCGAAAAGTTCCTCCGCTCCTCGGGAGCCGGCGGGCAGAACGTCAATAAAGTTTCCACCGCGGTTTACTTAAAACATCTTCCCACCGGAATCGAGATCAAAATGCAGCGGGAACGCTCACAAGCCTTGAACCGTTTTCTCGCCTGGCGATTGCTATTAGAAAAAATCGAAGGCCGCTTGCTGGGAATAAAAAACCAAAAGCGGCAGGCGATCGAAAAGATCAGGCGGCAAAAGCGGAAACGATCAAAAAGAGCCAAGGAAAAAATGCTGGGGGAAAAGAAAAAGCGGTCCGCCTTAAAACAGCGGCGTAAAGTATCGCCAAACGAGATCGATTAATAAATTTAGGAGGTAATAAGCATGACACATCAAAAAGACAGCTCCGGCCACTGCTGCCCTGAATTCAATACTGTCCCCTGGCAGGAAAAAACCCACGTCTGGAAAGACAAGCCATTCATCAAAGGGTCGATCCCGGCTTTTTTTCACCTTCCCTGGCCACCCATGGTCGGCAAATTGGTAGAGAAAATGTGGAAAATGGCGCGGGAAGCAAGCGCGGCTCCGGAAATGAAGGATTTTCTTTTGTTAGCCTATGACCCAACCCCATTCAAATCTGAATTCTACCTGACCGTGACCAAAGCAGTCCCGGGCGCCGATAATGTTAAACTGTCAGGCACGTTCATCAGCAAGGTCTTTGACGGCCCCTATAACGCGGTTCCGCAATGGATCAAAGAAATGGATGAATTCTTAAAAACCCAAAACCAAAGCGCCAAAAAATATTATTTTTATTTCACTTACTGCCCCAAGTGTGCTAAAAGTTACGGGCATAATTACGGCGTGGCGTTCGCACAGGTCAGTTAAAGGAACGGGTAAAACATGATTAATAAACAAACCAGTTACGATAATTATCCCCTCTGGATCCCGGCGCTCAATATTATACTGTCCCTGGCGATCTACACTATCGGCGCTATCCTATTATCCGGCTTTGGGCCGATCGCCGTTCTCGCTTACGTTCTCTTCTGCGGCTGGGCCGAGTACCGCGTCCTGAAAATGTCTTGCCGCTATTGTTATTATTACGGCAAGCTTTGCGGTCCAGGCAAAGGAAAGATCTCCCCGTTTTTCTTCAAAAAAGGCGACCCCAGAATTTTCCTGGAAAAAGCGATCGGCTGGAAAGAGCTTATGCCTGATTTCCTGGTTCTTCTTATCCCCTTGCTGGGAGGGATAATTTATTTATTCTTCCATTTCAATTTTCTAACTCTGGGCTTGGCCTTTGTTATCGTTATTCTGGCTTTGCCTGTCACCGGTCTTATGCGTAGTTGTTTACTCTGCCCCAACTGCAAACAACGCGAGCTCGGTTGTCCAGCCGAGAAGTTGTTTGGCAAAGCAAAGCAATAAATTTTAGGTTAAGATGCAATATAATTACCAAATGGAGGTTTAATATAAAAAAAACGTTATTTATATTATTGGCTATTGTCCTATTTTCCGGCGCGCTTATTGGCTGCGCTCTTTTTCTGCCGAGTTCTGAAGATACGGGAGCCGGCTTGGTCGGTTATGTCGGCTGCAATTCGGTTGGGGACGGCCACGGCGTGATCCTCAAGACCATTGACGCAGGGGTTACATGGACCAGGGTCGGCAGCAGCGAGCTTCCCGACGTAAACCTCCCCGAAGTCCGGGCAATCGATAAATTGACCGCCCTAGCGACCGGCATGCCAAGCGGCGGATACGGCTTGATCTTGAAAACCACCGACGGCGGCGCGACCTGGCAGCGCCTGGGGACCAGCGCGACGATCCCCAATGTGGAAATGGCCGGTATCGGCGCGGTCAATACCCAAACTTACTGGGTGGTAGGCTTTAGCGGAACGATTTTAAAAACAATTAATGGCGGAACAACCTGGGTATCCCAGGAAGCCGCCGGCATCACCGCTAATTTATCCGCTGTCTCCGCGGTTGACGCCAATAATGCCTGGATCATCGGCGATAATCAAAATGGCTATAGTATTATTCTGCACACTACCGACGGCGGGACGACTTGGACCCGAGAAGGGACAAAAGAGGTCTTGCCGTGGGCTTTAATTGATGTTTCGGCTTATGACGCCGCTACTTGCTGGGCCTGCGGCACGGATGGTAAAGTGATCCGCACCGTCGATAGCGGGACAACCTGGTCCACCACCGAAACGGGCCATTCCCTGATCCATTACAACGGGATCATTGCTCTGGGAAAAGACACTGCCTGGACGGCGGTTGATGATGACTTGATGTGCTTTACCAGTGACGGCGGCCAAACCTATGACCGGATCAACATTCCGACCAGCGAAGGGGTCGGTTATGCCCTGCTGACGGTGGCGGCAACCGACACTGACCATCTCTGGACAGCCGGCACCTGGTTCAATTCGCCGCAGGCGCAGATCGGGACGATCCTCCGTTCAACCGATAAAGGGGTGACCTGGCAGCGGGCGACAACGCCGGTCAACGCGAGTTTCCGCCGGGTTTCGTTCGTCGGCTCGCGGCAGTAGCAGGTCACTTATTTTCCAATAACGGTCTTAGGTCGAGTTCCGTCCATGTCGGGTTGCCGAGCGCTTTGATCCATATTTTAAGCTCGGCTGGGACAACAACTAACTGCTGGATCGCTATATTCGGCCTGGTAGCGCCGCCTTGGTTAATATTTGTGTCGAGTATTTGCCGCATCACTTGCGCGTTGACCTTGCCTTTGTGTTTATCCCCCAGAGCCAACAAATTTTTATAGCGGGTGTAAGACCGCGTTTCCCCGCCTTCGGTCGGCGCCATCTTCCAGGCCGGATTGACAAAATGATTGGTCTCGACCAGCAAGCCGTCCTTATCCGGCAATCTTTTTTTAGTATCATTGATCGAACATTCATATGCGAAAGCGGTATTTCTGTCCGCGGCAGTCAAGATCCCGGCCACGCCGACGCGGATCGTATTGAGCGCCGCATTCAGCTGCACCAGGTTCGAAGAATCGAATAAAAAGCTGGTGACAAAAAGTAGCGGCGGTATCCGGTTGTCTACCGATTCAGTCCCGCCCGACGCGGTCCCGTCGTTAAGTTCCAAGAATAAACCTTCTTTATTTAACCCATGCATGGCTGACACGCCGCCAGGATAACCAATGACCGCGGTCGGCACCGCGTCATCCGGCTGGTAAACGACCAAGGTAAGATAGGGGTTGAATTTTTCATAGTATTCCGGATAATCAAAGTTCCGGCCGAAAACCAGCGGCCCGCCGCCAGTATACTCTCCCCAGGCAACGATGGCCGAACAATGGACAGCTGTTTCGGCGACCATGGGCAAAACATTGAGCTGATCAAGCGCCAGTAATTGGTCAAGCTCCAGGCCAGAAGTCTCGGCCATGCCGTAAATAATGTCTTGAAAGCGTTTGGGATATAAGGCAAAGATCATTCTGGAGAGAGCAGTAATATCCGTAAGCTTTACTCCTAATTTTTTGATGTAAATCTCTTCAATTGAAACTTTATACATCTGCGCTAGCTGGTCCTTGAGCAACATCCCCTCCTGCCGCCCCATCTCCCGGTAATTGCCGCGCAGCACGATCACATTGATCTTGTCCGCTTTATATAATTTGCCACCTTCGTACTCCGAAACAAATTTTAGCTCGGCCGCCACCACCGGCAGTAAAAGGGTAATTGAAAAGAAAAAAAACAAGAGGAATACTAACGCAGGTTTTTTTAATAACATTTTAGGCTCCTTATTGAACATTTAGTAGTTAACGACAAGCCGGCCGGCCCTAGTGTATTTCATTAACCGTCAGTTTTATCAATGATCATCTCTTCATCGCTACTCAAAGCGATCGATTTGGGTGTCTTAAATTCAAGCCGGCTCAGATCGATCTTTCTTAAAGTTAAATTGTCGTAGGTGTTGAAATAATAAACCTTATTGGTCAGGTCGCGGAAGCTTGTCCACTGGGTGGTTTCACTGCTAATGATTTTTCCCTTCTTATCCCTACCAATCACTGTGCCTTTAACAATATCGACATTGTTCATGATATGCCGGCTCAAGTTAAGGGCGTCTTTGGCGCTGGCAGCTTTATCCGCAAAGTTTGTTAAAACCGCGATCCTAACAAAACGGCTCGGCGGAGTAATATCGCCCGGCAAGCCAAGCATACCGCTGCCGGTCCCGGTTTGTCTTATATTCAGGCCGGGATAATTATGCGGCTGCGCCGGCTCCGGCGACATGTTCACATAGTTGCGCAAATTAGTGACCTGCCAGGGGAAATTAGGCGAGTTGGTCATAACGCCGAGAGGATTATCATATACATTCATCTGGCCGTTATCAAATTCAACCACGATACAGCCGCCTTGCGCGTCATAGACCGCGGTATGCAATGGCGGGGCCATCCCCATTTCAGGAATCAGCGCGCCCCAAACTTTTATATTTTTTAAACCTTCTCTGACCTCTCCCACGGTGGCAAAATTCCCCAGGATCCAGGGACCAAGCAGGATATGAGCCAATGCTTGGCTGTCCTCGTTAGGCCCGACCTCTTGCCACTTGGTGTCCGGCTCATACCAGAGGGCGCTATACGCCAGTCCAGCTTCATTCAAACCATCTAACGCCATGCCAAATTGGCCAAAGGCATCAATACCGACATAGCCGTATTTCACGTTCCATTTAAGTCCCGGTTTGTTATCCGGCGCCGGGCTGGAAAATTCCATCCCCCGCGGCACAACATCAAGCGCTGATCTTAGGTCCGTGCCAAATTCCATCGTCCGCGGAGAAATGATCGTCCCATCCTTGGCGGTAACCTTGAACACGGTGCAGGCCGAAACGGTTGAAACCAGAAAAGCACAAACTAACAAGCCAAGTAAAACCTTATTAAACTTCATCATCTGCCTCCTTAGATGCCTACTTTTTCTATTTCCCTTTGGTCGATATCCCCACTAATTGATACAGCGGGCAATAACCGATAATGCTGGTAACTAAAAAAATAACCGCTACCAGCCCTAAAATAATGGCCGCTAAACCAGAGATCTGTCCCATCGAATAAAAAACCACTATCAATACAGCCACGATAACCCGCAGCGTCCGGTCAATGATGTGCATATTGTTGGGCATGTAATCCACCTCCTTTTTACAATAAAAGATAAAGCCTAAACTCTAAAGGCCAAACAAATCATAAATTATAAACATCTAAATTACAATTCGAATTTGACATAGTATGAAGGCGGTGGGAAAATATCGTCGATGAAGAAAAAACACTTGTTTGCCGTATTTGTCTTATTAACGGGGGTGATCGTGATGGCTCAAACTAAGACCGCGCAACCTGACAAGGTTCAGATTTTTGACGCTAGGCTAGGGAAGGTGGTCTTGGTTGACCGGATCATCAAGAGTGACTCCGAGTGGAAAAAGATCTTAACCCCGGAACAATATGACATCACCGCTCGACAGGGAACGGAACGGCCATTTACTTGCGGCTTTGAGAAAGTGAAAGAAGACGGAATTTACAAGTGCGTCCGTTGCGGGACCGATCTCTTCCGCTCCGGCACCAAGTTTGAATCTGGCACCGGTTGGCCAAGTTATTACCAACCGGTTTCTGAACTTAATATTGTCAAAAAAGACGACCACAGCCTGGGCCTGGAGCGGACCGCGATCGAATGCGCCCGCTGCGGCTCTCATCTCGGCCACGTCTTTAATGACGGCCCGCCCCCAACCGGCCAGCGGTATTGCATTAATGGAGTCGCGCTAAAGTTTGTTCCGTTAAAAGGCGATGGACTCCTTCAAGCCACGTTTGGCGGCGGTTGTTTCTGGCATGTTGAGGAAAAATTCCGCAAAGTTAAAGGCGTGGTTGATACCGCGGTCGGTTTTGCCGGCGGCACTGTCCCTGACCCGTCGTATGAACAGGTTTGCCGGACCAATACCAGCCACGCTGAAGTGGTCCATCTCAAGTTTAACCCAAAAGTCATCAGCTATGATAAACTCCTCGATATCTTCTGGCAGATCCACGATCCAACGCAGTTAAACGGCCAGGGGGCAGACATTGGCGAGCAATACCGCTCCGTTATTTTTTATTACAATGAGGCACAGAAGAAGGCGGCAATAAATTCAAAGGCAAGGCTGGCAAAGTCGGGCAAATATAAGAAGCCGATCGTGACCCAGATAGTTCCAGCCAGCCAATTCTTCAAAGCTGAAGAGTATCACCAGCGGTATCTTGAAAAACAGAAACACTGAGATATAATGTGGATAAAATAAGGAGGTTAATATCATGTTAAGAAAGATCGGTTACGGTTTTATCGCCTGGGTCGTCCCCTATGTTTCCGCTATTCCGCTATTAGGTTTAATGCAAAGCGATCCGATATTTTTTAAAACGCTGATGATCGTGATCGGCGGGTTGACCGGCGCGGTTTGTGTCGCGTTATATTTTATGAAGGCAGAAAATAATTATTTGTCGGAAGGGGTCCAATTAGGCCTCGTCTGGCTGGTCCTCAACTGGTTATTGGATTTTGTCGCCCTCCTCCCCTTGTCCAAGATGCCGTATTTACAATATTTTAAAGAGATCGGCCTGCGCTATCTCGTTATGCCGGCGATGACGATCCCGGTCGGGTATATTTTGAGTCGGAAGTTAAAAGCTTAACCGCGGTTATATTGTTTAAGGAGGCCTTCTATGCAATTAATTTCGATCGCGATCGAAGCTCTCGTTCTCATCCTCGGCCTAATGCTCGCCCTAGGTAAAAAGAAGCTCTACGGTTGGGGTTTTGTCATCACCTTTGGCATCTATGTTATTTATGACTTGGCTCGGGACAATTTTATTCCCCTCTCCATTCCATCTATATTTTTGTCTGTCCTGTTCTTAGTCGCTTCAATCTCAATGTTATTGACAGCGTTGTTTTTGTACGAAAGTAGGGAATAAACTCGAAATTCGAGTTTATTAGTTCCCCCCCCCAGTTGACACCCCAAGATGGCGGTGGGAAAATAAAGTCATGGTTAAAAATACGACCGACGATTTGCTCGAATCGCTGCCAAACATCGGCCAGACGATCGCCGGCAAGCTCCGGAAGATTGGGATCAAGAGTAAGACCGACTTCCTGAAACGCGATCCGTTTAAAGTATTTGAAACGTTATTAAAGAAATGTGATCCGACCCTTTGCCGCTGCGCTTTAGCGTCGATCGTTGGCGCCCGCGTCGGCGCGCCGTGGCACGAGATCACCAAAGAGACGGCCAAAGAGTACGCCAAACGCCATCCCCGGCATAAGTGGGGAAAATGTTAAGCAAATTGATCGCCCCCTGCGGGATGAACTGCTCCCTCTGCCTCGCTTATCAGCGGGCGAAGAATAATTGTCCCGGCTGTCTGGTAAAAAGCCGTAGCAAGTCCAAATCCTGCCTCCATTGCCGGATCAAGAATTGCTCCCATCAAAAACGCTTCTGTTTCACTTGTAAGATCTTCCCCTGCGCCCGGCTCAAACATCTGGACAAACGGTACCGAACGAAATACGGAATGAGCATGATCGAGAACCTGGAGAAGATCAAGAAGATCGGGGTCAGGAAGTTTGTTAAAAGCGAGCAAATAAGGTGGGAATGCAAAAAGTGCGGCAAATCTCTCTGCGTCCATCGCCCGTTCTGCTTATTTTGCGGGGAAAAGGGCCATAAAAGCTAAAAAGGCAAAAGTCTATCAAAGAAACATAGTTAACAATGGCTCGTTTCTTTTGTCATTATTTCCAAATGAGTTTCCCCCCTGTTTTTTTGTCAAAATAATACTGCACATCTCTCTCGCCCTTAAATATATTCATACTTAAAGGCTTTTCTGCAAAGGGATTATGATAAACACATAAAGATGGGGGGCTGGTTTCAATTAATATCGCTATGGCACTAAACCTTGTATATTGCCAGGGCTTTAATGCCCCATCGTTTTCCCTAATAAATCTAACCTCATCATCCGCAGGCTTATGACCATTTTTTGAAACAGGGAACACAATTTTTCCTGTGCCAGCAATTGCATTAAGCAACTCAAATTCATCTATTCCAACAAGGCTTTTTGTAAACAACACCAACACGCATGGCCCTTTATTCTTATATTTGCCCAAGTTACTTGAGGCCTTATCGATTTTTTTTCTTATTTGGTCTGATTTACTGAATGACCCTCCTATGCAAATAGACAAGAGATGAGAATAAGGCATTGTGTTTTTTTCAAATATAATTATTGGCGGGCAAGAATATATTTCATAAGGGTTTATTATATTCCCGTCAATTTTGATATTTACGATTTCTCTAGACTCGAAGTGGCCAAACGGAATTGGGTATTTTGAGTCGTTTGTTTCTGGACAGACCGCAATATATTTGGTCTCTCCCGCAGCATCCTGCATATACAGCACTTTAATACGCCCACCTCTAATAAGGCACTGATCATACTTCGGCATCAGCAAGTAATCTGGTCTCAAGTCAGTAAATATATTTTCCGCTTCAACCCTTCTAACAAATACGGCAAAGTAATCAATTTCTTTATTAATTGGCCATACTTGACTATCAACATACGGAGAATACCCACAACCATAATTAATTCCCGTAAAAGCCCGCTCAATTTTATTTCTTACATCAACTTGTTTCCTCTCCCATTCCTCAACATCTATTTCCTTAACTTCAACATAGACAGTTGCATCTTCAACATCAACAAAGTAGTCGGGCCGCTTCCCAATTAAATGCCCCATCAAATCTACCTCTTGGAAAGTAAAGCCTGTTTTTTGTAAGTATTCTTTAAAAATTGAATTAGCGTATTTACTCATTATGTTTTATTAAATTTTCTAAGCAATTAATAAGGATATCAACACGTTAAACAAAACGCTTCATTTGGGCGAGAAGTGCGTTTAATAGCTTCGAAGCATGCTTTGCTCCCTATCTCCAGGCCCCCAAAATAGCGCCGATCAGCGCCGTGGCGACCAGCAAGCCAACCCCCACCCCTGTTCAATTACGAATCCCTCGATTTCTCTCGGGACAAGTTCCGAATTACGAAATCTTCACCACTTCCCCCGTCCCCAGCTCAACTTTCCCCATCTTCGGATCTAGCAACTTAGCCAATTTCGGCAAAAACGGCAAGTGCCCAGCAATGAGGATTGTTTTGTTGGCCGCGCGAAGGAGGTCGGCGATCGGCCCCGGATCGTCGTCAGGTTTCAGCCCCTTTTTCTCGATCACCACCTTAATCCCCAGGTCGCGGGCGATGATCTGCGCTGTCTGCTTGGCGCGCAGCTTCTCGCTGTGCCAGATCTCGGAGATCTTCGCTCCCTCGGCCATTAATTCCCGGACCGCTCCCTCCACTTCATTCCGTCCCCGGGCGCTGAGCGGACGCTTCGGGTCGACTTCGGCCGGGACAGCTTCACCGTGGCGAACGAGATAGATCCTCATTGTTGCTTATTATAACACCTGCTGTGGGGCAAGCTCCAAACAACAAATTACAAATAACAAACAATTCCAAAATTACAATATTCAATCACCAAAACGTTTAATATTTGAGATTTGATGCTTTGGTATTGTTTGGAATTTGGAGCTTGGTGCTTGGAATTTATATTAATCTTTCCCCCATTGACAAACCTACAGTAAAATTATTTGTTAATCACAAAAATAAAAAGAGGCTATAACTTTGAAAGTTAAGATCGGGGAAAAAGCCGCGACCTTCACCTTCATGCCGCAAAAGTAATTAGAGATAAGATGACTGCCACCCCATTCAGTCTGGTTTGATCCGGCGGATAAGGTCACATTCTTTTTTAAGCAGCTCTTTATTTAACCTGATCTTGTCGCCGAATTCAAGATTTTCGTCTCCCTTACTATTATATACCGGCCAGACAGGCAGGCCCGGGCCATTCGGATCGCCGGTTTTGGCAAAATTAGTCCAATAAGCGATGATCTGGTCGGAAAGCTTTTGGTCAACCTTACTATATCCCTCTTCTTTTAAGTGGCCAAAGACATAAGGAAGTTCAACCGAATGATAAGCGCCGAGCTTTTGCGCCATGGCGGTGGCCGAAACGCGGGTGAATTGATAGAGGAAAGAACGGCACCCTTTTTTCTCCTGCGCCCTAGCCACGAAACGGGCCGGCTCCGCGAACATCGCCGCGGTTAAGAGATGATTGAAAGCGCCTCTGACTTCGCCCTCTTCGGTCGCCGGGAACAGGGCAAAAACCTCGTCCGCGTGTTGGCCGAAGAGGCTTTCGAGCCATGTTTTATAATCTTTAATTGACGCGCCAGTAAAAAAAAGGTTCCCTTCGTCGGCATTGGAGCCTGTGATGGTCGGCACCGCCGCTTGTTGGCCCTTGGCATATAATTTTTCCGGCTCCGCCGGTATGACCTGGCCATCGATCACCGGGGCAAACATCATGCCTGGAGAAAATGGCGAGATCGAAAAATTAAATATCTGCAAGATCTCGGCGCTGGTCTTTTTTCTCATCTCCGTTAACGTGTTGGCCTTAAGCGCTTGTGAAAATTCCTGCCCCATGTCCAAGGCTTTTTCCAGCGACCCGTCGGCATTGGGCAGCAGGTAGCTTATCCCATATGGTCCGGCGCTTTCGGCAATGGCGCCGCAAAAGAGGCCCTGGGACATTGGCATTATCAATTGCAGGCAAACAGAAATTGATCCGGCCGACTCGCCAAAGATCGTAACTTTTTCGGGATCGCCGCCAAAAGCCGCAATGTTCCTCCGCACCCATTTAAGCGCGGCAGTTTGGTCCATTAGGCCATAGTTGCCGGAGATCCCTTGGGGAGACTCGGCAGAGAGGAGCGGATGCGCCAGAAAACCGAAGGGCCCGACGCGATAGTTGAAAGTGACCGCCACTACTCCCCTTTGGGCCAGGTTAGCGCCATCGTAGTCAGGCTCCGTTGCCGACCCCACGGTGAAGGCGCCGCCGTAAA
This sequence comes from bacterium, assembly GCA_043812655.1. Classification (GTDB taxonomy): domain Bacteria; phylum Margulisbacteria; class WOR-1; order O2-12-FULL-45-9; family XYB2-FULL-48-7; genus JBDRLW01. The sequence continues at coordinate 15,502 of JBDRLW010000031.1, read as the reverse complement.
TAAAAACCATGACCGGCAATTTCTCTTTAGGTTTTTTGGCCGGCGTCCAGACGTTAATATATAAACAGTCCTCGCTGGTTTTCCCCACCTTTTCAACTTCCGGCTGCGGGCACGAAGGGCCAAAAGCCAAGCACTCCCTGACCTCTGTCCACGGCTGGACCGGTTGCGGCGGTTTCCAGCGGAGCTCCCCCACCGGCGGCGCGGCGTAAGGGATGCCAAGATAGATACGCAAACCATCAGCCGCCCGCCCGCTGATCGGCCCGCTGTCAAGCTTAATGATCTCGGCCGCGAACGAAACGGAAAAAAATAATAGGGCAAGCAAAACAACAAAGATCGATCTTTTCATTTTTTCCTCCAATCCAAAATAAACAGCGCTAAAACTATATCTTTTTATCATGTGTCATGTCAATCGCCAAGCGGCGCGAAAATCATATTTCTCTCCATTGACACCGACAGGTGGTGATGCGAAAATGGCGGCATGAAAAATAAACTAATCATCATTGCCCTTCTTTCTTTTTGTTTGGCCGGTTCCCTTTTTGCCGCCGATGAAGTAAAACGACTTTACACTTCTGGCGGTGAAGATGCACGAATTATCGGCCAAGCGCTCAACACTGCCCTGCTTGGTCAATCAAGCCGAGTCTGGCCCGGAACCCCCTGGGCTAAACTGCAGGTGGCGATCGTCGGCCGGCAAGACAGCTTCACCTACCTCTGGAATACGGAGGGAAATAGGCTGCTCGTTAAAACCTGGAAGAACCAACTTCCGGCCGAACTTTCAGACTGCTCTTATTGGCATATCAGCCGGTGGAAAGGCCGGGATATCCTGGTGGTTTGCGTTAATGATTATAATAATGATATCGATGAAATATTGGAATTGATCTGCCACGAAGGTTTCCATCTGGTCGGCCAGGCCGGTTGGGCCAAGGATAAAGAAAACGGCTGGCGGGGAGATGTCTACCCGGAAAAGATCGAGCCCCGTCTTCTCCGCCGTGAATTAATGAACTCCCTTTATGAACATATCCGGGGCAATAGCAGCGCCAGCCTGGGAGAGGCCGTTTATTGGCACAATAAATATTGCCTCGAATTTCCGGCCGAAAAAAAAGAGCAGGAATATACCGATCGGATCGAGGGTTCCGCCGATTATGTGGGGTTGTTGGGGGCCGCGCTGGGGCGGCTGGGCATAGCGGCGTCTAATGAAGCCATATTGGCCGACGTCAGGAAAAGATTGGCCCGCCGCTGGAAAAATAAATATAATAATTTCCTCTACCAGGGCTCGCTCAAAGAAGGTGAATCATACGCCATCGGGGCAATGGCCGGGCTGGCACTGGAAAGGATCAAAGTCCCCGGCTGGCAGGAAAAAGTCGCCCAGGGCAAAACACCGATGGATATCTTGGCCGAGAACGCGCCGCCCCTTCCTACATTCCAGGATCCGACCATTATAGAGAAAGTAGATAACTATTACCAAAACAAAAACCGGGAATTAGGCTCTTTACTGGGACGCTTTTTCCAGGAGACGGGAACGACCGAATATTCCAGCTTGCTTCTGCCGCTTGATTGGGCGGTCGGCGGGACCTGGAACCGGAAAAGTTTCTTTGCTTATTACGATAACGGGACGCCGCGCCGGTTTATCGTCAGCCTGGCTGGGAAATTCCGCTCCCCCGCGTCTTCCGACCTTGAAATAAAGGGCTCCTTGGCCGAAATGATCATGGGCCGCTATCCTCTTAATAATGATCTCTATGGTTATGTGGTTGTCCCCTTCCCCGCTTCTTCCCTGGTTATATCCGCTGAAGGAAGTGCTTCATTGGATACCAAAAATATCTCTGCCCGGAAACTGTTCTATAAAAAACGGGAAGATCCCCGGGGTAGAACAGAAATATTAATAAAATAGGAGGCATAAACGATGAAGAAAATAATTATTTCGTTCCTGTCCGCTGCCTTACTGCTCTCCCCGGTTCTGGCTTGCACCACTATTCTGGTCGGAAAAGATGCATCAAAAGACGGTTCCGTAATGGTTTCGCATTCTGACGACGGGCTGGGTGACGGACGGCTTATTTACGTTCCCGCGAAACAGCACAAGCCTGGCGCCTTGCGGCCGGTTTTCTATGCGCACTGCGCGCTTGGTTATATGCCCCAATATGGCGCTACCGAAAGTCACCGCCTTGTGACCAAGGACCGCGGACCGGGATACGATACACCCGGAGATCCTCCCTCTGTGCCGCTGGGATACATCCCACAAGTCGCGAAAACTTATGCTTATTTTGACGCCAACTACGGCATTATGAACGAACACCAGGTATCCATTGGCGAATGTACTGATAAAGCCAAGGTCCACCCGCTGCCTGAGTCCGACAAGCGCATTTTCTATTCCGCCGAGCTTTCCCGCGTGGCGCTGGAGCGCTGCACTTCAGCCCGCGAAGCTGTCGCCCTGATGGGGGAGCTGATCGAAAAATACGGTTATTACGGGACAGGCGAAACTCTGCTCGTAGCGGATCCCAATGAAGGCTGGGTCATGGAAATGTGCGGTTATGATATGGACGGGACCGATGGCGTCTGGGTCGCCCAGCGCGTGCCCGACAATGAGTTCTTTGTCGCCGCCAATCAATTCCGGATCCGTGATATCCGTCCGGACGCCGCAGACATGATGTATTCAAAAAACATCTTTGCAGCGGCGCAGAAAAAAGGGTGGTGGAAGCCGGCAGATGGCCCGCTAGACTGGACAGCGGTCTATGGCGATGGCGAGTTCCATCATCCCTACTATTCTCTGCGCCGGGTATGGCGCGCCCAAACACTAGTAGCGCCTTCGCTCGATCTTCCCGCTTGGGTGGAAGGGCCTTTAACCCGCACTTACTTATTTTCGATCAAGCCGGACCAGAAGCTTACGGTCGAGAATATATTTTCCATCCACCGCGACAACTACGAAGGGACCGAATTTGATCTGACCAAGGGTTTGGCTGCCGGACCCTTTGGTTGCCCTTATCGCTTTGAGGGACAGGCCGAAGCGGTAGCCGACAAAGAAGGCCGCCTGACCACGGTCAAAGGCGAATTCGAACGGCCTCTGAACATTTATCGTTGCGTCTATGCCTACGTCAACCAATCGCGCAGCCAATTCCCTGACGCTATCGGCGGCTTGACCTGGTTCGGGCCTGACCGGCCGTCCACCGCGGTGCTTATGCCGTTATATGCCGGCGTCACCAACCTCCCCAAACCCGTTCAAACTGCCGACTTGCTTAAATATGACCGTAAAAGCATGTGGACAGCTTTCAATTTCGTCGCCAACTATGCCATGCTCAAATACTCCTATATGATCAAAGATATCCAATCCGTGCGCGACCGTTTCGAAGCACAGGCTTTTGGCACTCAGGCTGACCGGGAACGCCAGGCACTCGCTCTTTGGAAAAAAGGCGATGAATCCGGCGCCCGCGCCCTGCTCACCAGTTACTGTAGTAAAAACGCCGAGGCCGTGCTTAGCGACTGGTGGGATCTTGCCGACCAGCTTTATCTCAAATACAATGACGGCTACCTTAACACCAAAGCCGGCATGGCCCAGGCAGTTTTTTATCCTGGTTGGTGGCTTAAGGAAGTCGGTTATGAGCAAGGCCCAACCGCTTATAAAAAGCCGGCCGGGATGTAATGGTTAAAAAAGTTCTTGCTTCAGTTTTTTTAGCGGCCTTTGTTGCCGGTTCGGCCTGGGCCGATCTTTCCGGGAATTTCCGGTCGTTCTATCTCAACCGCTATTACAGCACGCCGGCCTCTCAAGAAAGTTTGGCGGTCGGCGGCTGGTTGCAATATGACGCCCAAGTTTGGCAGGGAGTGAACCTGCGGCTAGCAGCCTATACGTCACAGGGATCGATCTTTACCGACTCTAACCATGGCGGCGGCGGCCTGCTAACTCCCGCGCAAAAAGGCTATTTAGTCTTGGGACAGGCAAATCTCAACGCGAAGGCGGGGAAGACGGATATCATTCTTTTTCGGCAAGCTCTTGATACTCCTTTTATCAACACTTTTGACGTAAAAATGACACCGGTCCTGGTCGAAGCTTACACGGTTAAAAGCCAGCTTTCCCCAAAAGCTTCAGTAGTTTTTTCTCATCTGACCAAAATAAAAGGGTGGACAGAAACAGAATTTAAACCGCTGTCTAATAAGCCGGTCAGCCTAGGCGGCCTGGTCCTGGCCCCGCGGGAAAACATTCAACTGCAAGTCTGGGAATATTTTTGTGATGATTTCATGAATGTTATGTATACGCAAGCGGATGGGAATTGGCAATTGCCTAATGGCAACATTATTTCCGCTTCCTTTCAAAGTTTTGACCAGCGCAGCCTGGGCCAAGCGATCGGCGGGAATTTCACGACGGGAATGTACGGCCTGCAGGCCAAGTACACGCTAAGTAAAGGACCCGGTTTTTCCCTGGCTTTTACTTCGACCAATAAAAACCATGATATCGTCAATCCCTGGGGCGCTTATCCCGGCTTTACTTCCATTATCGAAGAGGACAACGACCTGGCGGGAGAGCAGGCCGTGACAGTCGGGGGAGTGACTGATTTTGGTAAAGTCGGCCCAGCCGCGCTATCAGCCTCCCTTTACCATACTCGTTCTTATCTGCTTGATAAAGGTTCTTTTGCCGACCCGGACCAGCTGGAAACTGACCTGACTTTATCTTTTCAATTCGACCAGCATCTTATCCTCCGCCTGCGCGGAGCAGTGGTCAATAATTCCCTTGATACAGGTAGAGCCAATTACACTAGTTTTCGGGCGATCATAAACCACGATTTCTAACCGGGCTCTCGCCGCTAGAGACCACAACTCTATTCCGGAACGATCAACATCTTGTTTAAAAGCTTTATTGCCCCTTCCTGGGATAGTTTGGCCAGGCGGTTCCGCTCCAGCATCAGCTCGCGCATAAAGTTGTGGAACAACTGGGGATCTTTAATGACGAAATTATTAAAATCTTTCAGCAGGGCGCGGCGCAGGCTGGAAAGCTCGGGCCAATGTTTTTGCAGGGTCGCGTAATGGTTGGCGTACTTTTGGATCGTCACTACATATTGATAAGTGTCGAACTGCAGACCGAGGATCTTTTCCATATTGATCTTCAGCTGGCCGCTCCGGCGGTAAGCCAACCCTTCGCTGACCAGCAGTTTCTCCTCTTCACTGTTCAGCGGCTCTTTCCTTAATATTTTATAAGCGCTGACCGTGTCCCGCGGCAGCAAAGATCTTTCTTCTGTCGTCAACGGCAGTTTAAAATATAAGCGGTAAGCGGCCCGCTCTTTGGGTTGGATCAGGTCGGTCCGGCCAGGATCTTTGGTGAATTCGTAGCAGGTCCGGTAAAGCTCAAAGTGCTGGCTGTATTTGATACATTTATCCAGCTCATCATGCGGCGCGGTCAGGATATTGATCAGGTCGTTGACCAGCTGCCGCTCTTCCATGATCAGGTCGCCCGAGCTGTGGATCAGCTCCGGCCAGGCGCTCTTCCGGTTAACCGTGGTCTGGATCGCGTAACGGCCGAACGGCTGGCTCCCCCACTTCATCCCCACCACTTCCCCGCTCGGGTTTTTCACTACATCATAATATGTATATTCCCGGTCGGCGGCGGGGCGCTTCAGGTCAAACGCCACCGCTCCCGGGAGATCTTTCCATTTCCCCTCTTTATCCTGAAAGATCCATTTTCCTTTTTCCCATTTGATCGTCCCGCCCATCGGGATGATCGTCTGGTCGTGATAGATATTGGAAACGTAATTCTCGACCTTTTGGAAAATATAATAATTCCCCGGTGTGGTCGGATACGCCAGATGGCTTTCAAATTGCGGTTTACCCTGCTTATCCCTCCCCTGCAGTAAATAGAATTTAGTCTGCGGCCCGCCGCGGATCGTCAGCCGGGCGAAAGGTTCGCTATTCCGGTAGATCAGCCAGTCGCCGGTTGCGGGATAGACCGCGACCTGCACTTCCCGGGTCACTGCCAGTTGTTCTTTCAGCTTTTCCAGGTCGCCTTCAAAATTGACCATGTTCGCCAGGTACGGTATGGCGGCCAGAGCTTCCGGGCTGATCCGGTCAGAATATTGGTAAACCTTCATCTGGGCCCCGACCGGCAAGAGGGAATAGAGAAAAACCATATTGCGCGGTGAAACGTGGAGGCAGCCGTGGCTTTTATACAAGTCACCCAATATCTCGTTGAGTAAAACCCCAAAATTATACTTGTTCAGCGCATCGACAATGTTAAGATCGAGCCCCTGGACTTCCCCTTTTGCCGCTTTGCGGACTTGCTCGACCATGATCGCCCGTTCACGCTCGGTAAAAAGCCGGCTCTCTTCATCCGGCTTGAAAAACGCGGCAAAAGAGAGATCGCCCAGATATTTCGCCTGCTCCGGAGGCGCGGCTTTTTTAAAGACCAGCCGGTCGTTTAGCCATTCTTCAACGGTATTTTGCCGGTTCTCCAAAGAGAGTATCCCCAGCCGGTCAAAATCTTCCCGCAGTTTTACCCGCAGTTCCCGGAAGAGCGCCCAGTCGTTTTTAACCTGCTCATACCACCCCACCTGCTTGTCGATCACCAGGCTGTTCACTCTCAAATAATGGTAAAGCCCGAGCGCTTCCCAGCGCGCTCTTTTATTGCGCGGCAGCCGGTGCTCTTCATATTCTTTCACCGCTTTTGCTACCCGCGGATCGGCCAGGAGCGGGGCCAGCAGTTCCGCCTTTTTCCCAGGCCGGGAAAGCTCCCGGTAATATTTAAAGTTCCGGTTCTGCGCGATAACCGAGTCAAGGTCGTCCGGGCCCGGCACTGTTAAAAGATGAACCAGGTCTTTGACCAGAACGATCTGTTCGTAAACCAGCTCGCCCGCCGCGTATCCCATCTCCGGATAATGGCTCTTACCGTCAACTGTCCAGAGGAGGACATACCGGCCAAAGTCGTGGCCGGCATAGCGGGCCGCGGCGAATTTCCCATTCTGATCCAGGTTAATATCATAATAATTATAAATCCTTTTTTCCGCGGAACGGGCCAGATCGGCAACCACCTTGTCCGGCAGCCGCCGCCATTTTTTCGCTTCCTGATAGTACCACTCGCCATTAAGTTTCTTGATCCAGGCGCCAAAAGGGACGATCGTATTTTGGTAATACGCGCTGCTCAAATAATGGTCGGTCACCCGCAAGACTTTATATTTCCCCGGGTCAGTCGGTGTGGTCAGCATAAAATCCCATTCGACCGGCTGGCCTCGCGGCACCTCATAAGCCATCAGGTATTCGTCCGGCGGCCCGCAAAGGGCTGTCACTTTAGCATAAGGGTAACCATTGACCATGATCAGGAGGAGATTAAGTGAAGGATAGACCACCAGTTCGCTCGGATAGTTCTGGAACGTCAACGCGTGCTTGGCAATATCCTGCGGCGAATCTGTCTTTTCAAACAAGAAGGGAACTTTTTCCAGGGCGAACGGCGGGTCATCTGCCTTTATTTTATATTTTTTTATTGTTAAAGGGAGTCCGGGCGGGATCGTCTTATATAGTAAGTAAATATCAGTCGGTGAAAAGTGGAGGCAGCCGTGGCTGTCGTAGAGATAGCCAAGCGTCTTATCGAACCAGCCGGCCCAGTTGGTCCGGTTGATCAGTTCCACGCTTTCGTACTCCGCCGCGCCGGCGGGGATGACCAACCAGGCCAGCAAGAGCAATAAAAGGAGCTTTCGCTTCATCTTGGTTATTCTATCAACATTAGTCGCCCTTGACCAGCTGGCTAGTGATTGTTATACTCTTCCCGAGGTGATTAAAATGAATAATATTTTTTGTCTCTCTTTACTGATTACTCTTCTTTTCTCTTCTACCCTGCCGGCCCTGGCCCAAAGCAAAGTGATCAAAAAGACCGTCCGCAAGGTGGTCACGCCGCAGATCACGCCGGTAGCGCCGCCTAAAATAGATGTTATCCCGAAAGTCGTCCCCGAAATCCCACCGCCGCCTCCGCCAGTCATTACCGTTAAACCGGAAGCCCCCAAAGGAATGTTCGGCTGGGGAGTTAACGCCGACCTCGGCGCGAAGATCTTATCCGGCAGTCTCCTTTTGGGCGCTCGGGGCGATCTGATCTTTACGGACCCGCTTCTTTTAGGAGAAAAGATCGGCCTGGCGGAAGACGCGGTCGAATATAAGCTCGGCCTTGGGTTCGCTTTTTCCGATAAACTGAAAACGGTCCCGCTTTTTGCCGATGCCGTGGTTTATTTAAAAGAAGGGTCGCTGTTCGGCCTTGATCCCTTCATCGGCGCCGGCCTCATTTTTAACCTTTACGGGACGGGGAAAATTTCCGGAGGGCTGGGCAGCCAGCTTTATCTGGGGATCCTGGCCGATCTCGGCTGGGAATCACGGACCGCTTTTTCGCTCGGCTGCGCGACTTACAAAGTCGGGGATAACCTGACCGACAGCGGGGTTTTCCTCTCGGTTAGCCAGCCGATAAAATTGTAAAGCCCTTGCGCCAAACTGAAAATAGGAGGAATAGACAATGAGATCATTTAATAAAATGATTTTCCTGTTCGCGGCTTTCACTTTACTGATCGTACCAGCCTTGGCGATAATGCCGTTCGCTCCGGAGCGGACGATCGGCCTGCACATCGGACCCAAGAACCCGACTTTTGATGAAAGCAAATATCCGGACATCGACTTTTATTACACTCCACAGATCAAATGGAAACAGATGAAAGCGACCGGCAGCCCCGAGGTCCTGGCCAACTGGATCCAAAAAAAAGGGTTAACAATGAACGAGCTGATCCTTTTCGATAAGAAGGGGATCGTCGATTTTACCGGTTTCCTGGTCCCCGGCAAAAAGATCGTCGAGGTGCATGACCTTGGTTTCTTGCGGACACTGGGCGAAGCTTTACACAAGATCGTGGAAGAAGATCGGGAGTCGTCGAAAAAGACCACCAAGCCGATCAAGTGGGATTGGGTCTCTGACCTGGAGGGGAGAAGTTTTCCTTCTTTTGAGGTTTACAATGCCAGTGGTGAAGCGACAACAACCGCCGCGGTCATCGGCCGGGACGAAAAACCAAAACTAATGATCGTCTTCCGGATCCCCTACAATTATAAGTTCCAGACGCTCGAAGAGCAGATGGAAGGGGCAGAAGATCCCATGGCCATGTTTAGCGCGGTCACCCAGATGGAATCCGGTGAACAACATACCGCTTATTTAAAGTTGATCGAAGAAGAATTATATAACCGGTAGCAATTAAAGGCGCGATAGCGCCATCATCCGGCACCTGGGCATATAGGAATATTAATAATATGAGTAGATTGATTTATGGGGTTTTGTTTGCGACAGGAATTGCTGTTTTTGTATATCTCAATAGCATTTTGGTATCAATAAACTTGGTTTTTTGGATAGCTCCTGCCGTTCCCTTAGCGATAATTATCCTATTCTCTATTTTACTAGGCATACTCTTGGCGGTTTTTTTCGGTTTTCCGCAATACATTAAGAATCGAAAAAAAATAAATGAACTGGAGAATAAAATAAAAGCGCTCACAGCACGGGAGCCAACAAAAGAATGAACCAACTTTTTCCCAAGCCCTTAAGCAGGAAAAAGAAAGATTAAAATCATTAGGTTTTATTTGTCAAAGGGGGTGAGAAAATGAACCAGAGCAAGGAAGATCAAAGCAACGCCCAGGTTAAAGCCGAGAAAATAAATTTCGAAAAAGAAAAAATAGAATCTCAAATCAATGAATGGGCAGCTAAATTGGCGGAACTAAAGGTCAAGGCGGAAGAAGCTTCTTCCGGCGTTAAAGCCACCTATTTGGAACAAATTAATAGTTTGGAATCAAACATTAATGCTCTCCGCCAAAAATACAATGATATTAAGGGAACCACCGGACAGGTCGCTGATGAACTTAAAGACGGGCTCCTTAAAGCCGCGGAGAATATTAAAGAGGCCTTTATAAAGGCTAAAAATATTATAAAATAAACCCATTGTTTTCAAATTAGAAGCTAAACCGCCCTCCTCAATAAAACCTTGGAGGGTGGTTTTTTTTAAAGGAAACTTACTCTCGGTGGATAGACAGGTCGATTTGGAGTTGTTTCAGACAGTTCGATCCTTGCAAAAGCTTCATCTTAGCGCCGCCATGACGTGGACGATGATCGTCCCCCAGACCGTCAGGACCACGTTGCCAAACGCGTAAGGGACCGCGTACCCCAGCGCCGGCGCCGAGCTCTCCGCTTCATCTTTTAAGGCGTTCAGCGCAGGGGTAACTGTCCCCGCTCCGGTCAGCGCTCCCAAAAGCAGCACCGGATTTAATTTCAAAACTACCCGGCCAAAGAAGAGCCCAACGATCATCGGCATCAGCGAGAGGACCGCCCCGGCCAAAAAGATCGCGCCGCCGGAACTCTTCAGCGCCTGCAGCGCCTGCGGGCCGGCCGTCAACCCGACGCAGGCGATAAATAAATTCAAACCGAGATCGGTAAAGATCCATTGTGCCCCGCCCGGGATCTGTCCAAAAGTCGGATGGACCGCGCGCAGCCAGCCGCAAATCAAACCCGCCAATAAAACTCCGCCCCCTACCCCGAGAGTGACCGGGACGCCAAAAACAGGGACGACGATCAGCCCGATCAGGGAGCCCAGGACACAACCCAGGCTGACCATGATCAGGTCGGTCGTATTGGTCGGCCGCTCCACGTAACCTAAGTATTCAATATTTTGGTCCAGCTCTTTTTTCACCCCGACGAGCGTCAGCAGGTCGCATTTATTAACGACAGTTTCCCGGGTCAGCGGCAATTCATGCCCCTCCCTGGTCAGCTTTCTTAAAAAGCAGCCGTGCCCGATCTCCCGGCTGATCTCGCCCAAAGTTTTTCCCGCCACTTTGGGATTCAGCACGCAAACCTCCAAACTCTCGCCCAGGATATCGCAGAGAAGCCCGTCATCGATCTCCGGCCCGATGATCTTTTCCGCTTGGATCAACCCCTGGCGCCCGCCGGCCAGCGCAACCTCATCCCCTATTTGCACCACGGTCTCGGGCGAAAAATCCCAGAGCTTTTCTCCCCGCCTGATCCTTTCCACCGCAACCTTGCTGGAAAACATTGCCTCTATTTCAGCTACTTTCTTGCCGGCGATACCGCTGTTGGCCGCTTGGTAGCCGCGCAAACCGGTCATCTTATACCAGGAAAACAGCTCCGGACTCTCTCCCCCGGCCGCGCCGCCCGACATTTTTTCTTCCAGCTCCCGGGCTTCTTGTTTCAAGTTAATCCCCAATAGCCTGGGAATAAGTTTAAAAAAGACGATCAAGCCGGCCACGCCGAAAATATAAGTGATGGCATAAGAGATCGCCACGTGGCTTTGCAGCGCCGTTTTTTGGGCGGCGGAGATCGGCAAGCCAAGGATGGCCCCGTCAGCCGTCCCGATGACCGTTGATTGGGTCATCGCGCCGGCCAGTAAGCCAGCGGTAGTCCCGGCATCAAACCCCAAAATTTTTCCCAAAGCCAGCGCAGTCAGTAAGCCTGTCACCGCAACTACCAGCGAGACCCAGATATAATTTAATCCTTCTTTGCGCAGGGCGCCAAAAAAAGAGGGTCCCACCCGGTAACCAATAGTAAAAATAAACAGCGCGAAGCCGACCGAGCGCAACAACGGATGGATCTCGATATTCAGCTGTCCCAAAACCAGCGAGGCGAGCAGCACGCCGGCCGTGGAACCGAGGGAAAAACCCCAGAACTTAATTTTGCCGAGATAATACCCAATGGCGATCGCCAGGAAGATCACGATCTGCGGATAGCCGCGCGCAATTTCGATCATGACCGCCTCCCCGCCTGCCATTCACGGTGGTATTTTTCCAGCAGGGCGCTGATCGCCTGGCCGATCTTTTGATAAGCCGGGAGCGGCAGGTTGGCCAGCGAAACGCGGATCGACATATTCGGCGCGTCAAACCCGCCCCCGTCCATTAAAACGACATTATGCTCTTTGGCCAATCTCCAGACAAAATCGATCGGCTCATGCTCCCGCGTCAGCCAGCGGGAAAAATCCGCGCCGTGGCGCTCCCGCGCCAGTTTCGGGATATCAATGGTCGTATAATAATGGGCGTCGGCTTCATGCCGCGGCGCGGGGAGGCCAATCGCCTGATAAAGTTCTGCAAATCTTTCCTGGACGATCGACTGGGCTTCCGCTTTATACGCCCCTTTCTTGTCCGTTAAACAGTAGAGCGAAAAAAGGACCATCATCACCTGCTGGGGAGTGGAAAGTCCGGCGGTGTGGTGCAGCGCCACCGAACGGCTGTCGGCTACCAGCCGGTCGATGAATTTCATGTTGTCCGGATCCAGTTCCACCGTGCTGTAACGCTGATGGAGCTCCGCCCGCTCACTTTTGGGCAGCTGTCTGATCATCTTATCCAAAATATTATTTTCCTGGAGGCCGATCACCCCCAGCCGCCAGCCGGTCGCGCCAAAATATTTGGAATAGGAATAGACCAGGATCGTGTTCCGCGGAGCGACCGCGGCCAGCGAATTGAAGCCGTTGACAAAAGTCCCGTAGACATCGTCGGTCAATAAAATCAAGTCCGGCCGCTTGCTCCTGACCAGTTTCCCGATCTTCTCCAGCGTCTTCTTCTGGATGGCAACCGAGGTCGGGTTGGAAGGGTTGACCAGGAAAAAGGCTTTGACCGACGGATCTTCCAGCTTTTTCAGTTCGGCGTCCGGATACTGCCAGTCATTGTTCTCGTCCTGCTCCAGGTTGAGCTCGACAAACTGGTAATCATTAAGGCGCGGGATCTCAATGTATGGGGTAAAGATCGGCGTCCCCAGCGCGATCTTGTCGCCTTTATGGGCCAGTTTGTTCTCCATCAGCGAGGAAAAAATATAATCCATCGCCGCGGTCCCCCCCTCGGTCGGAAAAAGATCGAACTTATCCCTTAACCCCATCTCCCGCCGTAAATATTCGTGGACGACCTTTTCGGAGAGCGTCAGCATCCGGTCGGGAGTCGGATAATGGTCCCCCAGGATAGCGTCGGCCATCTCCTGGACAAAATCATCCAGGTTGATCTTCAATTCCCGGCGTAGATACTCCAGAGCGGCCTTCAGGAACGCGGGCCCGGGCCGGTCCGGCTTTTTACTGATAAAGGCCTGGAGCCGATTAGCGATCCCCTTTTTCTCCGGCATATTCCCCAGCCTCTTGCGGTGCGGCTGGCGCTCCGATTCTTCCACCGCGAAAAGCATTAGCTCGGCAAAAGCTTTGCGGGGGGTCATCGCTACCCAGTTGGGGTTTCCCCTCCCGGCATTCAGCATCATCTTTTCACCGCGCAATTCGGCCATTTGGATCAGTTTATTTTTCAATTCAAAAGGACTTAGCGATTCGTACTGCTTCTGCTCATTACGGCCCATAGTTATCCACTCCTTTTTCCGGAAATATTTAACCTTTAACGATCGCTTTTTTAATATATTCCGGAGCTTTCCCTAAACCATTGCTGGCGATCTGTAAAACGATCTCGACTATTTGCCGGCTGTAGCGCCGTGAGCTGGAGATTGGCGAGAGCGCGGGATAGCCGTAAATACTGATATGCCTAATCCCTTCTTCAAAATAAAATGGATCGCTGATAGTTGTGGGACGGGTCGTTTCGATCGGCCCCGGATAATCGACCGCCAAATCTAAAACCTGCGCCCCTTTATTTAATATTTTCAACATTTCCCTGCTCACTAGATATTCTTTCTTTTGGCGTTTTTCGTCCGGCCATTTCAGGGCGTTAACGACAATATCTTTATCTTTCAAATAATGTTTAACTTGGGCAAAGTCGGCCCGGCGCATAATTTTCACATAAGAACCGAGCGCGAAAGCGGCTTGCAGCGCCCCGGAAGCCACCTCCCCATAACCAAGCATCAAGACCCGACACTCTTCCGGCGTCTTTAAAGCGTAATTAAAAGCCATCAGCATCCCCTGCTCCCCGGTCATCCGGTTGCATTCGACCAAACGCTCCCCCGCTTCGTTCTTCAGCATCTCCAAAGCGACCACATAACTGTTGGCCGATTTGAGCAGGTCCACATTCCACGGCTGCTGCTGGTGGTGGAACATGGAGAGGAGGACATTATTTTTTATTTTTAGTAAATGGAATTCCTGGGGCGTCGGAACTTTAAGCTTGACTACTAAGTCTTTGCTGTATATATCCGCCGGATCCTCCATAATGTTTGCGCCCGCCGCTTTATATTCCTCGTTAGGAATAAAAATCCCGGCGCCAGCGTCTTTTTCGACAAAGACTTGATTTTTAGCTTTGACTATCCGCGCCACCTCCTCCGGTAAAAGAGCGACCCTGGTCTCTCCTGGAGTTTTTTCTTTAGCGATCCCGATCTTCATAGCTTTCCCCCTTTGGCCAATTTTTCGATCTCTTTGGCTCCCACAAAAGAACCATATCTTTTTAAAATTAAAATGGCAAGCTTTATTTTAACCCTTCTCCAAAAAGAATTATACTCGTAAGAATGGGTCAAGACCGAAACTATCTGGAAACCGCCCTTTCGTTTTAACGCCAAGGCTTTTCTCCAGATCCGCCAAAGTGGATCCCGTTCGATATAGATCGCCAGCGGGATCTCCAGCACCCGGCTGTCGCCAGCCCGGCGATGGTCGTTATGATCAAGCCGATAAATATTATCCGGCGCTCCCCGCCAATCAGAGACTAATTTTTTTTCATGCCACAGGTAACGGCCCGGTTCGCAGGAAAAATCAAGAAGAATATTATTCGCTTCCAGGATCGGGATAGTTTTAGCGCTAAAAGCCAGGTAACCCGCCCGGTTGGCAACTGGCGATATTTTTTTCTCACGGAGCCCCGCCGCTAAAAACCCGATCGCTTTTTTCATTTTCTCCGCGTCATCATAATAATATGCTTTATGCGGCTGGTCTTCATGGCAATGCAAACCGACGTTTCCCCCCTGAGCTTCTATCTCTTGCCATTTGGCGATAAATTCCGACTGCAGGAAAAAATCCCTGGCCAAAGGAGAGGTGTGGATAAAGTGGATGAATTTTCCTTGTAAATACCTGGCGGCCAGCGCAAGTTCTTTATCCAGCCAGGCCAGAAAGATCTTTTTCTCCGGCTTTCTTTTTTCTGCCGGCAGATCGGTTGAATAATATTCTTCCCAATCGCCGTCAATAGTAAAGGTAAAATAAATCATTTAAAGAGATTTGTCGCTATTATACTATGTTTATTCTGATAATCTACCCTCTCCCAATATTCCCTGAAATCCCCCAGAAAATCACTTGATAAATATATTAAGATGACAAGAATAACATCATCATCTGTTTATCCGTCCCACCCTAAGATTCCAATAAGAAAACGAGCCTCTGCAGCGGCATGCGATCGGAAAATAACCATGGAACAAGCAAAAGCCCATTCCCATTTAACTGATTTTAAACTAGGAGGGAATGATTTCCAACTCTTCCGGCCCGAGGGATTTGATCATCCTTATTTAATTGCCTTGGCTATTTCATACTTCGGTTCAGCTTTTGAGGAGAAAACGATCGGCTTTTATTTTTCGCAAGGCAGGGATAATATCATCTATGTGACTGTCAAAGTCAAGTCGCTCGGTTTTAGA
>JBDRLW010000030.1:0-111054 GCA_043812655.1 bacterium | reverse complement strand
CTCGAGAGCGCCAAGCTGCTCGAAAAATATTCTGCCGCGCTGGTCACCGAAGAAGTGATCAGCGT
Source organism: bacterium (assembly GCA_043812655.1). Taxonomy (GTDB): domain Bacteria; phylum Margulisbacteria; class WOR-1; order O2-12-FULL-45-9; family XYB2-FULL-48-7; genus JBDRLW01. The sequence goes on along the minus strand of JBDRLW010000030.1, from coordinate 110,989 downwards.
CCCTTACGAAAAACCCCGGCGCTGTTACGTGGTCGACCTTACCGCCAAGGTCAAGGAAGTCACTTATTATCGGCGAGTGGTCTGGGTCGATAAGGAGTGGCTGGTGCCGCTCAAAGAAGAATTGTTCGCTAAATCCGGGAAAAAACTAAAAGTGATGGCCACTGGCGACATCAAGCGTTTTAATAAAAGATACTACCCGCTGTACAGTACTATAACTAACCTGCTACGGAAAAACTCTTTCACTGAATTGTTCATTACGAAGATCCAGTTCGACCTGGCGGTCGACCCAAAATATTTTTCCCAGGCGGTTTTAACTAAATGATCATTCGTCTGGCTTGGCGCAATATTTTCCGCAACTTCCGGCGGACATTCTTGACTTTCCTGTCCATCGCCCTGGGCCTGGCCATGCTTATCATTATCGATTCGATGCTGACCGGGATCGACCAGGAATCATTTAACAAGATCATCAATTATGAGACCGGCCACATCAAGATCTTTGACCGGGGTTATCGCGCGGACGAAGAAAATTTCCCCCTGGACAAGGCGATCGCCGACCCGGCACCGCTCATTGGAAAAGTCGGCCTTGCCCCCGAAGTCGCGGGGGTGACATCCCGCATTAATTTCCGGATCATGCTCTCCGACGGAGTGGACCAATACCCGGCGGTTGGGATCGCGGTCAATCCGGCTGATGACCAAGCGGTTTTCCTGCTCAAGCAGGCCGTGGCCAAAGGTGAATTTTTAACCGGCACCGAAGAAGCCATGCTTATCGGCGAGGGATTGGCCGAGGATTTTAAGGTGGACGTAGGGGATTACATGACCATTTTGACACGGACTAAATATGATACTTACCAGGCCATCGACCTGCGCATTAAAGGGATCCTCAAGACCGAAGATCCCAAGATCGACTATGCCGCGGTGGTGATCCCGTTGGGTTTGGGGCAGGATTCACTAGACATGGGCAAGAGCGTTACCGAGATCGATATTAAACTTAAAGACCCGGCGATGATCAAGGAATTTCGGGACAAACTGGCCAAAGAACTCCCCGGCCTGGAAGTTGCCACCTGGCAGGAACTGGCCGCGGATGTCGTCGCTATCGCGCAAGCCAAACGGGGCGGCACCTCTTTTGTTTTGTTCAGCGTTTTTATAATCGCGTTGATCGGCATCAGCAACACCATTTTGCTGGCGGCGTTTGAACGGACCCGGGAGATCGGCATGATGGCAGCGATGGGAATGAGGCGCGGGCAGATCATCCGCTTGTTCGTTTTAGAAGGAGCGATGATCGGGTTTTTAGGAAGCATTATGGGCTGCCTGCTCGGCATCCTGATAAATATCCCTTTTGTTAAGTACGGGATCAACTGGGGTTTCATAATGAGGGACGTGGGAGACATTGGCTACCGCGTAACCGGTGTTTCGCACGGCATCTGGAACATTAATATGATCGTGACCGCTTTTGTCGCCGGGATCGTGATCTCCGCCCTGACCAGTATTTATCCGGCCAGGGTAGCAAGCCGCTTAGAACCGACGGAGGCGCTGAAACGTGTTTAAGAGGAGAGGAAACAGCCCTCACCCCTAGACTCGCTAAGGCTTGCGCCCCCCTCTCCCAAGGGGAGAGGGGGTGGGAAAAATTGCCCCTCGCCCTCTGGGAGAGGGGGAGGGAAGCTTAAGCGTCAACAGGGGGTGAGGGCTGTAATTTATGTTTAAGATCGCTTTACGTAATATCTTCCGCAATAAGCGCCGGTCGATCCTGACCGGGCTGTCGATCGCGGTCGCGGTCATGATCGCGGTCTACCTTTGGTCCTTGATCTCCGGTATTATGGATGACCTGTTCGATAACATGATCCGCTTGAACTACGGCCATGTCCGCATTCTTAATTCGGATTATGTCAGACGCGAAAGACTGCTCCCCCTGGAAGCCAACATTAAAAATTATTCTGCCGTGGAAAAGGTCGCGTCAGCCAATCCCAATGTCACCCTTACCGTCGGCCGGATCAAGTTTGGCGTGTTGCTGGAGAACAAAGGGAAAAATAAACCGGTCTTTGGGACCGGGGTCGTTCCCGCGCTCGAAAGCCAGACCTCCCACCTGGACCAGAAGATAGTCGAAGGGAGAACGATCAAGCTCGGCCAGGAAGAGATGAATATCGGCCTTAACCTTGCCCGCGACCTGGGGCTAAAACTCGGCGATACTTTGACCGTGGTGACCCAAACGGCTTACGGTTCGCTCTCGGCGATGAACTTAAAAATAGTTGGGATCTTCAGCTATGGAGTGCAAAGCGTTGACAGCTCGACTTTCTTTCTTCCTTTGGACAAGGCGCAGCAGCTGCTCGACCTAAATGACACGGTGACCGAAATATTTGTTTTTGTTAAGGACAAGAATAACGCGTCAGCAATTGCCAAAGAGATCCAGTCCAGGCTGCCAGGCCAATATACGACCAAAGCCTGGCAGGACCAGGAAATCCTTTATTTCTATATGGTTATCGCCAGGAATGTTTATGCCGGACTTTATTTCCTGGTCTTATTTCTCGCCAGTTTTACCATCCTCAACACCATGTTCATGTCGGTCTTGGAACGGACCCACGAGATCGGCATGATGAAGGCTCTCGGCATGAAGGACCGCCAAGTTATGGGAGTGGTCTTGCTTGAAGCCCTGATGATCGGGACCCTGGCTAGTTTTATCGGTGCGCTCTGGGGAGCGGGGGTCGCCTACTACCTGGCGGTCGTGGGCATTGATTTTACTTCGACCTTTGAACAGATGGGGGCGCTAAATTTCCCCATCTCTTATGTTTACCGCGCCCTCTTCAGCTGGGGAACGATCTTTTTTGGTTTTGGCATGGGGATCTTATTTTCGTTCGCGGCGGCGATCCCGCCGGCGCTGCGCGCGGCCCAGATGGAACCGACCGAGGCACTGCGTGAAATTTAGACATTTATTATTAGTTGGTTGGTTGGTTAGTTGGTTAGTTCTGCCGTCGCTGGCGCTAGAGATCGGCGGTTATTACGAAAATGACGCGGTTGTCGGCTTCAACCGCCATCTCACGGCCGAGGCCGGCAACATTAACCGTCTGCGCTTGAAGATCAAAGCAGGTTCTTTTTATTTTGAACCGCGCTATTATTATTTCCCCGCGACCCAAAGCATGTCGCTAGCCGGGACAAGCGATCTTGACCGGCTGGTGTGGGACAAGGCTTATTTTAAATTCTCCAATTTTACGATCGGCAAACAGCGGATCGCCTGGGGGACCGGTTATATCTGGAACCCGACCGACATTTTTAATCCTTTTGTGATGGCCTTTTCGGTGCGGGAAGAGGATGAGACCAATGTCGAAGCGGTCAGGCTGGAAATCCCGCTCGGCCTCGCCTCCGGGATCGACGCTTATGTCCAGTCCGGCAAAGAATGGAGCAACTCGGTTAAAGGAATCCGTGTTAAGAACAACATTGGCCGGTTCGATTATTCCGGCAGTTTTATCGACCTGGGGAGCGGGTCATCTTTGGTCGGCTTTGATTCTGCCGGAGAATTATTTGGTCTTGGCGTGCGCCAGGAAACCGCCTATCGTTCCCCGGCCGGAGGCCCTGCCTACCTTCAAACCATGCTGGGCGCCGATTACACTTTTGAGAACGGCACTTATATAAATTCTGAATATTATTTCAACGGTTTGGGGAAGAACAATAAAAGCAATTATGATTGGACCAGCACTGTCCGCGGCCGGGATTATTTATATTTAGGCGTCAGCCGGTCCCTGGATGAGATCACCCGGATCAGCGGCTCCGTCCTTATTAATTTAAATGACACCGGCTTCCTTTTTTACCCGTCATATGCCCGCAACCTGTCGCAAAATGTTGACGTATATCTCGAAGCTGCCCTCTTAAGCGGCCCCGCAGGCTCCGAATATTGCCCCCCACCCGCCCAAGACCCAACCGGCTACGGCAACAGCAAATTTGGTTTGGTTAGAATAAGGTACAGTTTTTAATTTCTTGAAAATCTCGTCGGAATAAATTATAATGAATTAAGTCTTATACTTATGGCCCCATCGTCTAGGGGTTAGGACACCAGCTTTTCAAGCTGAGAACCGGGGTTCGATTCCCCGTGGGGCTATACTTCGACTCGGCAACTTCGTTGCCTCGCTCAGTATAAGTAGCACGGATTTATGCCGAGCCCTGAGCGAACGAAGTGAGTCGAAGGGTCGAGGCATTCCCCGTGGGGCTATATAAACTTTAGCAGGGTCTCGAGCGTTGTAACCCCTTTTTTCTCGAGGATCTCAATTAGCTTCAACCAAAGCTGATATGTTATTTCGACATCTCCTGGCGCCCGGTGGGTTAATGGCGTGGGAATTTTGAAATGAGCGGCGACATTGCCTAATTTGTGCGACGGCAGTCCTGATAAAAGTTTGCGTGATAGCTTTAGCGTACAGATCAATGGGTTTTTTAATTCTATCTTCCAGGTTTTTTTGAGGTGGTGGTTAATAAAAGGAATATCAAAGTCAGAATTGTGGGCGATTAGCGGGGTCTCTTTAACAAAATCATAGAACGCCCGCAAAACGTTAGCTTTTTCTTTCCCTTCTTCCGCCAGGATCTCATCCGTAATGCCGGTTAACTTAATAATCATCTCCGGCAGTGGCTTGTCAACCTTAATCAAGGAACTATAAACGTCGGTAATTTCACCTTTTTCGATCCGAAACGCGGCGATCTCGGTGATCTCGCTGTCGCCAGGTTCCAGCCCGGTCGTTTCAATGTCCACTACAACGTAGCTCAAGGCCTTGAGCCCAAAAACCTGCTCCCTCGCCCGCCGTAAAAAAGGATATTCCGTTTCTAGTTTCTTAAATTCGTCGCTATGCAGAAGTTCCATTTATTTAAACAAATCGGCAATGTCGATCGCTTCAAAGTCGTCTTTACTTCGGACCTTAACTTCTCTAAATTGGCTTAAGTCCACGACCTCGTCCTCTTCCCGGTTGTACCCGACTTGAGGCTCAACTTCCCATTTATCAAACGTCCACGACGGCAGTTCTTCCAGGAACCTTGATTGCTTCATTAAGACTTCGCCTTCGTAGCCGGAATAGATCAAGGGATAGGTCATATAAAGTTCATCCTTGGCTCTGGTGACCGCCACGTAAAAAAGCCGGCGCTCTTCTTCCATCTCATCGTCTTTATTAAAACTTAAATATGACGGGAAGCGGCCGTCGGCCAGCCAAACCAGGAACACGATCTTCCATTCCAGCCCTTTGGCCTGATGGACGGTCGACAAGACGCAAACCTCTTTTTCTTTTTCGCCGGCGCCGGCAATGGTCTCCGATTCGATCCCCGAAGCCAACGCCAGCTGGCTAAGTAGTTCTTCCAGCGATTTATATTGGGTCGAGTAACTGCCGAGTTGGGCCAAGTCTTCCAATCTTTCCCGGTAATTGGGATAAGCGGTTTTTAAATGTTCGGCGTAGCTTGACTCACTGATGATCTTGATCATTTCGGACGGACTGCCAACTTTATCTTTTAATTCCGCCATCACCGATTGGAACGCCCGGAAATGCCGCTCGCCTAAACTGGGGACCAGCGCCCTGGCGGATTCCTCAAGGACCGCGAGGATCGGATCTTTGGCTGCGACTAAATACTGGAATATTTTCTCGGCCGTCTTCGGCCCGATCTTGGGCAAAAGCTTTAGGATTCTGGTCCAGGAAATTTCGTCTTTGGGATTCTGGAAAACTTTTAGGTAAGCCAACACATCTTTAATGTGGGCTTCTTCAAAAAAGCGGAGGCCGGAGCGGATCTCAAACGGGATGCCCCGTTTCGTCAGCTCCATCTGGACTTCCATTGATTGGTAGTGGGAACGATAAAGGACCGCCATGTCATTTAAGGAATGCCCTTCTTCCCGCAACTCCAGCATTCTTTGGGCGACAAAAGCGGCTTGTTCGTGGACGGTGGTGAGCGGCGCGACCACCGGCTTGTCTCCGCTTGGCCGGTTCGCTTTTAAATTCTTGTCAAATTTTTCCTTGGCCAAAACGATCGACGTGTTGGCGATCGCCAAGATCTCGGGCGTTGACCGATGGTTGGTTTCCAATTTAAAGATCTTGGCATCCGGATAAACTTTGGGAAAATTCATGATGTTTTTAAAGTGGGCGCCGCGGAAGCTGTAGATCGATTGGCTGTCGTCCCCCACCACCATTAAATTCCGGTGCGCTTTCGCCATAATATCGACCACTTTGGCCTGGAGCGAATTGGTGTCCTGATACTCATCAACTAAAATGTGGAGGAATTTACTCGCGTACTTCTCCGCGATCTCTTTATTTTCCGCCAAAACTTTCCACCAATAATATAGTAGGTCGTCAAAGTCCATTAAATTGTTTTTCTTTTTCCGGGCGGTGTAAAGCTTGCCGACCCCTTCGATCTCGGCCGTTTGTTGTTCAAATTGTGGATAGTTGTAAGCAATGGCATCAACAATGGAACGGTTGGTATTTAAGGCCAGGCTAAAAATGTCTTGCAGCGCGTCCCCTTTTGGAAAGCGCCGCGCCTTGATGTCGATCATCGCTTCGCCAACGCAAGCATCGATCAATTCTTTGGCATCGGATCGGTCAAGAATTGTAAAATTTGGGTCGTAGCCGATCTGCTTGGCGTTGCGGCGCAAGATCAGGTTGCCAATATGGTGGAAAGTCCCGCCCCACAGTCCTTTAACGTCTCGCTTAAGCAAGAGCTCCACCCGCGAAGTCATCTCTTTGGCCGCTTTATTGGTAAAGGTGACCAAAAGAATCCGGTCGAGCGGGATCCCTGATTCAACCAGATAGGCGACGCGGTAAGTAACCGTCCTGGTTTTGCCGGAACCGGCCCCGGCAATGACCAAGGTCGGCCCGCCGGTTGAAGTTACGATCGGCAATTGCTCGGGAGTTAGGTCCTCTTTGTAATTGATGTGGAAGTTTTCTTCGCCACCAAAATGTGTTTTTAAAATGTATTTCTGTGTCATCAGGGAAAACGCATTATAGCAGAAATTTAAGTGTTAGAGTATCTTCAAACTTATATCGAGCGCCGGGGCGGAGTGGGTTAGCGCCCCGATCGAGATATAATCGACGCCGGTTTTGGCAACAGCGGAAATGTTTTTTAAATTAATACCGCCGGAGGCTTCAGTTTTTACTCCAACCTTTTTACAGAGCTTCACCGCTTCTTTCAGCGTTTTTATTTTCATGTTGTCAAGCAATATCCTGTCAGCCTTTGCCTTTATTGCGTCTTTAACTTCAGCAATAGTCTTGGCTTCAACTTCTATTCCCCTACCCCCTATCCCGCTATTCCCTGCGCCTTTAACCTTGGCAACAGCCTTGCCAATGCCGCCTGCGCTTTTAATATGGTTATCTTTAATTAAGATCGCGTCGTAAAGGCCAAGCCGGTGGTTTTCTCCACCGCCCAATTTAACCGCGTATTTTTCGAGCAGCCGCAAACCCGGGGTGGTTTTTCTGGTATCGATGACCTTCGCTTTCTTTTTGAATTTTGAAGTTTTTGTCTTGAATTTGCCCGTCAGCGTCGCTACCCCAGAAAGATGCTGTAAAAAGTTTAAGGCAACTCTCTCTCCTGTAATTATGCCTGCGGCTGGACCGGAAAGAACCGCAACAATCTTCCCTTTCTTGACGGCCGAGCCGTCTTCTCTTTTGGCTTTAACTTTGATCCGCCGGTCAACGTGGCGAAAAACGGCTTCCATAACGTGCAGTCCGGCAATGATCCCGTCTTCTTTAGCTATGATCACCGCTTTGGCTTCGGCCTCTCGTGGAATGATCGCTCGCGTTGTAATATCTCCCGACCCGATATCTTCGGCTAAGGCTAATTTAACAATAAAATCCGTTACGGCATTAATATTATTCATTTTTTTCTATCCTAACAAACTAACAGACTAACAAACTAACTAACTTTCCAACTATTTTAACACAAACAAGACCAGGTAGTAGTACATCAGCGGGGCGGTTAATACAAAGGAGTCGATCCGGTCAAGGACGCCGCCGTGGCCGGGTAAAATATCTGAAGAATCTTTCGCCCCAGCGTCGCGCTTGATCAGGGATTCAATCATGTCGGACACTTGGCCAAAGATCCCGATCAGCCCGCCCAGGATCAGCGCGTGCCAGATCTCCAGCCGGGCTGTTTGGCAAAGGATCCCAGCCGCCCCAAAGCTAACGACAAAACCAACGACCGCTCCCTCCCAAGTTTTTTTAGGTGAGATCGCGGGGTTTAATTTTGTCCGGCCAAAATATTTTCCGGTCAAATAGGCGGCGACGTCCATCGCCCAGACCGTAAAGATCAAAAAGAAAAGGTAGCCGCCATGCTCGGTCAAGCCGCGGATAAAAACAATGTAGCTAAAAAACCAGCCGACATAAATAACGCCTAATATTGTAACGGCAACATCCACTATTGTATCTTTTTCCCTCTTAAGAAAGATCCCCGAGATCAGGGCAAAGGCAGCGGCTAAGGTTAAGATCGCCGAATGGGCCGGCTCCCAATTTCGCTTTAAAGAATAGTACGCGACCAAGATAAAGATAACCGTAATGACATTGCCGACATAATAAGCGGGGAAGAGGCCTTTCTTCATCATCAAATTATAAAATTCATTCACCGCAAAAACCGCTAAAACCAGCGAGAGGATTAAGAAGGCCGGGCCACCAAAGTAAACCGCCCCAAGAACAATGGGAACGCCAACCAAGGTGGTTAACAGGCGCGGTTTCATAATTTTCCGAATCTTCTCTCCCTTTTTTGGTACGCTTCGATCGCGGCGATCAATTGTTCGCGCCGAAAATCCGGCCAGAGCGTTTCGGTCACATAAATTTCACTGTAGGCGATCTGCCAAAGCAGAAAGTTTGAAACCCTCAGCTCATTCGCCGTCCGAATTAAAAGATCTGGATCAGGAATTCCAGCAGTATAAAGACTTTTCTGAATCTCTTCTTCTGTTACTTCTCCCCCTAGCCCCTGCTCCCTAACCCCTAGCACCTTATTCACCGCATCCACCAACTCCGCCCTCCCCCCATAATTTACCATCACGTTTAGCTGGATCCGCTCGCAAGCTTTGGTCTGCTCCATCGCCTTGTTCATTTTTTCTTGGAGGGTTGGGGAGAACTTTTGCAGGCGGCCTAAAAATTTAAGGCGGACCCCATTTTTGATCAGCTCTTTCATTTCCCGGTCGATCGTTGAGGCAAATAGGCCCATTAAAAAATCGACCTCATCTCGTGGTCGTCCCCAGTTTTCGGTGGAAAAAGCGTAGACAGTTAAATATTTAACGCCGAATTCGGCCGAGGCTTTGAGGATCGCGCGGAGCGATTCAGCCCCTTCCTTGTGGCCAAAAATACGCGGTTTACCTTTTTTCTTCGCCCAACGCCCATTCCCATCCATTATGACGGCAATATGTTGTGGGATATTTTGTTTATCCATAGTAATAAATTCTAAGCACTAAATCCTAAATTCTAAACAATATTAAATTACCGAAATTTAAATGTTAAAACCTTATTTTTTGATTATTATAATTTTGGGTTTATTTAGGATTTAGAGTTTAGTATTTAGAATTTAAACCTCAAGAACTTCTTTTTCTTTCAAGCCAAACAACTTATCGATTTCGGCAATATGCTTGTCGGTCATCTCCTGGATCTTTTTATCTTTCCCTTTTTCATCATCTTCGGTGATCACTTTGTCCGCTTTTTGTTTCTTTAAAAAATCAAGCGCCTCTCTCCGGCCGTTGCGGATCGAGACCTTGGCGTCTTCCGCTTCTTTTTTCACGACTTTAATTAAGTCTTTCCGTCTTTCTTCGGACAGTTCGGGGAGGCTTAAGCGGATCACGTTCCCTTCGATTTTCGGATTGATCCCAAGGTCAGAAGAAGAGATCGCGTTGGCGATCGCCTGCGCCGCGCTTTTATCAAAGGGAGTTAAAAGGAGCATCCGCGGTTCCGGCACCGCAATTGAAGCAACTTGTTTTAACGGGACCTTTGCCCCGTAATATTCAACCTGGACGTGGTCAAGCAGCGCCGGGTTGGCGCGGCCGGTCCTGATCGCCAAAAAATTCTTTTTCATCGCCTCGATCGACCTTTGCATCTTTAATTCTGTCTCTTTTAGTACGTCTTGCATATGTTTACCCCTTTTTATTTTTCGACTTCGACTAAAGTTCCAACCTCTTTGCCCAGCACGGCCTTTTTCACGTTCTCTTTTTTGGTCAGGTCAAGGACAATGATCGGGATCCTGTTTTCCATACAGAGCGAAGCCGCGGTAGTGTCCATCACTTTGAGCCGTTTTTGGATCACTTCCATGTGGGTGATCTTCTTAAATCTTTTCGCGTCATTAAATTGCTTGGGGTCTTTATCGTAAACACCGTCAACCTTGGTCGCTTTAATGATAACGTCGACATCAAGCTCGGCCGCGCGCAAAGCGGCGGTCGTATCGGTGGAAAAATAAGGATTGCCTGTCCCGGCGGCTAAAATAACGACCCGCCCTTTTTCCATGTGCCGGATCGCTTTTCTTCTAATGAAAGGTTCGGCGATCGATCTCATTTCGATCGCAGTTTGTACCCTGGAAGGGACCCCTTCCCTTTCAAGTGAGTCTTGGAGGGCAAGTGAGTTGATCACGGTCGCCAGCATCCCCATGTAATCGCCGGTCGCCCGATCGATCCCTTTGACCGAACCGGCGACGCCGCGAAAAATGTTCCCGCCGCCAACCACTACCGCCACCCCAACCCCTTGCTCCTTAACCGCTTTGATCTCTTTGGCGACGACAGTTAAAACTTCGAGGTCGATCCCATATTTTTGCTGGCCGCCAAAGACTTCACCGGAGAGCTTGAGGAGAATTCGTTTGTAGACGGGTCTTGCCATGTTGTTTTTATTATACTATAATCGAAAAAACATGGCAATGTTCTTCCCATATTTTGAATTAGCCGCCGCCCTCTTTACATTATTATTCGCGTTTAGCATTATGAGCCGCCACTACGAAGACCGGACCGCCCGTTTTTTTGCCCGGTTCGCTTTGATCGCGTTTTTTGCCGGCATCCTTGAGTATTCGGTCCGCATTGCTTTTACGCTTGAGATCGCCGCGGCCATCAATCGCTTAAGCGGCGTTTTTTGGGCCTTGCTCTTCCCGGTTTTTCTCCACTTTTCCCTGATCTTTTGTAAAAGAGAAGACAAATTAAAACAACCTTTGGCGCTACCGGTCATCTATGGTCCGGCAATTCTCATTGCTGTCTTATTCTTAATGGGCGACGTTATGTTCCTCCGCCATGAGATCCACAACTTTGGCATTACCACCCAGCCTTCAGTCTTTTATTGGCTGTTTGTCTTGGAGTCTTTGGTTTATTCGGCTTTTTCGTTTTTAGTGCTTTATAATTACGCCAAACAAACGATCCAGCCGGCGGTGAAAGCCCAAGCCCAGCTCATCGCTTACGGCGTGTTGGTCCCTTCCCTGGTCGGCCTGGTAAATGACGAGATAATGCCGCTAATTATTGGGCACCGCGTCTTTCCGCCGATCTGCGTTCTTTTATTAGCTGTGATGAATGGCTTTATCTTTTGGGCGGTACGTAAACATAGTCTTTTTTCGATCTCCCCTGCGCTGGCCGCTGAAACCATTATCGAGACCATGCCAGATTCCTTGATCGTGACCGACCAAATTGGCCGGATCATTTTCTTGAACGAGGAAGCGCAAAAATTTTTCCATGTCCCCGCCAGTGAAATTTCCGGCCATTCAATAAAAGACCTCTTTAAGAACGTCGATGATTATTACAAACTATATAATGAGGTCGCCAAGAAAGGGCTGATAATTGAATGTTTTAAGGCCGAAATGATCAATCCTCATGGCGAATCTATCTCTTCGGTGATCAACGCCCGCCTCTTGCGCGATAAGTTGCTGGGTGAGAATATCGGCCTCGTTTTTGTGGTCAGAGATATTAGGGGCTAGGGCCCTTCTACTTCGAGAATTTTTGCCCCCCGTCTAAGACTCGCCCAATAATGCGGGATCGTGGAATATCCGCGTAAATAACTAGTTTGAGTATTGATTTTATCACTTCTTCGGAAAGTTGGTTGATCACAATATTGGGTGCTTGATCAAGAATGCAGCTTTCAAGCCTAGTCATTATAGGCCTTTCCCCTGCGTCAACAGCTGGCAGCTGAAAATGCCCCACTGGCGAAACTACACCTGCGCGGATTACGCCGACTTCAAACGCCGCCCCCAGCCTGCCTCTAAAGCTCTTTTCGTCAGCTGAAAATAATCCTGCCAAGGTTTCCTGGGCGCTCCCGCCTAATTTCTGAATAAGCCCTTGCGCTGCCTGATTGTTTTTATTCTGCCAAACACTTAAAACCTCAGTCGGTCTTTTTGGCGTTAAAGCTGTTTGCGCCTGGAGCTTCGTGCGTGATACCCTCATCTTTCTTTCCTCCTACAAATATTTTTGTTTCCCGAACACCCTGATTTCCTGATCCTCTATTGTCCGGGACTATCCTGACAAGTATATATCGCACCCCCGAGAAATTTCAGGGAGTTTTCTTCGACTAGCTTACTTAGTCATATGACTAACATTAATAGTCTTGCCGTTTTTCGCTGGCTATGTTATAATTTCTTTATGCTAAAGCCAATATTAGATAGTCCAGTTAAAGAAAGGATCCTCTTTACGGTCTTGACCCGCAAAGAAACCTATGCCCGAGACCTCGTTGCCCTTTTTGGAGGACACCTTCTTTCTGTCCAAAACCAGCTTAAAAAGCTGGAAAATGGGGGGGTCCTGGTCAGTCAGCTTCGGGGAAGAACTCGGCTTTATAGCTTTAATCCCCGCTATCCCTTCCTGGATGAGCTAAAAGCTCTGCTCCAAAAAGCCCTTTCCTTTCTAGGCAAAGAAGAGAGGAAGGAGTATTATCAACCTCGTCTGCGGCCGAGACGCGCGGGAAAACCTCTTTGAAAAAAGACCTCTCCTCTATTTCTATCAAGGACCTGGCTGTTTTCGTCTCCACACAGCTTAGAAAATATCGGATCAACGCGGTCTTAACTGGCGGCAGCTGCGTGACTATTTACTCAAAAAATGAGTATCAGTCTTTGGATTTAGACTTTGTGACCAGCGCTGTTGATCTGCACGGCAAAAAGATCAAGGCCGTTATGGCCGAGATCGGCTTTGAGCTTGCCGCGCAAGGTTTTTTTGCTCACCCAAAATGTCCTTATATCATCGAATTTTTATCTCCCCCTCTATCCGTAGGCCGGGAGCCGGTTAAATCGGTCCGAAAGATAAAGACCAAGGTCGGAGAGTTGCGGCTATTAAGCCCCACCGACTGCGTCAAAGACCGCTTGGCGGCGTATTTTCATTGGAATGACCAACAATCATTAGGTCAGGCGCTAATGGTTTATAGACAACAGAAAATTGATTTGAAAGAGCTAAAACGCTGGGCGATAGTTGAGGGGCAAAACGAAAAATACCAGCATTTTATTAAACAAACCCAAAAAAATGTTCGCTAATACAACGGTCTACCCCAAACACTATGATGTTATCGTCATTGGCGCCGGGCACGCTGGGATCGAAGCGGCCTTGGCCTCTGCCCGTTTGGGCTGCCAGACGCTCCTTCTTACCATGAATATAGATACCATCGGATTTATGCCGTGTAATCCTGCCATCGGTGGTCCAGCCAAAAGCCAATTAGTCCGTGAAGTTGACGCTTTGGGCGGGCAGATGGGAATTACCACCGACCTCACTTTCCTGCAAATGAAGATGCTAAATACCAATAAAGGACCGGCGGTCCAAGCCTTGCGCGCGCAATCCGACCGCAAGCAATATCATCGGATCATGAAAAAAGTTTTGGAAGAACAAGATAACCTTGATTTGAAGCAGGGAGAGGTGGCTGAAGTTTTGGTAGCGCGTAATGCGAATGGGGTAATGGGAATAAAGACGAAGCTTGATGTTATCTATGAAGGAAAGACGGTTATTGTTACTACTGGTACTTTTCTAAACGGCATTATCCACGTCGGGATGAACCATCAGGAAGCCGGGAGGATGGGGGAATTCCCGGCCAAAGGATTGTCCGCTTCATTAAAAGAACTTGGGCTAACTCTTGGTCGCTTAAAAACCGGGACTCCCGCTCGTTTGAACAAGCGCTCTATCGATTTTTCCAAAATGACCCCCCAGCCCGGCGATGAGCCGCCCAGAATGTTTTCGTTTGTCTGGGAATATCGTCAGTACGGGGATTGCAAGGAGGGACAAGGAAGAGCAGGGATGAGCAAGGAAGGGAACTCCATCCTCCTCCCTGCTCTTCCCTATAATCCCTGCCTCTCCCTGTCACAAGTCCCCTGCCATCTCACGTGGACCAACGAAGCCACCCATGAGATCATCCGCGCCAACCTTGATCGTTCTCCCTTATTTCAAAAAAAGATCCAGGGCGTCGGCCCCAGGTATTGCCCCTCGATCGAAGATAAGGTTGTCCGCTTCCCGGAAAAAGACCGGCATCAATGTTTTATCGAACCGACCGGCAGAGAGACCCTGGAAATGTACGCGCAAGGAATGTCGACCTCCCTCCCGGAAGATGTCCAGCTGGCTTTTTTACGGACAATGGCTGGGCTTGAAAATGTCGAGATCATTCGCCCCGGCTATGCAGTTGAATATGATTATGTTTTACCGGAACAATTAAAAAACACGCTGGAGGCTAAACTGATAAGCGGACTTTTTTGCGCCGGACAAATTAATGGGACCTCCGGTTATGAAGAAGCTGCCGCTCAAGGGATCGTCGCCGGGATAAATGCCGCCCTAAAAATAAAAGAACAGACTCCCTTGATCTTGCTACGTGACGACAGCTACATTGGGACACTAATTGACGATCTCATCACTAAGGAAATTAATGAGCCGTACCGGATGCTCACTTCCAGGTCAGAATATCGCCTCCTTTTACGGCAAGACAATGCCGACCTCCGCTTAACCGAAAAAGGCTACCGCGCCGGATTAATTTCCGAAGAGCGCTATCAGGCTTTTTTAAAAAAACAGGCTGCCGTAGAGAACAAAGAAAGGACCTCTCCCGAAGTCGCGGAGCAAATTGAGATCAGCGAAAAATATGCCGGCTATATTGCCCGCCAGCTTATTCAGATCGGCCGCTTTAAAAAGCTTGAAGAAAAGCTCCTCCCCTCTTCCTTTGACTACCAGGGATTACGCGGCCTTTCTTCGGAGGCAAGATTAAAATTAGATAAATTGCGTCCGGCTTCCGTCGGCGCGGCCGGCCGGATCGCCGGGGTTTCCCCGGCCGACATTGCCGTTTTGCTCGTTTGCCTTGAAAAGCAAAGGCGTCAATGTTAAAATGTGTCCCATATCATAGAGGGGGTGAAAAAATGAAAAAGATAGCACTTTTAGTCCTCGCGCTTTTCTTGGCCGCTGGGATCTCTTCTGGCGCTAGTTTTTCCAGCATCGGCACGATCGATGTCCAAAAGGTTTTTAAGGAATATAAAGAAACTTCGAAAGCTCAGGCCGAACTGGCCAAGCAAGAAGGCAGTTTTAAAAAAGAATTTGAAGAAAGCCAGAAAAAATTAGAAAAAGCCGAAAAAGATGGCAAGAAAAAAGAGGATTTGGAAAAAATGAAAAAAGAGCTGGAAGAAAAACTCTCCCCTAAAAGAGACAGTCTTCTCAAGCTCAATGAACAGCTGACCATCAAGCTCCAAGCCAAGATCCTGGAAGCCGTTAAAAAGGTTTCCTCAAAAGTTGGGGTTGATGTCGTTCTCGACAAGCAAGTGGTCATCACCGGTGGAATGGACCTGACCGACATGGTCGTCACCGAACTCAATAAGTAGTCGTGAAGCTTAAAAAGATCGCGGAAATTGCCGCCGGGGAACTCTCCGGCGACGCAGAGGTCCAGGGGGTAGCCCCAATAGAAGAAGCCGGAGCCGGCGACTTGATCTTCGTCCTGGAAGAAAAGTTTCTGGCTCCGGCTTTGCAGTCTAAATGTGCCGCGATCGTCGCCCCCGTTAACTTAAAAGTTACTGGCAAGCCCGCCATCTACGTAAAGAATCCGCGGCTGGCCTTGGCCCTGATCCTTCCCCTCTTCGCGCCAAAGAAAAAAGAATATTTTGGCATCCATAAAACCGCCGTCATCGCCAAGACCGCCAAAGTCGGCCAGGGCGTTGCGATTCACCCCCTTGTTACCATTGGGGAAAATTGCGAGATTGGCGATGATTGCGTAATTTATCCCTCCGTCACAATTTATGATGGGGTAAAGATCGGCCGGCGCGTCACTCTCCATGCCGGCGCCAGGATCGGCGTTGATGGTTACGGTTTTGTTTGGGAAAAAGACCGTTATATTAAGGTCCCGCAAGTTGGCTCGGTAATAATTGAGGATGACGTAGAAATTTTTGCCAATGTTTGCATCGCCCGGGGGACCTTGGGGAATACCCGGATCGGCGCCGGGACAAAGGTCGATTGCTTGACCCATATCGCCCACAACTGCGTGTTGGGAAAAAATTGCGCGGTAACAGCCCTTGTCGGCTTTGCCGGTTCTGTTACCTTTAAAGACCACGTCTCCGTCGGTGGCATGGCCGGCTTTAACGGCCACATCACTGTCGGCGAAAACACGGTCATTATGGCTAAAGCTGGTGTCACCAAAGATATCCCGGCCAATTCTGTCGTCTCCGGCTTCCCCGCCATCGACCACAAGAAAGAGCTGGAAATCCAGGCGATCCAGCGTCAACTCCCTGAACTCTACAAAAAACTGAAAAAGTGAAGATCGCTTTTTTTGCTGACTCTTACAAGCCGTACCTTTCCGGCGTTACCAACTCGGCGGAGATATTGGTCAACGAATTGCGCGCCCTTGGCCATAAGGTTTACGTTTTTGCTCCGCATTACCCGGGACACGTTGACGCCGACCCGGATATTTTTCGTTTCCCTTCGATCGCTGGCGGTTACCCAAAGTTTCGCTTGGCGATCCCCTTTATCCGAAAGGTCCCCGAGATCGACCTAATCCATAGCCATTCCCCTTTTCAGGCCGGGTTGTTGGCGAGGTATATCGCCAGAAAAAAAGGGGTCCCTTTTGTTTATTCGTTTCATACTTTATTTACCCGTTATGTCCATTATGCAAGGTTCGTTCCTAAAAAATTAGCAAAAATGGGGATTGTTGCCTACCTCCGTTCTTTCTGCGGCGGCGCCGACGCGGTCATTACACCATCCGCGATGGCTAGAAGGGTCCTGCTTAAATGGCAGGTTGATCGGCCAATCCATGTTATCCCCTCCGGGGTCGAGCTTTCCCTCTACCCTCGCAATGCCGAAGAAACCAGGAAAAATCTCCGGAATAAATACGGGCTTTTATCAACCGACAAAGTCCTTCTCTATGTCGGCCGGCTTTCCAAGGAAAAGAACCTCCCTTTCATCGTTAAGGCCTTTGAACAACTCGCGGTTGACGGCCTGCGGTTGGTCCTGGTCGGCGGCGGACCACTGGAAAAAGAGCTAAGAAAACATCATCATAAAAATATTATTGTGACCGGTGAAGTCCCCTACCCGGAGATCTTGCGGTATTATTTTATTGGCGATGTTTTTGTTTTTTCTTCGCTGACCGAAACCCAAGGCTTGGTCTTAGCCGAAGCCAAGGGGGCCGGCCTGCCAATCGTCGCGCTGTTCGCCGGCGGACTGACCGACGCAGTGCGAGGCGGGACTGACGGGTATCTGTTGCCCCGACGGCAAGACGTTTATGTTGAGCACCTTGGGCGGTTGCTTAAAGATGGCCAATTAAGGGAAAAGATGGGGCGGGCGGCCCGGGATGACGCGCGGGAACGATTCTCGTCCTTAGCGGTTGCAAAGCAAACCGAAAGCCTCTATAATTTCCTCATCGAAAAGTCCTAATAAAGGGGGCGCCATCATGCTAAAAAAACTTTTGTTCCTCTCGTTTATCTTATTATTAATTTCGCCTGCGACACTGGCTTATCCTAAGGTTTTTCCTTCCCAAGCCATTAATGGCCCAACAGGCTTGATCCGGATCCCCTCCGCCGACATTATTGAATATAAAAATTTTAATGTTGGCGGCAGCTTTGGCCAGTCGATGCCTGATGGTGGCGCGACCGGTGAATCAATGGTCAGCTATAACATGAACATCGGCGCCTTCCATGGCTTGGAGCTGGGGGTTGTCGGCGGGACAGATAAGAACACCAAACAAATGCGTGAAGGGGTTTTTGTTAATATGAAGCTCTCTCTTTCCAGCGGGGATGACACCTATCCTCTCCTTTTAGCGCTAGGGACCGAAAATCTTTTTTCTTACACCCAAACAGATGTTTACATGGTCGCAACTAAATATTTCAAACAAGGGCCAAAGGCTACTTTTGGTTTTATGGCTGATTTTCCTAACAATAGATTCCGCCCCATGGGGATCGCCGGGGTCGAATTTCCGCTGGCCGACACTTTCTTTTTACTTGCCGACATGATGGCGGGGGAAACGCTATTCCAGGTCAATGCTGGCGCCAAGATCTACTTTACCCCGATCTTCTCGCTCACCCTTTCGGGGATAAATCTATTGAATGGAACCCAGGTTAAGGATGCCAGGTCCGCCGCTATCGGTTTCTCCTGGGCTAACCCTTTTTAATGGCTAAAGATTTCATCCGGCCGGAAGTCGAAGGGATCAAAGAATATCTTCCAGGAAAAACACCGACCGAGCCTGGGGCCGTTAAGCTCGCGTCAAATGAAAACCCTTTTGGGCCCTCCCCTAGAGCCTTGGCGGCAATTACCGCCGAGCTCGGCAAATTACAAACTTATCCCGATCAAAAATCAACGCTCCTGCGCGAAGCCCTAGCGAAAAAGCTTGGCGTGTCAGATCGTTCGGTTGTTTGCGGCAATGGCTCGGATGATATTATGCAGGTCCTGGCCTCAACTTATTTAAACCCTGGAGATGAAGTGGTTATCTCCAAAAATACTTTTAGCCTTTACGAGCTGGTCACGCGGATCTTTGGCGGAAAATTGGTTTTAGTTGATCTAAAGGACAATGAAATTAGTTTGGACAATATCGCCAAGGCGATCACCAAAAAAACAAAAATCATTTTCTTGACCAACCCTAATAATCCGACCGGCACAATTTTTTCGGCCGAGCAATTCGACTCCTTCATCCAGAAGGTCCCGGAGAACATTTTGGTGGTGGTGGATGAGGCCTATGCTGGGTTTGTTGAGAGCAAGGAATTTCCAAATATCATTAATTATGTAAAAGAGGGAAAGAATGTTCTTGTTTTACGAACCTTTTCCAAATATTACGGCCTGGCTGGACTCCGTGTCGGTTATGGGATAGCCAAAGAAGCGTTGATCTCCCCAATGCTCAAAACCAAAATGCCATTTAATGTTAATCGCTTAGCGCAAGTCGGCGCCGCCGCGGCCTTAGAAGATAAAGACTTTTTGGAGAAAACCTATCAGAACAATATCGAAGGGAAAAAATGTTTGTACGCGGAACTTGATAAGCTTAGTTTGAGCCATAAAAAGACCGAAGCTAATTTTATTTTTGTTGATATAAAAAAATCGGCCGATGAAATGTTTCTTTCACTGATGAAAAAAGGGATAATTATCCGGCCGCTTACCTCTTTTGGTTTTCCGCAAGCGATTCGGATTTCGATCGGGACCAAAGAGCAGAACGAAAAATTGATCGCCGCGCTTAGTTAATTTAGGCGCAAAGATTCTTGAGGAAGAACCTTCTTAGCCTTGCTGGCACCTCGCTCACTGATTTTTTTTCCTCTCCGCCAACTAGCCTTGCCATTAAAACCTTTGTTCCGCCGTAAGCAAAAGACTCGGCAATAAAAGCTGAACTTTCTGGGTTTAGGGGAGTGCCGCTTCGCCTTGAAACTTCGTTAAAAAATCTAATCCCTGCTTGTGCGTTAACTGCCTCCGCAACCAAATAAGCAAAGGGAGCGCCCCTAAAATTCAGACTTTCTTCTTTAGCATTGTTAAAACCATCGAGCAAAATCGCGTGGCACAATGTTCTCATGTCCGCATCATCTGGAATTAAGACCTGTCTTGATTCTATTTTTGTGTCAACTTGGCTACCGGCAGAACCATGTCTTGCTAGCCAATGTCCGGAAACAAAGCCGTCATGGCCTTCTTTTTTTGCCACACAAACATATATCCCCGGCTCAAGCCATTCTTTTTTGATCCCTAAAAGCTTTGCGACTGGGCCATTAATGTGAAAAATCAGAACCTCTATGGAAAGTCGTTGGACTCCTTCTTCTTTTGTGTATATTCCTGATCTATTGGGGACAGAAGCAAATAATCTGCCAAACAATTCTATTCCCCTTAAATTCGCGTTTATTGTTCGTCCTGTCAAAAAATTAATTATTGTCCGTGGAAGAGAAATTTTACTTGCGTGCATTTGACCTTGTATCGTAGTAATTTTAAAATAATTTCAGGTTGTTTTAGAATTTATATATTTCTTGGCTTTAAGCAAGAACGACCTTTCTTAACGCTATTTCTAGTTCTTTGGGGACTTTTCCCATCCCTTGCTCGCCAACCCCTCCCCATTTTTTTTCTGTCGCTAAGGTCGCGCCGCCATAAGCAAAACATTCTCGAACAAAAAGCTGGGTTTCTTTTGAAAGCGCCACATATCTAACATCCCCCCATCTGCCACGGGTAACATCTACGGGTGTTTCTATGAGGCTTTTTAGGTCGTATCTGGTTGAGCACCTCTCCGCTACTTCTTGGAAAAATTGTTCCTCTACCGAAACACCCCTAGGTTTTTTTGACTTATCAGCCGACCTTCTTACCTCTTGTATGATCAACTGGGTATAAAAATCTCTGTTCCTCTGTGTATCTGTTTTGCCGGCTAGCGGCGTATCAAAAAAATTCATAAAATAATCGTGCAGCACTTCGTGGCAAAGAGTAAGGAAATCTACGTCCTCAGGAACAAATATCTTTCTGGCGTTAAAGGTCAAATAGGTTCGCGCCCCCCCGTCGACCTCTTCTTGCTCTTTGATTCCTTTTGGACCATAAACGCCGGCCAATTGACTTGGGTCCGCTCCAATCGCTAGACAATATTTATTATATTGGTCTTTCTTTAATACGCAAACCAAGGGCCCATTTTTTAGTAAGCTGTTGTTAAGCCCTAGCCGTTTCAATGCTTTATGGCTAACCTCGTAAGCCTGAACCCGCACAAACACTTTCCCTTGATGTCCAAAAATAGGAATCTGGGCTAACTTTGCTTTATGGGTAAATAATTTATTTATAAGGTCGCTTCCTCTTAGCCTTGCCAAGGGAGCTTTGCCGGTTGTTACAGCAATCCCTTCCCAAAAAAAACCTCTTGCTTTTATTGCGACTGAAACGATTCCCATGCATTATTATCGTCATTTTTTGGCAATAATTTCACTTTTGCCTGGGTTGTTTTTGTGCTAATATCTTTTTGTTAGCCATGGAAAACCTTAAAAGAACTCCTCTTTTTCAAAAACATGTTGATTTGGGGGCCAAAATGGTCCCTTTTGGCGGCTGGGAGATGCCCGTTTCCTACCCCCAGGGTATTATTGCTGAACATAATGCCGTCAGAAATTCTCTCGGGCTCTTTGACATCGGCCATATGGGACTGATCAAGATCGAAGGCGACGGAGCCCTCCCTTTTATCCAAAAAGTTGCCACCAATGACGCTTCAAAGCTCGAAATAAATTCTTGCCAATATTCTGTTTTGTGTAATGATAACGGCGGGGTTGTCGACGATATTTTGGTCTATCGCTTGCCAATGCTTTATATGATAATCGCCAACGCCAGCAACACCGACAAAGTCCTGGCCTGGCTAAAGAAAAACTCGTCCGGGCTAAACATCGGGCTCTATGAGAATTATTGCGCCCTTTCACTACAAGGGCCAGAGGCTGTTAAAGTAGTTGAAAAAACTTTTCACCTCTCACTTTCCTCCTTGGCACGTAATCATACCCTCTGGTGGCGCGACATTATTTTATCCCGGACCGGATATACTGGTGAGGATGGGGTAGAAATGTTCGCGGCCAAAAAAGAGGTCGCCAATATTTGGCAAAGCTTTATCGACCAAGGCGTTCAACCTTGCGGTTTAGGCGCCCGTGACACGTTAAGGCTTGAGGCCGGCCTAC
Organism: bacterium; assembly: GCA_043812655.1. Classification (GTDB taxonomy): domain Bacteria; phylum Margulisbacteria; class WOR-1; order O2-12-FULL-45-9; family XYB2-FULL-48-7; genus JBDRLW01. The sequence goes on along the minus strand of JBDRLW010000030.1, from coordinate 89,029 downwards.
CATTATATGGCCATGAATATAATGAAGAAACAACGCCGCTAGAAGCCGGGTACTCTTGGGCGGTAAAGCTTAATAAAGGTGATTTTATTGGGCGAGAGGCCTTGGTTAAAGAAAAAGAGGCTGGTTTAAAGAAAATATTAGTTGGCATCTCCCTAGAGGGACGAGCGATCCCCAGGGAAGGGAGCTTGGTGTTTGGAGCTGGGAGTTCGGAGCCGTTAGGCAAAGTAACCAGCGGGACTTTTTCGCCAACGCTTAAAAAACCGATCGCTCTAGCCTATTTGAACTCCGAAGCTAAAGAGGGTTCCATCCTGATACGCGGCGAAAAGCGCCCCGCCCGCGTCGTTGACAAAGCCTTCTACAAAAGAGTAAAATAATACCTACATGGACCTCAAGAAAACCTATTATTACATCATCTGCCTTGCCGCTCTTTTTGTTTTGCTGTGGGGGGTAATTGATTTTGCCGGAGCTGGCGTCGGGCTTCTTTTTAACCACCCGGTTTCAACGGTCGCCGATTCAGCCGGTTCTTTTGATAAAGACAGCGCTCCTTCACTTGAAACATATTACCAGAAAAAGATCCTCTATGATCGTTTGTCTGACAGCCTTGCAAGGATCTTGGTTTCGGGCCTGCTTTTTGGCTACGCCCGGCTTAAAGTCGAAAAAATCGAGAAAGGATAACTTAATGTCTTGTCCGGAAAACTTGAAATATAGCAAGGAACACGAGTGGGTCAAGGCCGACGGCAATGTCGCGACGGTCGGGATAACTCATTACGCTCAAGATTCCCTTGGTGATGTCGTTTACGTTGAACTCCCTCCTCTGGGAAAAGAATTGCAGGCCGCGCAAGAGTTTGGCGTTGTTGAATCGGTAAAATCAGTTTCTAGCCTTTATGCCCCGGTTTCTGGAAAAGTGGTGGCCAGAAATGAAGCCCTCGATAAAAAGCCAGAGTTGATCAACAGCTCCCCTTATGGTGATGGCTGGATCATTAAGGTTGAAATGAGTAGCCCGGCTGATATAAAAGATCTTTTGTCCTCTGCCGACTACCAGAAGACCTTAAAGTAAAGTGGGCGCCGATCTTTTTGCCGGAATCCCAGCCAAAGTTCGCTCAAAAAAACAATTAGATATTCCCGCACCATTAAGTGAGCCGGAATTGCTGGCCGAGCTCATCGCTCAAAGTAAAAAAAATCAACTGGCCTCGCCTTTTTTGGGCGGCGGCTCGTATCAACATTTTATTCCGAGCGCGGTAAAACATATTATTGGTCGTTCTGAATTTTATACGGCTTATACTCCCTATCAACCCGAAGCCAGCCAAGGGACCCTCCAGGCGATCTATGAGTATCAATCGATGGCTTGCGACTTGACCGGGATGGATGTCGCCAACGCTTCTATGTACGACGGGGCAACGGCCATGGCCGAGGCCGCTTTGATGGCTTGTCGGATCACTGGCCGGACTGAAGTCGTCATCTCCTCCGCCGTTAATCCTAACTATCTTCAGGTTCTAAGGACTTACTGCCGCGCTGCCGATTTAACCTTGATCGAGGTTCCTTTTGACCAGAAAACTGGATTATCTTCTCTGGACTCAAGACTCCTAAATCCCAACTCATCCTGTTTCATTCTTCAACAACCAAACTATTTTGGTAATATCGAACCGGCTAATGGGCTAGCCGACTTGGTTCATTCCGCCGGAGCCTTATTCATTGCTTCCGTCGATCCTATTTCTCTTGGGCTTCTGAAAGCGCCGGGAAGCTACGGGGCCGACATTGTCGTCGGCGAAGGGCAAGCTCTCGGCAACCCGCAAAGCTTTGGCGGGCCAGGGCTCGGGATTTTTGCGACAAAAAAAGAATATCTCCGGCAAATGCCGGGGAGAATTGTGGGAGGGACCGTTGACTCAAATGGGAGGCGCGGGTTTGTCTTAACCATGTCGACCAGGGAACAACATATCAGGCGAGAAAAAGCGACTTCAAATATTTGTAGCAACGAAGCGCTCTGCGCTTTGGCCGCCTGCGTCTATTTGTCGCTCATGGGAAAGCAGGGTTTACGTAAAGTTGCCGAGCTTTGCCTGCAAAAATCTAATTACTTAAAAGCAAAGCTAGGGACTAAGGTTCTCTGGCCCAACACCCCGAGCTTTAAAGAGTTTGCTGTTAAGCCTAGCGGCAAGATAATTTGTGTAACTGAATTGGTCGGTAAAGCCGAGCTGGATAAATTAGCGGAGAAGCTCGCTTCTTGAGAGCGGCCGATCCAAAACCAACCCCTCCCCCCCTAAAACGATTTCGCTTCTGCCTTTAATTTTTATTAATACTTTATTTATCCCTGGGATTTCTGTCGCGGTGTAAACAATTTGTGCCAGCATCGTTTCCACCTTGCCGGCACCTCCGCTAAATTCTTCTAGTTTTTGATTAAATATTATTTGCGCCGCGCCTCCATTTACCGTTATGTTCAAGGCCCGGCACTCCTTTGGTATCCCTGTTATGTAGCCTTCCTTCCTTTCCTCGTTCGTTGGGCCTTTTAGTAATTCGTTAATTACTTTCCTTAGCGGGTTTTCGTCGGGGGCTAGCTCTCTAACAACCGGGGCGACCCTGCCCTCTTTAATAAAATAAACCCTTGTTAAGGCGTTTTTTGTTGTTTCCCTTGGTTTTGCTCTGGGCTCTTCGGTTTGCAGTTTAAAAAAAATGTTTAGGCCTAAAATCACCAAGGCTACCAGCCCGGCAAAAACCAAAACCTGTTTTGCCTTTTTAGGGATCTTAAATTTACTTTTTTTTGCTTTTTGTCTTTGCCGCATTTTTTATTTGCAGGCTATACTACCACAACAAACCTATTTTTGCTATAATCTTCCATATGAAAAAACTATTTTTGGTTTTAGCTGTCGTTGTCGCGGCCGGTTTTTTGTTCGCCTTGACCCTTGGCCCTAGGCCTGACAATGTTCCGGCTTCCTCTACTACAACGATTGAAGAGAAAAAGGCCTCTCCCTCTAGCCAGGAAAACAGGAAAAGCCTGCCAGAGGTTGTCACGCTCTTCCAAAAAGGGGACGGGGAGTCTGATCTGGCGCTCTTTGTCGCTTCCGAACTGGAAAAACAAGCTGGCCAAGTTGCCCGCTTCAAAAACATCGATGTTGCCAGAGACCCCGAGGTCGCCGCTTTTTATGGGGTTAACTCCATCCCCTCTGTCATCATCAAGACCGCCGGCGGTCGCGTCTTGATCAAACACGAAGGCTATATGGACAGTGACGCGATCCTTAACGCTTTAAGAGCTGCCGGTAAAAATTAGCGCTTCTTCCCTCTTCTTTTTGGCGGAAGTTTGGCGCGCTCTTCTTGGATCTTTTCCAGCATTTCGGCCTTGCGCTGTTCTTCTACTTCCACCGCCTTTTCAAGTGCTTCGGTCGCTTCTTCATCGCTGATCACTCTCGCCAGGTCTACGATCCGGTCGCCTTCGTCGACCCGTTGGATGCGAACGCCTTTAGCATAACGCCCTTGGGTGGTAATGCCTGCCGCTTTTTGGCGGCTCATTGTTCCCCCTGCGGTTACAAAAAGCAACTCATCTTTTGGCAAGATCAGTTTCATTTGGGACACCATATCGTTATCGCGAAGCTTAATGGCAATATGCCCCTTTCCCCCGCGGCCCTGTACGCCAAATTCTTCGATCTTCATCCTTTTTCCAAAACCTCGATCCGAGACCACTAATAAATCAGCGCCATCATTAATAATATCCATTGAAACGACCTTGTCGTCGTCTTTTAAGCGAATCCCTCTGACCCCGGCAGCCGCCCGACCCATGGGCCGAACATCTTTTTCTTCAAAGCGGATCATCAGCCCGCTGGCCGCCCCAAGGATAACCTCTCTTTTTCCATCAGTTTCGCAAACCCAGCGTAATTCATCTTTGTCTTTTAGCTTAATGGCAATAATTCCGGAGCGGCGAATGTTGCCAAAGTCTTCGAGCGGGACCTTTTTAACGTTCCCTTTTTTCGTTGCCATCATCAGAAAGCTCTTCTTTTCAAAATCAACGACCGGCACCGCCACGGTAACCGTCTCTCCTTGGCTCACCTGTAGGACGTTGGCTATCGCTTGCCCCTTCCCGGCTCGGCTAGCCTCGGGCAGATCATAAACCTTTAATTTATACACTCTTCCCATATTGGTAAAGAAGAGAACGAACGCGTGCGTCGACGCGGTAAAAATGTTCTCGATCTGGTCTTCTTCCCTGGTCGTCATCCCCGACACGCCTCGCCCGCCGCGAAGCTGGGCCTTAAAAGATGAAACTGGGACGCGTTTAACGTATCCGTCCCTAGTAAATAAAACGGCAACCTCCATTTCGGGAATCAGTTGCTCGATGTCTACGTCTTCCGCCGCCCCGGTGATCTCGGTCCGGCGCTTGTCGCCATATTTTTCTTTGACCTCAAGTAATTCTTTTTTAACGATCGCCGTCAATTTTTTCCGGCTGGCCAAAATTTCCTTGAGCTCGCCAATCAATTTCTTCAGCGCTTTTAATTCTTCTTCGATCTTTAATCTTTCTAGCGCCGTTAACCTTTGTAGTTTCAGGTCGAGAATCGCTTGGGCTTGGATCTTGGACAGCTCAAACTTTTTCATCAATCCTTCTCTGGCCTCTTCAGGGTTCTTGGCTTTTTTAATTAATTGGACGATCGCGTCAATATTAGAAACGCAGATCATTAGGCCTTCTAAAATATGGGCTTGCTCTTCGGCTTTCCTTAGATCATGTTTTGTCCTTTTGGTGACAACGTCTTCACGGTGCTTTAAATACTGCGCCATCATCTCTTTAAGGTTCAGGAGTTTCGGTTGTCCATCGACCAAGGCCAGCATGTTGACGCCAAAAGTCGTCTGCATGTTGGAGTGCTTGAATAATTGGTTGAGGACAACCTCTCGTGACGCGTCTCGTTTTAATTCGATGTAGACGCGCATCCCGTCTCGGTCCGATTCATCGCGAAGATCGGAAATGCCGGTGATTTTTTTGTCTTTGACCAGCTCGGCGATCGCTTCGATCATCTCGGCTTTATTTACCATATATGGAAGCTCGGTTAAAATGATCGCTTCCTTCCCTGCTTTAACCGGTTCAACCTCATATTTTGCTCTTAGCGTTAAAAGCCCTCGGCCCGTGTTGTACGCGTCTTTGATCCCCTGCTTGCCGCAGATCTGCCCTCCCGTCGGGAAGTCCGGCCCTTTAACGACCTTAGTCAAGTCTTCGATCGGGGTTTCTGGCTCATCGATCAACAAAGATAAGCCGTCAACGACTTCTGACAAGTTGTGGGGGGGAATATTGGTCGCCATGCCGACAGCAATACCAGAGGAACCGTTAACCAATAGATTTGGGATCCTTGAGGGCATAACCAGCGGTTCTTGCAATGATTCATCAAAGTTAGGGCCAAAGTCCACGGTCTCTTTTTCAATATCGGCCAACATTTCGACGGCAACCTTTGAAAGCCTGGCTTCCGTATACCGCATTGCGGCTGGTGAGTCGCCGTCCACGCTTCCCATGTTGCCCTGCCCGTCAACTAATGGGTAACGAAGTGAGAATTCTTGCGCCATCCGGACCATGGCGTCATAAACCGCGGTATCGCCGTGCGGATGGTATTTACCCAAAACTTCACCGACAACGCGCGCCGACTTTTTATACGGCTTGTTCGGCTGGAGCCCCAGCTCGTCCATCGCAAAAAGGATCCGCCGGTGTACCGGTTTAAAGCCATCCCTGACATCGGGCAATGCGCGGCCAACAATGACCGACATCGCGTAATCGATATAGGAAGACTTCATCTCCTCTTCGATTGTGGTTGGTAAAATATTTATCCTGGCCTCTTCGTCTTTCTTTTTCTCTTTTTCTGCCATCATACGTCTAACCTCTTTACTAGTTTAGCATTTTTTTCAATGAACGCCCTGCGGGGCTCGACTTCTGACCCCATTAGCACGGTAAATATTTCATCGGCTACTTCGGCGTCTTCGAGTGAGACTTGCAACATCGTCCGAGTCTCCGGATTTAATGTTGTTTCCCAAAGTTGTTCCGCGTTCATTTCACCCAAGCCTTTATAGCGCTGGAGAGAAATGCCGTCCTTGCCGATCTCTTTTAATTTTTGTTCCAGCTCTTTATCAGAATGAAGCCAATGCTGGGCTTTCCCTTTTTTTAATAAATATAGCGGCGGCTGGGCAATATAAAGATGTCCGTTTTCAACCAACTCTCTGGCGTAGCGATAAAAAAATGTTAGGATCAACGTCCTAATATGCGCGCCGTCAACGTCGGCGTCGCAAAGAAGGATTATTTTATGGTAGCGCAACCGTTTTTTTAATTCTTCCGGTGTTAGTTCCACTTCAGAGTCGTTCCCGTTGCCGCTCCCTTTAAGCGCGCTAACGCAACCCGGCCCGATCGCGGTGATTAGGGTCCTTATTTCGTTGTTGGCCAATATTTTATCTAGCCGCGCTTTTTCTACGTTCAGTATTTTTCCGCGCAGCGGCAAGATCGCTTGGAACCTGCGGTTTCTCCCCTGTTTGGCCGAACCTCCAGCGCTGTCACCCTCAACAATAAAGACCTCGCACTTTGCCGGATCAGAATCCGAACAATCGGCAAGTTTTCCAGGCAATGTAGCGGTATCCAGTGCCGATTTTTTTCTTTCAAGCTCTTGTGCTTTCCTGGCTGCGGCCCTAACCCTAAAAGCAATTAATGATTTTTCGATCATCGCTTTAGCCGATGCCGGGTTTTTATCTAGGTAGAGCCCCAGCCCATCCATGACGATCGAGTCGACGATCCCCTTCACTTCGCCATTTCCCAGCTTTGTTTTTGTCTGTCCTTCAAATTGCGGATTGGGAATCCTTAAATTAATTACGCAAGTTAGCCCTTCCCTAACGTCTTCGCCAGAAAGGATCTCGCTCTCCTTCATGATCCCGTTTTTCTTGGCATAGTTGTTTATCGCCTTGGTCAGCGCCGACTTGAATCCGACTAAATGGGTGCCCCCTTCTTTGGTCCGAATACAATTGACATAAGAAAAAATGTTTTCGTCATAATATTCTTTGCAGTGCTGCATTGCGATCTCAACAAAGACCTTGTCCTTTTCCCCGGAAAAAACTACTGGCGGCTTGTAGATCGTCTCTTTCCCTTTATTTAAGTGATCGACAAACTCGAGTACCCCTCCTTCAAAGTGGAAGGTTTCTTCTTTATTCCCCTCTTTTGGCCTCTCGTCGATAAAAACGATTTTTAGTCCTTTATTTAAAAAGGCAACTTCTTGAAGCCGGTGCTTAACGGTCTCATATTCGTAATCTAAGCTGTCAAATATATCTTTATCGGCCAAGAAAGTTACGGTCGTACCGGTTCGTTCTTTGTCTTTGGCGTTCGTTAACTTTTCTTTTTCTGGTTTCCCAACCAAAAACTTCTGGTTATAAACTTTTCCTTCCCTATGGATATCTACTTCCATCCATTTTGACAAGGCGTTAACCACTGAAACGCCGACGCCATGAAGCCCGCCGGAAACCTTGTACGCCGAATCGCCAAATTTTCCGCCGGCATGTAGGGTTGTTAAAACAACTTCGGCTGCCGGTCTTTTGGTCTCCGGGTGGATATCAAAAGGGATTCCTCTTCCATTATCTTCGACCGAAACAGAATTATCCTTGTGGATAGAGACAATGACCGTGTCGCAGTGGCCAGCCAACGCCTCATCAACGCTATTGTCAACAACTTCATAAATTAAGTGGTGTAGGCCTGGTTTACCGGTCGAACCGATATACATGCCGGGCCGCATTCTAACGGCTTCTATACCTCCTAAAATTTTTATATTAGATGCGTCGTAATCAGACCCTTTTCCTTTGGCCATTAATTTCCTCCCATTGTTTTAAAGCGAATGTCGACAATAACTTCTTCTCCGGCCTGCAGGTTAAATTTTTCTATTAATCCCTGCTTCAATAAAGATAACTCCTGCGCCCAAACCGAGCTTTTTGTTGACACGTGTAAAACCCGGTCTTTTATCTTTATCGCTTCCGTGCTATTTCTTACGTTTTCACCAACAACTTCCGGCCAGATCTTTGTTAGTTTACAGTTCTTGACCGCTGGTAAACCGAGAACCTCAAGTTGGCCAAAAATATCGGCTAATTTTTCAGGCACTAGCCAGCCTCTTGTGTCCTGATCGGCATTACAATATATAAATAATCTGTATTACCTTCCGGCCTAATTACCCCTGGACTTAAACCCTCGCCAAGTTCAATTATAACTTTTTCTGTTCCGATCGCATTCAAGACGTCCGTTATCAAGCGGATATTAAAAGAGGCCCTCGCCTTTTCTCCGCCTTTTATTTCGGCGCTGATCACTTCGGTAACATTGCCAACATCGGGCGTATTGGCTGTTAAATATAGCTTCCCGTTTTTTACTTCGAACGCCGTCACATTGGCAGAACCAGAGGCTATAACGGCTGCCCTCTCTGCCGCTTTTAAAAACTCTTTCGTTTTTATTGTGACCTTTGTTACGCTCTTTTTTGGTATTACCTGTTTATAATCGGGAAATTGCCCTTGTATCAACCTGGAAACAACAAAGGCCTCTCCATATCTGAAGCTGATCTGTTCTGTTGAAGCGGTAATTTTTAAATCTGTCCCTTTTCCCATTTCAACCATTTTTACAGCTTCCGATAGAGCTCTTGCTGGAACTATCAAATTAATTACTTGGTCCCCTTTTGTCTCGATCTTTTCGCTTCTTTTTGCCAGGCGATAACCATCGGTCGCAACCATTCTAATATTTGATTGATCACCGGATAGATGGCTTCTGCCGACTTCGAGTAAAATACCAGTTAAAACATATTTTTCTTCGCTGCTGGACACAGAAAAGATGGTCTGTTTCACCATTGATACAAAAACATCTGGATCAACGGAAAAGCTTTTTCCTTCTTTAACTTTTGCCAGCGCCGGAAACTCGTCTGGCGGCAGAGAATGGAGATTAAATTGCGACTGGTCGTAAGAAATTTTCATTGTCCCATTTTCTGCTAGCTTAAAACTAACCGCCGTTTCCGGTAATTTTGATACAATGCCGCTTAAGGTCTTTGCCGGCAAAAGAATCGCCCCTTCCTTATTAACGCTTGCCTTTATCCCTAATTCTATCCCTATTTCTAAATTATTCGCTGATAGTTTTAATCCGTTTTTTGAAGCTTCAAAAAGAATATTTCCTATTATTGGCAGCGTGCTTCTTGTCGCAACTATCCTTTCAACCGTTGAAACTCCAGCCTGCAATTCTTTTTTATCACAACTAAATTCCATAATCCCCCCTCTTAGTTATTAACAAGTTTTTATCCCCTATAATTATAGTATAAAAAGAAATAGTAGTAAAAGAGTTTGTTGATATGTTAATAACCATTTTAATTCTTTTAATAACAGCAAAAGTTTTAGAAAGTTATCAACCCCTGTCCTTTATCATTGTGTATAAAACAAATAAAAAAAGTTTTAAACAGAGGCTGTTGTGTATTTCTTAACAGTAGCCGATATGTCCTTGATTGCGTCAGCTAATTCAAATTGGGACCTTTTGTCGGCCTTAATTTTCTCATAAGCGTGTAGCACGGTCGTATGGTCCCTTCCGCCAAACTCGGCGCCGATCTTTGGAAGAGAAGCGCTGGTAAGCTCCCTGGTAATATACATTGCCACTTGTCTGGCTAAGGCGATCTTTTGCAGCCTGGTTTTGGCCGAAAGATCATCGATCGCAACGCCGTAATGTTCGGCTACGGTTTTTTTTATCAGATCGATAGAAATACTTAAGGTCGCTTTTTCGGTGGTTGCAAAATCTTTTAAAACAGCTTCAACCAGTGGCAAATCGATCTCTTTTCCGCTTAATGAGGCAAACGCCACGACCCGGATCAGCGCCCCTTCAAGCTTACGGATATTGGAGACGATCTTGGCAGCGATGTGGGCCAGCACCTCATCGGAAACGACAACCCCAGAGATCTCCGCCTTTTTTTGTAAGATAGCTATCCTAGTTTCAAAGTCTGGGGCCTGAACGTCGGCGGTTAGTCCCCATTCAAAACGGGAGCGAAGACGTTCTTCCAAGGTCAGCATCTCTTTTGGCGGTCGGTCGGAGCTCAAGACTATCTGTTTATTAGACTCGTAAAGAGCGTTAAAGGTGTGAAAAAACTCTTCCTGTGTCCGCTCTTTGCCGGCGATAAACTGGACGTCGTCAACCATTAAAACATCTATGTTCCGGTATTTGTTCCTAAATTGGATGGTTTTATCTTCGCGGATAGAGGCGATAAGCTCGTTCGTAAAAGTCTCAGAGGTTGTATATAATATCTTTGCGTTTGGGTTTTTTAATACGACCCGATTACCGATCGCTTGCATCAGGTGGGTCTTTCCCAGCCCTACTCCGCCATATAAAAAGAAGGGGTTGTAGGCAGTGGCGGGGCTTTCGGCCACAGCGCCGGCGGCGGCGTGGGCAAAACGATTGCCGTGGCCGACGACAAAATTTTCAAAAGTATACCGCGCATTTAAATATAGATTTAAAGGCTGGGTCGGTTTTTTGGTCGGGATTTCCGGCGCTTTTGGGTCACAGATAGGCGTTGAGAAAAGTGCTTCGGCACCGACAAAAAAATTTACCTTCTTGACCTCAGGTAAAAAGGCCTGCAACTCTTGCTCGAGCAGGGTAATGCAATACTTTGAGAGCCAATCTTTTACCAGTTGATTAGGGACCGCCACCTCAAAAACCCCGCCATCAAAGGCTTGCGGCTTAGCGCCGGAAAGAAGCGCTTCGTAGATCGGCCGGTTCAGGCTTTTTTCGAGTAGCGGCAAAACTTGGTTCCAAATGGAACAAATGTCTATGTCTGTCATGGGAAGGGAAAGTATAGCATAAGGAAAAAGTTGACACAAGACGCGAAGACAAGTATAATTAAAGACGATGTCGACCAAAAGAACATATCAGCCTCATAAAAAAGCAAAGAAAACCACGCACGGCTTTTTGGTTAAAATGAAAACCAAAGGCGGACGACGGGTGATATCGAGCAGAAGGCGTAAGGGACGGAAACGGCTTGCTCCCTAGGGACGAGCGAATCGCTAGCGGCGCGCAAATCAAAGCGATCATCAGGAAAAAACAGTTTCAATTCTCAACCCCCCTACTCTACATCGTGGCCGCCAGAAACAACCAGAGGCTTTCTAGGTTGGTCGTGGTTTGTAAAAAAGCACTTGGTAACGCGGTAAAAAGGAACAAGACTCGTCGACGGATAGTGAGCGCATATAAAGATATTAAGCATAATATGACCAAAAACATAGATATAGTGATTTTCCCAAAAGAGGCAGAAAAAGAAAAAGCCGAGTACCAAAAGAGCCTAAAATGCTTAAATATTTCCTAATATTATACAAAAAAATAAGCGTTTATATAAAAAAGCCTTGTTGTCGCTATTATCCGAGCTGTTCTGACTACGCAATTGAAGCAATTGATAAATACGGGAGCCTTAAGGGGCTGTATTTGTCGTTAAAACGCCTAATAACGTGTAATCAATTATTTCCAGGCGGGTATGATCCAGTAAAATAAAATGTTCCACGTGAAACAATTTTGTTAAAAGGAGGGTTAAGTGGAAACAGTAACGGGCATATTTTTAGAAGTTCTGAAGTTTTTTTACGCTATTGGTGGCCATAATTATGGCTTGGCTATAATTTGGTTAACAATAGCGGTTAATCTTGCTCTTTATCCTCTCACGTTGTCGTCAATGCAGCAAATGCACGCAATGCAAAGAGTTCAGCCAAGGCTTAAGGAGTTACAGGAAAAACACAAGGACGACCCCTCAAAACTGCAAAAAGAGATGATGGATCTTTATAAGGTTGAAAAAGTTAACCCGTTGGGGGGGTGTCTTCCGGTCCTGTTAAAGATACCGTTTTTTTTGGCTCTATTTTGGACATTACAAAGCAAGGAGTTTATATCATTAATTGGGAACAATGCATCTTTTATTCCTGGATGGATAAACAGCATAGCCGTACACGACCCATTTTATATTTTACCGGTTCTAATCGGTGTTACAACGTGGTTATCGCAAAAGTCGATGCCAACTACGCCGGGGCAGAACCAGACAATGTTGATGTTCATGCCAATTTTTATTACATTTATTAGTTATAACTTTGCGGCTGGGGTGCAACTATACTGGATAATATCAAACCTAATGGGTTGGGCACAACAATCATATATAATGTCACAGAAAGTAGGAGGAAGGAAATAATGAAAAGCGTGAAAATGAAAGGCCGCTCGGTTGAGGAAGCAAAAAAGGCAGCGATTGAGGTTCTTGGGGTGGGAGAGGAGCAGATAGAGGTAAAAGTTATTAATGAAGGGAAGCCGGCAGTTATGGGGATTTTGGGTGGAGAAGAATCAGAGGTTGAAGTTTTTGTAAAGAGCGGAGAGGCGGAAGAGGCGAGAGAGGTGCTGCAAAACATATTAGATAAAATGGGGTTATTGGCGGCGGCGGAAGGGAAGCTTAACGGAGAAACAATAATTCTAGACGTAAAAGGGGAGGACATGGGAAGGATCATTGGTAAAGAGGGGGCTATGTTAAAAGCCCTGGAAATTATTGTTAGCTCAATTGTTTCCAAAATAATGGGGAGAAGGACAAGGGTAAGCATTGATGCTGGAGGATATAAGGAAAAAAGAGAACAAGTTCTAAGCAAGCTTGCCAAGGAGGTTGCTGAAGAGGTTGAATCAACAAAGACAGAAAAGGTGTTGCCATATATGGAGCCGGCGGACAGAAGAATGATACACCTTGCATTAGCAGAAAACCCAAACATAAAAACAGAGAGTAGGGGAGAGGGGAAAGATCGAAGGATCGTAATTTCTCCTAAGTAAAAACAATGTTCCACGTGGAACATATTATTTAGCCTATACCCCACAAGCAATTGTGGGGTATGTTTTAGTTAGACTAATGGAGGCATAGAATGTTTCACGTGAAACAATTAAACAATGTTCCACGTGAAACATTTATGGACATTCATGATGATACGATTGTTGCGATAACTTCGCCTTGTGGTGTTGGAGGGGTGTCCTCAATAAGAATGAGCGGGCCAAGGTCGTTAACGATATTTAACAAGATTTTTTCTGAAGAACTGAAAACCTCTCATAAAGTTGTCCACGGCTGGATAAAAAACGCTGATAAACCAACAAAAATTGACGAGACCCTAGCTTATTTCTTAGCCGCCCCAAATAGTTACACTGGTGAAAATACCGTCGAGATATCTTGTCATGGGGGGAAAATCGTTGCAGAAGAAGTGCTAAATATTTTAATAACCGCTGGGGCAAGATTAGCAAAGAACGGCGAGTTTACAAAGAGGGCTTTTTTAAACGGAAAGATCGACCTATCGAAGGCAGAGGCGGTGGTTGACATTGTTTCAGCTAAAAGCATAAAAGCAAAAAACGCCGCAATGGCGCAACTTGAGGGAAGGCTAGGAAAAAAGATAGGAGAGGTCAGGGGGCGGTTGGTCGGATTAGCGACAGAGATAGAGGCGGGAATAGATTTTCCCGATGACGTAAACGACAGAGGGCAAGAGCAAGCAAAGAAAGCGATCAACGAAGGGATAAATGAAATTGATAAAATAATTCAAACCGCGGAAGAGGGGAAGGTTCTTAGGGAAGGGCTTCGGCTGGCAATAATAGGCAAGCCGAACGTTGGAAAATCAAGCCTGCTTAATGCCCTGCTTGGGGAAGAACGCGCGATCGTCACCCAAACGCCGGGGACAACCAGGGACACGATCGAAGAAACAATAATCATCAACGGCCTACCCTTTATAATTATTGATACAGCAGGAATTCGTCACCCTAATGATGAAGCGGAAAAAATCGGGATAGAAAGAGCGAGGCTAGCCGCAGACATTGCTGAGATAGCTTTAATGGTCTACGACGCAACCACGGGCCCAAATGAGGCCAACGAGGAGATTAATGTCGCGGCCTGTAAAAAGAAGATTAAGGTTCTCAATAAAATTGATTTAATTAATGATCCAGATAAGCCCGGCTTTATCTTGATTTCAGCAAAGACCGGGGAGGGAATAGAGAAACTAAAAGAAGAAATTTATATGTTGGCAATGAACGGGAGGCAGGATAAATTGATCGATGGAGTTGCTATTAATGAGCGACATAAGGAATGTTTAATTAGGAGCAAGGAAGCGTTGGAGAAGGGGCTCGAAGCAATTGCGAAAAAGCTACCCATTGATCTTATTGCGATCGAGCTACATTCTGCTATAATAGCGCTCGGAGAAATCAGCGGCGAGGCGGTTTCGGTTGAAGTAATTGAATCAATTTTTAGCCGGTTCTGTGTTGGCAAATAGACATAAGCCTGTGGATAAGGAGTGTGGATAAGTTATGGTAAAAATAATTGATGGTAAGGGTTTGGCAGAAAAGATAAGACAAGGGATAAAGGAAGAGGTGGCCTCGTTGGCCAAGGCCGGGAAGAAGACGCCAAGGTTGGTTGTCGTTTTGGTAGGCGAGGACCCGGCCTCACAGGTCTATGTAAGAAACAAAGAAAGGGCTTGCGCTGAAATTGGCATAGCGTCGGAGACCCTCCGGCTTCCCTTGTCAATCAAGGAAAGCGAGCTGATTGGAACAATAAAAAAGCTTAATGGTGATGATTCGATTGACGGGATATTGGTTCAGTTGCCACTGCCAAAGGGACTGGATGAAAGACGGGTGCTGAATGAGATCGCGCCAAACAAGGATGTTGATGGTTTACACCCAATGAACATGGGAAAACTGCTAAAGGGAGAGGAACCCCCGTTCATTCCTTGTACGCCCCAGGGCTGTATTGAGCTAATTTTGTCCACAGGGGTAGATATTTGCGGCAAAGAAGCCGTAGTTGTTGGAAGAAGCAACATAGTCGGCAAGCCAATGGCGATCCTGCTTTTACAAAACCAAGCGACCGTTACTGTTTGTCACTCAAAAACCAAGGATTTGGGAGAGGTTACTAGAAGGGCCGATATTTTAGTGGCGGCAATTGGCAAACCCGAAATGATAAAAGGAAACATGATCAAGGAGGGGGCCATTGTAATTGACGTTGGCATGAACCGCGGAACAAAACTAGTAGGAGATGTAGCCTTTGATGAAGCCAAAGAAAAAGTGGCTTATATTACTCCGGTCCCAGGCGGAGTTGGGCCGATGACAATAGCAATGCTCTTAAAGAACACAGTAAAGGCAGCCAGGGGCAAAGAGAGAAGCTAGTGTTTAAAGAGACGAAGGATATCATTAAATGAGACGAGGGCCATTAAAGCAAGAAGAAAAAGCATTCCCCATTGATTGATCTTCATTTCTAGCTGAGGGCTAAGTGGCTTACGACGAATAACCTCGAGCAAGACAAAAACAAGGCGGCCCCCGTCTAGCGCTGGCAGGGGAAGCAAGTTAATTACTCCAATATTGGCACTGATAAAAGCCGTAAAATACAACAAAGAAACAAGTCCTGTTTGGGCATATTTCCCGGTGATTTGAGCTATCCCGATCGGGCCAGCGATATCAGACAAGGAAACCCCTCCCGTAAAGAGGCGCCACACAATAAAAATGGTCATGGCAACCATTGATAAGGCCTGGGTTATTCCATGATAAATGGCGGAGAGGGGGTTAACCCGCTTATAAACCGCGTTAGCGGTAAACCCTAAGAGAGAAACCTTCATTTTTTCATTATATTTGGGAACAGCGTAAACGGAAAAATTTTTACCCGCCCTTTCAATTGAGAGAGAGAGCTTCTTCCCGCCGCTTTTATGAATAAAACTTATCGCTTCTTCCATCTTAGGAAAGGCTTGGCCGTTGATCGCCAATAATTTATCACCAGACTTAAGGCCGGCTAAATCGGCGGGGGAGTCCTTGCTGACTATGCCGATCTCATTTGATAGGCCGGCGGGAATTCCAGTAACAAGAAAAAGAGCAGAAAGGATAAGCATGGCGGCAATAATATTTAAAAACGGCCCGGCGGCGATCGCTTGGAACTTTTGCCACGGTGTTTTGGAAATATAACTCTCGCTTAGAGGGCAATCAACATCATCTTTGTCGTCCGACTCGCCAGCTATCCGAACAAACGCCAGGATAGGGATCAAGTTAAGGGAATAGATGGTCCCTTTATATGTGTGAGCAAAAAGACGAGGGCCAAAGCCAAGGCCAAATTCGTGGACGCGGATGCCGTTCCGCTTTGAATAGATAAGGTGGCCCAATTCATGGGTGACGGCAATGATCGTGAAAACAACGGCAAAAGATAAGATGCTAATTAACATGCTTTTTCTATTTCTTCCGCTAGCATTATAACATTAAGCGCCCCTTCGGCGGTAACCGGCGGAGGGGTTTGATTTTTAACTGCTAAAGAAAAAGACTTGAGCTCCTCGGTCAATTGGTCAACAGGCTTAACTGGCAAGGCGCTGGGGGTAGGGGAAGAAAAGTCCCGGATGTAAACAGTTTTGGCTAGCAGGTCCGCCTCGATAAAAGACTTATCCGTAGTGACCGCAAGCTTCCTCACCTTGGAATCAAAAACGCGATTGGCGTCGATGCGAGCGATCGTTCCTGTCTTATAGGTTACCGTTGCCACCACGCGGTCAAGTTTTTTGGTCCGGATCTTTTCTCCTTTGGCCTTGACCGCTTCGATCTCGCCGGGAAGAAGGGCGAGGAGCAGGTCAAGGTCATGAAACATCATGTCAAAAATAACGTTGGCATCAGAGATCCTTTCTGGAAAAGGAGAAAACCGCTTAAGATCAACGCCTATAATCTTTTCGCCTTTAATTTCTTTTACCAAGCGAACAAACGCGGGGTTAAACCGTTCGATCATTCCGACCTGAACAAGTACATTCTTTTCTTTGGCTTGATGGACAAGGGTTCTGGCCAAAGACGAAGCGCCGGTAAAGGGTTTTTCAATTAATAAATGTTTTCCGGCTGCTATACAAGCTGAAGCGACTTCAAAGTGCGCTGCCGCCGGCGTGACGATGGAAAGAGCGTCAACTTCGGGAAGAAGTTCATGAAAATTGGCAAAAGACTTGATCCCATATTCTTCGCCCATCGCCTTGGCTGTTTCAAGATTAGCATCGGCCACGCCAACAAAGCGGAGCCCAGGGAGTGAGGCGGCGATGCGAGCATGATTTTTGCCCATTGAGCCGGCACCGATCAGGCCAAATTTAAGGCCAGAACCTTTTAACATGAAAGTAGGGCACCGCAAACAGTTGAAAGTTCTTCGGGTTTTAATTCAGGATAAACTGGGAGAGAAAAAACTTCAGTCTGGGCGGCTTCGGCGACAGGAAAATCGCCCTTTTTGTAGCCCAGACAATCAAAAGCTTTTTGTAAGTGAAGAGAGAGCGGGTAATAGATCATTGCGCCGATGTTTTGCCCCTTTAACGCCGCTACGACATTATCGCGATTCGCGGACCGGAGGGTAAACTGGTTATAAGTATGTTTTCCCGACGGATGTTCAAAGGGCGGCGTCGCTCCGGCTAAGTTTTTCAGCTGGGCAAAATAAGCGGCCGCGTTTTTCCGGCGGGCGGCAATATAATCTTTAACATGAGGAAGCTTGATCCTCAAGATCGCCGCTTGTAGTTCATCGAGGCGGCTGTTAAAGCCGATAATATCGTGGTGATAGGTTTGGCGGCTGCCGTGGGCGCGCAAAACCTTTAATTCATTGGCTAAGGCTTCATCATTAGTCGAGATCATTCCGCCATCACCAAAGCAGCCAAGGTTTTTCGTTGGAAAAAAAGAATGGGCGCCGGCATCGCCAAAGCTCCCGACTGGTTGGCCGTTAAATTCCGCGCCAAACGCCTGGGCGCAATCTTCGACGACTTTTAAGTTGTGCTGTTTGGCGATCGCCATGATCTTATCCATCTCACAGGCTTGTCCGAAGAGATGAACAGGTAGAATGGCTTTCGTTTTTCCCGTCACCCTAGCGCCTATCTGGCTAGCGTCTATATTAAAGGTTTTAGGGTCGATATCCGCGAAGACGGGTTTGGCCCCGCAATAAACGATCGCTTCGGCGGTGGCGACAAAAGTGAAGGGCGAAGTAATGACTTCATCGCCTTCCTTTACGCCGCAAGCCAATAATGCCAGATGGAGGGCGTCGGTCCCGGAAGCAACTCCGATGGCTAATTTGGTTTTGTTTTCCGCGGCAAACTCTTTTTCCAGCGCAGCAACGTTTTCGCCTAAGATGTAGTGGCCGGATTTGACAACTTTATTTATTGCCTCGTTGATCTCTGCTTCCAAGGCTTGATTTTGCCGGGTAATGTTAAAGAATTGGCCGGGCATGATTGTCTAATTATAACACAACAAGCACAGGCGTAGAAAGGGCGCTAATTAATGAAGCAAACGAAGAAAAAGGCTGTGACAAAAATTATTTTCGAGAAGTTAAGATCATCTGATCACCGGTTAATTGATAGCTTTTGTCTATCCTTTTTACGCCAGAAAAAATAAGGCCAAGGTTATTATCTTTAATTTTAAAGAATAAGGCGTCGCCGTTTATTTTAGAATTTAACTCAGAAAGCCGTTCTGTTGCTCTCTTGTTCAACGCGTCTAAGATGTTCTGTTGTTCATCCGCGGATAAAGAACCCGCATCTTTGATGGCAAACTCAAGGCCAATGATCTTCCTATTGTTTTTTGCGTTGTCAGAATAAAAACGAATGATTAATGAAAGATTTGTTTTTTTGTGTGAATAGCGAGAAAGAACATTATCAATATCAGGGTCGATAAGCGCTAGGGCTGCTTTGCTGGTTTTTGACGCGGAAGAAAAAGAAAGGCTGGTTGGGGGTAAAGAACCCTTAGGTTTGGTTGAAGGAGCGGTTGTTTTTTCGCGAACCCCAAGGAAGGGGCGGCTTGTTCTTCCGCTAGTAAACAATCTTGCTTCTATATCGGAAACGACAAGTGCGGGGGAAGGAGCTCCTCTTAGGTTTGATAGAGTGTCTTTTGGCGCTTGCGGCAATGTATTAGGCCAGGCAATCCAGCCAGTGTCGGGAAGGGCGCCAGCTTGACGTGGGGAGGCGGACGTTAAAGCTGGGTTTCTTGTAAACCAGTCTGTTTTGATAGGGGGAATAAGTATAGGGGGCCCAACAAACTCGCCTTTTGTTGAGGGAACCGTAACAACGAACTTTTTTGTTTCATATTTTATTGGGGGTTCTTCTGTTTCTATTAGGGGTGGGGGTGGTAAGTCGGTAGATGAGCGTCGTGCAATGTTTTGTTCTAAAATGGCCTTGCCTGTAGGGTCGGCTTGCAAGCCAATTCCTTGGCGATAAACAGCGATCGCCTTCTCGTCGTCGCCCAACTTTTCGTAGCATTTACCGAGCCCTAACCAGTCATTAATATTCCTTTGTTTAACAGGAATAGACTCAAACGATTTTATGGCGGGTTCGTAATGGCCTTCAGCCAACAATTGAACAGCTTCTTTTCTTATGGATGCGGCGACAAAGCCTTCTTTATGGGCCGTAATAGCCTTGCGCGCTTCAGATAATAGAATCATATATTCTTCTTTGTTTGAAGGGGTTAAGTTAAACCCTTTAATTGAGTTCTCATAATGGGCCAGGAGAGGAGCCTCTTGAATAATAAGCGTGTTTGTAAGTTCAAAAACAATTGTTTTTCCTTCTTCTGCTAGAGGTAAAAGTTCTATTTTTTCAATCCTTGCCTGTATCCCCTGCTTTATATAGTCTTGCCTGGTCGATGCTTGAGCTTGCTTTAAAGCGTTAATTGCCCCAGAAAAGTCGCCTGCTTTTTGACATTCGCCAGCTATTTTCAGATATTTCTCAAGTGTTAGCGTCACGACAGGGGGTGGGGTTGGAGGCGGCGTAATGGAGGCAGGCGCGGCCACAACCGGCAAGTCTTTTAGTTTTATTGCTTGCGGTTTTCTCATCCAGCTAACTAATTGATCAGCGGTATAGTCTTTCGGCGCAGGGGAAGAAAAGGTTGTTCCAATCTCTGTCTGTAACTCTGGGGTTTGCTGTGAAATAAAAGCGGCACGAGTGGCTTCTTTGGCGGTTTTAATTTTTAGGGTTTTGGCGGGAGAAGTTGCCGGCGCTTCTTTTAATTCAGGAAGGCGCGGAGTTATTGCGGCTTCAACCTCGGCGTTTCTTTTGTCAATTTCTTTATAGTCAATATAAGTTGCGCTGGCTTCTTTGGCAAAAAAGCACTTGGCGGCTTCTTCAAAGGAAAGCCTGTTAGCGTTGGCATATTCTTTGATCAAGCCAAGCAGCTTTTCGGCTTCGTCTTCTTCTAATATATCAGCAAAAGCGTCTTTTTGGGCCTTAGAGGCTTCATCGAATTGAGATTGATCCGCCTTATCTTCAACTTCGTTGTAGGAGAGGCCAAGGGCAAGCCTTTCTTCACTGTTGAGCCCATCATCAAGCTTGAGCTTGTGGGTTTGTTTGGTTGCTTTAGAGGAAAGTTTTACTTCGTCGCCTTGAAGGAGACACTCAACTTCCTTGCCTTCTGTAAGCGCTTGCTTAGCGGCGGGAGAAAGCCTTACTCCTTTATATCCCAAGTATTGAATTAATGAATCGATTCTCCCCATTTACTGCTCCCAATAAACAACAGGCAATTTGACTAGGGCTTCACTTATATTATCGTGTTAATATGCGTAAAACTTGCGTAAAAGAGTGGGTAGGGGGATAGGGATTAGAAGGATAGACTGAGGATTGCTTTTGCTGTTTTGGCGATTACGCCAGGGGCTCCAAGAAGGGTTTTAAGTTGTTCAAAAGAGGCCTTCATTTTTGCTGATCTATCAGGGTATTTTAGAATGGAAAGGGCTTCGGCGGCAATCTTTTCTGGGTTGGCATCAGCCATGACTAGCTCCGGAATGACTTTTTTGTCAAGCAGGATATTGGGCATAGAGAAGTATTTAAGCTTTTTATCGATCTTTAAAATATGCTTGCCGATCCAATAAGTGAGTGGAGAGAGCTTATAGATCATGATGTTTGGCGTACCTAAGAGCGAGGCCTCCAGGTTGATCGTGCCGGAGGTGCAGAGCGCAAGCGTTGAGGAGGCAAGGGCATCATACGAGGCGGACTCGAGCGCTTGCAAATGACAAATGTCAAATGACAAATTACAAATGAAGGAGTTAATTATTTTATAAGAATCATGGCTGGCGGCTGGAATGATGAAGTGGGCGTCGGGAATTTCTTTTTGGATCAGTTCGGCTGATTTGAGCAAGATGGGTAAGAGGTTTTTTATTTCATGTGTTCTACTGCCGGGGCAGAGGGAGATTACGTTGGGTGTTGGGAGGTGGGAGTCCCTCGGCAGAGCTCGGGATGGCTGGGATGGCGAGCGACTCGACTGATCTCGTCGAAGTCCTGTCGAGCCATTCGGAGAAGGGTTAACGATATCAATTAGAGGATGGCCGAAAAAGATGACGTTGGCGCCGGCTTTTTTATAGGACTCATATTCCCTCTCAAAAATAGCGACGATAAGGCCGACGGCGTCGGCAACCTTTTTGACGCCGCGCGGCGTTCCCCATAGCCACTCTTGAGGGGCGATGTAATAAACAGTCTTAAGTCCAATCTTTTTACAAAAATTGGCGATCGGAAAATTAATACCTTGTGAATCGATGAGGATGACCAGGTCGGGTTTTTCTTGTAATAGAAGTTTTTTGACTTTTTGGAAAACCGAAAAAATTGGAATAATATTAGGGAGAGCTTCTAAAATGCCGATTGAACCGCGGCGGGTAATATTAAAACGAATATCAACGCCAGCCTCTGCCAGCTTCTCTCCGCCTAACCCAAAAAAGACGGCGTCAGGCTTAAGCTTTTTAAGTTCCTTGACTAGATATGAGCCGTGAACGTCTCCCGAAACCTCGCCGGCAGAGACGAATATTTTCATATCCCAAGTTCAGGGATTTCGGGGAGGAGGAGTTCTTCCGCCTCTTCTTCAAGCGCGGTCTTTTTACTGATCCCGCGATGGCTATCCTTTTCTAAGAAAGAGGCCAAGAGTTCTATCTCGGGAAGATGGCGCAAGCGTTTCCGGATCTCTTTAACCGCCTCAGGAGTATTATGGCCCGATTCGTAGATCAATTTAAAGGCTTTTTTGATCTCGCTGGCGGCGTCATTGGAAATCCCTCGCCGTTGAATGCCGATCGAGTTGACCCCACGAACCTGGGCGGG
Source organism: bacterium (assembly GCA_043812655.1). Lineage (GTDB taxonomy): Bacteria > Margulisbacteria > WOR-1 > O2-12-FULL-45-9 > XYB2-FULL-48-7 > JBDRLW01. The sequence goes on along the minus strand of JBDRLW010000030.1, from coordinate 67,027 downwards.
ATTTCCTTCAACCAACATAAAAGGAGGGATGTCTTGGGTAACCTTAGATTGTGCTCCAACCATGGTAAGCCGGCCGATCCGGACGAACTGGTGGATCCCGGCCATGCCGCCGATAATAACTTGGTCTCCGATCTGGGTGTAACCAGCCAAGCCAACATATCCGCCGATCACGACTTGATTGCCGATCTTACAGTTATGGGGAATGTGGGCGTGGACCATAATAAAATTATCGTTGCCGATAGTTGTCTGTCCGCCAGCGGAAGGAATATGGACGGTGACAAACTCACGGATCAAATTATTGTCGCCAATTATTATCTCGCCTTTTTCCCCTTTATATTTAACGTCCTGGGGAGGGACGCCAATCGTAACGCTATTGTAAATGTGGTTGTTTTTTCCGATCGTGGTCCAACCGGTGATAACAGCGTGAGCGTCAACTTTAGTTCCTTCACCGATCTTCACGTCGGCTCCGATCACAACGCCTGGCCCGATCTCGACGTTTTTCCCAAGTTGAGCCTTGGCGTGGATCGTGGCGGTGGGATGGATCTTTTGGCCAGAGGCGGTTTTATCGGCGAGGGAAAACATAAACTCACCTTCGGCGGCAACCTCACCATTAACGGTGGCTTTCCCTTTCATTTTTCCAAGAGCGCCTCGGGTCCAAACCGTCTCAACTTCAAGCCGGAGTTGATCGCCAGGGACGACAGGTCGGCGAAAACGGACGCCATCGATACCTGCAAAAACCACAAGCTTGCCTTCATTGGCCGGGATGCGCAGGGCCATAACCACCCCAACCTGGGCCAAGGCTTCAATAATTAAAACACCAGGCATGATAGGGATACCAGGAAAATGGCCAGTAAACTGCGGCTCGTTCATAGTCACGTTTTTAATGGCAACAGCCCTTTTTCCTTCTTCGATCTCAACCACTTGGTCGATCAAAAGAAAAGGATAGCGATGGGGAATAATTTTCATGATCTCTTTAATATCTAATTCAGCCATTGATTAACACCCTCCTCAATAATTCAATGTTTAATTTGTGTCCGGAGCGGACAGCCCTTATTTTAGCCTTGATCGGTCTGCCGGCGAGGGCTAAATCACCGATCAAATCTAAGATTTTATGCCTGGCCAACTCTTCAGGGAAACGGGGTTGGTTAACAAACCCTTTTTCCCCGATCACTAGGGCATTTTCAAGCGAGGCGCCAAGCCCTAACCCCTTTTTTTTAAGCGCCTCATGTTCATGCAAATAACCAAAGGTCCGGGCGGGCGCGATCTCGGCCAGATAGTCTTGTTTCAAGTCGTCAAAAAAGAAAGACTGCTCGCCAACACCTTTAAAGTTTACCATAAAATCGACAGCGAAGCCATTATAGGGAACTGCCTCAAGAAAGGCTTCGCCGGCTTCTAATCTAACGGGGAGAGGAAGACGCAGGAAGTTTTTATCGGCGAGTTGCCTTATGATGCCGGCATTTTTTAACGCGTAGGCGTAGGGAGCAGCGCTCCCGTCTAAAATGGGCAATTCATTTCCAATTATTTCGACTGACAAATTATCAATTCCCAGCCCAGCGGCGGCAGAGAGAAAGTGCTCGACTAAAGAGAGGCCAGCGAGAGAAGTTGACCGATTGGTTGAAGAGAGGGAGGCAAGGACCGCAGGAATTTCAATGTCCTTTTTAAAAAAAACAATACCCTTATTTTCGGGAGCAGGACGGATGATGACCTTGGCCGGCTGGCCTGAATGGATCCCGACCCCCTCAAGGGAAATTTCTTGCTTAATTGTTTGCTGGTTTGTCATCGTGGTTCTGGGCGGGCAATAGGAACATTGTCTTTTTCGCCATATAATTTATAACGGCTGACGATCTCTTCTTCGTTTATCTTTTTTCCGTTCTGGCTAAAGACGGTCTTTTTAATGACCGTAACAAAGGGGAGGTCGGCAGCCAAGACCTGCTTTACGGTCGCCGGTTTGCCCTTCATAAAAACGGCAGGAGAAGAGAGCTTGACCTTTTTCCCGGTAGGTGTCCCATAGATCCGAAAAGAAAGGCGGCTGTTGGTGGCAATGGCCTTGATTAAAATGGGCTTGCCGGTATCGTTTTCAAACTTCATATCGAGCTGGCCAGGGTAAACGCCGGCATCGCGCCCCAAAGGATAAATATTAAAATAGAAAGAATGGTTTTTTCGCTGAACGATCTTAAGGTCGGCCAGTATGGCGGCGTTATAAAGGGTTGTGGCAATCTGGCAGGAGCCGCCGCCCAAAGTAGGGACTAAAACGCCAGCTAAAATAACATAGGCTTCTTTAAAGCCCCGAGCCGAAGTAACATCTCCCAAGATATCAGCGACAGAAAAAACCTGGCCAGGAAGAAGGATTGTATTATCGACCCAAGAGGCAACAAGCTTAATGTTATGGATCCGGTTTGGTGAGTCATGACGGCCGTAAAAAGTGGTAAAGGCAGACAAGCGATAAATGGGCGGAGCCTCCCGTAAAACTTTTGCGGTGATGGCCGGCTCCTGATAAGCTAGCTCGATCGGGAAACGCTTCTCTTCCTTGGCTAAGCGCTCCTTAAACGAGGCGATAGTCTTATCGACCAAAACCTCTCGCCCCAACTCTTCATTTTCAATATGATAAGAACCTCTCTTTTCATAAAAGATAAACGAGGCATTCCGAGGGGAGGATTGGAGGAGGGGGGTTAAACCTGTTAAAACATCTTTAAGCGCGTTGTCGTTAACCTTGAAAAAGAGAGGGCAGAAAAGGATCTTGCTAGACAGGCGCGACTTAAGGTCTTTGATATAGCTTTCTTTGTGGGACAAGGCAAAGGCTTGGTCAAGAGATTTGCCATAATCAATAGTGAGGCCGAGCGCTTCAGGGGAAAAAGAAAAGGCATTAGCCTCAACTTCAAAAGTAATGATTGGAGAAAAAATTTCCGCCATTCGGTAACTGCGGAGTTTATCGTTGGCTTTTTCCTTGGTCAAGCCGGAGACGTTCACCTTGCCGATATAGGTTTTGGTGGGGAATATTTCGCGCGACTGGAAAAAATCAAAGAGCAAAAAACAAATGGCGACGATTATTGAAATCGTCGCCATTAAGCCAAGTAAACGGATGGCTCTGTTCAATTTTTGTTAAGCCAAGATCTTAGTTACGGCTCCAGCCCCAACGGTTCGGCCGCCTTCTCTGATGGCGAACCTTAAGCCTTCTTCAACGGCGATATCGGTGATCAACTCAACGGTCATCGTGACGTTATCTCCAGGCATGACCATTTCAACTTTATCCGGCAATTTGATCTCGCCAGTAACGTCGGTGGTCCTGATGAAGAACTGGGGTTTATAACCATTAAAGAATGGGGTGTGACGGCCGCCCTCTTCTTTGGTCAAAACGTAGACCTGGGCCTCAAACTTTTTGTGTGGCTTGATCGAGCCGGGTTTGGCTGCGACCATGCCGCGTTGGATCTCTTCTTTTTCAATGCCGCGCATCAGCAAGCCGACGTTGTCTCCAGCTCGGCCCTCGTCAAGGGTTTTGCGGAACATTTCGACGCCGGTCACGACCGCTTTTTTGTGTGAACCAAGACCCATTAATTCGACTTCTTCGCCAACCTTAACGACGCCGCGTTCAATCCTGCCGGTGCCGACAGTGCCTCGCCCGGTAATAGTGAAAACGTCCTCGATCGGCATCAAGAATGGCTGGTCGAGCGGCCGCTTAGGTTCGGGAATGTAATTGTCGACAGCATCCATAAGGTCAAGGATTGGCTTGACATCTGGGCTGTTGACGTCAGCGGCTTCCATGGCCTTTAAAGCGGAGCCGCGGATGATCGGGATGTCATTGCCAGGAAATTTGTACTTTGTTAACAGATCCCTGGTTTCAACTTCGACTAGATCGACTAGCTCTGGATCGTCAACCATGTCAACCTTGTTTAAGAAAACGACGATCGCCGGGACGTTAACTTGACGGGCTAGCAAGATATGTTCACGGGTTTGGGGCATTGGGCCGTCGGCGGCAGAAACGACCAAGATCGCTCCGTCCATCTGCGCAGCGCCGATGACCATGTTCTTAACATAGTCAGCGTGTCCCGGGCAGTCGATGTGGGCATAATGCCTTTTATCGGTTTCGTATTCAACGTGGGCGATTGCGATGGTTATACCACGGGCCTTTTCTTCCGGGGCGCTGTCGATCTCGTCGAAGGCTTTGGCCTTGGCCATTCCCTTCATGGCGAGAACCTTGGTGATCGCCGAGGTTAATGTAGTTTTCCCGTGATCAACGTGTCCGATCGTCCCAATGTTTACGTGGGGCTTTTTCCTTTCAAACTTTTCTCTGGCCATTTTCTTTACCTCCTATAATACATCAAAATGATTTTGTCTCGAATTATAATTATACTACGAAACCCCGCCCTCCTGTCAAGTGAAAGCCCGCGACCGGGATTGAACCGGTGACCTCGTCCTTACCAAGGACGTGCTCTACCAACTGAGCTACACGGGCGGGTTAGATAATCAGTATATCAGATTACCAGAAGATCAGACAAGTTCAGACTTTTTAAAGATAGGGTCGAAGGAGTAGTTTTTAAAGGCGTCGGCAGATCCTTCCTCACGGTCAACAACAGAAATAACCTTGACGACTTTGGCGCCAAAAGATTCAACCGCTTCGATCGCTTGAAGCGCGGAACCGCCGGTGGTTGAAACATCCTCGACAATCACGACATTCCAGCCGGGCTGGAGAATCCCTTCAATCCTTTGTTTCGTTCCGTGTTCTTTTTCTTTTTTCCTAACGATAAAGCCGGGAATCTCACTTAAGGCAACAACAGAGGAGGTAATTGGGTCAGCCCCAAGCGTCATGCCGCCGATCGCCTGGACATTTAAGCCTTTGATTTTTTCCAAGATGATCTTGGCGATAAGCCGTGAGCCTTGGGGGTGTAAAGTGATCTTGCGGCAGTCAATATAAAGATTGCTTTTCTTGCCAGAGGAGAGGATAAATTCGCCAGCTTTAACGGCGCCAGTCTCTTTGAGGAGTTTTTTTAGTTCGTCTTTCAACTTAAGGCGATTATAACAAACTAGTTACTTTGAAGCAATCTTTTCTGGGGGAGCTTCATCGATGATGGCGAGCTCCTCAGTCTCTAGCCTGGCGGCTAAGATATCGCCAACAGGGACTTTGGCCCAGCCGACATAGGAATATGAAAGAGGGCCAAAAGAATATGCTATCCTGACTTTATGCCAATTGCCGTCTGGGGAGACCTCAAGAATCTTAACATCGATCGGGATCTTATAGACTAAGTTGGAATTTTCACTAGGGGCTGAATATAGCTCTTTAATGTTGGCGACAGGTTCGCTCCAGGCCAACCCGGCAAAAAAGGCGATCAATAATAGGGCAATTGTTATAGCTCTCATATCTACTATATATATCGAGGTTTGGAGGGGAAAACTTGCGTTAAAACTTAATGAGGTTTTTTAGCTTATTCTTGGCTTCTTCTTGGAGTCGGGCTTTTTCGGCGTCCAGCTTTTTCTGGGCCTCTGCCTTTGCTTGATTTTCGATCTCAACTTTTTTAGCTTCTATTTTAACCTTTAGTTTGCCGACAGCGGCTTCGATCGGTTTGTCTAAGATCGGTTTGGGGAACGGCTTGGTGAGTCCTCCGGTTAATTCAAAGGTGATCTCCAGCCAGCCCTTGTCGTCCCGCATTAAGGAAAATTGTTGAGGCAGGTTTTTGGTGTTCGCAGGGGAAAGCTTTAGGGTCAGGCGGTTGCCGGCAACCCAAACCAAGCGGCCAAGATCAACACCCCCCTTAAAATTCAAGCCAAAGTCTTGGTTGTCGAGCTTTAATGTTTTTACGTTAACAACTTTTTTGCTAATGCTCGCGGCGGCGGTTAGCTCGCCAAACTTAACATCTCCTTGCAGGGTGTTTGACTTCAAGGTTTGGCCGACGGAAGCCAAGGTTTTAAGCCTTTTTAGCTCGCCATTCTTTAGCGAGAGAGAAGCTTCGCCGTTGAGGTTTGCCATGATATCATTCGGTTCAACGCCACGGCCAGAAAGAGAGGCAGAAAGGTCCAGCGTCCCATAGGCTTTGTCGATCAAGTCTTTATAGTCGGGCAGGGTGGTTAAAAAAGTTTCGACCACAGAGTTGGAAAATGGATGCGCATCAAAGCCGGCCAACTTAAGGTCGCTAACCTCATAACCAAGCCCGGGGGTATTTAGGTTGACAACAGCCTTACCGGTCAAGGTTCCACCGGAAAATTTAATTTCACGAAGGGAGGCGGTAGCAACCTTGCGGGCGAGAGAAAGCGAAAGTCCTATCTTGTCGACCTTGAACTTTTGGAAGGTTAAGTTGTTTACATTAACTTCTCCCTTAACTCCGACATTGGCTGGGATGGAGGCGGTGGCCTGGTTGATCGTTTTGGTTAGGGCGCCGGGAACTGGTTTTGTTTTTTTAGCTGGGGCGGAAGCTGCAAAGATCGCCAGGAGGGGGTCAACATTAAACCCTCCGGAATTGAGGGAAAAATTTATTTGCGGCGCGACCTTCCAGGATGAAACTTTGGCCGTTGCGTTTAGGCTTTCCCCAGCGATCGAAAGAGCAAGAGAAGGGATGTTAATAGATTCTTCCGCCAGGTTAACGCCGATTTTACCGGCCAGAGAAACTGGAATATCTTTTCCCTGATAATTGACATCGGCAGAAACCTTGAGGTTGATCGGTTTAACCAGGGCCAGCTCAAACCCAGAAATTTTAACGCCAAGGTTTTTTATTTCACTGATGGTTTTGGTTGAATTGTCGACATAAGAAAGCTTGCCGTTCTTAATGGAGAAGGCGGTTACGAAAAGATCGAAAGGGGGCGATGTTCGTTTGGCGGATGCGACAGGCGAAGCGTTTGGCGATGAGGGCTTGGCGATCATGTCGGAAAAGTTAAACTCGCCGCGGGCATTTTTTTCAACCAGGATCTGCGGCTTAACCAAGCTTATTTCTTTAATAATGATCTGGCGGGAAAAGAGCGGCCAGAAGGCGTAATGGAGATCGATCGAATCGGCAGAAATAAAAGGCCTCTTGGCAAACCCGGAACGGTTGCCGACATAAAGGCCTTCCAGTTTGATGCCGGAAAAAATATTAAAGGAAACTTTGTTTATCTTAACTTCCCGGTGGATCGATTCGGAGATCTTGGTGGTCGCAAAGTCTTTAATTTTGTCCAGCGGGAAAATAAAGGGGAGGGCGATCATGCCGACAACTAAAAGAAGGATAAGGACGCCGACCATTATTGCTAGCCATCTCAATGCCTTTTTCATATGGTTACCATATTATACTGTAACAGAGATTTCCTGCAACTCTTTAATTAATTCGTTTTGATAGCGGGCGCTTTTCGCTTCGGGAAAATGGATAAAGAAATCCGGTTCATGGCACTGGACGGCGAGCCAAGCGGCGAAATGGATAAGGCGCATCCCACGAAGAAAAGGAATAAGGGAGAGAGAAGTTGCAGGGAAAGGACGGAATGTTTCATAGCCTTTAATAAACCAAGAGAGTTCTTTTTGGCAGTTGTCTGGAACATCGGGAAGGAGAAGCCAAAGGTCTTGAACCGCCGGCCCAAAACAGATATCGTCAAAATCAATAATAAAAATGCCTTCGTTGGGCCGGTGGATCAGATTTCCTTTATGGCAATCGCCGTGGAGCAAGATGTTGTTTTGGTTTTCAAAGGACGGGTCAGCCTTTTTAATAAAGGCTTCAGTTGCTTGTTTAAAGGCGGCGTCAAATTTTGGAAGAAGAAAGCTGGTTTTTAAAATTGTTTCAAGATGATGTTTGGTTGCTATTGCTGGCCGCCAAAAAACTCTGCCGCTGGCCTTGCGAGTTTCTCCGACAAGGTGCATTCTAGCGATAAGGCGTCCCAGCTCTTCCCAGGCGTTTTTGTCAAACTCGTCCAGAGCGCGGCCGGATCTTTTAGGGAATAGGGTGTAGGGGATAGGTTGGAGTGGGGGGGTTGGAGTTGGGAGAAGAAAAAGAGTCTTATTCTTTATTTTAATTGGTGGGACGACGGGAATTTCTTGGGCTGAAAGCTCGAATAGAAAATCATGTTCTTCTTGAATTTGTTCCAACGTCCAGCGACCAGGACGATAAAATTTAACGATAAACCTTTCCCTGGAATCATATTTTTCCAGTTCATAAACCCGATTGATGTAGCTGTTGCGGGGAAGAATAAGGTTGCTTAACCTTTCTCCAAGCGTGGCTTCAACGGTGCTTAAAATGTTTTCGTGGTTAAGTAATTCCCAGGTCATAGGATAATGATAGCAGATGAGAGGGATGATTTGCAGGCAGCAGGGACAAGAAAAAAGATAGGAATAAAAAACAGGGGCAGTATGAAGCAAAACAAAAATTTACATAATGTTTCAGCGCGCTTTTGAAATGAGATAGATTATGCCTGCGGCCGCGATCACCGCTGCGATGCCGAACGGCGACCAGAGAAAAGAAACGGGATTGCCGCCAAAGAACTCTCCCTTGAGTTTTGGCAATTCAGTATAAACATTGGCGATCTCTTTGGGGCCAAAAAATTCTTTTTCTCCCACCGCCAGCACATATTTGCCACGGTTATCAGCATTGTAAACTTCGATCTCAAAACGCCCGGCCGGCACCGCTTGCTTCCACTCCGGGCCTTTGAGGTAATGATCGCCGCCAAAAGGTTCGTAGAGCTCTTTCCAGGCCACTGAATCAGCCTTGATTTCAACCAGAAAAACGCGCCGGCTGTCAATTATCTGATAAATGTTCGCGGAATAGCGGCCGGCAGCGTTGGTGTTTTTGGGGACAAGAAGATTAACGTAGAGGTCAAAAGCTTTTTCCGAATAGATATTGTAAAGCTGGGGCTGGCCCTTCAGCTCGCCGTAAAAAGCGCGCGAGATTTCGGGCTTCTCAATTTTAATCTCGCCCCTGTCCACTATCACCGGCTGATGGGCCAGCGCGCCGGCGACTGTCAGCGCTATAATCATAAGCAGACTGATGTTACGTTTCATCTCGACAGTATTTTCCCATCGCTTGATTGGACTGTCAATATTCCAATCCACGTGTTATTGGAAGTTAGGAGAAGGGAGTAGAAGCCGGGAGATTAAAGATCGAGCGAACGAAATTTTATGGCTAGTTACACGAGATATCCCTTATTTTTAACAAGGCGGCTCAGTCTTTTGTAAAGGAGGTGCCAGGAATGTACCAACTAAAATGGAGGGGGAAGGATTTGAACCTTCGAAGCCGTGAGGCGCCTGATTTACAGTCAGGTGCATTTGACCACTTTGCTACCCCTCCGAGCGAGGATGAGCCAATTTTTCTTTTATAAGTTCCCTGCCTTGGCCAGATTTAAAAAACTTTTCTCTTTTCATTGCTTCCCCCCTGGTGGGAAACTCTTCTTTATAGACTAATTCCCAGGGTTTTCTTCCCTTTGTAAATCTGGACAAACCAGAATTATGTTCTTGTATTCTTTTTTCAAGGTTCCCAGTGCTTCCAACATAATAACAGTCAAAGCTTAAACTGTGAAGCACATATGTATAAAACATTGTAATTATGAGGCGCCTGATTTATCCGCCGTAGGCGGACATTTGACCACTTTGCTACCTCTCCACAGGGGACTAACAACTAACGACTTACAACTTACAACCAAAAGCCTTGCAGGTGAAGTTGCAAGCCGCTAGTTGTCTTAAACAAAACTATCTGCGTTTTTTTGCTTTTTTGCGACCTCTGGCCATCTTAGCCCGGGAAATGTCGCCTGATTTGTCGATAAAATAAAGGTAGCCTTTTTCTTTCTTGATACCGCACTTCATAACTTTTTCTGCCATTACAATTCACCTCCTTTATCTCGAGATTCGTCGAGAGATCTTTGTCTTAATACTTCGTATAGGACGATGCCGGTGGCGACCGAAGCATTGAGAGAATTTACCTTTCCTCGCATCGGCAGTCGCACGACCTCGTCGCACCGCTCTTTGACAAGCCGGGCAAGGCCGGCGCCTTCACTCCCGACGACAAGCGCGACCCCGCTCCGGTAATCTGCCTGATTATATAATCTTTTCCCGTCTATTTCAACCCCGAATACCGTCAGCGACTCGTTCCGCAGGAAGCGGATCGCTTCGGCAATGTTGGGAACGCGGGCGATCGGCACGTTTTCGGCCGCGCCGGTGGAAACCTTAATGACCGTTTCGGTGACCGGGACTTGGCGGTTCTTGCGGATCACGACGCCGTGGACGCCAGCGGCCTCGGCGGTGCGCAAGATCGCGCCAAAGTTGTGCGGGTCTTCGATCCCGTCGAGAATTAAGACGAATGGCGGCTCTTTCCTTTGCGCCGCGATGTCTAACAGGTCAGGTAACGTCAAATATTTAAACATTATCTAGCGCCTGAGAAAATATTTCTAAGGCTTGGTCGATCTGCGCGCGGGTCACGTTCAAGGGCGGGATAAACCGGATAACGGTCCCGTCGCCGCCGGTGGAGATCAAAACTAATTTTTTCTCTAAACAAAAATTAACGATCTTCTTGACCGGGACGCTGTCGCCAAAATCAACGCCAATGATCAAGCCTAGGCCGCGGACGTCTTTGATCAGTTCGGAGTACTGATTTCGGAGCTTCGAGAGGCGGGACATCAAATATTTCCCTTGCTTAATGGTGTTAGCTAACATTTTTTCGGCCTTGATTGCCTTGATCGTCGCGATGGCGGCGGCGCAGCAGACAGGGTTGCCGCCAAAGGTCGAGCCATGGGCGCCGGGCGACCACTTGGCCATAATTTCTTTTTTAGCCAGACAAGCGCCGAGTGGCAGGCCCGAAGCAATCCCTTTAGCCGTAACTATAATGTCGGGCACGACTTCCGCATGCTCGCAAGCGAACCATTTACCGGTATGGCCAACGCCGGTTTGGACTTCGTCAAATATTAACAATATATTATTTTGGTCGCAAAGCTGGCGCAGTCCCTGTAAAAACTTTTTTGGGAAAACTATGTATCCGCCTTCTCCTAGGATCGGTTCAACGATCAGCCCGGCGATCTGGCCGGCATGCTTTTTCATTATACCTTCAACTGACAAGAGGTTTTGTTCCGCAATATAAACATTTGGCAATAGAGGTTCATAGTGGTCGCGGTATTTCATCTTCGACGTTGTGGCCGACAATGCCCCGAGTGTCCGCCCGTGAAAACCACCTTTTATGGCGATAATGCCTGGGCGATTGGTCGTATACTTTGCCAGCTTTAAGGCGGCCTCAACTGATTCCGAGCCGCTTTGGCAAAGAAAGACCTGGGCGCCTTTTATCGGCGAGATCTTTTGCAGTTCCTCGGCTAATTCAACATAAGGTTCATAGTAGGCGACGCCAATGCAAATATGAAGCAGTTTTTCGGCCTGGGTTTTGATCGCCTTTACAACCTTGGAGTGGCAATGGCCGGTAACAGTGCAAGCGATGCCGCTGGAAAAATCTAAATATTTTTTCCCATCAAGGCCTGAAAGGATCGATCCCTTGCCGCTTGCGACCTCAAAGTCATCAAAATATTTTCCCAAAACAGGGGAAAGAACTTTTTGTCCACGAGCCTTTAAGTTTTTCATGGTAGTTTTATTATACGCTATAGCTATGGTATACTTCAACCGAAATGAAGAAAGCGGTTCTTCTATTATTACTTTTACTCATTAATTCGTTGTTCGTCATTAGTCATTTGTCATTGGCTGAATATAAGCCTGGAGAAGTAATTGTTAGGTTTAAGCCCGGACAGGCGGTTATTTCTCAAAACATAGCCGCAAAATATGGGGCGGCGAGAGGAGAACGACCGATTGGATATAATGTTCGGCCGCCGTCTTTTAGCAACCATTATAAAATAACCTTTAGCAAGGAGGTTGACGTAAAACAAGTTATTAGTGACCTGGAAAAAGAGCCGAATGTTATCTCCGCTCAGCCGAATTTTATATATCACACTTTTCAGACCATTCCAAATGATCCGAGTTATGGGTCGCAATGGGGGCTAACAAAGATAAAAGCTGATTATGCTTGGGATGTTTCCCGAGGGACAAATGAAGTGCTGGTGGCGGTGATCGATACTGGGGTTGACTACAACCATGAAGATTTACAAGATAAGTTAAACACGGCTAAAGCCTGGAATTTTGTTAGTAACAATAATAACGCCGATGATGATGAAGGGCATGGAACAGAAGTTTCTGGTGTGATCGCAGCGAAAACCAATAATGGGGTTGGCGTTGCTGGGACAGATTGGAACGCGATGATTTTGCCGCTCAAGGCGATGAGGCCGGTAGCAGGAGGGGGAGCGACGGGAGATACCCTAGATATTGCGGACGCGATTTATTGGGCTATTTCTAAAGAGGCAGACGTAATTAACCTTAGTTTAGGGCAAAGCGATTTTGATGTTGACATGGAGAATGCCTGCAAAGCGGCTTATCAAGCGGGGGTGGTGGTGGTAGCGGCGGCGGGGAATAGCGGCACAAATGAAAAAAATTATCCGGCGGCATCCCCTTCAAAGTCGGTGCTATGTATTGCCGCGACCGACTCTTCAGATAAAAGGGCAGAGTGGGCCTCGGTTGCTACTCCAGGCTCAAACTATGGTTCCTGGGTAGACGTTTCAGCTCCAGGGACAACGATCCTAACCACAAAAATGGGAGGGGGATATGTAAATGCCAGCGGAACCTCTTTGGCCACGCCTTTTGTTGCCGGATTAGCCTCATTAATTAAAGCGGCATATCCAACTCTAACGGCGGCGCAAATTTACGCCCGGATAAAAGATTACGCGACAAGCATCGACAGCTTAAACCCTACACTTCCAGCGGGCTCGCTTGGGACCGGTCGGATCGACGCTCAATTAGCCCTTTCAACCCCTAACGCGACGATCACTTCCCCTGCCAGCCAAGAATATATTAGCGGAAGCGTTAATGTCCGCGGTTCGGCGTATAGCAGTAATTTTAACCGGTACACATTAGCAGCGCTAAGCGGAGGGGTTGTCGTTGTTAACATTGCCAATTCTTCAACAATGGTTAATGCTGGCTCTCTTGCTAGCTGGGATACCAGCGGTTTAAATGGAGATTATACGATCAAGCTTAACGTGGTGAACAATGATGCTTCTTCGGCCGAAACAGCGGTTTCTGTACATATTGATAACACCGCGCCAGAGGCCGCCATTATAACTCCATCACAAGGGACTACGATAGAAGGAAGCGTTACGATCACCGGCAAGGCGAAAGACCAATATTTTAACTATTATGTTTTAGAATATGGAAGTGGAAGCAGCCCGACAACTTTCCAAACAATTGGGACATACTATGTTTCAGTTGAAAGTAGCGCCTTAGGAACTTGGGAGACTGCCGGGTTAAGCGGAGATTACACGATAAGGTTAAGAGTTGTTGACCACGTCGGGCAAACCGCCATCGCGACTACCTTGGTCAACATCAAAAAAGAAGCGGCCAATAAAGAAGTTGAAGCACAAGGGACGCTGCCCCTAGCCTTTGTCTTGCCTAATCCTTTTATCAGGACGAGCACCAACGAGACCAGCTTTGTTTATACTTTAGCAGGGAATTTTGATGCGACGATCTATCTTTTTGACCTTAACGGGAACTTGCTCTGGCAGAAAAGTTATCCGGCCGGTGACAATGGTGGAAAATCAGGGCTAAACAATCCAACCTGGAATGGAAAGAGCCTTTATGGAGAAAACCTGCCTAATGGTGTTTATCTCTACCAAATAGTCGCAGATAAAAAGATCCTGGCCCGCGGAAAAATAATCATCCTCAATTAGAAGTTTAGCGTCCCTTCAAAGCTCAACAAGCTCGCATTAAAATCATCGCTTGAATTATAATAGTTTTTATATTCAACCCGCTTTAAAGAGGCGACCACTAAAAAGTTGTTAAGCACCGGGTTATCAACGGGGAGGGTGAGATTCAAGCTGATGGTTGAAGTGGTTTTTTTATAATTTAGATCAACGATTGAACCGGCCTGGACCTCGCCCTGATTCCTTTCGATCGAAGTATCATAGGCAATTGATCCCCAAGTAGTAACTTGGTAGCTGGCCTTTCCATTGACAACAATTTTTGGGCGGGTGTCATTGGTTTTTAGATTAAATGTGTCTTTGCGATTATAATCAGCGGTTAAAGTTAATTGGGGCAGGAAGGGCGGCGCAACTTGGGTTGAAGCGGTTGTGATTTTATTGCGCGTACTGGTGTCGACATGAGAAAGGACTGAATCATTATAATTATTATAATCTTCAGAGAGCAGCCCTAAAGTTAAAGGGACAAGAGGGATATAATTAAAACTTAAGGTGTAGTTTTGAGAGACGGTATTGGTGAAAGTTGAGATCCTTTCGGTTCCGGACGGCGCAGTCTGTCTTGTGTCTGAGCCGACAAAACGAGAGTTTAACTTCAAAAGATTTAAAGATATTGGCGTAAAATCAATATCACCGGCTTTAGATCGCCCATCGGCCCTGTTAATTGCGCCTGTTTCCGGTATTGTTTCATTAACTGAAGCGTTGGCCCCTATTGAAAACCAGGGGACAGGGGACAACCTTGCTGAAGCCGCCGTCCTCATGCTTAAGGGGTTTTCCCCTCCTACGACATATGAGGTCCTCTCCTGCCGGTTATGGTCGATGGATGAGGTTAAGATGGTGAAGGGGGTAATGTCCATGTGATAAGTTTCGTTCCTGGTTTTGACGCTGGTCATGGCTGGAACAATTTTTTGATCCTCATGAGTTTGCAGAGCCATTCGGAGGGCCCACTTTTTTAGGAACAGGGTTGTTAGGTCGAGATTCAAGTTATAAGAATGGTCAAGAGAAATCGTGTGGGCTGTTTCGGTCTCGAGCGAGCTCAGCGTAATCGGTTCATTGTATTGGTAGTCGTAGCCTAGAGAGAAACGATCGGTGACTTTAGCGTTGCCAAAAGCATGGAAGTAATCGGTGGTGGAGGTTGATTTGTTTGCCGCCTGATCGATCACGTCATTTTTTGAAGAAGTTTTCTTTAAGTCGTATTTTTGGCTGAAAACGAGTTGCCCTCTGGTAATATCCTTAGGAGTAGCGCTGATCGAGTAAGAGTCTTGAAGTGAATCGCTATTATGCAAGCCACCGGGAGTGAGCGGATCGTCGATAGTCGCTAGGGTCCGATAGGCAAGGTCAAGTTTAACTAGCCCCCTCGGGTTAATTCCTCCAGACCATGTATTATCGTAAGTGCGCAGGAAGGTTTTTCTTGTTGTGCCGATCGGGGACTGGTTATACTTGTATGAGTAATCACTAAAAAACGAGTGGTAATCGGGATGGAAAAACACATTGTATTCCTGATATTCTGATCCGACGCCGATAGATGTCCCTCCTAAAGGAGAGAAGTCAAAGCCGATCTTTTTGGTGTTGCCGCTCAATTTTAAAACATCGCCAAAAAGCTTGGTTTCCGCGCCCAAACGGAAAGCTGTATCGGTCTTGGTCGTTTGGGTTGATTGGGAGCCGGCAGTTGATTGGAATTTATATTCGACGGAAATAGCATCAAGCGTGCCTGGAGTGATGTAGTAAAAGCTAAAGCTGCCTGGAGCAGTATAGGAGATATAATAGTCGATGTCACGGTTGAGCACTTGATTATTAATGGATATTTTTTCGCTCCCCTCAACAAGGTTGGCCGAAGAGTGAAGGGCATAATTCTTGGTATTATTGATCGGATAAGTTCCTCCAACGCCAAAAGTTTCGAAGGTCGATTCCGCCACAAAAACCTGGTCGTTTTCGGTCTTGGCATAAGAAGAATCTATCTTAAAAATATCGCCGATCTTAAAGCTCCCATCAAAACCAAAAGCACTTTGAGAAATGTCGTTGTTGTTGTTGCCGGTTGTCGAGGGAAGATACTGGAAAATAACCTGGAAGTTTTTGGATGTCGGGAGAGGGTTATTAAAGGTAATATAAGCGTTATCAGTAGAATAGTTAATGGAATACCCGGTATCGCCGGCGTTGGCTTCAAAGCTGGTATTCCTGGTATAGGTCGTAATTATTGAAGAGCCTTGGTCCCAGACCTGGACAGCTTCTGTCCCCGGGACAATATCCCTGGTGTTCCGCAAATAATAAGGACCCTTGCTTCCTGTTCCGGCGGCATTATATTTGCCGACAACGCTTTTATTGTAGGTATAAGTAACCGTAACTTCATCGGAGGCCGAAAGGGCGGTCAGGAAGGCAATTGTACCGGTCCTAACACCATCTGAAAGATCAGTCTTATCAGTAATATAACTTAGCGGGACATTGGGTGTGACTTTTACAAACCCGGTAACAGGGTCAACTTCGGTCGTGGGAAAAGTGTAATCAACGTCAAGCGTTAAGACCCTGGTTTTTGTCCTAAGAGTGAAACTTTCGGATGTTACGACCGGACGATTCTTTAAGCTAAGGACATAACCATTATTAACAATGGAGGTTCCGGAATAGGCTTCAATGGCGGTGGCGGTTGGGGCGCCAGCGCTTTTTTTGGCCGATTCCTTTAAATAAGTAACGCCAAGTTTTAACTCTTTAGGGAAAGGCGTTGGCGGAGCGGCCGGCAGGCTCATAACATTATGCCGATAGCTGACCTTTATTTGCGAGGTTGGGCCGACGACAACGCCAAACAAGATATCTCCAGTCCCATAATCGATCGAGTAGTCAAGGTTGCGAATAAGAACTTTGCCGTCAAGTTCAATCTTTTCGCTCTCAGGAATGATCCGGTGGACCCTGGTCTTATACGGTCCCCGGCTGCCGATGCCAGGGATCGTTTCGACCTCGGTAGAAACCTGAAAATATTTATATTCAACCGTTAACGGTTCAGCCGCGGTCGGCAAAAACCGGGTCAGCAATTTTATTTCACCGGAGTCGTAGCGGATCATATAGTCTTCGTTCTTTTTCAGCTGAACACCCATAAAGGAGAGGGTTTCGCTGAACCTGACAATAGGAATGTTCCTCAACTGAAAATTGCCAGACGATTCTCCTTCCGGGATGCCGCCAGCCTGCGCGCTGTTAGTCGGAAAAACATCCCGCCCTGTGGCCATGCTGGGCTCTTCCCCGGGAGGTTTTACGCCAAACTTTTCCGGGTCGAGGGTGAACCTAGATTGAAAACCAAAGAAATCCCTCTTTGATAAAGTCGGGAAAAAAAGATCGATGATATTTGTGTAGTCATAAGTATATTTAAATTCATCGCTGGCGCTTAAGATCTGGTTAAACGTGATCTTGCCTTCAAAGTAGTCGATTGTGTAATGGACGTTCCTTTTTAAAAAGATCCCGTTTAGTTGGACCTGTTCAGAGCCTTCAACGATCGAGCCGTGGCCAAGGTTATAGGGACCCTTGGTGTTGTTGCCGTTTTGAGAGGTTAGAGCCTGGTTTTGGCTTTTTAATTTGGCCGAAGGAACTGCCACGACATCATACCAGGTATCTTTTGAGGTTAGCATGACGCCATTCATGTATTTTGAAGCCGAGACAAATTCGTTGCCGGAAAAATTGGCGGTAAAGTCTCCAAAGGTTAACTCAGTGTTGTCATATTTTACTTTGACGTCAAACTTTTCCGGGGTTTCCGGCTGTTGCTCGAGATCGTAAGAGACGGAGAGGTTTTTTGATAACTGGCCGGCGATCTTTAAGGTCATTCTCTCTTGCCACGGACTGCCGCTAAAGGTCGGATAGTAGCCGCCAAGTTGGGTTAACCCGGCGAAATAGTTTTTCATTGGGTCAACCTCAACCTTTTTATTTTCCCATTTCTTGAAGCCAGAAATGTCGATTTGCGGATAGGTCTGGTCAGCGTATAAGATGGTGGCAAGTGAGCAGTGGCAGGTGGCAAGCAGAGCAAGAATTAATAAGATTCTTTTCACGAAACGATTATATCATTAGATAAATTTTTTCACCACTAGAATTGCGTTGTGTCCGCCAAAACCAAAAGATTCTTTGACGGCGGCACGAATGGGGAGTTTTTTTGCCTGGTTGGGGGTGTAATCTAAGTCGCAATCAGGATCAGGAGCCTGATGGTTTATTGTCGGGGGCGACACATCATTGGCTACGGATAAAGTGGTGGAAACAAACTCGACCGCCCCGGAAGCGCCAAGAAGATGCCCGATCATCGATTTGTTTGAACTGATCTTCAGCTTTTTGGCATGTTCGCCAAAAACGGTTTTGAGCGCCATTGTTTCAAATTTATCGTTTAATTCAGTCGAGGTCCCGTGGGCGTTGACATAATCAATATCTGCCGGTTGTAAGTTAGCATCTGCCAAGGCCGCTCTAATAGCGCGGACCGCTCCTTCACCGCCAGGAGCCGGAGCAGTAATGTGGTTGGCGTCGCCGCTGGCGCCGTAACCGGCAAGCTCGGCATAAATGTGAGCGCCTCTTTTTTGCGCGTGTTCCAGGCTTTCAAGAATAACGATTCCCGCGCCTTCGCCCATCACAAAACCGTCTCGGGTTTTATCAAAAGGGCGGCTGCCGGTCGTTGACAAAGCACGAGCAGCGGCAAAACTGGCAATGCCAAGCGGGGTGACACAAGCCTCGGTCCCGCCGGCAATGACGACATCGGCGGCACCGCGTTGAATGGTCTTCATTGCCTCGCCAATCGAATGAGTTCCGGAGGCGCAAGCGGTAACAACACAGAAGTTTGGCCCTTTAGCTCCCGTCATGATAGAAATGTAGCCGGCGGCCATATCGGCGATCATGTAGGGAACAGTGAAGGGGCTAAGCTTATCCGGCCCTTTTTCGTGTAAATTTCTGGCCTGTTCTTCAAGGATATCTAAGCCGCCGATCCCGGAACCGACAATAACACCGATCCTGGGCGCATTTTCTGGTGTAATAGTTAAATTAGCGTCAGTTAGAGCCATTTTTCCGGCGGCAACCCCGAACTGGATGAAGCGAACCAGCCGCCGGGCTTCTTTTTTATCTAAATAAAGGGAAGGATCAAAATCTTTAACCTCACCGGCAATTTTGACGTCAAATTTAGCCGTATCAAAGCGGGTGATCGGGCCGATCCCGTTTTTTCCGGCAACAATATTTTGCCAAAAAATATCTTTGCCGATCCCGACAGGGGAAACAACGCCGAGGCCAGTGATAACAACGCGACCTAGCACGCGGCGACCTCGTCTAAAAGTTCTTTCATAATGGCGGCGGTCGGTTTAATGGTTCGGTCTTTTATTTTCCAGACATATTCACCGGAAAAAACCACGCCGTTATCAATATCCCCTTTTTGGGAATTAATTAAAGCCTGGATAATGCAATATTTTAAGGAACATTTCTTCAAACAGAAATCACAGCCGACCGGCTTGGGTGCCGTTCCACTTAATATTTTTTCGACTAAGGCTGTTTTGATCGCCCGCCCAGGGAGACCAACAGGGGACTGGATCAAAACAACATCATCTTTGGTAGCGGTTTGGTACCGCTTCTTAAAAGGTAAAGCAACGTTGCATTCTTCAGCCAGGACGAAGCGGGTCGCAATTTGGACGCCGTCCGCCCCCATTTTAAAAGCCTTGCAGATTTCCTCGCCATTAATTAAACCACCGGCGGCGATGACCGGGAGGCTAACCGCCTTTTTAACTTCCGGGAAAATATCCCAGATGGAGCGATCGGTCCCAAGATGCCCGCCAGCTTCTTTGCCTTCAACCACGATCGCTGAAGCGCCAAGACGCGCGGCTGTTTCTGCCAGCCTGGCGGTTGACACGATAGGGAGAATAGGGGTATTGTTATCAAGCCCGGCTTTAAAAATATCTCGGGAAAAACCAGCCCCAGTAATAATGAGATCGATTTTTTCCTTGATCGCGGTTTGCACAATACCCCAAAATTCTCTGGCCGCAAACATAATATTGATCCCAACTAAACCACCATTGGCTAATTCCCTGGCAATAGCGATCTCTTTTTTGAGCTCGTCAAACGCCATGCCGGACGCGCCGATAATACCGATCGCGCCAGTCGCCGCGACCGCGCCGGCCAGCCGGCCCGTTGAAACCCTAACGGCCATACCGCCTTGGATGATCGGGACTTGAGCCGTTAGTCCATCTATTTTAAGTTGGGGTAGCTTCATGTTTACTTTTTGTGTGCCTTTACATAATTTATTGTGTCATTGATCGTTTTGATCTTTTCGGCGTCTTCATCCGGGATCTCAACACCAAAAGATTCTTCAAGAGCCATGACTAGTTCAACCGTGTCGAGCGAATCGGCGCCTAGATCATCGACAAACGACGATTCTTTTTTGATCTCTGATTCGGCTACGCCTAATTGTTCGACCACGACCTTCTTAACTTGTTCAAATATCTGCTGTTCGTCCATTACTTCACCCCCTTACATGTACATTCCGCCGTTGACGGCGAGAATTTGACCGGTTATATAATCCGCTGCTGGGCTGGAGAGAAAGACTACCGCACTAGCGATGTCTTCCGGCGTCCCCAACTTGCCCAGCGGAATCTGCTCCATCATCTTTTTCTTCACTTCATCGGAAAGCTTATCCGTCATTGCTGTTTGGATAAACCCTGGGGCTATGGCGTTGGCCGTTACGTTGCGTGAAGCCAATTCCTTGGCCACCGTTTTCGTAAAAGCGATAACGCCCCCTTTACTCGCCGCATAATTAGCCTGACCAGCATTTCCCATCTGGCCAACTATGCTGGCAATGCTTACTATTTTACCGTAACGTTGCTTCATCATCAAGGTCGAAACTACTTTTGTGCAATTGAAAACACCGGTTAAGTTAACGCCGATGACCGCGTCCCAATCTTCTTTTTTCATTCGGATCAATAGGCCATCTTTAGTGATGCCGGCATTGTTAACGAGGATGTCGATCCGGCCAAAAACTTTAGTGATCTCTTCCGCCGATTTTTCCACGTCGGCCAGGTCGGCGACATTCGTTTTAACGGCTAAGGTTTTTACCCCAAGCACTTCAATTTCTTTTGCCGTTTGGGTAGCGAGCTCAAGGTTGATATCTGAAATAACGACGATTGCTCCTTCTTTGGCCAGAGCTATTGCGACCGCCTTCCCGATCCCTTGAGCCGATCCCGTCACAAACGCGACCTTGTCTTTAAGAATCATATGCGAACCTCCTGTTTAAAGGAACCGCGAATTCATTCTCGGGTTAATTAAACATCTATAAATGGTTTTACTTCAACACTCGGACTAATCTTCTTGATCAATCCCGTCAAAACTTTTCCCGGCCCAACTTCAATGAAACTATTAACCCCATCAGCAATCATCTTATTAATTGTATCATCCCACAGAACCGAGGCGGTAACTTGTTTGATCAAAAGTTTTTTAATTTCCGCCGCGCTGGTAACCGGCGAAGCGGTGACGTTGGCATAAATTGGGATTGCTGCGTCATTGAATTTAATATTATCAAGAACTCCGGCTAATTTATCGGCAGCCGGCTGCATAAGTGGGCAATGGAAAGGGGCAGAAACGGCCAAAGGAATAATTTTCTTTACTCCAGCGGCCTTCAGCTTCTCACCCGCTTTTTCAACGCCGTCTTTGGTGCCGGAGATGACAACTTGACCAGGCGAATTAAAATTGGCGGGCCAAACGTTGCCAACTTCGGCGCAGATATCGGCGATAGCTTTTCGGTCTCCACCGAGTAAGGCCGCCATGGCGCCAACTCCGGCTGGAACTGCTTCTTGCATGAATTTTCCTCGGAGGCTAACTGTTTTTACCGCATCCTCAAAAGAGATAACTCCCGCGGCGTAAAGCGCGGAATATTCGCCGAGACTATGACCGGCAACTGACTCAAACGCAACTCCCTTTTCGCGTAACGTTTCGCACATCGCAACCGAGATGACGAATATCGCTGGTTGAGTTATGGCGGTCTGTTTGAGTTCTTCTTCCGGTCCTTCGAGGACGATCTTCCTGAGGTCAAAGCCGAGGATTTGATTGGCTTGGTCCAGATATTTTTCGGCCAGATCTATGCCCATCCCCACTGACTGCGACCCCTGGCCCGGGAAAACAAATGCGGTTGTCATGATTTATCCTTTCAGGCGAAGCGTTGAAATAGTTTGAGCAATTTCGTTCTGAAGTTCCTTAGGTTTAGGTAGAGCTAATTTGTATTTTGAAGTAAAGAGCTTGTTTGACAGCCCCCCCATTACAAACTCGGCAAAGGTCTTGTCTTTTTCTGCGCAGAGAATTATCCCTATCGGCTCGCCGTCTCCTTCTCGGTTTATTTCTTTTTTGAAATAGTTAAGATAAAAGTTCATTTGTCCAGCATCTTCATGTCTTAGTTTTCTGGTTTTTAAGTCAATTAAAACATAACACTTTAAAAAGATGTTATAAAAAACCAGGTCAACATAAAAATGCTCATTATTCATGGAAATCCTTTTTTGCCTTTCCACAAAACTAAAGCCTTTGCCCAACTCGAGAAGAAAACTTTTTAAGTGTTCAATTAAGGACGATTCCAGCTTAGATTCAGACAGCTTGACGTTTTCTGGAAGACCAAGGAATTCTAAAACATAGGGATCTTTTACGGCATCTTCGGGTCTTTCAATCTCAAGTCCTTTATTAGCAAGCAATAGGACGCCTTTTTTATCTTTGCTTAAAGCCAGCCGCTCGTAAAGCATGGAATTAATCTGGCGATCAAGCTGTCTTATCGACCACTTGGCATTAATGGTTTCTTTTTCATAAAAAGCCCTGCCATTAGGGTTACTGACGGCAACAAGTAAACAATAATGAGACCAGCTTAATTCGTGCGACAGTGTCGCACAGATTGGATATGCTAAATAAAATTGTCTCATGCGACGGAGCCCGCTTGGCGTGAAGCCCTTGCCATATTTTAGAGTAAGATCTTTGGACAATGCCTCAAGAAGGGCCTCCCCATAATCGGCTTTTTCTTTGCCTTTTTGTGCAAACTCAACGATTTCCTTCCCAATCTCCCAATAGGTTTTTACCAGAAGTTGGTTTACTTGTCTAACTGCTTGAGATCGGGATAGAGAAAGGATATCTCCAATTTTAACGACTAATTGCTGAAATCCTTTATGTTTGGTGACTTTTGCCATTATTGTCCTTTAACAAAATTATAAGGATAGGAAAAAATCCAGACACCGTCTGGAATTTCTGTTCCGGGAAAATTAGTCAGACATTGTCCGACTTTTTTATTTTCTAGTGGCCGCTCCATCACAACTTAATAATTATACCAAAAACCGCGATTTCAAAATAGGGTGAAATTTTCTGCGGGGGGGGGGGGCGATATAGGTATAGTAAAGGTTTGAATAACTATATTGGTAAAGGTCGATATTCGAACTTATTAAAAATGAAATATATAAGGGGGTTGGATTATGAAAACAGGAATAATATTTCGACAATTTCGAACCGGGGTTACTATTCGAAAGAAGGGTTGTTGGCAAGATGATAATAAGGGCTACCTCAGAAATACAAGCGAGCGACGTATTCCGGCGGTTGATAGGCTTGTAATGGTTAATCAGCTGCCTACGTCAGTAAGCGCTATTAACGCTCTCCGAGGACCAAATGAAAAGCTTTTTGCTATTGTTGGTCATGTGGCGGATAACATCACCTTAGAAGAAGCCCTTAAGATTGTAAATAACAGGTCCAGTCAGCACCTCTACACCTATGAAACAAGAAGAAATTTAAAAAAGCAAAACTAATCAGATAGGAGAAGAAAGTTAAATAATAGTATAGTATTATCTGATACTATCGAGAAGGCAATGAGCCTTATTGGAGACGCCAAATTGGCATTTCCGGTTTATGCTCTTGCTTCTTTAATTTTGCTGGTCAATAGCGGCACATATTCAAAAAGATCCCCAACAATGCCATAAGTCGCAACCTTAAATATCGGCGCGTCGGGATCTTTGTTGATCGCTACGATCGTATCCGATGATTGCATCCCGGCCAAATGCTGAATTTTACCGGCGATGCCGCAGGCGATGTAGAGTTTGGGCGAGACAGTTTTCCCGGTTTGACCAACTTGGTGGTGGGCAGAAATCCAACCGGCGTCAACGGTTGCCCGCGAAGCGCCGACCGCGCCGCCTAAAACGGCCGCCAGCTCTTCAACCAGCTTAAAATTCTTGGCTTCTCCAAGTCCCCGGCCGCCGGAAACAATGATCTCGGCGTCCGCCAGATTGACCTTGACGCTCTCATCTTCAATTATTTCCAGGAGTTTAACGATCAGGTCCTCCGGTTTAATGACCGGGATGAATTTAATGACATTGCCAGCCGCGGGTTTGGGGTTGGCAACCTTTTCTTTCTTGAATACCTTGGGTCTGACGGTCGACATCTGCGGCCGATGATTGGGCGCTTGAATGGTCGCCATAATATTGCCGCCAAAAGCGGGTCGCGTTTGCAGTAAGATCTTTTTAACTGGATCGATCGCCAGGCCGGTGCAGTCGGCGGTCAGGCCAGCGCCAACCCTGATCGCCAGGCGGGCGGCCAGGTCTCTTCCCATCGTGGTCGCCCCCAGGAGCATAACCTCTGGTTTATATTTGATGATCGCTTCACCCAGTGAGCGAGTATAAGGAGCGGTGTGGTAATGTTTCAAGTCAACATGAGTGATTAAATAGACCTTATCAGCGCCGTAGCTGAAAAGATGATCAACTTCTTCTTCAATGTTCTGGTCGCCAAGGAGAACGGCGGCCACTTCGGTCTTTAGCTCTGCCGCCAGCTTTTTCCCTTCGGTCAGCAGTTCGTAGGCGACCGACTGGACTTTTCCTTCGCGCTGTTCAGCAAAGACCCAAACCCCTTTATAATGTGAAAGGTCTTTGTCCGCGCCGCCGAGTTCCTTCTTTAACTCAATAGCGTCAAACTTACAAGATTCAACGCAAGCACCGCAAAGCGTGCAGGTATCTAAATTAATTTCAGCGACCTTTTTACCCTTGCCTGGAGCTGTTGCTGGCCGATCGATCATCGAGATGGCTGCAAACGGGCAAGCTTTAACGCAAAGTGTACAACCGGTACATTTATCCAATAAAATTTTGATGCTCATCTATAATAATCTCCAATAAACCTGCGAATGAATTCGCGGTTATTAATAAATCTGTAGAATTAATTCTACAGATTTACACTAAGGAACCGAGAATTTATTCTCAGGTTCCTATATGATCTTTCTCTCTTTCAACTTACTAACTAACAAACCAACTACTTCACCAGCATCACCATTTAAAATTTCTCCCCCGCCTTTGGCTGGAGGGGTAAAAATCTTAACCACTGAGGTGGGAGAGCCCTTAAGTCCCAAATTTTTCTCATCTCCTTCGATGGCAGCAGCTGACAAGGTTTTAATTTCCGCTTTTTTTGCCCGCATCATCCCTTTCAGTGAAGGGAGGCGGGGTTCATTGATCTGTTTTACAACGGTTATGACGGCAGGAAGCGGGCACTCAACAACCTCGTTAACTTCTTCGAGCAATCTTTCAATCTTACACGTTGTTCCTTCAACTTCGATCTTTGAAGCGAAGGTGACTTGAGGAATATTCAGCCATTCAGCAATACCAGGGCCGACTTGAGCGGTGTCGCCGTCGATCGCCTGTTTACCGCAGATGATCAGATCGAATTTGCCGATCTTTTTGATCGCTTGAGATAAGGTATAAGAAGTAGCCCAGGTGTCCGAGCCGGCAAAAGCGCGGTCGGAAACAAGAAAAGCCTCGTCCACACCCATTGCGATCGTGGTTTTTAACGCTTCAGCCGCTTGCGGCGGCCCCATGGAGACAACGGTAACTTTACCGCCATGCTTTTCTTTTAATTGTAGCGCGGCTTCGATCGCGTTTTCATCAAAAGGATTAACAATAGAAGGGACGCCATCCCGGATGAGGGTGTTGGTCTCTGGGTTTATTCTTACCTCGGTAGTATCGGGGACCTGTTTAATACAAACAATAATATCCATTGACTTGTATATTTTATCATAAAAAATTATTTTCTAAAAGAGTGAAATTTCGGGGGGGGGGGGATAACGATATATATGTAGAAATATAGGAAGTAGAAGGATCGAGCTTGTTTGAAGGGAGGGCTTAAAATGAGAGTAATGGTCAGCACAAAAAAGGCTAAAAGGTTTACGATTAGGGCGACTACAGATGAGGCGATGGGTTTATTTGGATTTATTCGAATGCGAGGGAAAGAAGGCCATACAAAAGTTGCCGGAATAGGAAGCAGATTTAGCTTTAACCCAGAGAGGACGGAAGGGTTTTTTGACCAACAATTGGTTTTTTATGGTTATTTAAAAACGCTTAATGAAAATTATCGAAGAAAACTTCCCTTTCTAGGGGGATTAGGTGGGTATGCAGTAAGGCCCTTTAATGATAGAACAAGTTATCCGCTTGAAGAGCGTGAATCATGGATTTACCAAATTCCAGTTGAGAAAATGGAGCTAACTTCGGAACAAAAGAAATTGGCGGAAAAGTTGTTTTGTGAGGCAAGAGAAAAAATGCCTGTCTGGCTACAAAGGATGACAGAGATCAAGGTAGATTATGATGATCCAAACTTCAGAAAGGGCGGCTTCGAACATGGATTTTTGGAGTACCCAATCGAATTAAGGGAGGCAGCACTTAAAAATTGTGCGTATTTTAGTTTAATGGCTGGAAGTAGCCTTGAAGAATATGAGGAATTAAATGTGCCACGAGCCAAGATAATTTTAACTCCTATGGGTGGCCTTCCTCAATGGGCAAAAGACCTTTGGAAAAAAAGGTGATGACGTAGCCTAAACAAAAAGATAGCGCTTGAAAGCTGATTGTTAAACTACAGTTGGCTTCTTTAATTTTAATAATCGAAATTGTTGATTGCTTGAAACGCTCTCTATAATTAGTTAAATCTTATTAGAAATGTTTTAGTTGGCTCAATCGATATGCCGTCTCTGCTGAGTGACTCTTGTCCACCTAGAGAAGGATAAGTCCAAAATTAGAAGCACTTATTCCATGTTTGGACTAAAAATGGAAACTTTATCAGCGGAGGGGGCTCTTAGTCAAAAAATATTTATTTTAATTTCTTGAGGTACTTCAAATCTTCTTTATCTTTTTCTCGGCCAGCCGCCTTTTTCATTTTTTGCGTTTAATAATTTCAGAAGGTTTTAGATGCCCATTTTTTATTAACACCGATAAGGCATGCTTTGACGCCTTGAGCATTATTTCCAAGCGGGCATGATAGGAAGTAGACGATAAATAATCAAGCTCAAACTGGATCTCTTTATTTTCATTAGGCTTCTTTAGTTTTAATATAGGGCTCATTCTTACTTATTCGAAACGCTTTCCTTGATTAGCGCCAAGCCGATCTGGTTACGCTGGATCTGGTTGGTCCCCTCGTAGATCTGGGTGATCTTGGCGTCCCGGGCCATTTTTTCCACGGGATATTCTTTCATATAGCCATATCCTCCAAGGATTTGAATGGAGTCGATAGTGACCTTCATCGCTGTGTCCGAGGCGAAAAGCTTAGCTTCGGAAGCTGGCAGAGTGTAATCTTTATGCCCCGCATCGATCATCCTGGCACAGGAGTAAACCAAAGCTCTGGCGGCTTCAGTTTGGGTCGCCATATCGGCCAGCATATGTTGAATTGCTTGGAGAGAGATGATTGGTTTACCAAATTGGACTCTTTCTTTGGCATATTTGATCGCTTCATCGAGCGCTCCTTGAGCGATCCCAACTGCTTGAGCGCCAATCCCTGGACGGGTTAAGTCTAAGGTCTTCATCGCCACGATAAAGCCCATTCCTTCTTTGCCTAAGATCTGGCTCTTGTGGACCTTGCAATCTTGGAAAACTAACTCTCTGGTGGCGGAACAACGGATACCCATTTTGTTCTCTTTTTTACCAAAGGTAAAACCTGGGGTTCCTTTTTCAACGATAAAGGCGGTGGCGCCTCTGGCCCCTTTAGTTTTATCGCTAATGGCAATAACGGAATAGGTTTCAGCTTCACCTCCATTGGTGATCCACTGCTTGGTCCCGTTGAGGATAAAATAATCTCCGTCTTTTTTCGCGGTTGTTTCCATACCAGCCGCGTCAGAGCCTGCATTGGCTTCCGTTAAACCAAAGGCAGCCAATTTTTTCCCTGCCGCGATCTCTGGCATATATTTTTTCTTTTGTTCAGGCGTGCCAAATAGGAGGATAGGAGTTGAGCCCAAGGCCGAAGCGGCAAATGTAACGCCAACGCCGCCACAAACCCGGCTGATCTCTTCGGTGGCTAAGCAGAAATTGAAAACCTTTTGGCCCATCCCGCCGTATTCTTCAGGGATATAAAGGCCGCAGAGGTCAGCGGCGGAAAAGGCCTTGAGGGCCTCCCAGGGAAATTCGCCTGTTTCGTCCCATTCGGCCCTCTTTGGCAGGACTTTTTCCCTGGCTACCTTTCTGGCCAAATCCCTGATCATTAATTCTTCTTCGGACAAAAGATAATCTAACATTTACTTATACCCCCCATTTAATAACATTCGCCCCGCAAGTTAGGCCGGCGCCAAAACCAGACAGGACGATAATATCGTTCTTTTTTATTTTCCCATCGGCCAGCGCTTCGTCGAGTGCAATAGGGATTGAAGCGGCCGAGGTGTTTCCGTACTTATGGAGATTAACATAAATCTTTTCTTTAGGCAATCCCATTTTTTTGATAACGTGGTCGATGATCCTGGTGTTAGCTTGGTGAGGGATCAAGAGGTTTACGTCTTCGACCGTAACATTAGCTTTTTTCATGACTTCACGAACCGATTCTTCAAGCGCCCGAACCGCGAACCTGAAGACTTCTTTGCCGTCCATTCTAATAAAGCGTCCGTTTTTTGCTTCGGGATCCTTTGACCCTCCACCCGGCATTACTAGGGTGTGGCTAAGATTACCTTCAGCCTTGAGCCAGCTGGCTAAAATGCCGGACCCATCGTTTGAGGCGGTTAAAACAACTGCCCCCGCGCCATCGCCAAACAAAACACAGGTGCCGCGATCGTTCCAATCAAGATATTTAGTTAACGTATCCGCGCCGATTACGAGAATGTTCTTATAGGTGGCATTTTCAATAAAACTAGAAGCAACGGTTAGGGCGTGATTAAAACCCGCACAGGCGGCCGAAACATCGAAGGCGGCAGCATTAACTGCCCCTAGCTTATCTTGGACAAGACAAGCAACGGAGGGAAAGAGGGTGTCGGGGGAAGTGGTCCCTACTATAATAAGATCAAGATCGGTCGCGGCTATTTTGGCGGAAGCAATAGCTTTTTCTGCTGCCAGCCTGGCGAGATCAGAGGTGGCGGTTTCCGGGTCGGAAACCCGTCGTTCGCAGATACCGGTTCGAGTCCTTATCCACTCGTCAGACGTGTCAACGGTTTTTGACAGATCGTCGTTAGTGACAATATTGCTGGGGAGGGCTGACCCGACCCCAATTATTTTAGCTCTAGTTTTGAGATGCATCCAACTAAATCTTCTTCTGCCGCCAGGGAGGCGACCCTGATCGCGTTTTTAATGGCCTTGGCTTTGGCCCGGCCATGAGCCTTGAATACTATACCATTAATTCCGAGCATTGGCGCTCCCCCCGCTTCATCATAGTCAACGCTTTTTTTAATATTCGAAAGTGCCGGCAGGAGTAAAAAGGCGGCAAACTTGGTAATAATATTTTTGGCTAATTCTTTTTTGAGCAGGGCCACGATAAAGGCGCTGATCGATTCGCCGAACTTAAGGATCAGATTGCCGACAAAGCCATCACAGACGATCACGTCGACCTTGCCTGATAAGATTTCTTTGGCTTCAACGTTGCCGATAAAATTAATTTTAGCTTCTTTAAGTAAGGGCCAGCTTTCGATCGCCAGCTGATTTCCTTTTTCTTTTTCTTCGCCGATGTTAAGCAGCCCGACCCGGGGGTTATTTTTGTGCATCACATGTTCGGCGTATAAAGAGCCCATCTTGCCAAATTGTTCCAGATGTTTTGGTTTGCAATCGACATTGGCCCCCATATCAAGCAGTAAAACAGGGCCTAGGGGGGTTGGGAAAACAGCAGCGATCGCTGGCCTTTCGACGCCTGGGACCCTGCCTAAGCCGAAGAGCCCGGCGGTCATTAAGGCTCCGGTATTGCCAGCCGAGACGACGGCGTCGGCTTTTTTATTTTTAACCAAAGAAACAGCGACATTTAATGAGGAGTTTTTCTTTTGTTTAACGGCCAAGACTGGTGATTCATCGTTGGTGATAACTTCAGTCGAAGGAGCAATAGAAATTGAGGGAGGAGCATGATAGATTGAGAGCTCGGCTTCTAATTTGCCTTTATCCCCGACAAGAATAATCTCGACTGAAAACTCCTTGGCCGCGAGAACTGCGCCTTTTACGATTTCCGCGGGAGCGTGGTCGCCCCCCATGGCGTCTAGAGCGATCCGGATCACTATTTAGTATCCTTTTTTCCTTTTTTCTTGGTCTTTATTTTAACTGCAACCCTGCCATCATAGTTGCCACAAGCGGAACAAGCCCGGTGCGGCATGGTTGGAGCGCCGCAAGCGGGACATTTGCTCAGGTTTAAACCTTTAAGGCGGTAGTTAGAAAACCGTCTTTTTCCTTGTCTAATATTTGAGTGTCGCTTTTTCGGTACTGGCATCTTATTTCCTCCTAATTATTATCTTCATCTTCACATAACGGTTTGATCGGTAACGCTAATAAAAGATCTTGCCTAATCACTTCATCCAGGTCAAGGACATTGTCCGGGCCAAATGAATAGACAAAATCTTCCTCTTTTAACTCGTAATCTTTTTTCCCTTTCGGGGTTGCCGGAGGCTCTTTCGAATACTCCTCGTTTATCCTACAGGACAGGGGAGCACGAAATTTCTTGGTACACCTGGCACATTCCAGCTCGGCTTCTGTTTCAAACTTTCCACGGATCAGGACCGATGTCCCGGTATTAAGCAAATGAGCCGTGACTTTAACAGGCTTGGTTAAAATTAAGCCGTCTTCCGGGAAACTGACCGTCACTTCCCGCTCAAACTCGGCATCATTGCCTACTCGGCGCAGGAGTTCCGTTAAATCGATCTTCACGATCAATTATATCATTTTGCCCGAGGGTGGGCAAGGTCGTAGACTTTTTTCAGCCGTTCTTTAGTGACGTGAGTATAGACTTGGGTTGTCGATAATGAAACATGACCCAAGAGCTCCTGGACCATCCGCAGGTCGGCGCCGCCTTCTAAAAGATGAGTGGCAAAGGAATGGCGGAGGGTGTGGGGGGTAACTTTTTTAGCTATCCCAGCTTTTTTGGCGTAAAAATGGATCATCCTTTCAATTTGCCGGGCAGAAAGGCGCGAACCGCGGCGGCCAAGAAAGAAAGCATTGTTCTTTTGTCCGGAGAGAAGTTTTCCCCTGGCTTCATTACGATATTTATTTAACGCGCTCAAGGCATGAGAGCCAAAAACAACGATCCGCTCTTTGGAGCCCTTACCGAAGACCTTTATTTCTCCCTCATTAAAGTCGATGTCGTTACCATTTAAGCCAACAACTTCTTTAACCCGAATACCTGTACCATATATTAC
Source organism: bacterium (assembly GCA_043812655.1). Classification (GTDB taxonomy): domain Bacteria; phylum Margulisbacteria; class WOR-1; order O2-12-FULL-45-9; family XYB2-FULL-48-7; genus JBDRLW01. The sequence continues at coordinate 35,775 of JBDRLW010000030.1, read as the reverse complement.
TTCAAGGACGGCTTGATCTCGCTGGCCGATCGGTGTTTTTAAATTAGGGGCGTCGAGCAAGGGCTTTATTTCTTCCGGGTAAAGAAAGTTTGGGAGTCTTTTGGGGAGCTTTGGCGTTAAAAGATTTTCAAATGGATTAATTTCTATCTTTTTTTCCCTTAGGAGATAACGGTAATATGACCTGGCGGCGGAAAGTTTGCGCGCGATCGAACGGCGTGAATATTTCTTTTTTTCCAACTCAATTAAATATTCCCTGGCGGCTAAACGATCAAGTTTTTTGTTTTTTAGGAAGGTCTCGAGAAAAATTAAATCGCGCTGGTAGTTGCTTAATGTATGCGGCGAGTAGTTCCGCTCGTTTTTGAGGTGGTTTATATATTTCCGAATAGTATCATCATTCGTCATTCGGTGTTCGTCATTAGCCATTTATCCTAAACCGTATTGAGCTTTTTTGTCAGAGGTGAGCGAGGAATACTTGCCCTTTTCCTTGATCCAAACTTCCTTTTTCTCCGGCGGGCGGGTATCAATATGGATCATGTTCTCTGCTGGATAAAAACCGAGGCCGTTTACGCCAGGAAGCGTTTCGACATATTTGAAAACTTCGGCGGCGGGAATGCCATCAAGAATAAAGTTGACGGCCTTTCCTTTAGTGTGGTAGCTGATCTTTTCCCTTTTTAGCGTTTCAGTATAAGCTTCACAGAAAAAGGCCGAAATAATGCGCGGCCGTTTTCTGAAATGAAAGGCGACATCTTCGAGCAAGCCGACTAAGCCCAGATGGATCCGGTATTCACCGCGGCATTGCGGGCAGCGGCAAGCAAAATCGCGATGGTTAAAATTGTCGCTAAGATTTCCCATTGACATAATTATAACATAATAATTTTCAAATGTTTTACCACCCCTCTCCCCCTGGGAGAGGGGCTGGGGGTGAGGGCTGCGTTGGTTGATTGACAAAATAAACAAACCTTGTTACAATCTTTTTAAATTCATTGATTAAGTCGATTCGCTCGTATGAGGGAGGCAAGAAAGATGAAAAAGGGATATCTGTTTACTTCTGAGTCTGTGACCGAGGGACACCCCGATAAAGTCTGTGACCAAATTTCCGACGCTATACTTGACGCGATCATTGCCAAAGATCCGGTCGGTCGCGTGGCGGTAGAAACCCTGGTAACCAATGGCTTATGCCTGGTCGCCGGTGAAGTTACCACTGGCTGCTACGTTGATATCCCCAAAGTCGTGAGAGAAACGATCAAAGAGATCGGTTATACCCGTGCGACTTACGGGTTTGACTACGAAACCAGCGGCGTCTTAGTTTCCATTAAAGAACAAAGTAAAGATATAGCTCGAGGGGTTGACAAGGCTTTGGAAATTAGGGGCGGCGAGGTTGTCAAAGAAGACCTGGAGGAGATCGGTGCTGGCGACCAAGGGTTGATGTTCGGGTATGCTTGCAACGAAACGAAGGAATTGATGCCGCTACCGATCGTTCTCTCCCATAAATTGGCGAAAAAATTGGCGGAAGTCAGAAAAACCGGCGAACTTGCATATTTGCGGCCGGATGGTAAATCACAGGTTACTGTTGAATATACAAATGGGAAACCCTCAAGAATACATACGGTTTTAATTGCGGCGCAGCACTCACCGGAAACAGACACCAAGAGGATCAGGGAAGAGATCATTGAAAAAGTGATCTTGCCGATCTTGCCGGAAAATTTAATCGATGACAAGATCAAATATTATGTTAACCCGACCGGCCGCTTTGTGATCGGCGGGCCGCAGGGCGATTCTGGCGTAACGGGCCGGAAGATCATTGTTGACACTTACGGCGGATATTCACGTCATGGTGGTGGTGCTTTCTCCGGCAAAGATCCAACAAAGGTTGACCGCTCCGGCGCTTATGCCGCCAGATGGGTAGCGAAAAATGTGGTTGCCGCCGGATTAGCCGACAGGTGCGAAGTTCAACTTGCCTACGCGATCGGGATCGCCAGGCCTCTGTCGATCATGGTTGATACTTTTGGTACCGGTGAAATTTCTGACGAGAAGATCGAAGCGCTTATTGGAGAGGTCTTTGACTTGCGACCCGGCATGATCATTAAACAACTAAAACTGCGTCGGCCGATCTACAAACAAGTTGCGGCGTACGGCCATTTTGGCCGGCTTGACCTCGACCTGCCATGGGAAAAGACCGATAAAGCGGCAGAATTGAAGAAGAAGGCAGCGAAGAAGTAGGGAAGTTGGTTAGTCGGTTAGTTTGTTAGTATTATTCTAAAATAAACTTCTGGCCGTTGAGGGATTTGCCGCCATTGGTGTAGTCTTCCCAGACGACAACAAAAGAATTGTTTTCCGGCAAAGTGATGATCTTGGGCGCCCTGGCGCCATCAGATGTTTTAATTAAAACCCCATTATTTTGCCAGAGGGGCTTCCCCTCATTATTTATCATTTGCATTAAGACCTCATATTGTTTTCCTTGGCGATAATCTTCCCAAACTAAAATTATGTTGCCAGCTCCCCAGTCGGCGATTTGCGGAGCGTATTGGGTAAGTGGCGAATTAACGATGGGAAGGCCTTGGTCTCCCCATAACAATTTGCCTTGCGGAGAAAAAGCGTTCCCAAAAATATCCCAATTACCATAACGGTAGTCTTCCCAGATAATTATCCCCTGGCGGCTTAACTGGGGATTTTGCTGGGTTCTGGGGGATTGGTTGAGGGGGACACCGTCCGTCATCCAGAGGATATTCCCGCTTTTACCTAACTTTTGACCATAAATATCGTAACTGCCGCTTCCTTTATCGGTCCAAACAACAAGAAAATTCCCTTGCTTGTCTCTGGTTATTTGAGGGGTTCGCTGGACGTCGGGCGCGCCGCAAATTAAAACACCATCTTTTTGCCAGGCGGCTTGGCCGGTACTAGTAAATTTTTGGGTATAAATATCAGGGTTGCGGTCGCCTCTCCGATAATCAACCCAAGCCATAACTACGCCACCATCGCCAGAGGGAGTGACAGAGGCGTCGACCTGATCGCCATTTTCTCCGCAAAGAAGAAGGCCCGCTCTTCCCCACAAAAGACCTCCTTGGCTGGAGATCCTTTGCCCATATAGGTCCTTAAGAGACAAAGCGTTCCTTTCGTCTTGCCAAACAACAATAGCGCCGCCGTCGCCATCGGAAATAATGAGCGGCCGGCCCTGTTTGGAGTCAGCGGCCGATAAGGGAAAGCTTTCCGGCCAGGCTTTTTTGCCGGAGCTTAGAATATGCTGGATATAGATCTTTGGAAAAGCGGCGTTACGCTTGTCTTCCCAAGCGATAAAAACGCCGCCAGACCCATCGCTGGCTAATTGAGGATTATTTTGGTCGGCTCGAACCTTGGCAACCGGTAAGGCGTTCTTTTTCCAGAGAAGCTTCCCATCCGAACTGATTTTTTGGGCATAAATATTTAAATAGCCAGAGCGGGCGTCTTCAAATACTATAATGGTGTTCCCTTTGCCTGCGTTGATCATATTTGCATTTTGGTGGATAACAAACCCGGGAGTGGCGCAAACCACCAAGCCAGGTTCGGGCCATAATAAAGTACCGTTACTTGAGATTTTTTGCCCAAAAATATCCCAATTACCGCCCCGGCGGTCTTGCCAGACAACGCCAATGTTTCCATCGGCGGTTATTGCTAAGACGGCTTTTTCCTGTGTTTTATTGTTTGAAGCTAGCGGGACCTTATCGCTCGGCCAAAGAGAGATGCCAGCATCATTAATTTTTTTTGCGTATAAGGAGACAGAATCTTTAAGTGAATCTTCCCAGACGACCAGCCATTCTGGCGCATTTAATTTTACGATTACAGGGTTTCTCTGGTTGCCGGAGGATTTAGCAATCAGACGACCGTTGTTCTCCCAAGAAATTTTTCCAATGTTGGATAATCGCTGGGCATAAATGGCGGCTTCTTCTGCCCGTTCATCGCTCCAGGCAACGATAACTCCGCCGCCGCCGTCAACCGCCAAACTGGGAGATGACTGGGGAAAGGCAGAAAGCGAAGCGGGAACGCCATCTTTTTCCCAGAAAGGGGAACCATCTAAAGAAATTTTTTGAAGGTAAATGGACGATTCGTTTCCTCTTGAGTCGTTCCAGGCGATAAAAGCGCCGTCATCGGCACCGATAATGATCGGGCGCTCCTGGTTTCGTCCCGCTTGGCAGATCGGCAGACCGTCTTTGTCCCACAAAAGTTTACCGTTCTTATCGATCCGCTGGGCCATAATATCATTGTTCGCAGAGCTGGCTCGCCCATCTGTCCAAACGATAATGGCGCCGCCGAGTTGATCGCTTGCGACCTTAGGGTACCATTGAGTGCCATCGGTTTCGCAAATTGGCAAGCCGTTAAATTTCCAAAGAGGAACGCCGCTAGCATCGATCCTTTGGGCGTAAATGTCTTCACCCGAACCGCTCCGGTAATCGTACCAGGTAATAATAGCGCCGCCCGTTCCGTCGGTTGTCAGTTCTGGGGCTAATTGTCCGGCGGGGGCGGTACAGACCGGCAAACCGTCATTTCCCCAAAGTTTTGATCCAGTAGCAGAGAGGTGTTGGGCGTAAATATCGGCGCTTCCACTCCTATAATCTTGCCAAGCAACAATTAAGCCGCCTTGGCCATCTTCAACTAAATTTGCCAGGGTTTGGTTGCCGGTAAGGTTGCTGACAAGAAGCCCCTCATTGCCCCAAAGCTTGCCTCCTGAAGAATTAATTTTCTGAACGTATATTCCAGAAAACCCCCCCCGCCCGTCTTCCCAGGCAATCAAGAAGTTCCCATCCGAAGCTGTGACCATCTTCGGGTTTTGCTGGGGAGTGTTGCCAATAGCGTTGTTGATCTCGAGGCCAAATTTCCCCCATTTAGGGGAAGGTTGGCTGATCTTGGGAGCTGTTTCTTTTTTCCCGGCCAAAGAGACAAAGCTTCCGCCAAGAATGAGCAGGGCTAAAAAAATTGCCGCTATTATTTTATTTAGCTTCATGCCGCTGCCAATTCGGTCAGTTTCATGGAGATAATCTTGGATATCCCCGGTTCCTCCATGGTTACCCCGTAAATATTGTTGGCGACGGCCATTGTCCGCTTGTTATGGGTGATGACCATGATCTGCGTATTGGCGGCAAAATCTTGCAGCATTGCGGTGAATCGGCCGATATTGGCTTCATCTAACGCGGCGTCAACCTCATCCATAAAACAAAACGGCGAAGGCCTGATCTTCATCAGTGAGAAAAGGATAGCGATAGCTGAAAGGGACCTCTCACCGCCGGAAAGAAGCGAAAGGGAAAGCCATCTTCTGCCCGATGGGCGAACAGAAATTTCGATGTCAGCCTCAAGCGCCGGCTTGCCAGGGGCCAATCTAATGCTTGCCTCGCCGCCAACAAAAAGTTTGGCGAAAGTTTCAGAAAAAACAACCGAAAGTTCAGACATGGTCTTGTTAAAAGTTTCTTCCGCTTTGGCATCAAGTTCTACTATAAGTGTTTGCAGGTTTTCGCGGGCGGAATTTAAATCGGTCAATTGGGAATCAATAAAAGATAAGCGATCACGATTTTTTTCAAATTCTTCGATCGCCAAGAGGTTGACCGGCTCAAGCGCCCGCAAGCGATGCTTTCCTTCTTCAATTTCTTGTTTGGCTTTGGCCGAGTTGGCGACAGTATATGGCAAGGCCTCGACTTCGGGGAGCGTTAAATTGTATTCGCCGGATAATTTTTCGCCGATCCCTTGCATTTCACCGTCAACCTTAGCCAGGGCGATCTCTATGGCCGCGCTCTGGTTTTCGGTTTCGCGTTGTTTTTTTTCTTCCAACCTGATCGCTTCTTCCAGGGCGATGGCTTCTGTCCGCAGCTTATCACGTTCTGCTTTCAACTTGGCGATCTCTTCAGTCAAAGCGGCCTTGCTTTCTGGCGTTGAGCCTGGTGCGGTCAATCCGGCCAGCTGGTTTTTGTGGGCGGCCAGGCCAAAACGGGCTCGGTCGATCTCTTCGGCCGTCTTTTTTAGCTCGTCTTCCAATAGTTCAGCCTTCAAGGCGATCGCAGCTTCGCGGTCTTTCTCACCCAAGAGCTGCAGCATTTCTTCTTGGCCAAAAAAAGAAGTGATAGATGAGAGGAGGTTAACCACTTCCCTGGCTTGGCTAGAGATAACGTGTAAGGTGTCAGCAAAGTGGGGATGAGGTCCATCGGTCTTGATCTGAGGACCATCGACGCTGCGTAAAGCTTCTAACTTTTGGGTTAACGAAAGGCGCTTGTTTTCAAGGTCAATTAACGATCTTTCTTCCCGTTTGGCCTCTCCTTCAATAAAAAGACGGTTTAATTCAAGGTCGCGCAGGCGGTCTTTTTCGGCGTCAAGTTTGCCAAACTTTTCCTCAATCTCAATCTCAAGCTTTCTGATCGCTTCTTTAACTTGGACCAGCTCGGCCTCGCCCTTTTGTTCGGCGGTGACTTTTTCGGTCGCTGCCAGTTTTGTGCTGGCCAGTTCCCCTTCTAATTTAATTTTCTTTTCGATCAACGCTCCCAAAACCTTTTTGCAAAGGCCAATTTCCAATTCTTTGACCTGGTTTTGGACCTTTAGGTATTCAGTGGCTTTTTTGGATTGTTCTTCCAAAGTCAAAAGATGTTCGCTGACTTCAATCTTAAGATCGCTGATCCGCAAGATGTTCTGTTCGGCGGCGATCAGCTTTTTTTCGGCGGAAACCTTTCTGGTCTTATATTTATTTATCCCGGCGGCTTCTTCAAATAGGGCCCGGCGCTCTTCGCCTTTGCTCGACAGGATAGCGTCGACCTGGCCCTGGGTGATAATGGCATAGCTTCCCTCGCCGAGGCCGGTATCAAGCAGGAGGTCCTTAATATCTTTCAGACGGCAGAGGTTCTTATTGATATAGAATTCGCTCTCTCCTTCGCGGAAGGCGCGCCGCTTGATCGAGACTTCAGAGTAGGGCAGGGGAAGCTTACCAGAAGAATTATCAAATAATAGAGAGACCTCTCCGAGAGACACCGGTTTGCGTCTGGCGGTACCGGCAAAGATAATGTCGGAAAGGGACGAGACGCGTAGATCCCGCGGATTATCCTCGCCTAAAACCCAGCGGACAGAGTCGAGTAAGTTGCTTTTGCCGCAGCCATTAGGCCCGACGATGGCCGTGATCCTGGCCCCAACGCCCAGCTCGATCTCGGTCGCATCAGCAAAGGTCTTAAACCCGCGCAAGAGGAGAGATTTTAAAAACATTTTACATTATAATAGCATATGCTAAAATAACAGCGCAATGAGAATGTTTTGGCTGGCTTTTTTTCTTTTAATATCGACCCCCGTTATGGCCGACATTAAAATTACCTCACTTCTTCCCAACAGCGAAACCTACAACGATGTGTTAGTGCTTAACGGCGTGAATGTCCAAGGAAAAACTATAACTATTAATGAGGCAAGCGTCCCATTAGAAGAAGGCGGCGCGTTTTCTTGCGCCTTGATCCTTAACCCAGGGAAAAATTTAATTGAAATAAAAGGGGACAAAGAAAAAAAATATCTAAAAGTTTTAAAATTGATATCTTACCCAGATGTTCAAAAGACAACGGAAGGAAAAAAACATTGGGCGGCTAAAGAAATTGCCGCTCTTTCTACACTTGGGATAATAGAAGGGAGCCAGGATGGCAATTTTTATCCGGGCAAACCTATTACCAGGGGCGAGTTTGCTACCTGGTTAGCTAGAGCAAAACAGCTGCCGATCAAAAAAGTGACTGCTGATGTTTTTTTTGATGTGCCAAAAGAGCATTGGCGCGCCCCTTACGTTAAGGCCGTTGTTTTAGCCGGTTATATTACTCCTTTCCCCAACAAGTTGTTTGGCGTAGAAGACCCAATTTCAAGAAGTGAGGCAGCAGAAATATCCGCTCGGATCGAAGGGGGAGGGATGAAGGCGAAAACGACTAAAATATTTCGTGATGTTGATGTCCTTGAGGGGGGAGTGCAGCCGATCTATGCTGCCCAAAACCAAGGCTCGGTTCAAGGGGTATCAAAAAATGCGACGGTTCTTGATCCGGAAAGAGCGTTAACCAGGGCGGAAGCGGCAGTAATTGTTTCACGGTTAAAAAAGGTCCAGGAAGACATAACTGCGTTGTTTAACTATAAAAAAGAGTATACCCGTTTATGCGGGATCAACATTAAACCGACCATAAAAAGCTTAAAGATCGAGCCCAATCCTATTGACCTGGGGACGACCACCAATATCCGCTTGATCGTTGAGCTTGCCCCAAGGGGAAAATTTGCTCCGATCATTGGCGTAAAAGCAGACCTTTCTTCTCTTGGCGGACCGACTGAGGCGATCATGGAAAAGAACAATAATGTTTATTATTTTGATTACTCTTTTCAGCCAAAAGAGAGCGGAGAAAAAAAACTTGGCGTAACGGCCGTAGATAGGCTCGGGTGGGAAAGTAAAAGAGAGGCCATGCTCTTAACGGTAGAATGAAAAAAATACTATTGTCATGCATGCTGGTCTTTGCCTTTGTGTCTACGGGAGGGGCGGAGCTTGCGGAGATAGGCTTAAATCCCTTTCAGCTTGATATTGGTTCCCGGCCGCTTGGTATGGGCGGGACTTTTGTCGGGTTGGCAGATGATGTCAATGCCGCGCTTTATAATCCCGGCGGATTAGCTTGGGCCAAAGGGATAGAATTGACCGTAAAGGATGCCGATAATTTGTCGGCCATTCAGGCTTACCCGACTGGGACAGGCGCTTCGCTCGGCTTTGCCTTGATCAACTCAAAGGTTTCAGGGCTTAATACTTCTTCCGGGTTGGCAACCTCCAGCAGTAATATTATTGCGTTGTCTTACGGGACAAAACTGAACCTCCTGCCCTTTTTCAATCGAAATGAAAATTGGCAGAAATTCGGAGTAGGGATAAACGTAAAATTACTTTATAAGCAATCACTGCGGATCACCGGCTCGAGGGATAGGTCGGGGACAGGGGGAGATATCGACCTGGGTATATTATGGAAAGGGGGAGAATGGTGGTCGGCAGGGCTTTCACTGCAAAACATCTTGCCAACAAGATTGACTTGGGATAGCTCCGGGGCCGAAGGCTTTCCAGCTATTGGGAAGATCGGTCTTTCCGGAAAGGTGATCGGCGATCTATTTTCTCCGGTCTTTATGGATGGGAGGGAATTAAATCTTAATGGGGAGTTGGCTTTTGGGGTAGCCCGCCCGACCCTGCTTAGGATCGGGGGAGAGTGGGGGATAAATAAAAAATATTATGTGCGTACCGGTGTTATGCAGCAATGGAGAGGGACCGGGCTTTTGACCAGTTTGAACTTAGGCCTCGGTTTTCGTTCCGCCAGCTGGGGTGTTGATCTGGCCAATTACCACGAACCGTTAAAAGATGAAACCCAAACTTGCATAACGATTATGTATTTTCCTCCAGGTTGGCTGGTAAACAAAAAGCTTGAAACCATTAAACCGTCCATCATGCTAGAATCGGCCCTTGAAAAGATCTCAATTGAAGACAACATTGTTACTTATAATGACAAAATAGATATTTCCGGCCGGGTAAAATTAGGGGTCGAAGTCTATATTGATGGCCAAAGGGCGGCAGTCTCCGACGACCAAACATTTAAAGTAGTTGTCCCCCTTAAGATCGGCAAAAACTTGATCTTAGTTGAAGCTCGCTACCAAGGTGAGAAAAAGATCTGGAAATATAAAGTCCTAAGAAAAGTAAAAATGGAATCAGCCGAAGAAAAAGTACTTGGTCGGGCCTTGGCGGAAGCAAAAACCGCAGAGGAGAAAACCAAGCTAAAGGCCGCGCAAAAGGAAGCGATCGATAAAAGGAAAAAAGCGGAAGACTTGGCAACCGCCGGGATCATTGAGGCTAAGCCGACGGTAAAACTAAACGACAGCATTTCCCGGGGCAAGCTTGCGACCTGGTTGGCTAAAGCTAGCGGACTCCCCGTTCCAAAAGTTACCAAGGACCCACTGCCGGACGTTAAAAAAGAAGACCCAATGGCGCCATATATCAAACTGGCGGTCGACAAAAAGTTGCTGTTGCCATTTTCCGACGGAACATTCAGGGCGACTGCCCCGGTGTCTAAACCGGAAGGGGAGAGGTTAAAGGAAATGATCAAAGAGGCGGCAGAGACCGGGCGTTTACCGGAAAAAGGCAATGTGCCGCCCCAAGAAGCCGTAAAACCAATAATTGAGGAGATCTATTTATCTGAAGTAATAGAGGTCTCATCTGAAGCGAAATTTAATTTACAGACAAATATATCTAGGAATGAAGTGATCACCTGGATAGTAAATAATTTGAAAAAGCCTCCGCTGATAGTAAAAGAAGATGTCTGCGCCGACATTAAAAAAGACGATCCATTGGCGCCTTACATTAATTATGTTCTGAAAAAAAACTTTTTACCATTATTTCCTGATGGGACATTTCGGTTGAACGCGCCGGTCCCGCCGGCTGAAGCGGAGAAGATCTTTGCTTCAGTTAAGAGAGAAGCAAAATGAGGAACAAATATTTATTGGTTTGGCTGATGATCTTTACCTTTTTTGCGGCCGCGGCTAAAGGAGAAGAATCTATGACCCAGGGTGAAGCGATAGAATTGCTTTCAAAGACGAGTTTTGTGAAAAAGAAAGTGGATGAATTGTTTTCTTGGGCGATCGGCTACGACCTTTCCCGGGTCAATAAAATGAAGCTGACCCCAACTATCAATTTTTTAAAAGCGGTACCCAGAAAAATGCCGCCGGACGGTCGGACGATCTTTGATATCCAGGCGGGGATAGAAGATCCAAAAGGCTTAACTAATGTTGCCGGGGTGAGGGCTGACCTGGCGCCAATTGGCCGGCTACCGGGGACATCCCTGGTCGATAATGGATTGTTTGGCGACCAAAAATCAAATGATGGGGTTTATACGCTGCAAACAAATGTCGCGGCGACCGCGGTAATAGGGGGAAAAGATATCCCCGTTTCCGTGACCAACAAAGATGGCTGGCTGGCGTTAGCCAAAGTTTCGCTTGATGTAAAGAAAAATCCAATGATCCTTTCCGCCTCCTGCCAACCAGAAAAGGCCTTGGCAGATGGGAAAGCATTGGTTACAATTACTGTGAAAGTTGAAAACCCCGGCCGCGACGAAGATATTGCCGGGGTTTTTGTCGATTTAAGGCAAATTAATTTGCCGGAAAGATACCCATTATTAAATAACGGGCTTGAAGGGGACATGATCGCTGGCGATAATATCTGGGCGGCGCGTTTTGTTCTGCCAACGGATGTTAGGTCCGGCAAGTTTATCATTCCAGTCCAAGCGATCAATATTATTGGCGGCTTAGGCGCGGGAGAAGCCGCTCTGACCGTATATAAATAAAAAATGTTTTCAGTTATTACCATAATAAGTCTTTTTACGGAAATATTTGCCGCGGGAATATTAATTTCCGGGGGGATGACCTTTTTCGGCCGGTTCGTTAAGGCCAAGGAAAGAATAAACCTTTTTCTCTCCTTGTTGTTCTTCTTTTTGTTTTTATATGTTACAGCGAACATCTCTTCCCAGTTAATGGTCAACCTTAACTGGAAATTATCAGTCATTATTTTAAGCCAAAAGCTGGTCTTAACTTTTTTGATCGTGGCAACTATTTTTCTTTGGTTGTATTTGGCGGATAAATTTAAATTAAAATTGTGGTGGCCGCTTACGCTGCTGGTTTTGGCGGCAGCGGGAGGAATGGCTTTTAATGTTTGGGCAGGAGCGGTTAACCTGATCTTTAGGGAAGGCGTGATCGAGCCGTTGATCGATTTTTCTGCTTGGGTCCCAGTCAAACCATTTTTTTCTTTGATGTGGGGAGGATTGTTTTGCCTGGCAATAAAAGAAGCGATCGGTGCGAAAGCAGGCAAAAAAAGCCTTTTATTGTGTTCCGGCATAGCGGCGGTTTTGATGCTGGGAGGGTTTTTCCTTTCTTTCTTATATGTTCGGTTTGGGCAAGCAGGCTATTTAGCGGCGGCTTGGGGAGCCACATTATTAGCTTTGCTTTGCTTGCTGCTTAGCGAAATTATACCGCCAGAATCAAAAGAAGCGAAAAAGCCGTGGCAATACTTGGAGACCAGGATCTTATTTAAGCTGGCGTTGATCTTTATCTTGCTGATAATTTTACTGCTTGAGGTTACGACCATTGTGATGATCAATATTGGCAAAGAGGCCCTGTCCAAGCAGATCCGTTCAACTTACCAGAATGAAGCAATAAACCTAGCCAGAAAAGTAGAATTAGCCGAAGAAGAACCTTCCGCGGAAGAGTTGCAAGCGATCATAAATACGGTTCAATTAGGAAACGTTGGGAGGGCTTTTATTGTCGATGCCCGAGGAAAACTCCTTGCCCATCCAGATTCAAAAAGGGTTTTGTCCGGAGAAGATGTCAGCCGAAATGAAGCGGTTAGAAAAGTTTTAGCCGGCAAAAAAGAATCCGGCGAGTTTAGGGACGAACTGGGCGAGCGGATGGTGGGAGCCTTTGTTTTTATTAAAAAATATGATTGGGGCGTTGTAGTAGAAGCGCCAGTTAGTGTCGCCTATTATGAAATGCGCCGGCTTGAAACGAATTCTCTTTTATTTGTTATATTAGGGATTGTCTTTGCTGGGGTTGTTGGGGTGTTTTTTGCCCAATCGATCGAGCGGCCAATAAAAGCTTTAAAATCAGGGACAGAGGCGGTATCGCGCGGCGAATTGGGCTACCGGATCAAGGTTGATTCGCTTGACGAGCTTGGAGAACTGGCCAAAGCTTTTAACCGCATGACCGAAGAATTAAAAAATAGCCAAGAAAAACTTATCTTGTCGGAAAAATTGGCGTCGCTCGGGACAATGGCGGCCGGCATGGCGCACGAAATAAAAAATCCCTTGGTCTCTGTCCGGACCTTTACCCAATTACTACAACAGAAATGGGAAGACAAAGAATTCCGGGATAAATTTTCAGCCATTGTCCCCCACGAGATAGAAAGAATAAATAAAATTGCCGAGAGCTTGCTGAAATTTGGCCGACCGATGAAACCGGAGTTAACTAAGGTCGACGTTAACGCACTGCTTGATGAAGTAATAATGTTGTTTGAGAGCGAGTGCAAAAAACATAATGTTGTTGTCACCAAGAAAATGGCGGAACTCCCGATGATCTCCGGTGATCCTGGGCAAATTTCGCAGGCTTTTGTCAATATCATTAAAAATGGGATAGAATCAATGGATAAAAGCGGCGGGGAGCTGCTGGTTAGGACGGAAGCGGGAGAGGCGGTAAAAATGGGGAGGATCCAGGCCCGGGAGGGGAAACAAGTTGGCGAAGAATTTGTGTGGGGCGAAGAAGAGGACCTTGGCCACCATATTCCAGTTGTAATGATCGAAGTAACGGATACCGGCGAGGGGATTAGCCAGGAACAGATAAAAAACATTTTTGATCCATTTTTCACCACGAAAGAAACCGGTACGGGAATGGGCCTTCCTATTACCATAAGGATAATCGAAGAACATAAAGGCTCGGTCAGGATCAAGAGCCAAGTTGGCAAAGGGACCTCATTTATCCTCACTTTACCGCAAAAGCTTTAATTGCTATAATCGAAACAGATGTTTGAACGGTTTACCGAAAAAGCTATCCGGGTAATCATGGCGGCGCAAGATGAAGCCAAGCGCCTTGGTTCGGGCTATGTTGGGGCAGAGCACCTGCTTCTCGGGATGATAAGAGAAGGCGAACCGATGGTTTTTAAAACTTTCGAACATTTTCGGGTTGAACCATCCATCATTAAAGAAAGATTGGAGTCCTTGGTTGCTCCAGACACGCCAGTCACCCCCAGCCCAGAAGTCCCTTTCAATGCGCAAGCCAAAAAGGTTATTGAGTTATCTTGGGATGAGGCGCGGGGTTTAGGGCACAGTTATGTTGGAGTGGAACATTTACTTCTTGGGATCATGCGGGAGGGAGGGACCGGCGCAGGGAAGCTCCTAGCCGACTTTGGGATCTCTACTGCCTCGGCCCGGTCGAGGGTCGTTTCAATTTTAGGAGAAGTTTCCGCCACGCAAAAAAAAGGTCCCAGAACAAGTAAAACTCCGGTCATTGACGCTTTTGGCCGAGATCTAACTGCTTTAGCCAGAGAAAAAAAACTTGATCCGGTGATCGGCCGGGCGCAGGAAGTAGAAAGAGTTGTTCAGATCCTTTCTAGGCGCCGAAAAAACAATCCTGTCTTAATTGGTGAGGCGGGGGTTGGAAAAACCGCCATTGTTGAGGGCTTGGCCCAAAAAATTATTTCAGGGGACATTCCCCGCACTTTGTTGGATAAACGTTTAGTGGCCCTCGATATGGGCCTGTTAATTGCCGGGACCCGATACCGGGGAGAATTTGAAGAACGGTTAAAGAAAGTTCTAGACGAAGCGATGAAAAGCGGCAATGTCATTTTATTTATTGATGAGCTTCACACCTTAATTGGCGCTGGGGCGGCCGAAGGAGCGATGGACGCGGCCAACATTTTAAAACCGGCGCTAGCCCGGGGCGAGATCCAATGCATTGGCGCGACGACGATCGATGAATTCAGGAAAAGGATCGAGTCTGACCCGGCGCTAGAACGCCGTTTCCAATCGGTTTTGGTGATGGAGCCGTCTACCAGCGAGACGATCGAGATCCTCAAAGGGTTGCGGAGCCGCTATGAAGATTTTCACCGCGTAAAAATAACGGATGAAGCGCTTGTCCAGGCGGCGCGGCTCTCTGCCCGCTATATTTCCGACCGGTTTTTGCCGGATAAAGCGATCGACCTGATCGATGAAGCAGCCTCAAAAGTAATGCTCCGGTCGGCTGGAGCCCCGCCAGAACTGGTCGAGATAACCCAAGAAATGGAAAAAATAAAAAAAGAAAAAGAGCGGGCGGTTGATGGCCAAGAATTTGAAATTGCCGCCCAGCTTAGGGATAAAGAAGAAGCGTTAAAGCTCCAGTACGAAGCGGCCTCAAAAAAAGTTGCTGATGTACCGCGCGAAAATTACCCAGAAGTGAATGCCGAAATTATTGCCGAGATCACGGCCGCTTGGACCGGAGTTCCAGTCACCCAGTTGACGCAAGAGGAGACGGAACGTTTGCTCCACATGGAAGAAACACTGGAAAAAAGGATCGTTGGCCAGACCGAAGCGATCAAGGTTATCGCTAAATCGATCCGGCGGGCAAGAGCGGGGTTAAAAGACCCGAAACGGCCGATCGGTTCGTTCATTTTCCTTGGGCCTTCTGGTGTTGGAAAAACAGAATTGGCTAAAAGGTTAGCTGATTTTCTTTTCGGCGACGTTGACGCGATCATTAGGATCGATATGTCGGAGTATTTGGAATCGCATACTGTTTCCAGGTTGATCGGTTCGCCTCCTGGTTATGTTGGGTTTGGTGAAGGCGGCCAGCTAACCGAACCAGTCCGCCGCAAGCCGCACTCGATCATTTTATTTGACGAGATCGAAAAAGCCCACCCTGATGTGATGAATATTTTATTGCAAATATTGGATGAAGGGCATGTTACCGACGCGCAAGGCCGGCAGATCGATTTTAAGAATACAGTGATCATCATGACCAGTAACGTTGGCGCTGACCTGATCCGCAAAGAAACCTCGATCGGTTTTGTGACCCGGGAAGATGTTAAAGGCAGTTATGAGAAGATGAGGGGAACGGTAATGGAGCAGTTGAAAAAGGATTTTCGGCCGGAGTTTCTAAACCGGGTCGATGAAACTATTGTTTTCCACCCAATTTCTAAGGAAGACCTAAGTATTATTGTTGATATTATGATCGGGGACGTGAATAAGCGGTTAGTGGAGAAGGGATTGTTCATTAATGTAACCAAAAAAGCCAAAAAGTTTTTAGTCGCTAAAAGCTACGATCCCAAATTTGGCGCCCGGCCGCTCCGCCGGACGATCGAAGAAGAGATCGAAGACCTTTTATCGGAAGAAGTTTTAAAGGGCCGATTTGGTTACGGGACAGAAGTCAAAGCTGATTATAGAGATGAAAAGATGGTCTTTTCCGGTAAACCGAGAAAGTTCACGGAAAAAGTTATAGAAGAAAAGAAACTTTTGAATCTTCCACCTCGCCACTCCTTGGCGTCTGCCTCTTCCTCAGGCCTCCAAGGCAAAAAAGTCGGCTAATGCCAAAAGCCGAAACAAGTTTTTTTTGCTCTGCTTGCGGAAATGAATTTCCGAGATGGTCGGGGCAGTGTTCTGCTTGCAATGAATGGAACACTTTAAAAGAAGAGCTCCAAGCTCCAAAATCCAAATCACAAACAATACCAAAACCTAAAAATACAAATAATCAAACCGCTACGCCGATCACGGAAGTGGATTTTAGGGCAGAAGAGAGAAGCGCTACCGGGATAGCTGAACTTGATCGGGTGTTGGGTGGGGGAGTGGTGGCTGGGTCGGTCGTTTTGGTTGCTGGTGAGCCGGGGATCGGAAAATCGACGATGATGCTCCAGGCGGCGGAAGCGTTAGCGACAAAAGAAAAGGTTCTCTATGTTTCTGGCGAGGAATCAGCCAAACAGATCAGGCTGCGGGCGGAAAGATTAGGGACATTATCAAAGAATTTAATTTTACTGCCGGAAACAAACTTGTTTGCGATCGAAAAAGGAATAGATGAAGTTAAACCGAGCTTTGTAGTGATCGATTCGATCCAAACGTTATATCGTGACGATGTATCGTCGGCGCCCAGTTCGGTTTCGCAGGTCAGGGAGTGCGCCGCGTATCTTGTGCAAATTGCAAAAACCTTGGGAATCCCGATCTTCATTGTTGGCCATGTAACCAAAGACGGGGCAGTCGCTGGTCCTCGCATTTTAGAACACATTGTTGATACGGTTCTCTCCTTTGAAGGTGAACAGCATAAACAATACCGGCTTTTGCGAGCGACGAAAAACCGGTTTGGCTCGACGAATGAGGTCGGCATCTTTGAAATGAAAGAAAAAGGGTTGGTCCAAGTGACCAATCCATCGGAAATATTTTTATCGGAGCGGCCGGACAATGCCGCTGGCTCAGTTGTGGCGGCGACAATTGAAGGGACGCGGCCGCTTTTGGTTGAGATCCAGGCGCTGGTCGCGCCAACCAAGATGGCTTATCCGACGAGGAAAGTTACAGGAGTTGATTTTAGCCGCGTATCAATTATTATCGCGGTTTTGGAACGTCATCTTGGTTTAAAATTATCAAGCATGGATGTTTACGTTAACGCGGCTGGCGGGATACAAGCTGATGAGCCGGCGATCGATCTGGCCATTGCGATGGCGATCATTTCCGGCTATAAAAATAAACCGCAAAGCCACAAAACAGTGGTCATCGGCGAGGTTGGGCTGGCTGGCGAGATCCGTTCGGTTCAACGAGTTGAACAGCGGGTTAAAGAAGCAGAAAAACTAGGTTTTAATGAAATAATTTTGCCTCAAGGAAACCTAAAAGAACTGAAAAAAGGGAAGATCAACTTGATTGGAGTGGCATTACTTAAAGATGCCTTTACATCATCCGCTCAATAGCGCTACGAGTTTCTTCGACCTTGGCGTCATACTCCGCTTCGTTCTTAATGTAGATCGGCTTGCCGATCGAAAGCTTGATCTTTGTCGGATTAATTAAATATGTCCCCCGCGGCAGAACATTGTAACTTCCCGAGATCGCGACCGGAATAATTGGGGCGCCCGATTTTAGGGCTGCCATTAGGCTCCCTCTTTTGAATTTACCAAGTGTTCCATCTTTACTCCTGGTCCCTTCCGGGAAAACTAAAACTGATTTTCCCGTCTTTAAGATCCCGATAATGACCTCGATCGTTTTATAGGCCGAGCGGAAAGATTCCCGATCAACTGAAAAATAGCCGGCTTGGCGCAGATACCACCCAAAGACAGGGATCCCAAAAAGTTCTTTTTTGATGGCAAACCGGAAGCGGACCGGAAGATACGCCAGAAGAATAGGGATATCAGCCGCTCCCTGATGGTTGGCCACAACAATGCAAGGCGTCCCGGCCGGTAAATTATCTTGGCCAACCAGGATGATCTTTGAACCGGAAAAAAGCAAAAGAAACCTGGCCCATAGGCTGGCCGCTGTCTGGTAAAGCTTTATTTTATCCTTAACAAAAAGAGAACAGGTAAGGGTCAAGGTCGAGCCAACAAAAAAGCTTATAATAGTAAGGGAATATAAGAAAATAGAATGCAAGCCCCTGAAGATTATCATGCCTACCAGTATACCAAAATCAGTGAAATTTAAGAAGATAAGTGACGAAAAATAAACATATGAAAGCAATGTATCCCCAAAAAGTTAGCTGGCGGAACAGGGTTCGAACTATAACTCCAAGATTGCTGGAGCAACCGGCAACTAAGGCTTATTCGGCCGAACGTGAACTGATAGAACTTTTATCTAAATTAGGGACTCGAGATTTAGGAAGATGGAATTTTAGGTCGTTGCTCAAAACAATAAAGGACAAACACCTTTCTCCTCACACGAGGGAAAGGCTTATCTCTTCATTAGTTAACATGAGTGAAATCGAATGCTTGCCAGAAAAAACCAAAAGGATGTTTCGAGCCGCTTTAGTCCAGCACTTAGAAGTAAAATGCGCGAATAATGGACTTGCTTTAAGCGAGAGAGGACTTAAGTATTTTTTGGCATTATCAGCGCTTGGTATTGACCGGCCTTTGAAATATTTAAGAGATTATTCAAAAAGAATCGTTAGGACAGGCATTGAACATGCTAATAATATTGCTGATAGGGGAATGGTTGACACAAGACCGATAGCTCAAAACGACCTATTAGCTGTAATAATGAATGAGGTGCTCAAACAGGAAAAATATAATAAGCTAGGTTCCTTGGCTATTTCAGAAAGTGAGAAAGCCCTTTTAGGCGAAGCGATAGGAATTAGGGATCATATTTACTATAACTTAAAAGGTTTTTTTGAAAAAGAAGGAGACCCTCTAGTTTTAGCCCCGCATGTCAAACCGGAAGATATCGATAGGTCAAATTTACTGCCAGCGGTAAATACAATATTAACTCAGGCGATGGGAGTTCCCTCCCCGTTAACGTTTTATATTCTGCCTTGCCGCCATGGGCAGGTATTTTTTGATGTTCAGCCTTTTAGCATAAGCCACGAAATAAGCCAGAATGATCTTAGAAGAGGAACCAATGTTTACGGCCAACCGATCGATCGAAAGTCAATGATCCCGGGACAGAGACAAAGGCTTGATGGCAATGAGCTATTGATACAAAGCTCAGAGGGGGTAAGGTTGGCTTGTTTTAGAATGGTGCTAGGAAGGGTGCGAGGAAAAATAGTTTGTCAGGGAGCGGCGAAGGAAAATCCGGAAGTTTTAAAGATCCATTCACCGGTTAATAAGCCGGCCTTTGACTTTTGGGTGGGGGGAGATAGAGGGGAAAAGCAGTTGTTGGCTAGCCTGATCGAAACGATAAATCTCCTGGTTGAGACGGAGCAAATTGAACCAGCCTGTCTATTATCTTTTGAGAATGGAATGCTGGGAATCGTTGAAAAATATTTAAAAGATGGAAAGGGCGATTCTATCGTTAGCGTAAAATCTTGGTTGGTTGAGGTTGGGAGATTCAAAGAGGCGGCGGATAATTATTTGTCGAAACAAAAAGGGCGAGATGAACATAACAAAAATCAATGACATAGATAGCTTAAGCCAGATCAAGTTAATTGGCCGCCCCTGCCGCAAGTGTGTGTTTTATAACGATGAGATTTGCTCAGCGCCGAAGCTGCGCTTTGGCTTGTGCCGGGGCTGTTACCGAATTAGTCCTTTCTTTGTAGTAAAAAATGTTTTTGAGAAGATAAGAAGTTTAGCGAAAACCCTATTCAACTTAGAACCCGGGCAACTTCCTCTGGAGTAGTGATCCCTTGAGCGATCTTTTCCCTGCCTGCCTCGGCTAATGTTTTGAGCGGTTTATCTTTGGGCATGACTTCATATAATCCAGTCCGTCCTTTTAGGCCTTGAGGAGTTTGGATCCTGACCAACCGCTGGGCGACCACGCCGCATAATGTCGCGTTGATCAAATATTTTTCAATGCCCATTTCAATTAAGCGAGTAACGGCAGATGGTGCATCGTTGGTATGCAGTGTTGAGAAAACTAAGTGTCCAGTAAGCGCGGCTTGAATAGCAATTTTAGCTGTTTCCAGGTCACGGATCTCACCGATCATAATAATATCTGGGTCTTGGCGCAAAATGGAGCGGAGACCGCGAGCGAAGGTGAGCCCTGACTTAAGATTGATCGGGATTTGGTTGATGCCAGGAAGCTGATATTCGACAGGATCTTCAATTGTGACTATGTTCACCTCTTTAGAATTTAACTCCGAAAGTGTGGCGTAGAGCGTAGTTGTTTTACCAGACCCTGTTGGTCCAGTAACTAAGACGATCCCGGTTTTCTTGGAAATAATTGTACGGTAAGCCTTAAGGTCGTTTTCTTCCATCCCCAAACTATCGAGAGTTAAATGGATGTGCTTGCGGTTTAACAATCGGATGACCACTTTTTCACCGTGGATGGTTGGGATGGTCGAAACGCGCAGGTCGATCTGCTGTTTGCCAAGCTTTAGCGTTGTCCTGCCATCTTGAGGAAGGCGAGATTCGGCGATGTCGAGATTAACTAACACTTTGGCTCTCGAGATTAAAGCAGCTTGTTTTACTTTTTGGATCGGCGGGTTGTCGCTTAAGAGCCCATCCACCCGAAAACGGACGCGTAAATACTCTTCGCGCGGTTCGAGATGAATATCAGAGGCTTTTAATTCGATCGCTTTTTGAAAGATGTCGTCTAAAAGAGAAGAAGGAGTCCCATTTTCCATATATTATGGAAAAGCAATTCATTTGCCACGCCTTGCCGCCTCCCACATCACTTCGATCGGCGGTTCTTCGCCGGTAAAGATCGAAAAAGCGAGCGCCCCTTGCCTAACCAACATTCCTAATCCGGAACAAGTTTTGCAGCCCGCGGCTTTTGCGTCTTTCAATAATTTTGTTTCGAGGGGATTATAAACCAGATCGTAAACCAGCCCCACTTTTTTCAAGGAGATGCTTTTTGGCAGAGGAGAGGCGTTGTCATTCGGATGCATGCCAACTGGCGTGGTGTTTACCAGAAGGCCTGCTTGATCAATGATCTTCTGATCAATTTCTCCTGACGTGCATTTGATGCCAAAGTAGTCGGCTAAATATTCCGCCAAGTTAGCAGCTTTCTCTTTAGCGACATCAGAAATAAAAAGGGTTTTAACTTTGTTTTCGGCCAAGACGGTTGAAACTGCTCGGCTGGCGCCACCAGCGCCTAAAACGACAGCGTTTTTCCCTTTTGGGTCAAATCCAGCGTCTTCTTTTAATGAATCGATAAAGCCCGGGCCATCAGTATTGTAGCCGATCAGCCGCCCGTCTTGGTTTTTAACGGTATTGACCGCACCGATCACTTTAGCCAGGTCAGTTACTTCATCAATCAGAGAGAGGATCGCTTCTTTGTGCGGAATCGTAACGTTAAAACCGGCCATATGGAGCGCGCGAAGGCCAGGAATCGCATCGGCTAGGTCGGAAGGAGAAAGATCAAAAGGAATATATTCGTAATCAAGCCCCAATTTTTTATAGGCGGCGTTGTGCATGGCGGGTGAGATCGTGTGTCCCAGCGGATGACCGATAATCCCAACGATTTTACGCATGATAGGGATAGTATATCACGTCTTGTGCGGGACAAAAAATTAAGTTATAATAAATTACATAGCTTCAAGCGGAGGAGAAAAATGCCAAAAGTACATATTATTGACGTAACTAATCGGGATGGGGTGCAAACCTCGCGGATCGGCTTGGCCAAACTGGAAAAGACGATCATTAACATGTATTTGAATGAAATGGGCGTATACCAATCGGAATTTGGCTTTCCTTTTACCCACCACGAAACCAACTATCTTAATGCCAACCTTGAATTAGCAGAAATGGGGGCATTAGCTCCGATGAAGCTCGAAGGCTGGGCGCGGGCGATCAAAAAAGACGTTGAGCTTTCTTTTAAATTAACACCTAAGATTAAGCACCTTAACCTTTCGATCTCGACTTCCAGTATTATGCTGGAAAATAAATTCATGGGTAAGCTTTCAGAGGATAAAGTTATCGGCAGCATGACCGAAGCGGTCGATACTGCCTACAAGCTGGGAGCGGAAACGGTTGGCGTTAACGCTGAAGACGCGTCGAGGACCGAGATGGATTACCTGATAAAATATGGGAACGCGGCCAAAGATCACGGCGCCAAACGCTTACGCTATTGCGATACCTTAGGGGCTGATGATCCGATGACCATTTATGAGAGAATAAAAACCTTGGCGAAGGAAGTTAAAATGCCGATCGAGCTCCATTGCCATAATGACCTTGGTCTGGCGGTGGCTTGTTCGGTTTTGGGGGCTAAAGGGGCGGTCGATGGGGGACAAGATGCTTACATCAATACAACGGTCAACGGTGTTGGTGAAAGGGCCGGCAATGCCGACTTGTTGTCGGTTTTGCTGGCGCTAAAGTACGCCAGCGGCCTCCGCGAAAAAAAATTATTTCCAGAAGAAGCAAAGCTAAATAAAGCGTGGCAGATCGCCAATTACGCTTCCTACGCTTTTAATATTCCTATTCCGGTTAACCAGGTTGGCGTTGGGCCAAACGCTTTTGCCCACGAATCGGGGATCCATGCCGACGGAGCGCTCAAAGACCGTAGGAATTATGAGCTCTACGATTATGAAGAGCTGGGCCGCGGGGAACCGGAGCTGGTTGAAACCGGCCGGTTAATAACGGTTGGCGAATATAGCGGTATCAAAGGGTTCCGTAATGTTTTTGGGAAGCTTGAAGTTGAGTTTAAAGATGATAAAGAAGCGGAAAAAGTGTTGGAATTGGTGCGCTATGCGAACGTCCACACGCAAAAGCCTTTAACCAGGGCGGAATTGCTCTTTGTGGCGAAGTATCCCGATCAGGCCCGCAAGATCATGACTGTTACGCCTTAAAGGAGAGTTCATGATGAAGAACCCGACTGTTGGCATTATAATCGGCAGTAAATCTGATCTGCCGGTGATCGAGAAAGCGGAGAAACAGCTAAAAGAATTTGGGATCGACTACGAAGTTACGGTTGCTTCTGCCCACAGAACCCCGGAAAATGTTGAAACCTACGCCAAAACAGCCGAAGAAAAATATGACCTGATAATTGCTGCGGCTGGAATGGCGGCGGCACTGCCTGGTGTTGTTGCGGCGCACACAACCCTGCCAGTCATTGGTATTCCAATCCATTCTGCCGGACTCGCCGGCCACGACGCGCTCTTTTCCATTGTCCAAATGCCGCCAGGGATTCCAGTCGCCTGCGTGGCGATCGATGGGGCAAAGAACGCGGCGATCTTAACCGCCGAAATATTAGCATTAAAATATCCGGAACTTAGTTCCAAGTTGAAGAAGTTGAAGGAAGAACAGAGAAAAGGTTAAATTTCTGAACCTGCGACTGAAAGTCGCGGTTCCGAGTGGGAAAGCTAATGCTAAATATTATAGACATTATTGTCGCGGCGGTAATCGTCTTCTATATTATGAAGGGAGCCGGCGGACCTTCAAAAATGGTGAGGACCGGGTTGATGGTTGTTGTCTTTTTGGTGATTTTTGGGATCATTACCCGCTTGCTCATTGACGCTCCGCTTCCCGAGCCTGCCCATAAAACACTTAAGAATTCTTATTTTGTTAAGTTATCGGTCTATCTGATAAAGTGGGGTTACCCGGCGGTTGAGAAAAGCGCCCCGGTTGTAGATAAATTCATTAAAGATAAGATAATCTCTATGCCGACACCAGAAGTCACCGTCCCCAAAGTTAAAATACCCAAAGTTACCTTACCACAAATATCACAATGACCAAGTATATAGTCTTAATTGGCGACGGGATGTCAGATCTTCCGCTAAAACAACTTGGCGGCAAAACTCCGCTTGAAGCCGCTAAGACGCCAAACCTTGATTTCCTCGCCCAAAACGGGACCTGCGGCTGGACGAATAATGTTCCGGTAGGAATGGAGCCGGGCTCTGACGTCGCGGCGACCAGTATTTTTGGCTACAACCCTAAAACTGCTTATACCGGCAGGGGACCGCTCGAAGCGGCGAGCCTGGGAGTTAAATTAAGGCCTGATGAGATCGCGTTTCGCTGTAATTTGATCACGATTGCTGGCGGTAAGATGAAAGATTTTACCGCCGGTCATATTGCGACCGCTGAAGCCGCGAGAGTTTTCAAGAAACTCAATAGCGGGATCGGGAACAGCAAAATAAAATTTTATCCCGGGTTAAGCTATCGCAATCTTTTAGTGATCGGTGAAAAAGAGGAAAAGGGGTTGGAAAAAGTTTTAACAATTCCACCCCATGACATTACTGGAAAGAAAATAAATAGTTATCTGCCGAAATCGAACCTGCTTTTGCAATTAATGAATGAGAGTGAAGTCCTTTGCCACGACATAAAAACCAAAGCGACGATGATCTGGCCGTGGGGACAAGGAAAAAGGCCGAAGCTTCAAGCTTTTAAACAAAAATACGGCAAGAAAGCGGCAGTTATTACTGCTGTTCATTTACTTAAAGGGTTGGGAAAGATTTTGGGGATGGAAGTTATTAACGTTCCGGGCGCGACAGGTTACCTTGATACAAATTATAAAGGCAAAGCTGAATACGCCATTAGAGCATTAAAGCGAAATGACGTTGTTTTCCTCCACGTCGAAGCTCCCGACGAAGCTGGTCACGAAGGCGACGTCAAGAAAAAAATCAAAGCGATCGAAGATTTTGATCGACTAGTCGTCGGTACAATCCTTTTACGCATTACGCATTACCCATTACCCATTACTCGCCTCCTCGTCCTCCCCGACCATCCAACGCCGATCAAATATATGACGCATACGAGGGATGATGTGCCGTTTGTGGTTTATGATAAAGGGAATAGCGGGATAGGGAGTAGGGGAATAGCTTATAATGAAAGGGCGATTAAAAAGTCAAAGTTGAAAATCAAAGACGGGTATAAATTACTTGGAGAATTTCTGGGGGGGAAGATATGAGAATAGCAATAATTGGCCTCGGTTTAATCGGCGGATCGATCGGGTTAGGTTTAAAAAACTCCGAACTCCGAACTCCCGACTCCAGACTCATTGGGATTCCACGAAGAGAAGAAACGATCCAACAAGCAATCCAAATGGGCGCGATCGATGAGGGGACGACCGACCATATTAAGGGTGTAATTGATGCCGATATAATCTTTATCTGCACACCGATCAATTTAATTTTGCCGATCATTAAAGATATTATTCCCAGCCTTAAAAAAGGAGCGGTCGTGACAGATGTTGGGAGTTCAAAAGCGGAAATTGTTTCCCAGGCGGAAAAATTAATGCCGAAGGGGACGTATTTTGTTGGTGGCCACCCGATGGCGGGGAAAGAGACCACAAAACTTGAAGCGGCGGAGGCTGATCTATTCAAAGGAAAGAAGTGGATATTGACCAAGACATCGAAGACGAGCGCAAGAGCTAGGGGGGAGGTTGGTAAGTTGGTTGGCTTGTTAGGGGGAGAGGTGCTTGAGATGGATCTAAAGACACACGATTTGGTAGTCGCGGCGATAAGTCATATGCCGCTGGCAATTGCGGCGGCGCTAGTTAATGCGATTGCCGACCAACCGGAAAAAGATATGATGGCAAAATGTGCTTCTTCTGGTTTCCGCGATACGACCAGGATCGCTTCGGGTGACTCAGTTTTAGGGGTTGACATGTTTATGACCAATAAAAAAGCAGTTCTCAAAATGATCAGCGCGTTTAAAAAAGCTTTTTCGAATTTAGAAAAGACGATCAAGGAAGGGGAAGCACAAAAGATCACGATGGAGCTAGAGAAAGCCAAAAAAACAAGAGATTCAATCTATAATGCAAAAGCTAACAATTAACCAAACCAAAAATATTAAAGCCACTATTCATGTCCCCGGAGATAAATCGATCTCCCACCGGGCGATCATGCTAGGGGCGATTGCCAAGGGGAAAACAGTAGTTGAAAACTTTCTTATGAGCGCCGATTGTTTGGCGACTATCGAATGTTTTAGGAAGATGGGTGTAGAGATTCAAATGCCTAATGCCGAATGCCTAATGCCGAATGAAGGTAAAATAATTATAAAAGGCAAGGGATTAAAAGGGTTGAAAAGGCCGGAGGGAATTCTGGATGTTGGAAATTCGGGGACGACGATGAGGCTGATGACTGGGATTTTAGCTGGACAAGGTTTTACTTCTGAAATTACCGGCGATAAATCGATCCAAAAGAGGCCAATGGGAAGAGTTGCGGTTCCGCTCCAGCAAATGGGAGCCGATTTTGGAAGTGAAGGGGAGATCTTTGCACCATTTAAAGTTTTTGGGAGAAAATTAAAAGGGATGACTTACGAATTGCCGGTCGCGTCAGCGCAAGTAAAGTCGGCGATCCTTTTGGCCGGCTTATATGCTGATGGCGAGACGACAGTGATTGAAAAAATCACATCGCGCGATCATACCGAGCGAATGCTGGAACATTTTGGGTTAAGAATATCAAAGACTGGTAACGAGATACGGGTAACGGGTAACGAAGAATTTTCTGGCGCTGAAGTTGATGTGCCAGGGGATATTTCGTCTGCGGCTTTTTTTATGGTTGCTGGACTATTAATTCCAAATTCGGAAATTAAAATAATGAACGTAGGCGTCAACCCCACACGAACGGGAATAATTGATGTCCTCCACCGGATGGGGGCGAACATTGAAGTTCAAAATGAAAGAATTATTTCCGGCGAGCCGAGAGCGGATATTATTGTTAGGACTTCGGAGTTGGGAGCGATCAAAATAGACGGCGAAATTATTCCTCGCATCATTGATGAAATCCCAATTATTGCGGTAGCGGCGACGCAAGCGCAGGGAGTAACGGAAATCCGTGGAGCGAAAGAACTCCGGGTTAAAGAAAGCGACCGGATTAAAACTGTGGCGGCGGAACTACGCAAGTTCGGCGCGCAGATTGAAGAATTAGGCGATGGCCTGCGCATTTACGGCACAACAACTTTAAAAGGTTCCACGATCCAAAGCTATGGTGATCACCGAATTGCGATGGCCATGTCGATCGCTGGTCTTGTTGCGACCGGCAAAACCGTTATTGAAGAGACGGAATGTGTCGAAACTTCTTTCCCCGGTTTTGAGGAATTGTTAACATCATTAGTATGACCTCAATTAAAGTCCTGTCTTCTGACCTCATCAACAAAATCGCCGCCGGGGAAGTGATCGAGCGGCCGGCGTCGGTCGTTAAAGAGTTGGTTGAAAATTCGATCGATGCGGGGGCGACGCAAATCGTAGTGGAAATTGGCGAAGCGGGGAAAAAACTGATCCGCGTGGCTGATAATGGCTGTGGTTTGACCGAAGCGGAAATAAAATTAGCACTGCAAAGACACTCAACCTCAAAAATATCGAGTTACGATGATCTATTTAATATTCACACGCTAGGCTTTAGGGGAGAAGCACTCCCTTCGATCGATAGTGTCTCGAGAATGAAGATCACGCCTAACCCGGCCAAGGGGTTAACCGTCGAAGTTAAAGATCTATTTTATAATACGCCAGCCAGGAAGAAGTTTTTGAAGGCCAATTCGACTGAAACTGGCCACATTGGCGAAGTGGTGGCGAAAAGTTCATTGTCTAATCCGCAGATCGCGTTTAAATTTATCTCCGATGGCAAAACTTTAATTAATACACCAGGCACAGGCAAGCTTAGCGATGCGATCCTTGCGATCTATGGTTGTGAATTGGCTAAGGAATTAGTCGAAGTTGCTTTTGATTTCCCGGCCGGCAAGGTCTACGGCTTTGTCAGTCGCCCTACAATAAGCCGGATAGATAAAAATTATGAAACCTTTTTTGTTAATAAAAGATATGTTCGCAATTTCCTTCTCAATCGAGCGCTGGAAGAGGCTTATCGGACGCTGATCCCCGGCAACCGCTATCCGGCGGCGGTTTTATTTATCGAGATCGATCCCGCGCGGGTCGATGTTAACGTCCACCCGGCCAAGCGGGAAGTAAAGTTTGTGAAAAACCAGGAAGTGATGGACGCGGTGAGGGGCAGCGTAAGCAAGGCCTTAGAGGCTAGGGGCGAGGGGATAGGGAGTAGGACGGAAAGGGAAAGCGAACGGCTGCCAGAATTCCCTTCATTTGTGCCAGATACTTTGCCAAACTTTCATGGTCTAGGACTTAGTAATCTATCTTTTCCTCCAAGTTTTTCCGAACTACTACCTACTCCCTACCCCCTATCCCCTATCCACCAATTCAAGCTTACATATATAGTAGCGACCGATGGGGAGGAGCTGGTGTTGATCGACCAGCACGCGGCGCATGAGAGAATACTCTATGATAGGCTGAGTAACCAGGAGCTAGGGGATAGGGGGGAGGGGGTAGAGAGTCAATTTTTACTGGTACCAGAGACGTTAGAGTTTAATGTTAACGAAGCGGGGATGTTAAAAGACAATTTAGATTACTTAAAGAAAATTGGTTTTGATATTGAAGAGTTTGGGAATAATAGTTTTATCTTGCGGGCAGTGCCAGCCGTTGCCTCAAAGTTATCAGTTATGCAATTTATCCAAGATATTGCTGCCGAGCTTGGCGAGATCGGCAAGAGTGTCCAGATTGAGGTTAAGCAGGAGAGGATCAGAAAATATCTAGCCTGCCACAGCGCGATCAAAGCGGGCGATAAACTGGACCAGACCGAGATAAACCAACTAATAAAAGACCTCTTTGCCACCCAAAATCCTTTAACGTGCCCGCACGGTAGACCGACCATGGTTAGACTATCTGAAGCCGAGCTGGCCAAGCGTTTTGGGCGGTAGTTCGCCAAAATAGACGCGTCTAAACGTGGCAATTGTGTTGCTTTGTTTGACACATCAAGCCTCTCTCTGATAACATAAGTATAAGGAATAGGAATAATAAATTGGCAAAAAATCTAGTTATCGTCGAATCTCCAGCGAAAGCCAGAACCCTTGAAAAATTCTTAGGGAAGGATTTTGTCGTGGTGGCGAGCGGTGGACATGTCCGTGATCTTCCCCCTAAGTCAATTGGTGTAAAGATCGAAGATCATTTTACTCCGAACTACCAGATCATTAAAGGGAAAGAAAAAATAGTTAAAGAGCTAAAGGCCGCGGGAGCTAAAGCCAAAGTAATTTACCTTGCCCCTGATCCGGACCGCGAGGGAGAAGCGATCGCCTGGCACCTAAAAGCCATCCTTGGAGCCGACAAAAAAGTTAAACGGATCGAGTTCCATGAAATTACGAAAGAAGCGGTGACCAACGCGGTTAACCACCCGCGGGAAATTGACCAAGCCAGGGTTGATGCCCAACAAGCCCGCCGGATCCTCGATCGGTTAGTTGGTTATAAGTTAAGCCCACTCCTTTGGAAAAAAGTGCGCAAAGGCTTGTCGGCTGGGCGAGTCCAGTCGGTCGCGGTCAGGTTGATCTGCGAACGGGAAGCGGAGATCGGCAAGTTTAAGGCCGAAGAGTATTGGGATATAATCGCAAAGCTTGCTAACCATGATAAAGTCGATTTTCAAGCCAAATTAGTGGCTGAAGGCGATAAGCCGCTTGGCGTTAACCCGAACGATAAAGGAAAAGTGATCGGGGGAGAGGCTGAAGCCAAAGAGATAGTCAAAAAACTGGAAACATCGCCATATACCGTTAAGGAAGTTAGGAAGAAAGAATCCAAGCGTAATCCAGCCCCGCCTTTTATTACCAGCACGCTCCAGCAAGAAGCTTCGCGCAAACTGGGTTATTCGGCTAAACGGACGATGATGATCGCCCAGAAGCTTTATGAAGGCGTTGACCTTAAAGGGGAGCGGGTTGGGTTAATCACTTATATGCGTACCGATTCGGTCAGGATCGCGGCTGAAGCCGAGACCGAAGTCAGGAAATACATCGCGGAATCTTTCGGTAAAAAATATTTACCGGCCGCGCCGGTCCGCTACAAAAAGAAAAAACAGGCCCAAGACGCTCACGAAGCGATCCGGCCGACGCGCATTGCCAGGACGCCAGAAGAGATCAAAGACAGCTTAAAACCGGAAGAGCTAAAACTTTATGAGTTGATCTGGAAAAGATTCATCGCCTGCCAGATGGAAGCGGCGATCTTTGACCAGACCTCGGTTGATGTTGAAGCCGGCGGCTATATTTTAAGGGCATCAGGGTCGGTCATTAAATTTCCTGGGTTTTTCCAGGTATATAAAGAGAGCACCGATGATGATAAGGAAGAAGATAAAGAAGAGACCCTGCCGCTATTGACCGAAGGAGAGGATTTAAGCTTAATTGAAGTTATCCCTGGCCAGCATTTTACCCAGCCGCCGCCCCGCTACACCGAAGCTTCACTGGTCAAGGAACTGGAACAAAAAGGGATCGGGCGCCCGTCAACTTATGCGCCGATCATCTCAACGGTCCAGGACCGTGGTTATGTTATTAAAGAAGGGAAAGCGTTAAAGCCGACAGAGATCGGGATAGTGACCAATGGTTTGTTAGTGAAAAATTTTCCGCAAATCCTTGATATTAAATTTACCGCCCGGATGGAAGACGAGCTTGATGAGATCGTTGAGGAAAAAATCGATTGGGTCAAGGCCCTCCATGAATTTTATGGCCCGTTTAAAAAGGCGCTTGAAACAGCCGAAGTAAAGATGGAGAAGGTTAAAAAAGAGATAATGACCGAGGAGATCTGTCCTGACTGCGGCAGTAAGATAATGATCCGCCAGGGTCGTTACGGCGATTTTATGGCTTGCTCAAATTATCCAAAATGTAAATTCACTAAAAACCTGCCTGAAGAAGAGGCCAAGATCAAGGCGATCCAGGAAAATTGCGAAAAATGCGGCAAACCAATGGTGATGAAGCATGGACGCTTTGGCGCTTTCCTGGCTTGCAGCGGCTATCCTGATTGCAAAAATATAAAATCGATCCAGGTAAAGTTGGGAGTAAAATGTCCAAAGTGCGGCGGCGATGTGGTTGAAAAAAGGACCAAAAAAGGGCGAACTTTTTACGGTTGCGGCAACTATCCAAAATGCGATTTTGCGACCTGGCAAAAGCCAACGGCCGAAGGAGGGAAAAGTGCTTAAGACCTTCCTCTCTAAAAATATTTATCTTAAGCTCTTCGCGGTAATCTTGGCCGTGATCTTATGGCTGATCGCCAAGCATGGATTGATAAAATAAGATGCGTGAAATAAAAAACCTGCGCGAGATGTATCTTTTTTCCCAAAAAGCAAAGAACCATGGGAAAAAGGTCGGGTTTGTCCCCACGATGGGGGCCTTGCACGAGGGACATCTTTCCTTGGTTGCCGAAGCCAAGAAAAAAGCCGATGTTGTTGTCGTCAGTATTTTTGTTAACCCGATCCAATTTGCACCGAATGAGGATTTTGCTCATTATCCCAGAAACTTAAGACACGATAAGAAGCTTTTAAAAAATCATGATATTGACGCTCTTTTCCTGCCGGAAGCGTCCAAGATCTTACCGGAAGATTTTAAGACCTTCGTTGAAGTGGAGGGGCTCTCCAAGAAGCTGTGCGGTCGGTCTAGGCCGGCCCACTTTCGCGGGGTTACCACGATCGTGGCTAAATTATTTAATATTGTGGCGCCCGACGTGGTCTTTTTTGGTGAAAAAGATTTTCAACAGCAATTAATTATTAGGCAACTGATCAAGGATCTGAATTTATCGATCGAACTGGTTTCAGTCCCGATCGTTCGTGAATACGACGGCTTGGCCATGAGCTCAAGGAACTCACGCTTGAGCAGCCACGAGAGGAAAGCGGCCGCGATAATTTATAAGGCTTTATCCATAGCGCAAGAAGAGATCGAGCGAGGAGAAAAAGACATTAATAAGATCGTTTTTCGTCTCCGTTCGCTAATTGGGAGCGAACCGGTCGTCCGGATAGATTATTTAATGGTGGTTAACCCAGAGACGCTAGAAGAAGCGAAACAAGCAAAAGGGAAAATACTTTTGGCGATCGCCGCACATGTTGGGAAGACAAGGTTGATCGATAATTTGCTGATCGACGCGCGATAAGTTTGGAGTTAGGAGTTGGGAGAAAAAAATGGGGAGGGGACAGATGGGGCGGAAGGGGTTTACGTTAGCGGAATTGGTGGTAGTTGTCGGCATCTGCGGATTAGCATTCTCTTTATCTTTACCTACTTTTACTCGGTTCAAAGCAAACATTAAGAGTGAATCAAGCGCCAGGGAGCTTGCCGCCTCACTTCGCCTCGACCAAGCTAAAGCCCAAGCGGGGATAACAACCAATACCTTTGCCCGTTCAGGCTATCCCAAAGCCTTAAGCGTAAAAACAATTGATCTAGGTAATGGGAGCAAAGTTATCCTTTCTTCTGTGGGGAGGGTGAGAGTTGAATAGGCGGGGTTTTACATTGATCGAAGTTGTTATCGCTACGATGTTATTTATTACGACCATTGCCAGCTTTGCCTATTTCCTAAAATCCGCGCAGAATTACCTTGATTTAAGCGGGAAATATTCAAAGGCTCTTTATATAGGCAGAAGTAAAATGGAAACGTTAAGAAAGGAAATGACGGCCAGCGAACTGGAGATGATCGAAGTCACGGTAACGTGGGACGCTAAACATCCACCGTTTAAGCTGGTTAGCTTAAGGAGTAAATATTGAAAAAAAGAAAGGGTTTTACGTTGGTTGAACTGATGATTTCTCTCTCATTAATGGGAATATTAATTAGCGGGATATTCTTTTCTTTTGCGGCCGCGTATCGGACTTGGAAAAAAGTGGCCAATAAAAGCAGTAACTTACAGGTTGAAAATATAATATGCGAGCGCCTGGCTCGTGATATCCGCTCAGCGGATGAGATCTTGACCTCTTCAACTTCGCAGGAGATCCAAATCAAAATTAGCTCCTATATATACGCATACAGCTTGGTTAATAATAAAGTGCGCAGAAAAAAAGGAGCAAGCGTCAGTTATTTAACGAGTGAAGATGAGCTAAAAAAACTTGCGTTTTCTTATCCCGCGCCGGGCCAAGCCGAGATTACGACCGACCATTTTTCCTTTTTAGTTGGGGTGAGAGAATAAGATGAAGAAAGGCAATGCCCTCTTAATAGTTATCGTTATTATCTCTACATTATTGTTGCTGGCTGGTATTTTGACAAAAATAGTCTATAATAATTATGCTGGAACGGTTTCCCTGGTTAAAAGGGAAGAGGCGTGGTGGCTGGCGGAGGCAGGAATAGCAGCGGGAAAGGTGGAGCTTGCCCATAATCCCAACTGGTATACCGATCTACCGCATGCACCGGAGAATGATTTTAACTGGTTAAAAGACGGGGCAGTTGGGAAGAGGGGAAGCTTGGGGAGTGGCGAATATAAGATCGTTCGGGAGAAAGACCAGGAGTTTTTTTACGCTGTTGGAGAAAAGAGCGGCGCGGCGGTGATCTTGCGGATCGAGTTTACGGCCAGTCCAATGAAGTATTTTAGACAAAAGGAGATATAAGGTGAATTATGTAATAATGGCGACGTCGATCTTGCTGGCGGTGGCTGGACAGCTCTTGATGAAAAAAGGAATGATGGCGTTCGGCTCATTTCCCGCCAGCCAGCTTTTAGTGAAAATAATCCCGATGTTCTTAAACCCGTGGGTCTTCTTCGGTTTTGCTTGTTTTGGTTTATCGTCAATATTTTGGCTGATCGTCTTATCGAGGATGCAATTAAGCTTTGTTTATCCTATGGTTAGCGTAGCTTATGTTTTAGTTGCGATCTGTTCAATGGTCTTTTTTAAAGAAAATGTTTCACTGGTCAGATGGGCAGGGATCGCGGTCATTATTGCCGGGGTCTTTTTGATCTCGCGGTCGTAAGCTAGTCCTGTTTGTAGTATTTAGTAAAGTCTTCGGGGCGCATATTTTCGATGAAGTCTTTAAACTTCTTGGTTTCGGCTTCATCTTTTTCGGAATTAACCAATTTAGCCTGCATCATGACCCCTTCAGCGACAAAAATTGGGATATGACATCTGACCGCTAAAGCTAGGGCATCTGAAGGCCTGGCATCGAGGCTTAAAGGTTTTCCGTCTTTACCATCAATTTCAATTACGGCGAAAAAAGTTCCGTCTTTGAGGTCATTAATAACTATTTTTTTGAATTTGCCGCCAAAGGCTTCGACGATATTCCTGATCAGGTCGTGGGTCATTGGCCGGGGAGGGACAACCCCTTGGAGCTCCATGGCGATCGCCGAGGCTTCAAACACCCCGATCCAGATCGGGAGAAAATTAAGATCTTCGGTATCTTTAAGTAAGACCAGAGGAGACAAGTTGCGTGGATCAAAGCCGAGTCCTCCGACCCCCATTTCGATCATGCTTTTTTAATCGCGGCGACGATCTTGCCAAAAACGGAAGAGTCATTAATAGCCAGATCAGCCAAGATCTTCCGGTCAAGCTTAATATTGGCTTTTTTCAGCAGAGCGATAAACTCATTATATTTCAAGCCGAGCTGGCGGACGGCCGCGTTAATCCTGGTGGTCCAGAGCATTCTCATGGTCCGTTTTTTGGTCTTGCGATGCCGGGTGGCATGGCGCATTGCCTTATAAACGGCTTGTTTGGCCTGTCTAAACTGCGTCCTACGGGTTATTCTAAACCCTTTGGCCTTCTTAATTAATTTCTTTCTTCTACGCCTCGCAACGAAGCCCCGTTTTACTCTAACCATTGGAACCTCCCGGCAGCATATCCCTGATCCTTCTTTCGTCGGACGGGGAGACGACTGATGACCTTCTTAATTTGCGCCGCTGGCGGCTATTCTTGCATTCCAAGAGATGGCGCAGTTTGGCATGGCGCCTCATGATCGTCCCGGATTTCTTAATGACGAACCTTTTGGCGGCCGCTCTTCTGGTTTTTATTTTTGGCATCTTACTTTTTTATTGGCGACAAGATGGCGAACAAATTTTTCCCTTCCATCTTTGATGGGGCATCGGCCTTGCCGTGCTCCGCGATCGCTTCGATCAACCGGTCGAGGACAACTCGTCCCAGGTTGACATGCGCCATTTCCCTCCCTCTAAACATAATGGTGGCTTTAACCTTGTGCCCCTTCAAAAGGAGCTCTTTGGCCTTTTCCACTCGGACATTAAAATCGTGGTCGGCAATTTTGGGTGAAAGTTTAACTTCCTTGAGCGTCCCCGATTTTGATGACTTCCTGGCTTCCTTATCTTTCTTGGCCAGGTCATATTTAAGCTTGCCGTAATCGCCGATCCGCGCCACGGGCGGCTTGGAATTAGCGACGATCAGGATCAGGTCAAAACCTTTTTCCCTGGCGAGCCGAAGCGCCTCTGGGGTAGCGACGACACCGAGCTGTTTGCCTTCATCGTCTATAAGCCGGACTTCCCTGGCCCAGATCCGCTCGTTTATCTGATAGTCCTTAATACGCTTTAGCCCCCATTAGTTTCATTATTATAGCGTATTTCAGGCTTCACGTCAAAGAGGAAGTCAGAAAGGGGCTTGGCGCCTAGGTCTCCCCGGCTCCGGTGCCGAATGGCGACCGTCCCGGCTGTTTGTTCTTTTTCGCCGACAATTAACATATAAGGGATCTTTTGCATTTGGGCGTCGCGGATCTTGGCGCCGATCTTTTCGCCTCTCCGGTCAAGCTCAGCACGGATCCCGGCTGCCTTCAATTCAGTGGTGATTTTTTCACCATACGCCAAGAACTTTTCCGAGATCGGCAGGACGATCGCTTGGACTGGAGCGAGCCAAGTGGGGAAGGCGCCGCCGTATTGTTCGATTAAAGCGCCCATAAAGCGTTCCAAACTGCCTAAGATCGCGCGGTGGACCATGACTGGGGTCTTTTCTTTGCCATCTTCGGCGACGTAGGTTAAATTAAATCTTTGCGGTAAATTAAAATCGACTTGGACGGTTGG